>CAYFNV010000090.1:0-1024 GCA_964344595.1 uncultured Nitrospina sp. | reverse complement strand
GGTGTCCTGCCTTTACAATGTTTTCCTTGATTGGTTCTTTCATTATTGTAATTTTCCATAAAAATATCGAGATCAACCTGGATTTCATCGATGGATTTGTAGACTTTTTTCCTGAAAGCGACCTTATAGAATTCGTTCTGGATAATCTGGTTTAATCTCTCGGTCGATCCATTGGTTTGCGGATGCCGCACCTTGGTTCTGGAATGCTCTATTCCGCTTAGATGAAGGAAAAGTTGGTAAGGGTGGGTTTCGATCCGTCCGCAGTACTCGGTGCCTCGATCCGTTAAGATACGCAACAATGCCATATTTTGACTATCAAAAAATGGAAGCACCTTGGTATTGAGAAAATCAGCGGCCACCAAAGCGGTTTTCTCTGAATACACCTTGGCAAAACCGACATTAGAATGTGTATCAATACCCGTTTGCTGATAGATTTTCCCAACGCCTTTTATGTATCCAATATAGCAGGTATCCTGACCAAGCAAGAATCCGGGATGATGGCTTTCAATCTCGCCATGGGCCTGCTTCTCTTCTTTGGCTTGCTCCAATGCCTGGACCTGAGATTCGGTCAGAACAGAGGAGTTTTCAGCAGACCATTTCTCCAATCGTTTTAACCGCAGGCTGGCTAATTGAAGGTTGTGGCGCAACCAGATACTGCGGACACCGCCATCGCTGATCTGGATACCCTGCTTTTTCAGTTCATTCGCTACCCGCATTTGACCCTGAGTCGGGAACTCCAGAGAATAGTCCAAGACCTTCTGTTCGACCTCGGGAGACACTCGATTCCGAAGTCGGGGAGCTTTCCGGGACTTTTCGAGGAGCCCTTCAAGACCGTCTTCTTCAACAGCGGATTTGATGTCGTAATAATGCTGGCGGGATACCCCTAACTTCCGACAGGCTTCCGAGATATTGCCTAGCGTTTCGCCTAACTCTAGAATATTCAGTTTTCTTTTGATAAGGTATTGAGATTGAGTCATTGGTTTCTCCTTTAAGTTAAATAAGTTTCGACAACTTATCTTAACCG
>CAYFNV010000089.1:0-1054 GCA_964344595.1 uncultured Nitrospina sp. | reverse complement strand
CCAGTTATAGACTTCAGGCATTATCGTACCTCCTTATTAACATTGGTTAGACGTTGAAATACCAAATGGCGGCCCTCCCATAATTGGGAGGACCACCTTTTGCTTAGATTTTCACACGGATATACTGACCCGCCAGATACATCTCGGCAAAACGGTCTTTCAACGGTGATTCTGGGGTATAACCAGTTCGAACTGGTTCCCAGAGTCCTTTACCATGTAAACCACCATCTTCAGCTTTAGAGAATTTAACCAGCGTTTCTTTCGGTACAGCATTAACCGCATGGTTATCAGCCTCATAGCCGTGCTTGAACTTCATTTTGGTTTTTGCTTTATGGAACAGACTGTCAGTCTGATGCATAGGCATCAACCAAGAACGCGTGATGGACTGCTGACCACCATATCGGAAGTTACTCTGATAAGGAGTGGTCATTGACATCGCACGTCCGTCAGGCCGCTCTTCATGAGCCTTAACGGTACGCTCGGTGGCGATCCATGTAGCGTGTTTCATCATGGTGGTGTGATACGGATATGCAGGGTTGTACTTCGCCCGTAACATCAGCCGTGCCACTTTATACCTTGGATCTGAAGGCTTCCAACCCATGTAAGGACGATCCGCAGGATTCGCATCACAATAGATATAGTCACCATCGTTGATACCAAGATCTTTACACAAGAATGGGTTCATGTGAACCTGCCACTCACCAACACCCGGAGAACGCTTATCCATTCGATAAGGATCACCGAAGTTGTTGTTCCAGATCATGTTCCAGTCAGTGGTTGCCCAGGAACTGTGAGCTGTATGGCGAGATTTAGGTGTAACACAATAGAACCGGTATCCTTTTTCCCACAAGAAGTTTTTGGTCGTACGTACAGCAGACCAAGGCTTCTTGATGTTCCGAACATGACGCAGATCCGGATCTTGCTCGTCTTCCGGGATTCCGTAGTCATCCGGGCGGATGTAAGGATTGGTTGAAACGATTACGTTCGGCAGATAAGGCGTTGCTTCTGGACCTTCTCTGTGAACGATGAAGTTTTCACCATACTCAATCGCTTC
>CAYFNV010000088.1:0-1056 GCA_964344595.1 uncultured Nitrospina sp. | reverse complement strand
TGTAAAGGTTACATAATTCGTTGATAGGAATTGTTATGTAGAGAGAACAATTCAGGAGTCAACGATGCGAATAAATAGCCAGGATGAGACGTTAAAAAAGAACTATATACAGAAATATTGTTATTTAATAGGAGAGTATGAACTGGTAAAGGAGGGGAAACATCCTTATTTTACCCGTGTGGGTGAATTTTATAAGGCACATGGGACCTGTCCCCAGACGTTTTTAAAATATTATGGTCGTTATAGGCAAAGTGGATACGATGAATCCCAGTTGCTTCCGGGCAAACGAGGTCCCAAGTACCAGACTCGTCGAACCGATTCTGCCATTGAGGCCATGGTTCTTGAGGAGCGCGACCGGGGTTGCAACAAGTATGAGATCCATGACGTATTGCGAAGCCAGTTGGGAACCAAAACACCTTCACCCAGTGGTATTTATAAAATCCTCAAACGCTACGGGAAAAACAAACTGACACAACCGATGAAAGAGGAAAAACGCCGCATCATCAAGGAAAAGGCTGGAGAACTGGGTCATCTGGACAGTCATCATCTGGCCAGAGATATGATCGCCTCCGATTCCAGACGTTATTATGTTGTGTGCCTGGTAGACAGTTGTACGCGTGTGGCCTGGGCGGAGGTTGTAGAAGATATCAAATCCCTCACAGTTATGTTTGCGAGTTTACGTTGTCTCAATCAGATATCCAGCCGTTATGACATCCGTTTTGCCGAAATTCTTACGGATAATGGGCCCGAGTTTGGCCCCAAAGAATCGGCCAAAAAGGATCAGCATCCGTTTGAGCGGTTGTGTATCGAGATGGGCATTAAACATCGACACACAAGGCCCTATAGACCGCAAACGAATGGAAAGGTGGAACGTTTTTGGCATACCTTGAATGAAGACTTGATTGAGGGAACTTATTTTGAATCACTTGAACACTTTAAACAAGAGTTGTTAGATTATATGATTTACTACAATCAAATGAGGCCCCATCAGGCTCTCAACGGAAAATACCCAAAACAATTTGCTGATTCTTGTCAACGAATTACGTAACCTACACA
>CAYFNV010000087.1:0-1093 GCA_964344595.1 uncultured Nitrospina sp. | reverse complement strand
CGGCCCCATCCCAGGGTCGGCTGTCGTCAAGGCGCTGCGGTTCGGCGTCGTTGAAATCGCGCCAGCGTTCCAACTCGATCACGTTATCGTCCATCGCCGGCCCTCCAGCAGCGATCGGACCAGGCACAGAACCGGCATTCGTGGAAGTCGGCGGACTGGGCGATACGGGGCAGCAACTCGCCCGCCTCGGTGGCACGGATGATGCGCACCGCCTTGTCGCTGGCGGTCTGCGCCAAGCCGCCGTCGAACGGCACCAGTTCGTGATGCAGTTCGGCGGTGTCATTGTTGATCGCCGTGAACAGTGCTGGGGTTTGCGAGATCCCCGGCACGCTTGCTTCCATGTAGGCCTGATAGGTGGCGATCTGGGCCGCATAGATCGGCTTCGAGATCGCCACGCCGCGCTTGACGGTGTCCTTCCAGGACTTGTCGTTGAGCGACTTGCATTCCCAAAGCGCCGGAAACCCCGTCAACACGGGGCCGGCATTGATGATGCCGTCCACATGGCCGCGGATGCGCCCGTCCGCCACAGAAAACCCGAACTGCTCGCCGTCCGGTCGGTTACCCTTTGTGGTGTAAAGCTCGAACCCGGCCTTGCGCAGCCAGCCGATGGCCAGGTCTTCGAACACATGCCCGGCGGCAAAGATGCGCAGCGTCCGACCATCGAAGTCGCTGCCATCGTCCTTCGGCGCGTCGGCATACTCGAACTGCAGGGCGCGCTCGCAAGCGACGCCCAACCGGGACCCGCCGAGATATTCCCGCGACGGCCTCGCGGCATTTTCCGTCTCGAGGGCCTCGTCGATCAGCGTGTTGATCCGATCGGCAACCGTGGCCGAGTGGTTGTAATCCAACATCAAAAAGGGATCTCCGTATCGTCGCCCTTGGCCGTCGCCAGCATGGCGTCCTGAAAGCCGCCGATTGCGACCTCGATCAGGGTCAAAACCTGCGCCTCAGTGAGATCGATCAGCCGGGTCTGCCAGCCGATCTCCTCCATGATTTCGGCGACCGGCTTCAAGGCGGCGCGGATCGCGGCCCGCTCCTGTTCGGTCAGGTCAACCATGCCCCAGCGCTCCTTCGCCAAACGCGACCAGAAGCC
>CAYFNV010000086.1:0-1099 GCA_964344595.1 uncultured Nitrospina sp. | reverse complement strand
TATACCCATGATCTTTCAAAATGCTTGTATTGTTCTAAAAAAGGATCATACTATGCGGTATGAAAAGATTATTCCTAACAAAAGAAGAAAAAGAGTCGCTTGAAGTCCGCCATCGGGACTGTGCAGACAGGAAAGAAGGTGATCGCATTAAAGCAATATTATTGCGTTCAGAAGGCTGGACAGTTCCCAAAATTAGCCAAGCTCTCAGAATCCATCAATCTACGATTATTCGTCATATCCAAGATTATCAAGCCGGAAAATTAAGGAATGAAAGCGGTGGATCATCTGGTCAATTAACAGAAGCTCAAACCGATATGCTGATTGCTCATTTAGAAGCGCATACCTATCATCATAATCATGAAATCATTTTGTATGTAAAGGAACATTATGGGGTTAGCTACACAGTACCAGGCATGCATAAATGGTTACACCGCAATGGATTTAGCTATAAAAAACCTAAAGGTCGACCCCACAAAGCTGATCCTGAATTGCAGAGGGAGTTTATTTCTGAATATGAAAAGCTTAAAGAAAAAGCTGGTGATGATGAGCCAATCCTTTTCATGGATGCAGTCCATCCAACACAAGCAACAAAACTATCTTATGGTTGGATAAGGACAGGTAAAACAAAACATGTTGATACAACAGCAAGTCGTACGAGATTAAATATTGTTGGTGCTATTCAATTGGGTCATATAGCCAAGACGATAACATCCCAATATGATACAGTTAATGCAGAGTCAATGGTTAATTTCATAGCTAAAATTCGCTCCCAATATGGCTGTAAAACAATTCACATCATCTTAGATAGGTCAGGTTACCACAGGGCCTCATTGCTTGCTGAAAAAGCAGAGAAACTTAATATTAAATTGCATTTTTTACCACCCTATAGCCCCAATCTTAATCCTATTGAGAGGTTATGGAAGGTGATGAATGAAAAGGTCAGAAATAACCGTTTTTTTAAAGGGGCAAAGGATTTTAAGGAAGCCATTGCTGGCTTTTTTGAAAATATACTGCCAAGTATTGGAAATGACCTGGATGGTAGAATTAATGACAATTTTCAGATGCTGAAAACTTAGCATTTTGAAGTTGACTGGGTATA
>CAYFNV010000085.1:0-1142 GCA_964344595.1 uncultured Nitrospina sp. | reverse complement strand
GCTCAACAGCGGCAAAGACATGGCAGCGGTGCTCCAGGCTCTGGAAGTGAGCGAGGCCACATTCCACCGCTGGCGGAACCAGTACGGTGGAATGAAGTCCGAGGAGGCGAAGCGACTGAAACAGCTGGAGGATGAGAACAAAC
This sequence comes from uncultured Nitrospina sp., assembly GCA_964344595.1. Lineage (GTDB taxonomy): Bacteria > Nitrospinota > Nitrospinia > Nitrospinales > VA-1 > LS-NOB. The sequence goes on along the minus strand of CAYFNV010000085.1, from coordinate 999 downwards.
GACTCAAGGAGATCGTGGCTGACCAGGCGCTCGACATCCGCATGTTGAAGTACATCTCGGAGGGAAACTGGTAAGCCCTTCTCGAAAGCGTGCGGCCGTGCGTCAGCTTCAAAGCGAGTTCCCTGTCTCCGAACGTCGTGCCTGCCGACTGTTGAATCAGCCTCGCAGCACTCAGCGTTTTCTGTCGTCGCCTCGGAGTGACGAAGTGTCTTTGACGAAGCGAATGCGTGAGCTGGCTGGTCAGCGTCCTCGGTTTGGGTACCGGCGGATTGCCGGTCTTCTTCGGCAGGAATGTTGGCAGGCCAGTGACACGAGGATCTGGCGGTTGTGGCGTCGAGAAGGGCTGAAAGTGGCTCAGAAGAAGCGAAAACGACGATATCTGGGAACCAGCAGCAACAGTTGTCTGCGTCGCAGCGCGGAGCACCCGAACGATGTCTGGGCCTGGGACTTCGTGTTCGACCGAACTGTCAGCGGCAGTCCGCTAAAGTGGCTTTCGATCGTGGACGAGTACACTCGGGAGTGTGTGGCCTTGAACGTTGATCGCAGTATCACCAGTGAAGACGTGATCGATACGCTGGCGGAATTGTTTGCCACGCGCGGAGTGCCATGCTGCATTCGCAGTGACAATGGCCCGGAGTTCATCGCGACAGCCGTTCGGGAGTGGCTTGGCCGCCTTGAGATCGATGCCCTGTATGTCCAGCCAGGCAGTCCATGGGAGAACGGCTATGCCGAGAGCTTCCACAGTCGCTTTCGCGATGAGTTCCTTGGTATGGAGGAGTTTGAGACGCTGTCGGTTGCTCGGCGACTGACAAAGCAATGGCAGGAGGACTACAACGGCCACCGGCCACACAGTTCACTGGGGTATCTCACCCCGAACGAGTTCGCAACCCGCTGTGCTGCTTCCGCTCCGGCTGGAGAGGAGCCTGCGCTCCAGCAGCACAGCAAACTTTACCCAGCCCGATCCTCATAGCGACTGGTTCAGGAATTTGAGGCAGGCCA
>CAYFNV010000084.1:0-1153 GCA_964344595.1 uncultured Nitrospina sp. | reverse complement strand
AGTAAAGGGGATAAAGAATTAGGGTTTTATAAATTTTATTATCAATTACTCTTACACAAATTTGGCAAAAATTATTGTAGAGAAGGTGAGAAAGATCAGTTTATTGTATATTTGGATTATCGACAATCAAAATATTCTTTAACCACGTTAAACACCACATTGAATAATGGTATGAAGAAAAAATATGGCAACGACAAAGAGCCTTTTCGAACAGTAGAGCCGAGGAAAGCCAAGCAATCAGATTTATTACAAATGGCAGATATTATAATTGGTGCAATTGGTTTTCAAAAAAATGGATACCATTTGTTAGCATCATCCAGAAAAGGTAAAAAAGATTTAGCTGATTATATTGCGTCTGAAGCTGGACTTGAAAATTTAAAGAATAATAGCCCCTGGGGTGAGAACAGGTTTACAATATGGAATTTCAAATTAAAGAAATAGAAAATGCGCCCGAATAACCTACATCTTTTCAGAATACTGTCTAGCAGTTTCCCCAATCTCATTGGGGTTTTCGGTTATAAGTGGCGCATTGTTACTGATGAAATTTACACTATTTCCAAAATATTATCAAAAAATCATTTCTGCCGCTTATTTCCCTACTCCATTCTCCCTTCTCCCACCCAAAGGGTGCTGACATGAAACCACACTGGAAAAAATGTAAACTTGGTGAAGTAGCTGATGTCATTATGGGGCAGTCACCACCATCTTCCACTTATAATGAAGAAAAAATTGGATTACCCTTTTACCAAGGAGTTGTTGATTTTAATGATAGATTCGTTTCTGAAAGAGTATATTGTTCAGAACCCAAGAAAGTTTTGGAAGCAAATGATATCCTGTTAAGTGTTCGTGCGCCTGTTGGTAGAGTTAATATTTCTAAGTCAATGTGTTCTATCGGCCGTGGGAATGCTGGTTTGAGAATGAAAAACGGTGAGCAGACATTTTTGTATAACTTATTAAAACACTACAACAAGCAATTACATAGTAGTTCTTCGGGAACCGTTTTCTCGTCAATCAACAAATCAACAATCGAAAATCTCCCAATTTCTCTCCCCCCACTTGCCGAGCAAAAAGCCATTGCGCGGATTTTAGGCAGTTTGGATGACAAAATCGAACTGAACCGCCAAATGAACCGCACCTTGGAAGAGATGGCACA
>CAYFNV010000083.1:0-1170 GCA_964344595.1 uncultured Nitrospina sp. | reverse complement strand
GAGACCTTTGCATAAGTATAGGTTTTTGTATAAGTTATAATTCGTTATTTTATTTTAATGATTATGTGAGGAGTTGTGATGCAAAAGAACTTGGGTCAGATGAGCTTCGCGGATGATTTGGTAAACGGTGCCACGAACTTTCTTTCAGAAGTGGTCCAGGTTTTGGATTTTAGTCTGTTGGAAGAGGAATTGTCTGGGATTTATGGTTCGGGTACCGGTCGTCCGTCTTATCCGTTGGTGTTGTTGTTCAAGACCCTTTTGCTGCAGCAGTGGTACAACCTTTCAGATCCGGGCATGGAAGAAGCGTTGTCGGACCGTATCAGCTTCCGCCATTTTGTGGGTTTGAGTTTGTCGGATGAGGTTCCGGATCATTCCACGATCAGCCGGTTCCGTACCCGTTTGGGTGATCGTTATGAGAAGATATTATCCTCAATGAACGCCCAGTTTGAATCGCAGGGGTTCATAATCAAGCAGGGGACAATGCTGGATGCCTCGTTTGTGCGTTCATCAAGTCCTAAAAAGACGGTGGACCCGGAGGCCGGTACTTATGGTTCTCGTAAAAAAGACAATGTCTGCGGTTACAAGATGCATATGGCTGTGGATAAAAAGTCGGGATTAACCCGCCGTGTGATCATCACCCCAGCCAATATTAATGACACGACCCCTGCGGATGATTTGGTGATGGGGGATGAGCAAGCGGTTTACGCAGACAAGGCCTATGATAAACATTCAAGACGCAAGGCCCTTGAGGATCGTGGTATTTTTGCCGGGCTTATGCACCGGCCCAGTCAATATCATTCCCTGACTTCGAAGCAAACGGCTTTCAACAAACGGATGGCTCAGTTACGGGCTCCTGTAGAACATGTCTTTGGCATTCTAAAGAACCATTACCGGTTGCGGCGGTCACGATACATCGGTTTAACCCGGACAGCAGTCCAGGTAACTCTGGCTTGTATGGCGATGAACATCAAACGATGCCTGGTTCTGGCAAAAACCTAGAACAGCCAGGGTTCAACCAATCAAAAACTGAAAAAGCGAAGGAAATAACAAAGCAAACAGCAATGAATACGGAAGGGATTAAGAAAAAATCGTCACAAAAACAGGGACTCAATCTGACTCAAGTCCCGATTTAAAAACATTGCTAAAAATGACCCCTTATGCAAAGGTCTC
>CAYFNV010000082.1:0-1193 GCA_964344595.1 uncultured Nitrospina sp. | reverse complement strand
CCCTTGTATGTTGTTTAAGAGGTAAATTTATAGTAGTAGACCTGTGAGCCCTGTGGGAAATCTGTTTTGATTTTCCACAAGCTCACAAGAGTTAAATCTGGACACAATAGATCGATTACCCCTTGGGCTTTTAGCCCGTCCCGGAGCGCAGATCGTTGTGTCCTGTTTTGATGAACCCGAACAGTTGCCAGGGCCACCGAGCCCGCATCCGCAAGGCTGGGAGATCAAATCATGAAAGAACATTTTATTGGCATCGACATTTCCAAAGATTATCTGGATATTGCCGATTCCACAACTCAGAATACCTGGCGAACCTCAAACGATGAGACAGGGATCGCCAACTTGACAAAACGTTTATCCACTCAGGCTCCAACATTAATCGTTCTCGAAGCCACAGGCGGTTTGGAAACTCCTTTAGCTTTGGCTCTGGCTACGGATCGATTACCTGTCGTTGTGGTCAACCCCCGCCAAGTTCGTGATTTCGCCAAAGCAACGGGACAGCTCGCCAAAACCGATACCCTGGATGCTAAAGTTCTGGCACGGTTTGCTGCTGCCGTGCGGCCCGAAATGCGCCAGATCAAGGACCAGGAGACACGGGAACTGGCGGCTTTAGTAACACGCCGACGTCAGTTGGTGGAGATGCTATCCACTGAAAAAACCCGACTCAAACAAGTTTCCAAACCAATACGTCAAAACGTTGAGACTCATATAGCGTGGCTGAAAAATCAAATCCGAGATATGGATCAAGACCTTTCCAAAACTCTAAAACGTTCATCTGTATGGAGAGAGAACGATCAAATCATTCAAAGTGTCCCTGGAGCGGGGCCGGTTTTATCGATTAATCTGCTCGCCAATGTACCTGAGTTAGGGACCCTCAACCGAAGGCAAATCGCCGCACTGATCGGACTGGCTCCCCTTAACCGGGACAGCGGAACCTTCAAGGGCCGTCGCTGTATCTGGGGAGGACGGGCAGGAGTTCGCTCCACTCTTTATATGGCTACTGTCACCGCAATACAGTTTAACCCGGCGATCCGTTCTTTTTACCAACGTCTCACTGAAAAGGGAAAACCCTTTAAAGTGGCTATTACCGCTTGCATGCGAAAATTATTAACGATCATCAATACCATGATCAAAACAAAAACACGATGGAATAAAAATCTCATTCCTACAACTTGACTTTTAACACAGTTGCT
>CAYFNV010000081.1:0-1248 GCA_964344595.1 uncultured Nitrospina sp. | reverse complement strand
TGAACTTCCCCCATTTTAGTGGACAGTAAGTTAAGAGGCATAGGCCTTTTCCTCAAACTCGACAGGACTGAGATAGCCGAGATAAGAATGACGGCGTTGCCGATTATAAAACCCTTCGATATATTCAAATATATCCTTTTTGGCTTCGTCACGGGTTTTGTACTTGCGGTCATGAACAAGCTCTACCTTGAGGGTGTGGAAAAAACTCTCAGCCACCGCATTATCTCAACAGTCGGCTTTTCGGCTCATACTGCATCCGATTCCATGAGTTTCCAGCAAAGCCTGAAAGTCCTGACAGGCATATTGAACTCCCCGGTCGGAATGATGAATCAATCCCGGTTTCATGCCGCCGTTTTGTATCGCCATAGTCAAAGCTCTCATGACTAACCAACGGGTGATCCAGCGGTCCATGGCCCAGCCGATCACTCGGCGATGGAACAAGTCCAAGGTCACCGCCAGATATAACCAGCCTTCCTGGGTTGAAATATAGGTGATATCTGAAACCCAGCATTGACCGGACTCGGAAACATTAAATTTCCTTGCGAGCTTGTTTTCTGCCACCGGGTGATCATGCCCGGAGTCGGTCGTGGCCCGAAACTTTCTTTTGTGTTTGGCCACGATGCCGTTCTCACGCATCAACCGCGCCACCCGGTGCTTGCCAATGGCGTAACCCTTACTTCTTAAATCCGCATGAATTCGAGGACTGCCATACGTCCGACGGCTTTTCTTATGAACCGCCTTAATCTCAACAACCAGACACCGGTTCTCACGGCTCCTTGGGCTCTCACAACGGTTCAGCCAGGCATAGAACCCGCTTCTACCCACTTCCAGCACCTGGCACATTAGGTTCACTGGAAATGCTTCTCGATGTTCCCGGATAAACCGGTATCTCACTGGGAGCCTTTCGAGAAGATGACTGCCGCCTTTTTTAAAATGTCACGCTCCATGCGAAGACGGGCGTTCTCTTTCCTTAAATGCTTCACTTCCTCTTCCGGACTCAGATTGCCTTCGCCCGCAAAACCATTCTTTTGTTCCTGCTCATACTCTTGTTTCCAACGACCCAAAAGGGCAGGACGAATCCCAAGATCGCGGGAAACCTGGGCAATACTGACGCCATCCTCTATAACCAGACGGACCGCTTCTAACTTGTATTCTTTCGTAAAACTCCTGCGTTTCGTTCCCATAGACACACCTCCATAATCACAATAACACGCTTTTCGATGTGTCCACATTTTCAGGGGAAGATCA
>CAYFNV010000080.1:0-1285 GCA_964344595.1 uncultured Nitrospina sp. | reverse complement strand
TGAAGTGGACCCCATAGTTTGGACACTTTTTCTCACCTTTAAGGTGTAGTGCTAATTCTGCGCTTAGGTTCATTAAGCGGCCAATCCCTCTGCTGACTGGCCGAAGTATACTTGTGCCGGTGTTTGTCTTTCAAGGGATTGATGCGTTCTTTCATGGTTATAGAATTGAATCCATTCACCAATTCCTGTTCTTGCGTCTGCTATAGTATCATAGGCTTTGAGATACACTTCTTCATATTTGAGACTCCGCCATAATCTCTCGATAAAGACGTTGTCCATCCAGCGGCCTTTACCATCCATGCTGATTTTAATATCAGATGCCTTTAATGCACCGGTGAAATCTTCACTGGTAAACTGGGATCCCTGGTCTGTATTAAATATATCCGGTGTTCCGTATTTGGCGATTGCTTCATGCAAAGCATCGATACAGAAGGTGGTGTCCATACTGTTGGATAACCGCCAGCTCAAAACTTTCCGGCTGTACCAGTCCATAATAGCCACCAGATAGAGAAATCCTTTAGCCATGGGTATGTAGGTAATATCCGTTGCCCATACCTGGTTGGGACGATCTATCTTCAGGTTTCGAAGCAGATAAGGATAAATCTTATGCTGCTTCCCGGGTCGGCTGGTGTTGGGCTTCGGAGCCGTAGAATGAATATTCATTTCATTCATGAGCCTTTGAACACGCTTGCGGTTTATCTTGTACCCCTTGACGCGTAACTGATCCCGAAGACTTCGTGAACCCATGAAAGGATGTTTCGTATGGAGTTCGTCCATCAGCCTTTTGATCTCCAGTTCTTCTAAATCGGGCTCATGCTCAACAGGCTTATAGTACAGCGTTGACCGGTTTACATCCAAAAGAGCACATTTTCTCTGAACGGGTAAACTCCGGTCAGCTTTGATTGTTTTTTTACGTTCAGCCATACTTAACGACCGAACGCTTTGGACAAAAAATCACGCTCCATGGTCAACTGACCTATTTTAGCATGGAGCTCTTTTATTTCTGACTCAAAATGTTTTCGTTCTTTCTCTGATGCCCCAAATACATCTTTTGAGCCTTCTAATAACTGCTTCTTCCATTGCTGGATCTGATTGGTGTGAAGTGTATACTGGGAGGCTAATTCACTCAGCGTCTTTTCACCTTTTAGGGCTTCCAGGGCGACTTTTGCTTTAAATGCGGCTGAATGATTGCGTCTTTTTTTACTCATGTTCTGCGGTTCCTTTTGTTATTAATTTTACGCAGAATTTACACTAAGCAACTGTCCAGTTTTTGGGGTCCACTTCA
>CAYFNV010000079.1:0-1322 GCA_964344595.1 uncultured Nitrospina sp. | reverse complement strand
GTTGTGGTTTGCTCTCAGAGTCAGGTGAAATAAATTAGCAGGCCAGCAAGCGGTTAAATATGTGGATATACAGTAAGATAAAAGCCCCGATTCCGGGGCTTTTATCTCTTGGATTGCGTAACACATCCAAAAATTAAAACATTTCTAACTGGTGGTGTTCCAAAGGGGGAGGAATAGAAGTATGCCCGAAGAAACTTTCGATCATACCGAATTGCTTGTCGGTAATTCTAAGAATTGAAACAGTCCCTTTGGGTGGTAAAAATGATTTAACCCGTTTTACATGTAAATCGGCATTTTCTCTGGAAGCACAGTGACGGAGATAAACCGAGTGCTGCATATGGGAAAATCCATCTTTGAGCAAACATTTCCTGAAGGAAGCGGCCCGTTTGCGGTCCGTTTTAGTCTTGGTGGGGAGATCGAACATAACGAGAAGCCACATGATCCGGTAGGCATTTAAGGGCATAAAGTCGGGTAAATGATTTCCTTGTCCTCACCGAGAAAGCAGCGTGCTAAACTGGCTGTTGTGGTTGAAAGGGCATTCATCATGGGGCGGTGCTCTTTTTTGATAAAAACATCCATATTAGGGATTTCAAGTATTTTCCGTTTTGTTTCCGGTGTCAGGTCAAGATTCTCTTCATCAGATAATGCCAGGTTAAACACTACTTCATCCATAAAAGGGCGGTATGGTTCCATGATATCGTCGGCCAATGGGAATGCATTGTATTGGTTGCGGTGGTGAATCCCAATCGAAGGTAACAAACCGCTACTCACCAGGGCTCTCCCTACCATGGCTCTAAGGATTGCATATCCATAGTTCAAAAGATTATTGGGTTCTGTACCAAAGCGCTCCCGTTTGAATTCAAAAGGAGAAAATAAATATCGCCAATAATATTTAGCCGCCTGACCTTCCCGGTTTTCTTTGTCACCTGATTTCACTTTTTGAGCATGAACCAAAAGTGTTTTTGACGGCAAGCCCTGGTTTTCGATCAATTTGGCCTGATTCGTGATTTTCGCTTTTATAGTTTGTTTCCACAATCGATTTTTTAATGATTGTGTTGCCAGGCATTGAGCCTGTATCACTTTTTGCTGTGTAGAATTACCTTCCAATGGCATCATCCATCCGGCGGGATGATGTTTTTCATCGGTCACGATAAGGGCTGTATTATTTGCTGTGAGTTTTTGAAGGAGTGTTTTCGAAATGTTAATCGCATAATGATCCAGGATAACATATCCTATGTCTTCGATGGGAACTGTTACATCATCCTGATTGTCCCGTTTAATGACTAACTGTTCATGTTGCGTGGAAAGTCGAACATGACTGC
>CAYFNV010000078.1:0-1327 GCA_964344595.1 uncultured Nitrospina sp. | reverse complement strand
AGAGCGCTATGCTCCTTAGATTGCACCCGGATGTTCTTCGGGCCGTACATAGAAAGGCTCTTCAACCGTAACACGGATGATTTCTTTACCTTTCCGGTTAAACCCGATGACCGTATCATTATACATCTCAAACTTCTTACCGTGAATGTTGGTCTCGAAAATCTTCGGACCTGGCTCACGCTTCCATTTGAAAATAATACGCTGTGTCGTCCGGAACAACTGAAGCACACCCAACAGATCTCTGTCCGGTACCATGTACTGATCAATTGAATGATCAACACCAGGTCCAAACATCTGCTGTGAATACGCTCGTGGAACGTGCCGTGACGGTACGTAGTATCCGTTTGGCTCCGTACCCAGCTGCGGATACAACGGTAAGGCCACTTTCCGGTCCCGAATCAAATAATACTGCGGGTTGTCCGGATCATGCGCCCATTCGCCATTGCTGCCTATCTTGACAAGACCCTGCAACCGGATCTTACCAACACAAGCTGCCATACAACGCGTCTCCATCTGATCACCTTCCGTCAGAGGATCGAGACCCTCAATACGCGGATAACAGGCGATACATTTCTCGGAGATCCGGGTTGTACCACGGAACATTGGCTTCTTGTAAGGACACTGCTCTACACATTTCTTATATCCACGACAACGGCTCTGGTCGATCAGAACGATGCCGTCCTCTTGACGCTTATAGATCGCCTTGCGAGGACACGCCGCCAGACAGCCCGGATACGTGCAGTGGTTACAAATGCGTTGCAGATAGAAAAACCAGATTTTATGCTCTGGCAGTACTGACCGCGTGCCGTTGTCACCACCAAACGTTCCCTCGCGGGACTGGGTGAACTCACGACCATGAGCAGTATCTTCACCGAAGTTCGGGAAACGCCACTCTTCGTCAGTCGGTACATAACCTATTGCTTGCTGATTCAAACCGATCTTGGCTGGTGCTTCGAAAATCGTTACACCTTCGTAGACACCATGGATCGCTTTGTTTGAGGTCTTACGAACGTTCCATACATTCTGTCCTGGATTCGACTGCTCCAGCATTTTCAGAATCTTCCAATCCCAAAACTGTGGATAGCCGCCGTAAGGCTTCGTTTCTACGTTATTCCACCACATATACTCCTGTCCCTTCGAAAAGGTCCAGGTAGATTTATGGGCCATCGTACAGGTCTGACAAGCAATACAACGGTTCGTATTAAACACGAACGTGAACTGCTCTTTCGGATGCTTTTCGTCGTAGACGTATGTGGCCATCCGACCTAGCTGCCAGTTATAGACTTCAGGCATTATCGTACCTCCTTATTAACATTGGTTAGACGTT
>CAYFNV010000077.1:0-1485 GCA_964344595.1 uncultured Nitrospina sp. | reverse complement strand
CGCATGCGTGATTCCTTTGCCGCGGAATCCGGCGTCGTGACAGCTACTTGAGGATTGCGAGGAGGGGTCGGGAAGATCGACGAAGGCCAGGGGCCGTGCGAGCTTGAAAGAGCTCAACCAACCAAACCCACACGGAGCCCCATGGCCGCCGCTGACACTACCCCGCTGATTCGCTTTCTGCACACCCTGGTTCCGCCCGAAGAGGTCCGCCGACAGGCGCATCGAGTCGGCTTCATTCGCAGACGCCGCAAGGTCGATGCTGCTGTCTTCGTCACCGTCGTCGTCTTCGCTCTGTGCGGCCGAGGAGGCCAATCGTTCGCTGCGCTGCGCCGAGAACTCGCGTTGCGCTGTGGCTTGAACCTTGCGCGGTCGTCGTTCTGGAAGCGCTTCACCGTGGGCTTCGAGCGCCTGCTGGAGGTCGTGCTCGAGCGGATCATGGACAGGTCGCGGAGCGAGCAGCCCGAGTTCTCCGGGGCGCTGGCCGGCTTCAAGGACGTTGTCGCCGTCGATGCCACAGTGGTGAAGGTGCACAAGAAGCTGCGCTCGGTGTGGCGCGGGACGCGAACGACGTCGTCGCCAGCGGCCTTGAAGGTGCACACCTGGATTCGCGCAACAACCGGTGAACTGTTGCGCTACCGGATCACCGAGGAGGCGCGCTCCGACGCCAGCGTCTTCGGCGTGAACTGGTCGGCAGCGGGCAAGCTGCTGCTCTTCGACCGCGGCTATCGCTCGGCAAGCCTTTGGTGGCGCACGCATCGGGTGGGTGGCTACTTCGTGACCCGCCTGTCGCGCAGCTACAAGACGCACATCGTCGCCGAGAACCGTCGACATCGTGGCCGAGCTCGCCAGCTGATGGGCAGTCGCTTCTGGTCGGTGCTCGACGGGCTCAAGCGTCAGGTCATCGACGTCCAGGGCAGGTTTCGCATCCACGTCCGGGGCTACGGCGGCCAGCGCGGCCGATACGAGCAGCAAGCGTTCCGTGTCGTCGGCCTGTGGAACCCCAAGCTGAAGCAGTACTGCGTGTTCGTGACGAACCTGCCGGCCGACACCTACCCCGCCGAACTGATCGCAGACCTCTACCGGATGCGTTGGGAAGTCGAGCTCTTCTACAAGACGGCCAAGGGCGGCCTGGGACTGCACGAGCTGCCGACCTGCAAGCGCCATGCAGTGGGCGCGCTCGTACGCGCCGCTCTCATCCGCGCCACCGTCGCCATGCAGGCTCGCACGAGGGCGGAGCGCGCGCTCCCCGCCGGGCGGTGGCTCAACCCCGTGCAATGGACCGTCGTCTGGCGCCAGGTCCTCGGCGTTCTCGCCGACGTCGAACTCGGGCAGACCCTGCGCTGGGGGATGCCGACGTGGGCAACCCTGGCCAGGCTTGCGGTAGACCCGAACGTGAAACGCCCACCAACTCGCTGGCGACTTCTTCAGGAAGCATCGTGATGGCAGGCGGTTACGTCGGCACGCTGGCTAAGCGATCACGCATGC
>CAYFNV010000076.1:0-1597 GCA_964344595.1 uncultured Nitrospina sp. | reverse complement strand
CTCAAGTCCCGATTTAAAAACATTGCTAAAAATGACCCCTTATGCAAAGGTCTCTATATTAGGGGGAAGTTTGGTTTGGCGGCTCGTGAGCGGAGCGAACGTCAGCCGTAACATTGGCTGCGGGGCCTCCCCGCAAGAGCCCGGTCAAAATGACCGGGCTTTTGATTTGTAAACTAAGAAGAAAATTATGGAGTATGCGCAACCGGGTAGGACTTGTTATCCGGTCCGGTGACATATCCATCCACAGTGGGCTCGCCCAAGGTCAGGATGCCGCAAACATGAGGTGCCGCCATGGAGGTTCCTGATTTGGTTGTCAAACCGCCGCCCTTATTGGTTGAAAGAATGCTAACTCCGGGAGCGACTGCATCCACTGGTGGAATGCCGTAATTTGAAAATGAGGCAAACGCATCCGCACTGTCAATGGCGGAGATGGTGAACACATTGGTGTGTTCGACATCGGCAGGTTCGACATTGTTAATGAGTACGCCGTTTTCATCGACTACAGTCATATCCAGTCCGTCATTGCCCGCGGCGATGGCAAACTTGATTCCTGCTTCTGCTGCGTTATACACAGCGTTGTGCAGGGACTCGATATGTCCGGACGCGCTCAGGCTCATGTTCGCGCATTCACCGGGTGAAGCATTGGCAGCTACATAGTCCACTCCTGCAATGACACCGTCTGCGGTGCCACTACCGCTCCTGTCCAGGACACGGATTGGAATAACAGTTGCGCCTGCGGCAACACCCACAACACCAATGGTGTTGTCGATGGCGGCTATGGTTCCCGCCACATGAGTGCCATGACCGTTGCTGTCTTCTGTGGTGCTCTTTCCCTTGAGAACAAAATTGGCTCCCTGCCCGACATTCAGATCTGGATGGTCGGAGTCGATTCCTGAATCAATCACCCAGGCTCTGGATGAACTGTTAACCGTTACCGGTCCGCCTACACGCTGGATTCCGACAGGCACGACTTGTGCCGGTTCCGGTTCATCCCCACCACCACCGTTGCCTGGTTTGGACGGTTTTTTAGAGTTGTCCGGTTTGCCAATCTGCCAGACAACCGCGTTGGGTTCGAAGTAAGCGATGTTTGGATTACGGGATGTGAGTTGTTCTGCGGCTTTTCGGGACATGGTTGCGGAAAACCCACGCAAAGCGGTTTGATAAACAAATCGCAGTTGTCCCCTAGCACGCTGTACCATTGCACTGGCTTGAGATGGAACATCCCGGGCACTGACTTTGGAAGAATCGAAAACAAAAATATAGCTGTTTGCTGCGTCAATAAGATTGTCTCTGACTGGGTTACTCACCATGTCACTCTGACCCCATGCCGGGGTTGCCAAGGTTGCCAGTAAAATCATTACCCATTTTGCAACCGATTTAGTTTGAAACATGCTCACTCCTTTTATAAAACATTCATTTATTTGGTTATGATCTTAGCGGTTGAATAAGACCTTTTATAAAGTGGTAATAAATTTATTTGTAAGCTTGAACCCCCTCATTTGTGGGGGTTTGAGGGGAGGTTAAGGTGACACCACCCCTCCCCAGGGAGACCTTTGCATAAGTATAGGTTTTTGTATAAGTTATAATTCGTTATTTT
>CAYFNV010000075.1:0-1600 GCA_964344595.1 uncultured Nitrospina sp. | reverse complement strand
CTGAATTGTTCTCTCTACATAACAATTCCTATCAACGAATTATGTAACCTTTACAATTGCGAGGAACTATCACTGACGAAGCAATCCAGGTGTTGAATTATTAATGTCACCCTGAGGCTTGTTATATGCCCAACCTTAACCTTCATGCCCGGAACGGGTAGGAGGGGTAATGCAGTCAGGTGTGTCTGACAGCGAATGTCCACTCGGCGTGAGGCCAACTACCGGGCGTATACCCCGAATGGGGGGCTTAGCTTAATGAACATGGGGTTACTTTTTTTGTTGCACTACCTAAAAAAAGGTAATAGCTTAGATGCGCTGGCTTTTTTTATCGATGGAGTTTAAAGTGAATATAGCCCCGTTCATGCCTGATGATGTTATTAGGTTGGTCAATAAATGCCAAATTAACAGCCATATCTGTGCTTTTTATAACTCAGCAGAAGAAAGAAATATGATAGCTTCCCATTTCCTTTTTGCTGGATTGATAAAAGGAGAAAGGGTTATTTATATCGATTCTGATGAGAACAATAATGCGATCAAATCGGCTTTGTACAAATTAAGTATTGATGTGGACTCGACCATTGCCTCCGGTCAGCTATCTATACTGGATAGAAAGCAGAGTTATTTTGAGCAAGGCTATTTTGATGGCAATCATATGATAGAAAGGTGGAAGCATTCCACGGATTTAGCAATAAAGGAAAATTATCCAGGATTAAGAGCCGCAGGGGATGTTCCCTGTCAGGACGAAACGGGTGACATGCTTGATAAGGTATTACAGTATGAGGTGGAATTGAATAACTTCTTTCCAAAAAATAAAGCATTAGCTTTATGTTTGTATAACCGCTCTTTATTTCCAGAAGAAGTTCTTTCTAAAATTCTTTTTGCCCACCCTATGGTTATGCATAACAAGACTATCTGCTATAATTCATTTTATGTTTCTCCTGATGAATTCTCACCTACCCTCGAAGCAGACCAGAAATTAGACACGCTGCTTGAACAAATCTGGAATCAAAATAAAAAAGAAGCAAATAATTTAGAGTATTTGTAATAAATAGGGTGGATATAACGGTCTCACTCTGTTCGCAATGGCGAGAGTAACCCATGAGTGTGTGAAATTTTTCTTCTCCGATTAATAAATTTACCAAAAGTGTCGATAAGAAGGTGTTAACCCGATTGACACCTTGACTGGAAACTGGTTATGAACTCTCACTATAATTCTGTTTTCATAACGCCCTCCGTTTTCGAACACAGTGATCCGCTGAAAGATACCTGCAGATCCCACGAAAAAAAACGGAGAGCAGAAACCCTGAAAGTCAGCCGAAAAACTCAGGGAGACAGAAAAAAGGACTCCTCGGCGCCAGCGTGACGCTGGATCCAGCTACTCGGCGTCGGGCCAACGTTAAACCCATCAGTCACCCTGAGTCTGTCGAAGGGTCAGCTTTCCCCTGACAAGGGGGACTGAGGGGGTTAGTGTTACCCAGAGGTTCTTGAAGGGCCGACTTTACTCCCTCTTTTCTAAAGAGGGCCAGTATGATTGACCACCAGTATCTGAACTTCCCCCATTTTAGTGGACAGTAAGTTAAGAGGCATAGGCCTTTTCCTC
>CAYFNV010000074.1:0-1618 GCA_964344595.1 uncultured Nitrospina sp. | reverse complement strand
CCCTAATTCCGATATTGATTAAAAAATCACCCCTTAAGTGCGTAAATTAAAGGTGTATAGAGCCTTTCAAACACACACCCAAAGGGTGAAAACTTATGCAGCAAAATATATTACCGTTTTTCGTCCAGCAATCCAAAACCAAATTAACAGATCGCGGCAGTTTAGCCTTGGTCGATGAGTTCATGACAGGGGTTGAATTTACAAAGAAATTGAATACAGTATTACCCTTACCCGGTTCAGGTCGTGGTATAGATTATACAGATTACATCCGGACCTTGGTTTATCATTTTACCGATGGCGGAAGACATTTAGAAGAGATCCAAGGCATAAAAGACGATGCAGGGTTTCGTTCTTTAATCCAGATGTACCAGATGCCGGGCAGCGATGCGGCGGGTAAATGGTTGCGACGCTTCGGCGAAAATAGCGGCACAGATTATATAGCGGTGATAAACGACTTTTTAGTTCAACGGTATATCCAAGCAAGTGAAAAGACGGATTTTGTATTAGATATTGATTCAACCTTTATTGTCAGCAATAAAGGCGATGCGACCTATAGTTACAAGAATGAAAAGTCCTATCATCCCATGCTGGGGTTTTTATCGGATGGCAGCGATGAGCCTATTTGCGCTTATACTAAATTTCGGCAAGGGAATGCTTCTGCTCAGACAGATATATTGGAAACCATCCAGCATACCCAAAGTATATTCGCAGAAGATAAAGCGATAAAGTATGTCCGTATTGACAGTGCCGGTTATCAATGCAAGGTTGTTGATTATTGCCAAGATAATGGCCTGTATTATTCCATTACAGCCGCTCAGGATGTGCGTGTTAAGAAAGCCATCGAAACGATTTCTACATGGAAGCCATTGTATGACCGCGATGGCTTTAAGACCGGAAGGGAAGTGGCCGAAACAAGCCATACCATGAATAACGCCAATCATTGTTTTCGATTGGTTGTCCAACGAGAATTAAAAGATACTCCGGATATATTTGGTTCTTACCGGTACTACTGTATTATAACGAATATCGGTAAAGGTGAAAAAACAGCAGCAGAAGTGGTCTGGCATCATCAAGGCCGGGGTAATTGTGAACGGTACATTGAAGATACGAAGTATGGGATAAACTTACGGTTTGTTCCCTGTGGTCAATTTGATGCGAATGCTATGTATTACACAATTGGGATACTCGCTTTCAATCTGTTAAAGCTGATGCAGATGATTGTGTTACCCAAATCGTGTTCAAAGAAGACAGTCCTCTCATTACGAAGAGGGTTCTTTCGAATGGTGGCTAAAGTAACAAAATCAAAACGTAAGTGGGATTTGCACGTGGATAAACATATAGAGCAAATACGAAACATTATTCGTGTGAGAGAGAAAATATGGCTCTTGACACAAATCGCCTGACTGTATTACTTAAGAAAAGAGAACCAAAACAGACATCCGAGGAATAACTGCGCCCTGTTTAAAAAAAAACGGGGGACTTCATTTGTTCTTGGTGAATGAACGACTGTTTTTTTATCCCAGGCAGATAAATTGTTTCCAAATCACTGAAAATGATTATTCGTAACCAAAATTTGACGGCTTTAAACCTTTTTGATTTTCAATGTCGGAATTTGGGT
>CAYFNV010000073.1:0-1878 GCA_964344595.1 uncultured Nitrospina sp. | reverse complement strand
CATGCCACGGTGAATACGTTCCCGGGCCTTGTACACACCGCCCGTCACACCATGGGAGTTGGTTTGACCCGAAGATGGTGAGCTAACCTTTTAGGAGGCAGCCAGCCACGGTCAGGTCAGCGACTGGGGTGAAGTCGTAACAAGGTAGCCGTAGGGGAACCTGCGGCTGGATCACCTCCTTTCTAAGGAGCACTTATCACTATTAGTGATACAGCGCTATCTAGATCGATACCCGCAATGTCTTTGACACCTGTTCTTACTTATAATTTGGACACTTCACTTAGGAAGTGCGCTGTAAGCCTGTGAACGGGCCTATAGCTCAGTTGGTTAGAGCGCACGCCTGATAAGCGTGAGGTCGGTAGTTCGAATCTACCTAGGCCCACCATCACTTGGCGTGAGGCCGGTTTGCAATAGCGAATGCGGGCTAGCAAAAAGTTGTCTCGGTCTTAAGAGATTTACTGTTTGCCTCCCCTGGTAAGGGGTTGAGTCTGGAGTTCCCATGATCTGGGGGTGTAGCTCAGTTGGGAGAGCGCCTGCCTTGCACGCAGGAGGTCATCGGTTCGAACCCGTTCACCTCCATGCTCCAGAATTTGCAGTGTCAGAAAAGATTTAGAGTTTTTAAAATGCCCCTGGCGGGGCGACTGTTCTTTGACAATTGAATATAGTTTGAAGTAGCTGAGGATTTAAAATTTGGTCAAGCGTTTAAGGGCTTGCGGTGGATTCCTTGGCGTCAACGGACGATGAAGGGCGTAGCAAGTTGCGATAAGCTTCGGGGAGCCGCTAACAGGCGTTGATCCGGAGATTCCCGAATAGGGTAACCTTACACGGGTTATACCGTGTAATCCCTGGCTGAATTCATAGGTCAGGGAAGATAACCAGGGGAATTGAAACATCTTAGTACCCTGAGGAACAGAAAGCAAAAGCGATTCTCTGAGTAGCGGCGAGCGAAAGGGGAACAGCCTAAACCAGACTGTATGTTAAAGCTCGTGGGCGTTGTACATCTGGGGTTGTGGGTTTTAACCGGGCGGAGCTACGAATCCGCCGGGATGTCAGAAAAGCATGTTTTAGCTTAAGAAACTGGAAAGTTTTGCCATAGAGGGTGATAGCCCCGTGAGCGAAAAGGCATGTTCATCCCGGGTTAGATACCCGAGTACTGCGGGACACGTGAAATCTTGCAGGAATCTGGGAGGACCACCTCCTAAGGCTAAATACTGTTGGCGACCGATAGTGGACTAGTACCGTGAGGGAAAGGTGAAAAGCACCCCGGTGAGGGGAGTGAAATAGAATATGAAACCGTAAGCCTACAAGCAGTGGGAGCACTATATTTCCGTTTCGGCGGAGACATGTGTGACCGCGTACCTTTTGCATAATGAGCCGTCGAGTTACTTTACTTAGCAAGGTTAAGCCGTTAGGTGTAGCCGTAGCGAAAGCGAGTCTTAATAGGGCGATTAGTTAAGTGGAGTAGACCCGAAGCCGGGTGATCTATCCATGGCCAGGGTGAAGCGAAGGTAACACTTCGTGAAGGCCCGAACCAGTAGTCGTTGAAAAGACTTTGGATGAGCTGTGGGTAGGGGTGAAAGGCCAATCAAACTCGGCAATAGCTGGTTCTCCCCGAAATAGTTTTAGGACTAGCCTTGTGTCATAGTAAACGGAGGTAGGGCGCTGGATGGGCTAGGGGCCTCACCAGGTTACCAAACCCAACCAATCTTCGAATTCCATATGTGGTACTGCAGGAGTCAGACCATGGGTGATAAGGTCCATGGTCGAAAGGGAAAGAGCCCAGATCACCAGCTAAGGTCCCAAAGTCATGCTAAGTGGGAAAGGCTGTGGGAATACACAGACAATCAGGAGGTTGGCTTAGAAGCAGCAATCCTTTAA
>CAYFNV010000072.1:0-2067 GCA_964344595.1 uncultured Nitrospina sp. | reverse complement strand
AAAACAATTTGCTGATTCTTGTCAACGAATTACGTAACCTACACAGCGATGACGAAATGTAATTTACTTTTAATCCATGATACTCGGACTCGAAGACATACCGGGCGGAACCCCCATCGCCTCTTTCCTCATCTGGCTGGCATTGTCGGGGATGTATTACCTCGTCTGCTACCTGGCAGTGCTCAATGTGCTGGATGATCTGACCCACAACAGCCTGTTAAAGATCCCTGCAATGCTGGGTGCGGCATTTCCGGCGGCGGGACTGATGGCCGTGTTCCACTACAAACCCTTCGCGCTCGGAGCCCTGATGTGCGTGATGAATTACAAGCGCATCCAAGAAATGCGGGAATCAGAAAAATGGAAAGACATTGAAATCAACCAACCCCTGTTCTACGGCGCAAGCTATGCCTACATCTTCCTACTTATGTATCTCGCAGTATATTTTCCGACGATCATCCCTGATACCGGGGAATAACCACTCGGCGTGAGACCAGTTTTGTCATGCTGAGGCTCTCGAAGCATCTTAGGTCACCTGCCCTTACGTCACCCTGAGTCATGCTGAGCTTGTCGAAGCACGAAGGGATAAATACCTTTATTCACAACAGTTTACGCAAACCACTCTCGACCGCCCCGGGTTCCGATAAGACATAAGTTATTGATTTTTAAATAGTTATTGACATTCCCCCAAATCCGCATTATATTAGCTCTATATAACTAATTGATTTTTATAGGGTTATCAATGAAACTCCATATTTTCGCATGTACCGAATGTAAGCACACACAGAAACACGTCACCTCTACCCCTACTCCACTGGGGTTGGCTTATACCGCAGAATGCACATCCTGTGAAAAGTTGCGGACCTTCGAGTTCATCCGTGAGGGCAATCGGAAAGAAGACTGGTACGCCAATACCTATCTGCAATACAACAAGCAGAAGAGCAAGAACCTGTCTGGCAAATATAGAAGAAAAGATGACGATCTCGAACAGGTCGCCATATGATCACTAGCCGTGAGGGCAACGATTGGCGCAGAGCCACTACTAGGCATGGAGCTAATGAAACCACTCGGCGTAATAATGTCACCCTGAGCAAGTCGAAGGGTATCCTGAGTCATGCTGAGCCTGTCGAAGCATCTGAGTTGACGTCATTGCGAGGAGGCCTAAGCCGACGCGGCAATCCAGTTTTACCCTTCCACCACCCTGTTCCCCAGAATGATGAAATATCATTTAATGTCATGCTGGATCTGAAGAAGCATGGCCCCGCCACCACCGGCTACACCTACCAAGTTACCCGTAGCTACAAAGGAACTTAATATACCCCCTCTTTTTCAAAGTACCCGTTCCGGGCATGAAGGTTAAGGTTGGGGATACGACAAGGGCTGGGGTGATTGACCTCTGATTTTTTTGCAATGTCACCCTGAGGCACTCGAAGGGTCTGTGTCACCTTCATTGCAAAGACTACTAGGCGTAGAGCCAATGTTGTCAGCCTGAGCAACCTGCTAATAGTATATATCTTCTACAAATCTAGAAATTCTTTTGAAGTGAGATTGGCTTGACGAAGGATCTTCCTTAAAAGTCCTACGCCCAGCTCTTTATGCTGGGGGAATGGATCACTAGGCGTGAAGCCAACGAAAAGACCTTGTTACAAGTTTGGTTTTCACTGGCCGCCGGGCTTACCCGGCCATCACCTCAAGCCAGCCCTCAATGGCTTCTTTGATGTTAGAGATAGCTTCTTCACGAGTTTTTCCCTGTGAGAGGCAACCCGGCAGAGCAGGAACTTCAGCGACAAAATAACCTTGTTCGTCTTCCTCTATTGAGACATGAACTTTCATCTTAAACGTTCCTCCTGGGAATATTGCAGAGCAAACAAATGATACCACATGTAGTACCTTCTTCCTTAAACTTTATACTTTAAACGAGTCATCATGCTGAACCTGAAAAAGCATGGCCCCGCCACCACCGGCTACACCTACCAAGTCACTCGTCATACTGAATATAGAAAATACAATATCCCCGTAGTGGCCCCCTAAAAGCGAGACAAAATTAAGCGGCTTTGAGAGTGATATAAA
>CAYFNV010000071.1:0-2194 GCA_964344595.1 uncultured Nitrospina sp. | reverse complement strand
TAACCATGTCAGAGAAGCCAGATATAGTATACACAAAAGTAGATGAAGCACCGGAGCTTGCGAGCGGATCTTTTCTTCCGATCATCCAGTCTTTCGCAAGTGTGGCGGGAGTCAATGTAGGCACCATGGATATATCGCTCGCGGGTCGTATTATTTCTCAATTTCCCGAGCGACTGAAGCCGGAACAACAGATTCCTGATGATCTGGCGCGATTGGGTGAAATGGTGTTGGATCCTAATGCCAATATCATCAAGCTCCCTAATATCAGTGCATCCAACCCTCAAATAATGGCAGCTGTCGAAGAATTGCGGTCTCAGGGCTATGATCTTCCTGACTATCCCGAAGACCCTAAAACTGACGAAGAAAAAGCCATCAAAGCGAAATTCGACAAGGTCAAAGGTAGTGCGGTCAACCCTGTGTTGAGGCAAGGTAACTCAGATCGAAGAGCAGCCGTTGCGGTAAAAAATTATGCCAAGAGCAATCCTCACAAGATGGGCAAATGGGCGAATGACTCGAAGTCTGATATTGCGACGATGGGTAAGGATGATTTTCGGTCGAACGAGAGATCCGCAACGGTCACCGATGCAATGGCCGGAAACGGCAAGATAGAGTTTACCGGTGCGGATGGCAGTAGCAAAGTGATGAAAGATAACATTCCTCTTGAAGCCGGCGATGTGGTTGACGCGACAAAGATGAGCGTCAAGGCTTTGAGGGAGTTCTTGAAAAAGGCAAAAGAAGAAGCCAAAAACCGTGGCGTTCTGTATTCGCTGCATATGAAAGCAACGATGATGAAGGTGTCTGATCCGATCATTTTTGGCCATGGTGTGACGACTTATTTTGAAGATGTGTTCACGAAACATGCGGACACGTTTAACAAGCTGGGTGTGAACGCGAATAACGGTTTGGGGGATGTGTATGCAAAAATCAAAGGACAGCCTGAAGAGAATGCAATCAAAGCAGACATCGAAGCATGCATAAAAGCAGGTCCGGATATTGCTATGGTGGACTCCGATAAAGGAATCACCAACCTGCATGTTCCCAGTGACGTCATTATTGATGCGTCTCTGGCAGCGGCAATTCGAACTTCAGGTAAAATGTGGGGACCGGATGGTAAGGAACATGACACGGTGGCCATAGTCCCGGATAGCAGTTATGCAGGGATTTATCAGGCGGCGATTGATTTTTGCCGCGATAATGGGGAATTCGATCCGACCACAATGGGAACTGTTCCGAATGTCGGCCTGATGGCCAAGAAGGCACAGGAGTACGGCTCTCACGATAAAACTTTTGAGGTGGCGTCGAACGGGACCATGCGTTTCTTGGATGGTGCCGGGAATGTGATGCATGAGATAGATGTGGAAGAGGGAGATATCTTCCGGGCTTGCCAGGTCAAGGACATTGCGATCAAGGACTGGGTGAAGCTGGCGGTCAACCGGGCCCGGCTCTCTGATACGCCTGTGGTTTTCTGGCTCAACAAGGATCGTCCTCATGATGCGGAACTGATCAAAAAACTGGATGTTTATTTAAAAGATCACGACACCAGTGGTCTGGATATCTCAACCCTGGCTCCTGTTGATGCGATGAAGCATTCTTTGCAACGTGCGAAGGAAGGGAAGGATACTATTTCCGCTACTGGTAACGTTCTCAGGGATTACCTGACCGACTTGTTCCCGATTCTGGAATTGGGCACGAGCGCGAAGATGCTTTCTATTGTTCCGCTCATCAAGGGCGGCGGACTTTTCGAAACCGGGGCAGGCGGGTCTGCACCGAAACATGTCCAGCAGTTTGTTAAAGAAGGGCATTTGCGGTGGGAATCTCTCGGCGAATTTCTGGCGCTTGCTGAGTCTTTTGCGCATTTGAGCCGGGTAAAGGGAAATTCCAAGGCCCAGGTTCTGGCAGATACGCTGAACCGGGCAACTGAAACGCTGATGGCAAATAAAAAGTCACCGGGCCGCGCGGTAGGTGAGTTGGATAATGCCGGCACCCATTTTTACGAAGCACTTTATTGGGCGCAGGAGTTGGCGAAACAGGATGATGATGCCGACCTGAAGGCAAAATTTACACCAGTGGCTAAAGAGCTTGAGTCTAATCTGGATAAGATTGTTGGAGAATTGGATGGAGCGCAAGGATCGCCGAAAGATATCGGTGGTTATTACAAGCCGGATCCGGCAAAGGTAGCGGTTGCTATGCGTCC
>CAYFNV010000070.1:0-2330 GCA_964344595.1 uncultured Nitrospina sp. | reverse complement strand
TTGGAGTGCTTTAACCGTGTTAAAGCTCCTTTTTTCCTATGGAGTGCTTTAACCGTGTTAAAGCTAAAAACATAAATTCTCCATACTTTCTTTGGATTGCTTTAACCGTGTTAAAGCTACAAACATAAAACCCCCATCAACACGGTTGATGGACTCCATAGAAACCATAAACATTACTGAGCAGACCGAACCAACCGGAAACCGAAGCTGTAGTCCCTGAAGTCTGGGGCGTACCTGCTACGATAGGCAACCCGGCAGTACCTGGCATCGTTGTCCCAGGAACCGCCACGCAAAACGCGATAACTGCCGGAAGATGGACCTTCTGGGTTATTTTGCGGTGATCTCTCATAGTAATCATCAGCATACCAATCATTACACCATTCCCATACATTCCCGGTCATATCATATAAACCCAATTCATTGGCTTGTTTTTGACCTACCGGGTGGGTTTTACTGTTTGAATTATCTCTATACCAAGCCACTGCATCTATTTGGTTACTGCCGGCATACTCATATCCTCTGCTTTTATTACCGCCTCTCGCGGCATATTCCCATTCCGCTTCCGTGGGTAATCGGTAATGCTCTCCTGTCATTTTATTTAATTTTTGTAAAAACTTCTGTATATCTTTCCAACTGACACTCTCAACAGGGCAATCATCACAACCGCTAAAATCGGAAGGGTTTTTGCCCATCACTTCTCTATACTGTGCCTGGGTGACTTCTATCTTTGCCATATAAAAATCAGCAACGGTTACTGTATGTACCGGTTTCTCATCTCTGCTGCCCATCTCAAAGGTGCCGCCCTGGACGAATACCATATCAATAAAATACACAGCTCGTACATTTACCGTCCAGCCATGGAGGTCTCTGCCCTCTAAAACAGGTTCCCACCATATTTCGTGATTTTTTCCGGGAACTATATTTATAATATCTCCTGCTATTGCATACGGGGTGATGGTTTTCCCCTCTTTTGCTGCAGACAATTGTATGTAACACACTTTGCTTTTATCACCTTGTAGATCAAAACTGATCACCACTCGGCCATTTTCTATTTTTTGAACTGCATTGGTTATCTTTTGGGAAAACACCAGTTGTGTCAACATACATATAAATACTATTTTCTTCATTATCTTTCCTTTTCTTTGGAGTGCTTTAACCGTGTTAAAGCTCCAAACATAAAACCCCCATTTCTCTTTTGGAGTGAATTAACCATGTTAATTCCCCATCAACACGGTTGATGGACTCCATAGAAACCATAAACATTACTGAGCAGACCGAACCAACCGGAAACCGAAGCTGTAGTCCCTGAAGTCTGGGGCGTACCTGCTACGATAGGCAACCCGGCAGTACCTGGCATCGTTGTCCCAGGAACCGCCACGCAAAACGCGATAACTGCCGGAAGATGGACCTTCTGGGTTATTTTGCGGTGATCTCTCATAGTAATCATCAGCATACCAATCATTACACCATTCCCATACATTCCCGGTCATATCATATAAACCCAATTCATTGGCTTGTTTTTGACCTACCGGGTGGGTTTTACTGTTTGAATTATCTCTATACCAAGCCACTGCATCTATTTGGTTACTGCCGGCATACTCATATCCTCTGCTTTTATTACCGCCTCTCGCGGCATATTCCCATTCCGCTTCCGTGGGTAATCGGTAATGCTCTCCTGTCATTTTATTTAATTTTTGTAAAAACTTCTGTATATCTTTCCAACTGACACTCTCAACAGGGCAATCATCACAACCGCTAAAATCGGAAGGGTTTTTGCCCATCACTTCTCTATACTGTGCCTGGGTGACTTCTGTCTTTGCTATATAAAAATCATCAAGGGTTACTGTATGTATGGGTTTTTCATCACTACCACCATCTCTGCTGCCCATCTCAAAGGTGCCGCCCTGCACAAATACCATAACAAAAAGATTATACACAGCTCGTACATTTACCGTCCAGCCAAGGAGGTCTCTACCCTCTAAAACAGGTTCCCACCATATTTCGTGATTTTTCCCGGGAGCTAAATTTATAATATCTCCTGCTATTGCATACGGGGTGATGGTTTTCCCCTCTTTTGCTGCAGATAATTGTATGTCATACACTTTGTCATTATCACCCTTTAAATCAAAACTGATCACCACCCTGCCATTTTCTATTTTTTGAACTGCATTGGTTATACTTTGGGAAAACACCAGTTGTATCAACATACATATAAATACTATTCTCTTCAAAATCTTTCCTTTTCTTTGGAGTGCTTTAACCGTGTTAAAGCTCCAAACATAAATTCTCCATACTTTCTTTGGAGTGCTTTAACCGTGTTAAAGCTAAAA
>CAYFNV010000069.1:0-2413 GCA_964344595.1 uncultured Nitrospina sp. | reverse complement strand
CAAGTCCCGATTTAAAAACATTGCTAAAAATGACCCCTTATGCAAAGGTCTCCTCCGGTGGGAGAGGTTGGGTGAGGGTAAAGAGCGTTTTATTTGCTTGGATATATTCACCAAGTTGGCAAGAGATCGGATTGACTAAAACCTATAGCCATTCCTGTTTTTTCATCGACTAAAACATCAATGGAAGCTAAGTTTTGCCCATCAGCGTTTTTTCTTCCAGTAATTTTGTATCCCTTTGGAAAGGAGCAACGAGCTTCCATTAAATGCTCCATGAAGCTATTGAAGAAATCCATTGTGTTTTGTGCGAGGTTCATTACTTCTGCAATTGGGATACGAGAATACTCTGAGCCTCGGTGCTTTAATCGTAATTCACCATTATATAAAATATAATCAGAGTGAAAAAAGGCGTTCCTTATATTGGGTTTTATTATCTCTTCAAAAATATCAACAATACTCTGAAATCCATTATCGGTTGCTTTCTTTTTGATTTCCGAGATTTTGGATGAAACAGTTGGAGGTTTACCACCTTGATACTTGTCCAAGAAACTAAAAAGTTTAGGAGGTTGTTTTTCGATTGTAAGAAACAAATTATAAAGACAGTGATATAAAAAATTTGCTTCAATGATATGACAGTAAAGTAAAAGTCCTAATCGAACTTTAGTGTTATCATTGAGGGGACTATTTATTAATCCTACCAAGTCATTTACAAGAGTTTGTGTTTCTCCAATTGGCTGCCAACCTGCATCCTCCATTCCAGAATTTATTCCTAAAACTGTGAATAGAAAGGCAAGCTCATCGTGTTTTCGAGCTTCCTGAAATAATCGCTGTAGCTCTTTATCTGTAGTCTCTTTAAAATCATTCATTTTGTTTCTTGATCAATGAGTCAAATGTATTTTTAAAGACAAATCAGCTTTATTTCCGAATTCCGATTATAGCTTGTTGAGAAGAATAAGGGAAGAGGACAACATACCTTTCTAACTAACTCAATGAAGGCGAACTCATGAGCCGATTAGGGTATTTATTCGGCTCATGATAGGTCATATTTTGAGCCAAATAAGATGGGCATTTGGCTCACCCTTCGGAGACGTCTTCCTCTGTTTTCCCTGTCTGGAAATCATTCAAAAACGTAGAGGGTTTGTTTCTAACTTTTATTATAATTAGTGAGGTATACAAATTTATCTGGTAATTTTCTTTCCTTATATTATTGGTAATAATCACTCCGTGTACGCCGTAATAATTAGAAAAATAAACCGGTCCCGTCGTAAAAAAAGGGATGATTCGAGCGGGTATCATTTTTCTTTTTTGCTTATATTAGGGCTTTTATTCTTACTGACCGCCTGCGCGACACCGAAAAATAAATGTCTTAAACCGTTTACCCGGGAATGCCAGTCATCGACAATTCTTTGGCAAAAAGCCATTGACACAATTGTGCAGAAAAATTATCCATTTGAGATTTACAAGGCAGTGGTCTGGCAGGATAACTTTGATAACGCCTGGATCGTGAAGGGAGATGAAATCAACATTACGGAACGATTCCTTCTTAAGCTAAATCCAGTTCAGCGAATAATGGTTGCCGCCCACGAATTGGGCCACCTGAAGATGAATCATTACTATTCAAAGGTTGGAATCACAATGGTAGAGATGCCCCGTGGTTATGAAAGCTATGAGGAAGAAATGATTGCCCTTTCAACATCGAAGGACCAAGAACTCAACTCCAAAGGATTCAACGAGGAACTTGAAATGGAGGCAGACCGTATGGCACTCCTGTTATTGGAGCAGGTAGGTATCAGCCCTCTTCTATACATAAATTTTTTAGACCAGATCCGTTATGAGGGTGAGGAAGTGATGACAGGACGAATTACCGCCATAAAGAAATTTCTTGGAAATTCTCCTTAATTCCTGAAGAGTTCAAATTACTAATATTGTTAGTCAAATAAATTTCAAATTAGTGCTGGCCCCACGCCGAGTGGGGCTTGACCAAAGTCGCTGCAGGAATTACAATACATCATCTTTTTATTCAGGCGCGTAGCTCAGGGGTAGAGTACTTGCTTGACATGCAAGGGGTCGGCGGTTCGAAACCGCCCGTGCCTATTTTTTGAAAAATCAAACAAGCGAGATCCTTCGACAAGCTCAGGATGACCGGGAAAATTCTTTTTTGTCATTCTAGAGGAACGAAGTGACGAAGAATCTCCAATCAATGAAAAGTTTTTGATTTTAACTGGCCTCAACGGCCTACGTTGGGCATCATGCCGGTGCGTATGGTGCCTTTTGTTTATGTATAGTCTTTACTTATTTGTTTACTCTAGTTGACAAATTTGTTCATCTTCCCAGCTCTTCTAAAGAAGTGCATGGAATAAGTCGTCATTGCTGTAAAGGTTACATAATTCGTTGATAGGAATTGTTATGTAGAGAG
>CAYFNV010000068.1:0-2494 GCA_964344595.1 uncultured Nitrospina sp. | reverse complement strand
AAGGGTTTTTGCCCATCACTTCTCTATACTGTGCCTGGGTGACTTCTGTCTTTGCCATATAAAAATCAGCAAGGGTTACTGTATGTACCGGTTTCTCATCATCATCGCCACTGTTGCTGCCCATCTCAAAGGTGCCGCCCTGAACAAATATCATATCAAAAAGATTATACACAGCTCGTACATTTACCGTCCAGCCATGGAGGTCTCTGCCCTCTAATACAGGTTCCCACCATATTTCGTGGTTTTTCCCGGGTGCTATATTTGTAATATCTCCTGCGATTGCATACGGGGTGATGGTTTTCCCCTCTTTTGCTGCAGATAATTGTATGTCAAACACTTTGTCTTTTTTACCCTTTAAATCAAATATGATAACGACTCGGCCATTTTCTATTTTTTGAACTGCATTGGTTATACTTTGGGTGAACACCAGTTGTATCAACATACATATAAATACTATTCTCTTCAAAATCTTTCCTTCTTTTTGGAGTCCCTTTTGGAGTGCTTTAACCGTGTTAAAGCTAAAAACATAAAACCCCCATTTCTCTTTTGGAGTGAATTAACCATGTTAATTCCCCATCAACACGGTTGATGGACTCCATATTATTAATGGTTCGACACAAGGTACACCAAATTCTTTTCCACTCGCTGATCCAGGGGTATCCTGGTAAGCCAATGCTGGAGCTGTGTAAAACTTTGACTCTCACCGGAAAAAACCGGAATTTCGGTACCAATCTTTGGCAAAGTTTCTATCAATTTTATGGGCGATTTAGAACAAACAATATAAACTGATTCGCTGGTCAAATCTTCACCGGGCATGGCAGCAACACGAAATTTTTTGTATTGACGCACAACCGGATCAGGGATTTCCAGGGTAACACCGCTCTGAATAAAATTATCCGGGAAATATTCATTCGGGAACATGAGCATCGCATGATGATCCCCCATCAAATTAAATATGTAAATATAAGAATCCTTACTGGGTGTTACCGATAGAGCCAATTCATCCCCGGCTTTTAACAAGTTGTTTTCCAAGGCAGCATCCACATAAAATGCCAGGTCGCGCTGACCGCTGACCGGCTCCACATAGGCATTGAGTTTGATGGTCTTTTTGTATCCATTTTTAGTTGGTATCAATGTATCCATCAATATTTCTTCGGCAGTTATCACGCCAGAGACGGTTGTTTTAAAGAAACCGGACCAGGCAGAATGTTCGTTGGTCATACCGTTAGATTCGCTCATCATGTCCGTAAGCAGGGATGTTACTTCTACCGAAGTGGGTACTTTTTTACTAACCGCTTCATTTCGCAATATTTGCAAGAGTTCCTGCCTGGCTTTATCCGGTGCTACTGCGTTTGAGAAAGCACGCGTTTCCTCCACAAGAACCCATCCCGGCTCTCCGGTGCGAACCGAAACAGCAGGTACGGGTGGAAAGTCCCCGTCATGGACGGCACCTGTTGATTCTGTGTTACCCTTTTCTTCTAATCGGTCTAATGCTTGTTTTGCTGATTTTTTCGAGCTGTCGGATGCAGGTGCAGGTTCCACGGGTTTTATTCCACAGCCTGTCAGAACAATCACAATGAAGATGACTATATATTTCATTTGTTAACCCAATCTAAACATCAAGAAACTCATCTCCTTGACATTTGATTATGTTGACTGGTGAGTTGTGTTATTTTCCCGAGGTTTTTTCTTCCAGCCTTCCGAATGCCTGTGTGGCCTTAAATTCATTATAGAGGGCTTCTTCTCTTTTCACGGAATTTAACAGCGCTTTATCAACAGAATCTTTGGC
This sequence comes from uncultured Nitrospina sp., assembly GCA_964344595.1. Taxonomy (GTDB): domain Bacteria; phylum Nitrospinota; class Nitrospinia; order Nitrospinales; family VA-1; genus LS-NOB. The sequence continues at coordinate 705 of CAYFNV010000068.1, read as the reverse complement.
AAAAGATACACGGACATACACCGTACCGTCTTTCGCCTTGTAGTATTTATCCGGGATGGCGCCTTGTAAAACATTATCAGAAATTGCAACGGTTGTATTCTCCGAAAATTCTAAAGCCTGTGCGGTTTCTCCAATCCCTGATTCCTGCATATAATCACGAATTTCATTTTGAACATTGGATTTTACCTGATTGGAAATATCATCCCGGGCCCGCTGTGTTGCCACTTTTTGGGCAAGACTTGGGTTTTGTTTTTTTGCTTGCCCAAACGCATAATAATGGGTTTCTGACGCGGCAGGACTAAACCACCATTCCGGTGTATCTGATTTTGTCATTTCCGTACTGCCTGACCGTGACCCTGCACAATTAAAGCAAAACAATAAAATAGAAAATAGAGATACGATTTTTGTCAATTGATTGAGTTTCATTTTATGTTCCTTTCTTTTTTTAGGTTTGTTTTTATTTGTAATTCATTTAAAACTTAAAATTCATGACAAATTAAGAAGATTATTTTTAAATAAATTTGACAAAGATTTATAGATATTTCCTTTTCTAAAATTAAACCAAAATTTACATTTTTTCAAGTGGAACTAATAGGTTTCTTTTTAATTCCACGGAACTTTGCAAACCTGGTTTTTGCATAACCCTTAATAAATAAAACGAGATTATCGTCAAAAATTTAGGGAATCTCCAGATATTATACAAGT
>CAYFNV010000066.1:0-2831 GCA_964344595.1 uncultured Nitrospina sp. | reverse complement strand
CAACTATCTAAATAGGCTTCGCCAAAACAATCTCCGTTACAGTCTATATCACTGTCTGCTTCATGACCACTTCCACCTCCACTACATACTTCACAACTATCTAAATAGGCTTCGCCAAAACAATCTCCGTTACAGTCTATATCACTGTCTGCTTCATGACCACTTCCACCTCCACTACATACTTCGCAACTATCTAAATAGGCTTCGCCAAAACAATCTCCGTTACAGTCCATATCTGTATTACCGCCATCACATATACCACAGTCATCAATTTCATTTGATAAACAATAAATATCGCAATCTACATCACCTGAATTTAATACCCAACCACCTGGTAAGTCTGCCAAACAAAATTCTTCAGATATATCAGGACATCCAAGACCATCTCCATCTGTGTCATCATAATATGTTAAAGCTGCAGGTTCAAAACAGCCACAGTCAAGATCAGCTGCTCCACCGCCACCACAGTCACCACAATGATCGGTATCATTAGTAGCACAATCTGGCTCTGGATCACTACAATCCTCTACCCAACCATCTGGTAAGTCAGCTAAACAATAGTCTGTCTCTGTGCCAGAAGTACCTAATTCATCTCCATCTGTATCTTCACAGTAACTCAGTGCCGCTGGAAGATCACAGCCACAGCCAAGATCAGCTGCTCCACCGCCACCACAGTCACCACAATGATCGGTATCATTAGTAGCACAATCTGGCTCTGGATCACTACAATCCTCTACCCAACCATCTGGTAAGTCAGCTAAACAATAGTCTGTCTCTGTGCCAGAAGTACCTAATTCATCTCCATCTGTATCTTCACAGTAACTCAGTGCCGCTGGAAGATCACAGCCACAGCCAAGATCAGCTGCATTACCGCCATCACAGTCACCACAGTCATCTATAAGAAGTGTCTCTAAATCGGGATTTGGACAATTTGGCTCCGGATCACCAAGATCACAAAATCCATCAAAGTCTGTATCTACCCCATCATTTAAACTATCATAGCCGCCTAATGAACAGTCATCACAACTGTCACCATCATCATCACTGCAGACAAATGGATTACAGTTCTCTAAGTCATAGACATCAACTACTCCGTCATTATCATCATCTGGATCTCCATTATCACAGATTCCGTCTTCATCACAGTCAGGTCCGTCGTCAGATGGATCATGATAGGTTCCTGTAGCACATTCATCACAACTGTCATTATCATCATCAGAACAGACACTCGCATCATTATCATCACTGTCTACGTTATCTAAAGCACTATCATCATCATCATCAGGATCTCCGTCATCACAGAGTCCGTCTCCATCATAATCAAAACCGTCATTAAAACTATCAAAGCTGCCTGATGAACAATCATCACAACTATCTCCATCAGCATCTGAACATTCAAACTCATTGTTATCATCTGAGTCAACATCGTCTAATGCTCCGTCATTGTCATCATCTTCGTCACCTGCATCACAGAGTCCGTCAGAATCATAGTCAAATCCATCATTTGAACTATCATAGCTGCCTGATGAACATTCGTCACAGGTGTCACCATCATCATCGTTACAGACAAACTCATTGTTATCATCACTGTCTACGTCATCTAAAGCATCATCATCATCATCATCAGGATCTCCGTCATCACAGAGTCCGTCAGAATCATAGTCAAATCCATCATTTGAACTATCATAGCTGCCTGATGAACATTCGTCACAGGTGTCACCATCATCATCGTTACAGACAAACTCATTGTTATCATCACTGTCTACGTCATCTAAAGCATCATCATCATCATCATCAGGATCTCCGTCATCACAGAGTCCGTCAGAATCATAGTCAAATCCATCATTTGAACTATCATAGCTGCCTGATGAACATTCGTCACAGGTGTCACCATCATCATCGTTACAGACAAATGGATTACAGTTATCTAAGTCATTCTCGTCTAATGCTCCGTCATCATCATCATCCAAGTCTCCGTCATCACAGAATCCGTCTCCATCACAGTCAGGTCCGTCATTATATGAATTAGGGTGTCCTACTAGAGAACAATCATCGCAACTATCATTATCTGTATCTACACAAATATATGGGTCAAAGGGATCTGTATCAACTCCATCTAATACAGTATCATTGTCATCGTCTGAATCGCAATCATTACCTAATCCATCACTGTCTATATCTTCACTAAATGTTAAATGGTAAATATCATTGTCATCTAAACATCCATCTCCATCATCATCAAGATCACAATCATTACCTAATCCATCATTATCTATGTCTTCACTAAAAACTAAAGATGCAGGATCACCTATATCCAAACATCCATCATTATCATCATCAGGATCACTATCATTACAGGCACCATCCAGATCTGTATCAAGACCATCATTTGAACTATCATAGCTGCCTGATGAACATTCGTCACAGGTGTCACCATCATCATCGTTACAGACAAACTCATTGTTATCATCACTGTCTACGTCATCTAAAGCATCATCATCATCATCATCAGGATCTCCGTCATCACAGAGTCCGTCAGAATCATAGTCAAATCCATCATTTGAACTATCATAGCTGCCTGATGAACATTCGTCACAGGTGTCACCATCATCATCGTTACAGACAAACTCATTGTTATCATCACTGTCTACGTCATCTAAAGCATCATCATCATCATCATCAGGATCTCCGTCATCACAGAGTCCGTCAGAATCATAGTCAAATCCATCATTTGAACTATCATAGCTGCCTGATGAACATTCGTCACAGGTGTCACCATCATCATCGTTACAGACAAACTCATTGTTATCATCACTGTCTACGTCATCTAA
>CAYFNV010000065.1:0-2842 GCA_964344595.1 uncultured Nitrospina sp. | reverse complement strand
TCCGGGCAACGGACGCCGCTGGCAACACGGCGGATGCAACGTTCACGGTAACGGTTGTGGATAACGAAAATCCTGTGATTACAGCACCGGCTGACATCACGGCGAACACGGGTCCGGGTCAAGCAACCGCTGTTGTGAATTATGCATCGCCGACTGCATCGGACAACTCGGGATCCGTTCCAACGATCACGCAGATTGGTGGACTCCCATCGGGATCAACGTTCCCGCTGGGCACAACCACGAATACGTTCCGTGCAACGGACGCTTCTGGCAACACCGCGGATGCAACGTTCACGGTAACGGTCGTGGATAACGAAGATCCTGTCCTTAACGTTCCAGCTGATATCACGGCGAATACTGATCCGGGACTGAATTCTGCAGTAGTAAATTTTGTTATGCCAACGGCTACTGATAACGATTCGGTATCTTCAGTAACGCAAATAGCGGGTCTTGCATCCGGATCAACGTTTCTGCTGGGCACAACCACAAACACATTCCGGGCAACGGACGCTTCTGGCAACACCGCGGATGCAACGTTCACGGTGACGGTGGTGGATGGAGAACCCCCAACAATCACTCCACCGGCTGACATCACGGCGAATACTGATCCGGGACTGAATTCTGCAGTAGTAAATTTTGTTACGCCAACGGCTACTGATAACGATTCGGTATCTTCAGTAACGCAAATAGCGGGTCTTGCATCCGGATCAACGTTCCCGCTGGGCACGACCACAAATACGTTCCGGGCAACGGACGCTTCTGGCAACACGGCAGATGCTTCGTTCACGGTAACGGTCGTGGATAACGAAGATCCTGTCCTTAACGTTCCAGCTGATATCACGGTGAATACCGATGCCGGTCAGTCTACAGCTGTTGTGAGCTTTGCTCCTCCAACCGCAACAGATAACTCTGGAGGAACAGTATCGATTACACAGACGGCAGGAATAGCATCCGGATCAACGTTCCCACTGGGTACGACAACAGTATCATTTATAGCTACCGATCCATCGGGCAACTCGGTATCAGGAAGTTTTAACGTGACGGTTGTTGATAATGAAGCACCTGTTATTACGGCACCTGCTGATGCGAGTGCGGAAGCTACAGGTCAACAGACATCGGTTGCAATAGGAACAGCTACTGCAACAGATAACTCTGGTGTTGCCCCGACGATCACCAGTGATGCGCCGGCAGTGTTCCCGATTGGCAGTACAACGGTTACGTGGACGGCTACAGATGCTGCGGGCAACAGTTCCACCGCAACACAAGTGGTGACAGTGTCTGACACGACGGCACCTGATGTGTCAGCTCCAGCAGCCATCACCATTGAGGCGACTGCCACATTGACTCCAGTAAGTCTTGGAGTGGCCACGGCCACAGATCTGGTGGATGGAGCGATCACTCCAACTGCCAGCACGTTAGGGCCGTTTGCTGTGGGTACTCATACGGTTACATGGTCTGCAACCGATGCTAAGGGAAATACAGGCACAGCGACACAGATGGTGACCGTGACCGATACAACGATTCCGACCTTAACGGTACCGGCTGATGTATCGGTAGAAGCAGCGGCTGCTCAAACAACAGTAGCGTTAGGCATAGCTACCGCAACAGATGTTGTCGATGGTACGTTGACGCCGACTAATGATGCTCCTGCAACGTTCCCGGTTGGCACCACTCTGGTTAGTTACTCGGTAACAGATGCGGCTGGCAATATCTCAACAGGCACGCAGAACGTTACGGTGACGGATACCAAGGCTCCAGATGTGACTGCACCGCCTGCTATCACCATTGAGGCGACTGCCACATTGACTCCAGTAAGTCTTGGGGTTGCTACGGCCTCGGATCTGGTGGATGGAGCGATCACTCCAACTGTTAGTCCGTCAGGACCGTTCGCAGTTGGCATCCATGTTCTGACCTGGTCTGCGACGGATGCTAATAACAACACAGGCACTGCCTTGCAAACGGTAACGGTTACAGATACCACGGCACCGACTTTGACAGCTCCGGCTAACGTGACCGAGGCAGCAACCGGCTTGCTGACTCAGGTGAATCTTGGAACACCAACAGTGAGTGATCTTGTGACCACGAATGTTACGGTTACGAATGATGCACCAGCTGAAGGATTTCCAGTTGATTCCACCACTACAGTGACTTGGTCGGCAACGGATGAAGCAGGCAACAGCGCTACGGCGACTCAGGAAGTAACGATTGAGTCGTTCGATCTGGGAGTCACCATCGGTAAGACCAAGTTAAAACTTCACCGGGGTGATGGTGATAAAGATAAGGACGGTGACAAGGGTCGTGGTCCTAAAGATTGGTTACAACTTGCCGGCTCTCTTACCGAGTTTGCCAACGGTGATGGTCTGAACTTCCTGACCGATCCGGTCACGATTGCTTTGAACGGATTCACCTGGAACCTTCCTCCTGGTTCCTTCACCCTGAAGAGAGGGGATGGAGACAAGGATAAGGATGGGGACCGTGGTGTTGCATACAGGTATAAAGGCGGTCGCACCGGCCTGACAGAGATGAAGGTGGATCAAAGAGGCAGGTTCAAACTGAAAGTCAAACGCATGGATTTGAGTGGGCTTTCGTTTGGTACGCCAATTCCTTTCTCTGTCACTATTGGCAACGACTCTGGAGAGACCGATGTCACCTTCAATACTCGCAGGGGTAAGGATGATGACAAAGACAAAGATGATGACAAAAAGAAGAGAAAAGGAAAAAAGAAGAAGAGAGGAAAGAGAAGATAGTTTTTTCTAAACTTTTGAGATAAATAAAACAGTACGACAGCCTGAACTTCCCCCATTTTAGTGGACAGTAAGTTAAGAGGCATAGGCCTTTTCCT
>CAYFNV010000064.1:0-3562 GCA_964344595.1 uncultured Nitrospina sp. | reverse complement strand
AAAACCTTTATAAATTACTATTAAAAATTATCAAAAAAGGGCCTCTTAACTAGTCTTGAACCTTTTCAAAAAACTCAATGTGCACACGCGCCTGGAAATGATTAGCAAGCTTAATAAAGAAATGTAGTACGTTTATGGTATACCTTATTCGGTAACGAAAAAGGTGCTCGTTGATGAAAAAAAAAGACAAAGACGCATTGCTGACCGAACAAGACTACCTCTCTATTCTTGATTCAATTTGCCAGTTTAATTCTTGCGAATCATTAGATAGTTTGATGAAGGTGCTTGAGAATAAAGTTTTTCCATTAGTCAATGCCCAGGCGGGAGTCTTTGCTCATCTTGAGCCTGAAATCAAAAACTGTGAGGTAATAGAAGCAATTAATATATCTCCGGCTACGGTTGATGTTTTTCAGAAATGGGTTCCAAACAGCCAGTTGAGTATTATGGCTTCAACGAGCAATCGTCCGGTGGTGGCGTACGGAGTGGATCGTGACCGAAAAGAGCTTGATGAAGAGGTCATTGCGTTTTTGGAAGAGGAACCACAGTATACAAACTCAGACTTCTCTTATTTTAATGAAGTATCGGGTGTGATGGTCGCTATAGACAGGCCCGAACCAAATATTGGTATGGGTTTTCACAGACTTAAGCCCTGCAAAAAGCCATTTACACTTCGAGAAGTAAGAATTGTTGAGCTTCTTCGGCCTCACCTTTGCCATACAATCAGGACTCTGGTTCTCAGTCGGCAACTGGCTCAATACAAATCACTGGCGGAAGAAATTCTGGGGGATTTACCATCCCCTATTGCTCTGGTAAACAAAAACTTCTGGATCATATACTGCAATAAGAAGTTTGAGAATTTGTTTCCTCTGCAACCTGGGAACTCACTACCTCAAGACTTGATTGATTTAGTGAAAAAAGAACTCTCCAGGCGCAACCCTCCTTTTCATGTAAACATTTCGCAATTAGAATTGTCATTTTATACCCTTCCCCAAGGTAAATTTCGATTGAACGTGAGCCTTTTAAAAGGGCGTGGTTCTGAGGAAGACCATCCCCTGCTTGTCCGTTTAAAGCCAGCGGTTGAGCCTTATTCCAAGATGAACTGGTTGTTGCAGGAAAAAGGCCTGACTGGAAGAGAAACAGAAATCTGTGTTTTAACTGTTGATGGAATGGAAAACAAAGAAATAGCAGATCGACTATTTATTAGTCCTGCCACTGTCAAAACCCATCTCAGGCATATTTTCAAAAAGCTCAATGCACACACCCGCCTGGAATTGATCAACAAGATCAACAAAGCAAAATAGTCCGTTTGTGGTATTCCCCACCCTTAAAAAATTTTCTAATATTTCTACCGGATAACTTGAATTCTTAAAACTCAAAGGCGGAGGTTCGCCATTGAAGAAAAAAGGTTTTCTGAGTCCCAGGGAGAAAGAAGTTTGCGCTTTAGTGGAGGAAGGATTGACGAATCCGCAGATTGGAGAAAAACTGTCAATCAGCCCTCATACGGTTAAAGTGCACCTTCGGAGTATTTACAAAAAGTATCAGGTGCGGAACCGCCTGCAACTGGTCAACCGCCTGAACAATAAATAAGCCTTTTGTGGTATGTCCCAACTTTGCAATTATTCCTATAATCGTTATTCAGTTAAACCAATTTATGCACACGTTTTTCATTTTGAGAGGGGAAAATGACTAAAGAAGAACTCATCGTTTCAGTAAAAAAGAAGACCAATGGACATCTCAGCAAACGGTTGGTAGAGGAGCTTATCGATGAAACGTTTACGGTGGTTGCCAAAGCCATTAAAAAGCATAAGCGATTTTCTTATCCAAAGTTTGGAACTTTTTCAGTGAAGAAAAGGAAAGAACGAAAGGGGCGCAACCCTCAAACCGGTGAGGAAATATTGATCAAGGCCAGCAAGTCTGTAGGGTTTAAACCAGCACCTGCGTTAAAAAATAAACTGTAATGAAATTTATTACCCAATCGCTTTTTTGAAAATGAGGGGCAATAGCTATGGCTAGGGGAAAAGTGAAATGGTTTAACAACTCCAAGGGTTATGGCTTTATCCAGAGTGAGGGGAGTAACGATATCTTTGTCCACTTTTCTGATATCAGGATTGAAGGGTTTAAAACACTTATCGAGAACCAGTTTGTTGAATTTGAAGTCGCCAGTAGCCCCAAAGGGCTCACAGCTAAAAAAGTGACACCTCAAATCAGAACAAAGTAGGTAAATAAAAATGTTTTCGCATATCAGCATACCTGACTGTTTGGATAAGGTCATAAGGGAAAAGCTAGTTGCCGCATTGTCACAATTTCGTCAAGCAATCACATTTTAGGCGAAATAAGCCATTTGGGGTATTGTCTGACAATTGGGCAAATACTAGTATTGGTATTGCTAAATTTCTACTTTCCGAACTTCATCCTGTTTCAGCAGGTTAGGCAGTTTTATACAAGCACAAGATATCTTATTTCTAAGTTTCACTTTCGATTTTGCACGTACTTTTTATTTTGGGGAGAATAATCATGTTATCTGCCAAGCGGACTGCTTTTACGCTCAAAGCTGCTTCTCTGTTTTTTATATCAACACTCTTGATAAATATTTTTACCCCTTCCAGCTTTGTGTTTGCTGCTGAATTAAGCGATGTTGAACGTCTTGAAGTGATGAAGTCGTTGAAGAACTCTAGCGACAAAATCCGGGTCAAAGTCGCTGAGAATTACGGGAATATTCCTTTATCGTTTGAAAAGAATGAAGGACAGCATAATGAAAAAGTTAAATTTAGCTCCCGTGGCAAAGGCTATGAGATTTTCCTTGCACCCACAGAATCGATTTTAAGGCTCAGTAAGTCTATCCCTAAAGAAAAGAAAGACTCTGACAAACCAGAAAACTTAGATCCTCTTAAGAACCTTCCGGATATAGAAACTTCAACTGTAAGGATGAAAGTTGTAGGTGCTAACCCAAATTCTGAAGTATCTGGTGTTGATAAGCAGATTACCAAAACCAATTATTTTTCTGGGAGAGACAAGAGTAAGTGGCGAACCAATATAGCTAATTACGGCAAGGTTAATTTTGATGAAGTATACCCTGGAATCGACATGGTTTATTACGGCAAGCAAAAGCAGTTGGAGTATGACTTTGTCGTAAAACCAGGAGTGGACTACAAACAGATTAAGCTGGAGTTTGAAGGAGCTGATAATATCTCTCTTGATGAAAAAGGTAATTTGATCCTTGAAACAAAAGCCGGAAATATCACTCAGCATGCCCCGATAGTTTATCAGGAGATTGATGGAAAGAAGGTTGATGTAGAAGGAAGATATGTTGTTCAGGATGAGAACAAGGTTTCATTTCAAGTAGTAGAGTATGATCAGGAAAAAACTCTCATTATAGACCCTGTTGTGGAATATGTAGTGGAGTTTGGTGGAAATCACAACCAGTGGATTAGAGACATTGCAGTCGATTCATCAGGGAATATGTTCGTTGTGGGTGCCACCATGATGGGTCGCTGGGGTGGGGAGCAGATGGTGGTGGGTAATTATGTGCAAAGTCAACATCAAATGCTCGGTAATGATGATT
>CAYFNV010000063.1:0-3856 GCA_964344595.1 uncultured Nitrospina sp. | reverse complement strand
ATCCAGTAAATCTTGTAATCATGCAAATCCAGATTCAGACAAAAGAAGGTATGAATGAATACAAACAGTACAGGAAAAGATTTTTTATGGAGTCCGCCAACCGTGTTGGTGGTGCATTAACACGGTTAATGCAGTCCAAAGGAGAATGCAAAAAACTATCAGAATCAGGATTAGCGGGATTAATGGATAAACCCTGTACAGTCGCTTACTCCCTACGGGGCAGGCAGGATGAAAAACAATACACAAAATCCTGCAAATCCAACCATCCTGAAAACCTGTCCGCAACCAAGTAGGGTGAGCAGGCGGGTCCTGATCCAGACAAAAAAGGAGAACAAAATGAAAACGAAACACCAACAAACCAATAAATCAGTGAAAACCCTGAATCCCTGCCCGGCACACGGGTGTGCACAAAGCAGGCGGGAGCGGAATCCGCGGTTCAGACTGCTTTCACTTTTCACTTTTAATTTTTCACTATTCACTGTTCTTATTGCTCAACCCGAATGCCTAACCTTCACCCCTGAGTCGTTGGACTTTGGTGAGGTCCGTTTGGGTGAGTCGGCAGAACTGCAAATTGTTTTTGGCAACTCCTGTGATGTTACGCTGAATGTGACAGATATAGCCACCTCCACACCTGAACTGGCAGTGGACTACACAGAATTTACTTTAGCCCCGGAGATTGGTGTCTGGCCCGTGGAGGTTACCTTTACCCCCGACCCGGATATTGGTACGGGACCCTTTACCGGAAGTTTGACCATAACTTCTGATGACACCGGTGACACCGATTATGACTACCCAGTCACGGCAACGGTGACCGCTACACCCATACTGACCGTTGTTCCCACAGAATTGAATTTTGCCATAATCCCGGATCAGGAAGAAACCCAGGAGTTTACCCTGTACAACACCGGTTACGGTGAACTGAACTGGGAAATTGATAATACGTTAGATATTTTCGGTACCGGGAATGATGGGGAATTATATGTTGGTAGTGGAGAAACCTTTACCATTGACGATGTACGCACCCCAACCACCGGTGATAACCTTGCCAGCGAATTTACACTCACTGTAGAAGATGCTTCCGGATTCAGTACCGGTGATGAAGTACTGGTGATATCTATGCAGGACCCCAATGAAAATCTGGATGAAAATGTTACCGGCACTTATGAAACCCATTATATCGAATCTGTGGATGGCAATACTCTCACATTGGTAACCCCACTTGCAAATGACTACCTCACCAGCATTAGCGCTAAACACCAAGCAGTACGCATACCCAATTACACCGATGTGACTGTGGACGGTACCCTCACCTGCAGCGGCTGGGACGGCACAACCGGCGGAATTATATTTTTTAGAGCAACCGGCACCACCACTGTAAACGGCAGTATTGATGCCAGTGGAAAGGGGTATAGGGGGATATCTCATAGCTGCATATATCGTAATCAAAATGGATATCAAGGTGAAGGGATTTTTGGTATAGGTACTCAATCAATTAATCCAAATAGCAATGGTGGTGGTGGTGGACAAGGACTTCAAGATGCAGCTGGTGGTGCAGGTGGTTCTTATGGCTCTTCAGGAAATAACGGCGGCAATTGTGGTGGGCACATAGGTGGAAATGCAGGGTTGGAAATAGGCACAGATGAAAATTGGAATTTATTCTTTGGTGGTGCAGGAGGAGAAGGTGGGGCTGATGAAGATGGTGGAAATCCGGGAGCAGGTGGTAATGGTGGTGGAATTATTTCAATTACAACAAACGAAATTTTGGGTAATGGTGCGATATTGTCAACTGGATATAATGGAGGTAATTCTTGTCAAAATTGTTGTGGTGGAAATGGAAGTGGAATGGGAGCCGGTGGTGGCGGTGCTGGTGGAACCATAATTGTAAGTAGTATTTCCAATACCACTAATAATTATATTGAAACTGGTGGTCTTGGTGGCAACGGTAGTTGCGGGGTCGGCGGCGACGGTGGTGACGGCCGTATACGCATTGATCTACCCTCAGGAGTGGAACCCCCTATAACTGACCCGCCGGCGTATATTGGCACATTAGAAGCATTATCCCCGTGGCTGGCATTAGAGCCCATATCCGGTACTGTGGAAGCCATCAGCGGTTTTCAGAATGTGGCTGTTTCTGTGAACTCCACTGGGCTTAACTACGGCACCTACAGCGAGACACTACACATTCTCTCCAACGACCCGATATTACCGGATTACAGCATACCCATAACTCTCACCGTTTTAGCCCCGGAAATATCCATCACCCCCGACTCCCTCCAATTTGATGTGGTGGTTTTTGAGGATACCCTTGTCACACAAACCCTCACCATTGAGAATACAGGGTTTGATACGCTGGAGGTGAATTTAAGTAATAGTCAATTTGGATATGCATTAGAGTTTGATGGAGTGGATGATTATGTAATAATTAATAACCCTATTGGGTTAAATACAGAAATATTTAGTATTCAAATATTAATAAAAGCGCCTATACAAAATACCGAATCTAGAATAATAAATTATGGTACAGATGGTTATAACCAAGGTGGTTGGTTAATAGGAATAAATACAAATGGAAAAATTCGTTCATTCCAAGATGAGGGGATTAATGATTGGATAGGATTAAATGGAAATATTGTTGTTGATGATAATGTTGGACATAATATTGTTTTTACATACAATGGCTCCATTAGAAACATTTTTATAGATGGAAATTTAGATAACTCCATTAGTTCTGGATATAATCCAAATCCATCTAATCCAATTATTATGATTGGTAAAAGTACATTCAATATCTCCGAAATTCAAGGTGGTGTTTTTGATGAAATAAAAGTATGGAACATTGTAATTAATGAAGTTGACATTAGTAATAATAATATTAGTCAGTATAACAATAATTTAGTTGCTTACTGGAATTTCAATGAAGGATCCGGCAATATACTAAACGACCTTAGTGGCAATGGAAATCATGGTACAATATACGGCGCTACCTGGGTCGAAAGCCCGTTTTCAACTTCGGTTGATTGGATATCAATTTCAGAATCTTCGATTTCTCTCCCCCCCGGCGAAAGTGCAGACATTGAACTTACCGCCAATGCCTCCGGTTATGAATTGGGCGATTATGAGGGTTCAATTCAGCTTACCACCAATGACCCTGAGAACCCAAATATTGAAATACCGGTGAATATGTCGGTGTTGTACCCCATTGCCGGTGTAGAGGCTGAGAGTATTGATTTTGGGGAAGCAGGGTTTAATTCAATTAATAATTATGAATTACCAATTACGAATGGTGGGAATTATCCCCTTGAGGTCAATTCATCATTCAGCGTTGGCTATTCGGAGTTCGACATTCTCAATGATAGTTTAACGGTACAACCGGGTGATACGGGGTTTGTAGATATTCAGCTTACCACCGGTCTGGAAGAAATAACAATGAATGACACATTGACTTTAATGACCAATGACCCTTCTGCCTCCTCTCTCCTGTTTCCTGTTTCCTCAACCATCGTCCCCGATGAGCATCCCATCATCACCACCATCACCGATGTACCGGCAGATCAGGGTGGTTGGGTAATTGTGAGTTTTACGCGCTCATATTTTGATGATGATACACTGGGCCGCAGTGTCCCGGAAGGGTATTCCGTGGAAATGCATTATGAGTCCGCTTGGGTAAATGTGGGCAGTAATTATGCCTATGGTGCTGATGAATACAGTATCCTGGTGCACACTCCCTTAGATTCCACCGATGTCTCAGATTGGCTCATTGACTTTCGTGTGATCGCTGCTATGGAAGAAGGCAATTTTGTGAGTGAAACAGCACAGGGCTATTCTGTGGATAATATTGCCCCTGGTGTTCCGGAGA
>CAYFNV010000062.1:0-4592 GCA_964344595.1 uncultured Nitrospina sp. | reverse complement strand
TGACTCTTCTCCTGGAAGGGTCTCTATCTGTAAACGCTTTTCTCTACTTACCCATTTATAGTCTCTTTATTTAGCTTTTACTTTTTTCCAGCTTAGCGTTACTTTTCCTTTTCGAATCTTGAGCTGGCAACCCAGTCTCATTCCTCCTTCCAGGTCTTCGGGTAGTAAATAATCTTTTTCCTCTTCTGTGACCCGAGATACATTCTCTCTTCCTTCTGCTACTGTTACTTCACAGACTCCGCAAGTTCCTTCTGTGCAACCAAAAGAGAGTGATACGCCAACCTCATCACAAAAATCTATAAGAGGTGTACCGTCCTCTACATCATAAGTTACATTGTCTGTTTTAAAATAAACTTGTGCCACAATTTTTGCTCTCTAATAAGATATTAGAGTAGATGCTTGAAAGGATTATAGGATTCATAGATATATAAGAAATTTTCTAACTTTTTAAATTCCCGTGTCTTGTAAAAATTGTATATGTGGAATTTGCTCCTCGGTGAGCGTTTTGGGAATCTTGACCATAACTCGTACCAATTGGTCACCACGTTCACCAGATGCAAAGTTAATTCCTACGCCTTTAAGCCTTAGCCTGGTACCATCTTGAGTCCCAGGTGGAACTTTAACTGATTTGATACCAGTTAAAGTTTCAACTTCAATCGTAGCGCCTAATATAGCCTGAGTTAATTTTATTTCAGCATCCACAACCACATTTTTTCCTTCCCGGCGAAAAAGAGGATGTGAAAGAACATTGATAAGTAGATGTAAGTCACCGCGACGGTTACCGGCGGGAGAAGTCTGACCCTTTCCCTGCACCCGCAATACTTTCCCATGTGAAATTCCCGGTGGAATTTTCACACTGGTTTCTTCTTGAAGCCCATTTCTTGAAATAGAAATGGTGCGTTGACAACCTAGTGCAGCTTCCTCAAAGGAAATAGTACACTCTTTTTTTATTGGAGGAATTTTAGCTTCGCGTTGCTGTGCACGTCCATGGGAAAAAGGATTTCCAAATCCCCCAAAACCCTGCCCCTGAAAAGGGTTTCCACCTCCAAAACCAAAATCTCTGAGAATCTCATTAATGTCAAAATCGCGAAAAATATCTTCTTGAGAAAATTTCTGATGAAAACCCTCAGAACCAAACTGGTCATATTGACTTCGCTTATTTTTGTCTCCTAAAACAGCATATGCCTCACTGACTTCTTTAAACTTTTCCTCTGCTTTCGGGTCCCCCTCGTTTCTATCAGGGTGAAACTTCATAGCTAGTTTACGGTAGGCCTTTTTTATCTCATTATCAGAGGCAGTTTTCGGGACGCCCAAAACAGAATAGTAGTTTTTCATATTGCTAATGGCTTGATAAATAAGGGGTAATTAGATAAACTATTGATCGACTATATTAAAATATTATATACCCTAAGACGATGAAAAATGCAGTGAAAAAAAGCTTAATAATATTGCTGATCATTTATTTGGGTGGATGTAGTGGTTATCTTCCATCTGAAAGAAAGCATTGGCCGATAAATCAGAAAGAGAGGCATTCCTGGTATCCCCCCGATGAATCGGTTTTATCCGCAAGAAGGGCAAATCAACTTTGGCTTGATAACCTGACCAAAGAAATTGAGGTTCTTTTCGCAAATCATGCCACATTTTCCAACCGGGAAATTGCATTATTTGAGTCTGTAAGTAAAGTTGACCCCAAAATTAATGCTATGAGCTCCAAATATGGCACTCAGATTGAATCTGAAAAAGAACGCAAGATCCGAATGCAGAAGGATCTTGAGATGTCAAAAGTAGGATTTACAAATGCACAAACACGACTAAAAAAAATAATGGAAGTAAAACCTCCAGTCATTTTTTCTATTGAAGACTACAACTCAGCAATGAAGAGCTTTCGTGATGGACAATTTAAAAAAAGCTTAGAACTATTGTTAAAGCTTGATAGACAAAATCCACCTTCATTTTTAAAAGACAATATTCATTTTGGTTTAGGTTCTGCCTATTATCGTTTAAAGAATTACTCCAATGCTACAAAGCATTTTCAAAAAATACTGGACAATTATGCTTACGGTGATAAAAGATTTGTTTCTTACTTTATGCTGGGTGTCATTCATAATCTTCAGGGAGAAAAAAGTCGTGCAATTTATTTGCTTGAAGAAGCCTTGGATAAAAACCCTCCGGAAAATATGCGTAATACGATCCACCGTTTGATTAATATTGTTAATAATGATTCCTCACACTCCGCAGGTTAATTTTCCAGCTATAGATTTAGACATCGAAGAATGGCTGGGTGGTTCTCCAAGCAATATAAGCAACGAGATTGGTCGGCCAATTTTGATAAAAGTATTTCAAGTTAATTGTCCCGGTTGTTTTACTCACGGAATTCCTGAAATCCTTGAAATTAGAAAAAGATTTATAAATTCTCCTTTACTGATTTGGGGATTGGCAACAGCATTTGAAGATTTTCATCTCAACAACTTAGAGAATTTAAAAAAGCTGATTAATTTTGGAGAGTTGGTTGGAGCAACTTATGAAGTATTAAGTTCTCAGGGACTACTTTCCAATAACAGGCTGGATTATTCCATACCATTCCCTGTCGCCTGGGACAAAGTCATTCCCTATAATCCTAGTGACATTATGTTTGATGCACAAAACCTTATTAAAAAAGATTTTCCGCAATTTAACTCATTTCCCCAAAAAAACCAGAAACTTATTTTGAACCAGGTTCTCAATTATTTGAAACATAAAAAATATGAAGCTAAAACGTTTGAGACGTATCAACTTAAAGGAACCCCTTCAACGATACTGATTGATAAGAATGGGATTCTAAAAGGTAAGTGGTTTGGTTCTGGTTACGGACTTGAGCAGGAAGTAGAAAAGGTTTTAGCATCCTAATCCAACCGTAGGGTAATGATTTAATAAGTATCAATAGGCAATCTTTCAACCATGAAAATACTCTTTTGGAAATCTCTGTTGAAAACAACGGAATCGGCTTTTCTAACGAATATGTAGAAAGAGTTTTCAAACCATTTGGCGATTACATGGTAATGCTAAACACATTGGAACAGGAATAAGCTTGGCGATATGCAGAAAAGTGGTTAATCGCAATGGTGGCAGGATCACAGAGCATAATAGGGGAAGGAATAACTTTTTTATAACATTACCTGAAATATCTCAGTCTTTTAGAATATATAATTTTGTTATCTTTCGTCTGGTGAATTGGAATTTTGACTGGTTAATTCTGCAACAAAATTTTGCAGTTTGAACTTTCTATATAAACTCATATTTTCTTCATGAAGTTCTTTTTCGAATTCTTCAGCGCGATCAGAAATATGTTTTTTTTCCAAATCATCTGATTTATCAACTTTATTTTTTTGTTCTGATTTCATTTGGGTCTCCACCTACTAACTTATTGAAATATATGAATTTATATTAAATAATAAGTTGCAATTCTTGTCAATATTAAAAGTTTGATTTTTAATACTTTAATGAAATTTATGCGATTAATGGCCAAACCGGTTTCTAGTAAATTTTTTAGCTTTGATTAAGGAATCACAGGAATATGAAATATTTGAGTTTCGATCAATTTGTTAAGAAAATAGACCAATTGGAAGAGGCAAACATCCTTCTAGCAGCTTTGGAGTTCAGAGTATTTACCCACCTTGAGAAGAATTTTTTAACACATTTGTCTTTTGCAAAGAAGGCAGGTATTGACTCGGAAGGTGCTGAATCTTTATTAAATGCTTTGGCTTCAATAGGTGCTATAAAAAAGACTGGTAACAAATTTTCCAATACTTCTGAAAGCTATAAACATTTGTGCGAACGCAGTCCTCATTACAAAAGAGGAACTGTTTTTTTGCGAAAGGAGAATCGTGACGAATGGTCCAATCTTATCAATATAATTAGAGATGGTCGAAATAGCACAAGGCCTGAGGATAACGATCCTGAATTCCGCAAACCTTTCTCTCATGCTATGCATGAGAGAAGCAGAAAGTATTCTAAGCCACTTGCAGAATTTATTGCTCGAAAACCAGTTGGGAAACTAATTGATATTGGTGCAGGGCCAGGGTCGTATTCGTTTGAAATTCTAAAAATTGATAAATTGGCACAGGCCGCATTGATCGATAGGCCAGCAAGTCTTGAAGTTGCAAATGAACTTATAAAAAACACATCAATAAAAAAAAGAATATCCTTTGTTAAAGGAGATATTTTTAAAGTTGAATTTGAGAAAGACACTGATACTGCTCTATATTCTAATATTCTTCATATCTATAACGTGTCAGAAAATCAAAAGCTTATAAAAAAGATTTATACTTCCCTCAAACGTGGTGGTCGTCTTATCATTGTTGATTTATTTTTACATAAAAACCGCATTAAACCTTACGATGCAGCACTATTTTCATTAACGATGTTAATGTTCACAGCAACAGGAAAAACATATACCTTTGAAGAAACAGAAATACTCTTAAAAAGATGTGGCTTTGGAAATTTTAAGCGTTTTGATTTAGGGGAAGGGAGTAGTGTGATTGAAGCAGTAAAAATTTAACTGCGGTAAGAACCATTCGCATTGACAGTCGGTCTCTCGGCCAAGATATTTTAAC
>CAYFNV010000061.1:0-5432 GCA_964344595.1 uncultured Nitrospina sp. | reverse complement strand
TTTCTATGTACGGCCCGAAGAACATCCGGGTGCAATCTAAGGAGCATAGCGCTCTAATGATGGCAGCGTAAATAATTTGGAATGGGCAGGGGTTTTTCCCCTGCCCGGACCAATGCATTTGCGAAGCTTGGAACGTAAACGGAATGTTAACGAGGAGGAAATCCTGTGAGTAAAAAGACTATTGTATTTATGATGTTGTTTGCTTTCGTGCTCGGATTGACGAGCGCAAATGCAGCCACCATTAAAGCAGTAAAAGTTCAAGGGGATATTCCGATCAATGCGGACGATCCTTTCTGGACTCGTTATGGTCCTACATTCCACAAGCACACTGTTGTGGATCTGGATCCTCAAATGATCACCAATCCCATGTGGCCTGCTCCGGCAACCAAATGGGTAAACGTTCGAGCCGCTACTAACGGTAAAGAAATCGCAGTTCGACTGAGCTGGACAGATTCTACCCGTAATGACATCATGGTTCGATCACAGCAGTACAAAGATCAAGCAGCTATCATGTTCCCAGTGAACCAGAGTGGTGAAGAGCCTCCGTTCACAATGGGTGGTGATGGTGAGCGTGTTAACATCTGGCAGTGGAAAGCAACCTGGAATAAAGAAGGTGCTGGAACTACCGGTAATGCTGGCATGCAGGACATGGAAGATCAATATAAGTACATGGCTATGGGTTCTGGTAGTTACTACATGTATGAGCCCGATGGCAAGCTGACTGGTAAAGAGCCTGCTCATGCTTCTGGATCTAAAGAGACTGGAGCAAAAGATGGTGGAGCTAGCGATATCAGCAAGCGTGACACTTATGTTGACTTTGGTATGGGTAAAAACGAAGGCGTATACAACCCTGGTCGTGCTACAGGTAATATGCTTTCTGATGCATCCATCCGTGTCTCTCCTGTTGAAGATCTGAATGCTGAAGGGTTCAGCACCCTGACCACTCAGGCTCATCAGGATGTACAAGGTAATGGCAACTGGTCTAACAACCGTTGGTCAGTTGTTTTCAAACGTTCATTGACCACTAGCGATTCTAACGACACGCAGTTCACCGGTGGAAAAACTCCTATGGCGATTGCGGTTTGGAATGGTCAGAACAAAGAAAGAAATGGTCAAAAGGCTGTTACGCAGTGGAATGAACTGCAATACTAAGTCTTAACACGGAGAAATCCGTTAGATCAAAAAAATAAACCCAGGGGAGAGGCCGCTAAGGCGGCTTCTTTTCCTGGGTTTTTTTTATTTCACTTTTCTACCGGCCAACCCATTTGAGCCCAGCGTTCCATACCGCCATTTCCAACGCATACAATATTGTCCAGCCCAGCATTGATCAAAGCTTCAGATGCCATTTTTGCTCGTCCACCCATTTTGCAATGGACATAAACATTATCATAACTACTCAGATCTTCAGCAATTCCACTGACTTCAGTATGGGGAGTGTTCTGAGATCCTTCAATGTGACCTGCTGAATATTCCTCAGCGGAACGGACATCAAGAATCAAGTTATTATCACCCATCTCTTCCATTTTATCGTGTAAATCATCGATAGAAATAATCTCCATCACTTCCTCACCAAAAATAGTTCATAAAGCATTTAACCAACTAAATGAGTTGGATTATATCATGAAGAAAAAGATTCTAATTCAAATGTGAACATTGAGCAAAAAGAAAAAGTAGAGTTTTTTGACTGGGCAAGGCACAAATTGCCAATGAATATTTGACGCAAAAGAAAAAAATAGCAGAATAGCTGAAAATATAAAAAACGATAAACCCAATAATTAAAAGGATTTACGGATGGCATGCCCTGGTGTTTCTGAAAATTCTTTATTTGGTACAGATATTGCTCATTGTCTGTAAATAGAAAACCTGAGGATACAAATAAATGCAAGAAGGAATTTATATAGCAGCATCTGCGGGTATAAAACAAAGCAAAAAAATGGAGGTCATCGCTAATAACCTGGCGAACGTTAATACCACAGGCTATAAGCGAGACCGTTTAGCATTTAAAGAATTGATGCCACCATTTCCGCCAGACTCAGGTCTGGAAGCAGGGAAAAATGTATTACTTCCCGCAAATAAGTCAAACTCCAATGTCTCATATGTGGCGATCACAGACCAGTATACAGACCACAAAACAGGAGAACTCAAGCCAACTAATGCACCATTGGATCTGGGTATAAGTGGTGATGGATTTTTCAGTATTCAAACGCAGGATGGGGTTCGCTATACACGAAATGGAAACTTCAGGTTGGATACAGCAAACCGATTGGTAAATCAAAAAGGGGAGCCGGTATTGAATGCACAAAACCAACCAATAGTAATAAACACACCTGGAGATAAAATTTCAATTGATCGTAGGGGAAATATATTTGTAGGGAGAGGATTGGTAAATTCAAATGTTGGAAAATTAAAACTAGTCAATTTTGAAGACAAAACAACCTTGGAAAAAACAGGTGATGGACAATATCGTCAAAACGATCCGGAAGCTGAAGAAAAACCCGGTGATGTATCTATAAGGCAAGGGTTTCTGGAAGACTCAAATGTTTCAACAGTAGAAGAGATGACAGAGATGCTGGCAACATTGAGGATATTTGAAACGTATCAAAAAGTTATTCAATCCATAGACAGTATGGACGACCAATCAGTAAATAATATTGGGAGAGTCGGTTAGTTCTTCAAAGGCATTTATATAATTGAAAGGTATCAAGAAATGATTCGATCTTTATACACAGCGTCTACAGGGATGAATGCTCAGGATGTAAATGTAAGCGTAATTTCCAATAACCTTGCGAATGTAAATACGATTGGGTTTAAAAGAAGTAGACCGGAATTTCAGGACCTCCTTTATCAAAACTTGAGACTTGTGGGAACGTTAACTCCTAATGGTCAGCAGATACCAAACGGAGCACAGTTGGGACTGGGCGTGAAGACAACGTCAATAGGAAAAATTTTTATTCAGGGAGACTTCACGCAAACGCAGAACCCCCTTGATATTGCAATTCAAGGAAAAGGATTTTTTCAAATTACGCAACCGGATGGAACACTGGCTTTTACCCGCGCGGGTTCTTTCAAACTTGACAACACTGGACAAATTGTTACCGCAGACGGCTTGGTATTGCAACCAGCTATAACTATCCCAGTTGATGCATTGGATATATCCATTGATAGTCAAGGTGGTGTTTCGGTTACTCAGCCCGGTTCTCCAGCTCCAACAATTGTAGGGACGATTCAGCTGGCAACATTTCAAAATGAAGCGGGCCTGCAGGCAGCGGGGTTCAATCTGTTCAGGCAAACAGACGCTTCGGGAACTCCAATTATTGGAAATCCACAAACTCAGGACAGGGGAACCACTCAGCAGGGTTTTCTTGAGCTTTCGAACGTAAGTGTTGTTGAAGAGTTGGTAAACCTCATTTCGGCACAAAGAGCCTATGAAGTAAATTCAAGAACAGTTCAAACAGCAGATGAAATGTTACAAATCGCAAACAATATGAAACGGTAACGCTAAATGAATCCAGGAAAAAATAATCTTCTATTAGATTCAATTATTATCGCCTTCCTATGCATATTCCATATTTTTGGAAGTACAGTTAGTGCTGAAGAGAAACAGATATTGACAGTGGAAGAAATTATAAAAGGTGCTGAAAACCATTTGGTCAGTACCCTGCCCTGGGACAGGGATTCAATGGAAATTGAAGTCAATTACCAAGGAGGAAAAGTTTTCCTTCCTGCTGGAGAAAAAGAATTAATCTTTAAAGGACTAGGGGGTACACAAAAAGTAGGAAGAATACCCATGGTTCTTGAAGTAAAGGTGAATGGAAATTTCCAGAAACGAATTCGAATAAACAACCGGGTGATGGTTTCACAAAAAGTTATCAAAACGATTCGCAGAATAAAGAAAGGCGAAATATTTTCAGATGAAAATATTCAATTGGTGACCATTAAAACAGACCGAATTCGGAAAAATACAATAGAAAACTTGGCCCATGCAGTAGGGTATGAAGCAAAAATGAATCTTCCGGATGGAAAAATACTGACCCAAAGAGTTGTGAAAAAACCAGCATTGGGTAACAAAGGGGACAAAATTTTAATTCTGGTAGAAAAAGGAATAATGAAAATTACAACACCGGGAATTTTAAAAGAAGATGGCTATGAAAACACCATGGTCAGAGTTTTAAACATGCAGTCGAAAAAGATTATTTATGGAAGGCTTGTGGACTCCAATACAGTGAAAGTGAACTTTTAATGAAGATAAAAGTACTTAAGCATAAATTGATTGGGCTTGTAATAGTTCATTTAATACTATTTCTACCTGCTTGTTCAAAAACACACAGGGCAGTAGATAATTCCTCAACTATAATTCCAAAACACTTGTATCCAAAGAAACCGAAAATAGTAAAGAAGGAAGGTGCGCTTTGGCCAGGAGATACCCGAGGCAACTTTTTGTTTGGGGATGACAAGGCATCTAAGGTGGGAGATGTTATCACAGTGACGATAAACGAAAATGCAACCTCCACGCAAACCGCAACGACTAACACATCAAAAGACACCACCATGGATATGCAGGCCCCCAATATACTGGGTTTGCCATCAAATTTGAATGTGCAAAATTTCTTGGGTATGGGCACCCAGCTTGACCCGACAGTTAGTGCCTCTGTCGCAAATTCCAACCAGGGTACAGGTACAGTAAGTCGAAACGGAACTTTAACGGGAACAATCTCGGCACTCATTACAGAGGTTTTGCCCAGCGGAAACTTTAGAATAGAGGGTCGAAGGTCAGTTACTGTGAACAATGAAGAACAAATTATGGTATTGCGGGGAATCGTTCGACCGCAGGATATAAACTTTGACAATACAATCTTATCAACCCTGGTAGCTGATGCGTCGATAAGTTTAACAGGTGAAGGTGTAGTGGCTGATGAACAACGAAAAGGTTGGTTGGCTAAAATCCTTAGCAAAGTTTGGCCATTTTAATTGGATTTAATGAAAAATAAAATGACTATTAAAAACTTGATTTCGATTTTTTTGGTGGCAGGTGGAATCTTCTGGGGATGCCAAGCACAGGTAGAGGATTTAGTGGGTCCCAGTAGCTTAGGAAACAAGCTGGGAATTCAGGGGTTATTTGGTGGAGCTGGAATTCCAAATGATGGTGCAAGCCAGGCAACAATAAAGGTTGAAGTTTTTACGGTGGATAATATTCCGGTTGTAGGAGCAACGGTCACATTAACAACTACTTTGGGCACTTTGACAGCGGCCTCTTTAACAACAGGAGCTTCTGGTGCGGCCACTACAACGCTAACTTCGGGAACAGTAACGGGAATCGCGTTTGTGACTGCAACGGTAGATAATGTTAGTGCAACAACATCTGTTCCAATAATTTAGAAATAAAAATATGCGTAGTTACTTAAAAAGCTTCAGAAGAAGATATAAGAATAAAG
>CAYFNV010000060.1:0-6837 GCA_964344595.1 uncultured Nitrospina sp. | reverse complement strand
CCAGTTATAGACTTCAGGCATTATCGTACCTCCTTATTAACATTGGTTAGACGTTAAGGAATCAACTTCTAACTCTCCCCATGATAACTGCGTCCATATATAAAAAAGGCTGGTTAACCAACACCAGCCCTTAATTCGTAAACTTCAATGCAACGGTCGCAACCCCCGTCCTTGCTCTCCCAGTCCGGGAAATCAATCTGTATGGCTTCAATCACCATTTCATCACAAATACTTTCAGGATCATCCACCCAGTTGTATGTCGGGAATTTGCAGAGCGGACAAGGTGACCCCTGCAAATGGATAAAGTCTTTTTCGTCTTCGGTCATTTCTCCCGGATCGATATACTTGCTCATCAGGGTGTCGAGGTCGGTGGCCATGGAGAGAAGTTCTTCGTGGGTCAACTTCTCAGTTTGCCAAAGTCCTTCAAAGATACCCCTTCTTTGTTTCTCCGGGATCTTGCGATAAAAGTTATCAAACTCTCGGTAACGCGCCTCTTTCGGCAACACAGACACAACACCCATACGCGCCAGCCGGGCATCCACATACATATTCCACAAAAGCTTGAACCTTGCTGTAATGAGGTTCTTCACAGATGGGTTACCCGGTATGAAGGCATCTTCGTAGTCGAACTCCGGATCAACCATATCTTTCGCATGCATGAATTCATGGATAAGAAAGGCGTCAAGCTCCTGGGCTTCTTCAGGATTACTGAACCGGCTTGCAAGTACCCTCATTTCAATAATAGGATTCCCTGAAACACGGTTGAGAACATTGGAACCTTCATCTACTTTATTGATGCCTCGCTTGACCACTACTTCCTTAATGCGCTCTTCAAATTCACGGGCAAGGTCATAGGCTATTTCATCATCTGTTTGTTCCGGTTCTGTTTCTTCCGTTTCAGCAACAGCAGTAATACTTTCTTCCGACTCAACCGCTTCTCCTTCTGCATTGGTCTCTGCGTTTTCTGCAGAGGCTTCAGCAGATGCTTCTCCTTCTTCCTGGTTTTCAACTTCTTCCGGTTCGTTCTTTTGAACCAAAGCAGACCTTCGAACAGTACGCTTGCGCTTAGGAATAAGACCTACTGCTTCCAGGGCACGCAAAACATGATCTCCAAGCTTTAACCTCTCAAGAAAAAACAGACGGTTGACTTTCTCAAAGGCCGCTTCCCGATCATCTTCAGGGAGTTCATAAATAGGATCGGCAAGGGAATGAAACTCATCATAATCAGAACGGAAACCAGACCTCTCCAAATGATTAAGATGCCGAAATACAGACTCTTCCATTAACTGGGCGCTATAACTTACCTTCATTTAAATATATAAATACTAGGGTTAGAAATATTTGGAATCGGTGGGTATAAGACAAAGCTTTCCCACCGAATTAAAAGCCTACGATACCTTAACTTATCTCCTTTTAAAGGCCTGTGTCAAGCCAAATGGCCTTTATTTTTTATATCTTTAAACGTTGATAATGGCTCTCAATTTTATTCTGCAAACCAAGTCCCAATATCCACACGAACTGACCTGCCAAAGATCAATAGACTCTAATTTTTTTATGCCGGTACCCCTGTTTTAGACCCCATTTTCAATGTAGGAATTTTCCTACAAAGTATTCTTTCGGGATTATCTATTTTTTATCGACAGAGTCTTTGAGCTTTTCTATTTCCTGAATCGCTTTCATGATCGGCTCAGGATCACCCAGATCTTTCGCAATTTTTCGGGCCTTACTGATGTATTCGTCCGCCTGGTCATAGCGGGAAACCAGAATCTCCATTCTGGCAACCGTCAGCTCAAACTGAATCAGGCTGGCCCAGCTATTGGTCTTCTCAAAACACTCACTGGCCTGGGCGAAATACCTTTCCGCTTCCTCAAACAAATAATCTTTGAACTTCAAATTACCCAGATAGGTGAAATCCTGTCCCGCACCTTTAAAATCACCCACCTCACGGGTGAGCTCAAGGGCTTTCAAATAACATTGCTCGGCTTCATCGCGCTCTCCATTACTGAAAGCAAGGTTGCCCAGGTTACGGTAATCTTCGGCAATTTCTTTTTTGTCATTCAACTGCCTGGAGAGATCGAAAGCCTGATTAAAGTTTTCCCCGGCCTTTTCCCTGTATCCCCGGTCCATATTGAACTTACCCAAATATCTCAGGTCGATGAGAATCTCTTTCGGGTCATTAAGGGTCTGGGAGCTTTCCAGAGACTTCTTGTAATAAATCTCCTGCTTCGAGCGTTCCTTTTTCTCAACGTAAATATTCGCAAGGATGCGGCAATCGGCACAAACATTGCGGTAGTCTTTGATGCTTTCAGAAATCTCCAAAGCTTTCAGCGCGAATTTTTCCGCCTGATTCCAATCTTCTTTTTGCAGATACAGGTTATAAACATTCCTGTTATCTTCTGCCATCTCCGGCTTGTTGTCAGCGCCAGTATTAATCTCCAAAGCCTTCAAATAATTTTTCTCGGCGTTGAGCCAGTCGGTTTTCTGCAGGCTGATATTTCCCAGGTTGCGGTGGTCAAGCATGACACCGCGCATATTGTTACTTGCCTCATGACCTTTTAAGGATTTCTTGACCAGCTTTTCTGCAACATCCATTTTGCCAGACATGATCAGGACATTTAAATAACTGCCATGCAACTCCTGCAAACCTTTCTGGTCGTTCAGTTCTTCCTTGAGTTCGATAGCACGTCCATAGTTCTCGACCGCACCCTCGTAATCCTGCTTTTCCATCAAAATACTTCCAAGGTTACCCAACGACGCACTCAATGCTCCCTTGTCGCCAGACTTTTCATGAATGACAATACTTTCTTTAGCCACTTCTCCCGCTTCATCCCAGTCATTGGCCATGAATAAAACATTGCCCAGATCACTCAGCAAAGCCAGCTTTAGCTTGCTGTCCTTTTCGGCTTCCGGTTTTTTCAAAGCTTCACGTATCTGCTCTTTTCTGCTTTCGAGATATTTCGGCTGGGAGAAAATGAACATCAACTTGTTCTGCACTTCCTGAACCGAACCCTGCTCTTTCATCGCCTCATACAAATCGCTGGCCCGCATCAGGTGGTCTTCCGCCTGATCAAACTCTTCTTTCTTGATAAAAATGTCTCCCAGTGATTCGCATTGCTGGGCGATTCCCGGTCTGTTCTCCTGTTTCTCCATCAACTCCAGAGACTTGAAATACTGCTCCTGCGCCCCATCCCAGTTTTTCTGCAAACTCCTTACATTACCCAGGTTGGCATAACCACGCGCTTCTCCTAAAAGGTCACCCAGCTCCTGCATGATCTTAAGGGACTTTTCATAATGCTCCCAGGCCAAGTCGAGCTGGTTTTTGTTGAGATAAATATTTCCCAGACTTCCCAGCAGGTATGAGTTCCTGCGCTTGTCGGAATCGCCAATCACCTCGATGGCTTTCTTAAAGTTGGCCTCCGCCTCATCAACTTTTTCTGCCTGCCCTTCGCTGGCCATTTGCAGATAAATTCCCGCAAGGTTGGCATAGCAAACTCCCGCCGATGTTTTGTCGCCCATGTCTTCCAAAACAGTGATGGTTTTCAGAATGGTCTCCGCCACTTTATCCATCCTCTTCCACTGGAAGTAGAGCTCTTCAAGATCCTGCAACTTGGCAATGACCTGGGTCTTTTGTCCGCCCTTTGTGAGCGTCTCAATTTCCTCCAATATTGCCGATTCATTTTTACCTAACAACGCGGGGTGCTTTTGAAGGGATTCGATCCGGCCTTCCAGTTGCTGGATCTTGCGTTCATCCTGCTTGGCCTGCTCCATGAAGTCTCTGGCTTTCTGGTAATAAGCAATGGCCTGTTCAATATCTTCTTTTTTCAGGAAGGTGTTGCCCAAATACTCGTTATAGATGCCCTGTCCCAAAGGATCGTTGGCCTCAATCATGATCTGCAATGCACGCTGATAACTTTCCTCCGCCTTTTCCAGACTGCCCTGATAAAAATAAACGCTGCCAAGATTGCCGAGAGAACTTTCAATACCTTTGGCATCCTTCAGCTTTTCCATATAAGTCAGAGAGCGGGAATAAAAGTCCTCCGCCTTGTCGAACTGCTTGCTCTGAAAACAAATATTGCCGAGGTTACCGAGAACATAGGCCTGACCGGTGTCATCGCCGGACTTTTCCATATGCTTCAACGCTTCGAGAAAGTTGGACTCTGCTTCCTCAATGTTGTTTTTCTGCAAACTCTCATAACCGAGTTTCTCAAACTTCCTTCCCTCGTCCATATCCCACCTTTACAAAAATATGTTTGTGTTAAAAAAATATGAAATCGCCGCCAAACAGCAATAGTCCCCAATCTTACCGATCGGGCCTATTCGGCAACGGTTGAAAACGGCTTATATTTCACGGGTTTAAGTTATGGATTATAAATGTAATATCAAAAAATTACCATTCTTTTTCAAAACAAAAAAATCAAATCCCCCAACACCCTTCGGTAGAAGGGGGAGCTTTAATGGACCCCCTCTTCACCGAAGAGGGGCTGGGGAGATTTATATCCCTTCGTGTAATATTCAGGGACGAAGCAATCCAGAAGCCTCCTAAATGCACTGGGCTGGAAAACCAAGAATCTGGATCGCCACGCTCCTGCCAGTCGCTCGCGATGACGACCCTAAGGAGCCTTTACTAACTACCAGCAGAGGTTCTCCGCAACTTTATCTTGCGGGAAAGCCGGGGTTATTATAAATTGACCTCTTTTCCTTGAGTCATTTAAATGGTGCAGACGTGGTAAAAACTGACAAACTTATCGAGGCATTGACCCGTGAAGGATCGCTGACCTTCGCCAACAATATGGACTACGCCGTAGAGCTGGAAAAGAAGATTCCCAGCCTGGAATCCAAAGAGCAAGATGGCTACACCCACCTGTTCGAAAACGGGTCCCCCAGCGTGGCCAATACCCGTGTCATCATTTTCCCGACCGGGCATTTTGTTTTTTACAACGAAGAAGGCCGGCGGTTTCTGTGCACCGACCCGGAGGGTAACCCTTTGCACGAAGCTCTCTGGTCCCATGACGATACTACTGGAGTCACCGATCTCTCCCTCGCAAGAATGCGGCTCGACAACCGGCAATGGGTGGGCATCAAACCGCGTGCCAAAACCTTCTCGACACAAATTGACATCAGCAGTCATGACGGGTGGGAAAAAATGTCGCTCGATGACCTGCGCGAAAAAGCCGCCGAAGCCTGGCGCGTCCCCTTCTCCGAGGTGAAATATTTTTATAACGACAACCAGATGATCCATAAGGGAGACGGAAAATACGACATCCAGCTCACGAAAGACGGACTCTACGCCCTGCACGAAGGCACGTTCGATAAATCCATGTTCATCAGTTTCATGTTTCAGGTCAACTGGGCAAGGCTCAACCTGATCCCCGTTGTCGAGCTGTTCCAGTCCACCCTGCCGGGTACCGGCGGTGCCGTGTTCGAGTTTATTTGGGGAATCTATAAAGACCAGTCGCGGGAACGGGAACTGCCGCCTTTAAGGTATCGCGGCCTTCCAACTTACCCCTCAAAAGAAGCGTTCAATATTTTCTCGGCGTTTTTTGTGCCAGATGGACCGGAAGGCAAAAACCTGAAAAAACTGTTCATGGATCCGATGACCTCGCACGAGCTCACCTGGACCCCGCAGGAACACGCGCCGGTGCGTTATTTCAGTGACGAACAGAAAGTTGTGGTCACCGCGCAGGATGGTTATCTCTACAAAGTCACGGTTTACGACGACCCCATCACGTTCCCCTACACCAATTGTGAAGGCGTACGGAAACCGCCGATCGAACGGGAAGTGAGAGTGGGCACGCAATCGTTCACCCTGCTCGAAGGCGAACGCGGCAGGGAAGTTCTTTTTAATCCAGCCTGGAACCTGCGACCGCAAACTTATCCGACCCGGCTGGCCCCTACTTATCCCTTTACCTGGAAATGGTTCTTCAACGGCGAACCGCCGGTGGTCGATCCAATAAAAGTGCAGTACACCGTTCCGTTTTATCCCGAAGGGGCTGCTGATATCGACGAGTCCTCTTTACAACCGATGGTGCTCGACCAGATTTTCTATTACATGGAAATGGCTCCGGCCATGCCGCACCGATTGGAGAAAATCGACAAGGTCCTCATCCATACCTTCGACACGGTTCTGGCAGGATGTGTGGACTGCACCAAAGAGCGGGAATACACCGTGCTGTTCAGCGACAACGAGTTCGCGCAGAAAAACGCACAACTGTTGTGGAACTACGCCGCGTCTCGCGAACAGTTAGATAATTTACAGAAAGTTTCGTTCCTGCCCGAAGCGGAACATATCGCCCACGCCTACAGTGAAAAGTACGGACTGATCTTTAAATGGATTCCGTTCATGTATCACACCGACCGCGAAGCGTGCGAAAGCATGTTGCAGGCACTGGTCGGCGCCATGTTGCCGGATGGATTCCTCTTCCTGGTCGGACCGCGTCCACTGCAGGGACTCTTCGAGCATTACGGACTCGACACCCTTTATAACGACCCGGTCTACAACATGCCGTTCTTCCGTCAGCATCTGAAGATGTGTCCGGAGAACCAGGTCAATCCCGATCTTTGTGTGTTTTTGTTGGAAAAGAAGGCACAGGAAGAGAAGAAAGAAATCCAACCCAAATCCGATCAGGCCACCACAGAGTTTGACGGCACCGTCCCGCAAATGCGCGGCTTCCGCCGCGACAACTAGGCGTTGGGCCAACGTACGGCAGTAACGCTACGCGACTGCCAAAAGCATTGGGCTAGTGATTGTCATGCTGAGCCTGTCGAAGCATCTCATGCCCCGCAGCAACTGTGTTAAAAGTCAAGTTGTAGGAATGAGATTTTTATTCCATCGTGTTT
>CAYFNV010000059.1:0-7238 GCA_964344595.1 uncultured Nitrospina sp. | reverse complement strand
TCAAGTCCCGATTTAAAAACATTGCTAAAAATGACCCCTTATGCAAAGGTCTCTGCCTGACCAGGCAGTGCCCGGTGCTGAATTCAGCGATGGCTTTTTGGTGTCATGCTGAGCCTGTAGTATTTCACCATTATCTTCATGCCCGGCACGGATATGTCGAAGCATCTCGGCTTAAGATATTTTTTACCTATCTACGACCCCTTAACCCCCAGTCAAGTGAGTTAACCAGCTTGATGCCGGAGGTTTAGTTGTAGTAATCGGACCCTTCTGATTTTTTACCCGTATTTTCCTGGTTTTTTTTTGAACCTGATTGTGTTTCTGGTCCTGTTGTACACCCTGTACTTAGTGCGGCAACCATGGCAACAACAAAAAGCCATATAACAATTTTTTGATGCATGAGTTCTCCCCAAGATAAACAAAAGTTATTTTAGCAGAGCCTGTCAGGTGAATCTTAAGGCTGGGCCTGATTATTTTTCAATTCCAGTCTGGCATCTTTGAAAATGCCAAAGGAAGATTGCAGGATCATCCCTGCTATGATCACCCCAACTGCCAGGTCGGGCCAGTGGGATCCTGTCCAGGCGACTCCACCAGCGGCGGCTAAAACACCAAGGTTTGCCAGTACATCGTTGCGGGAACATAACCACGCCGAGCGCATGTTGATGTCGTCATTTCTGAACTGCAAAAGTAAATAAGCACATAAGAGATTTGCAGCAAGAGCCAGTGAGCCAACGATTCCCATCGTAGATGCAATAGGGACGACATGGTAGTAGACACGGTATATTGCAGAGCCCAATATACCGAACGCGAAAACGCTCATGATGGTTGCTTTGAGAATTCCAGACCGGGTTCTCCAGATTGGATCAAGTTGTATCACAAAAAGTGAGAATCCATACACAACGGCATCGCCCAGCATATCCAGTGCATCAGCCATTAATGCGTTGGATTGTGCCAGCCATCCTGAAATACCCTCTACAAAAAACATGATGAGATTGAGGGTAAGAACGGTGCAGAGAATCTTACGTTTCGGGCCTTGTGCCAGTTCTTCATCTATTTCAGGACAGCAGCCGCTCATTTCAAGTTCTTTTCCATACTCGGGTGAATATTAATGAAGCCAGATAAAAAACTCCTGCCACCAGAATGATAGTTGGACCAGGTGGAAGGTCTGGCTGATAAGATAACGCCAGCCCCCCAGTTGTGAACAGCACTCCAAGAACAGTGGCCAACACCATCATCAGGTTCAGAGAGCGGACATAGTGACCGGAGACGGCTGCTGGAAGTGTTAATAACGCTATTACCAGAATCAGCCCGACAATTTGAATCAATATGACAACGGTCAAAGCAACAAGAGTGAGAAAAAGCAAATAAAACCGCTCAACAGGAATACCTCGCAGTCGTGCAAATTCTTCATCAAATGATAAAGCCAGAAATTGTTTGTAAAAAAGAAAAACAATAAGCAGGATCAATGAATCCAGTCCGGTAATCCAGAGAAGATCGTCAGAGGAGATCATCAAAATATTTCCGAACAGAAAACTCATGAGGTCAACACTGTAGCCGGGTGTTTGTGAGATAAACAAAATTCCAACTGCCATACCCCCTGCCCACAACGCGCCTATTACAGTATCTTCCTGCTGTTGCATTTTGAGACTTACCCAGCCGAGGACGACAGCAAAAATGATCGCCGCGACAAAGGCTCCCTCGATGGGTGCGCGACCTAGGTAATAGGCGATTCCCATTCCGCCTAACACTGAGTGAGCAATGCCGCCAGCCAGATAACCGATGCGTTTTACCACAACGTAAGAACCCACGACTCCACAGGCGACACTGGCAAGTGTACCTCCAATAATGGCATTCTGCATGAATGCGTGGGAAGATATCGCCTCAACAAAGCTGCTCATGGTTATTTTTTTTCATCCTCATGATGATGGTGAACCATATGCATGTGCGACCCATACATATTTTCAATGGTTTCTCCTGTCAGCTCTGAGGTGGGATGGCAAACTAGGGTGCGATTGATACAGGCTACCCGATGTATATACTGCGAGATAAAACCGATGTCGTGGGTCACAACAATGATAGTGATTTTTTCGTTCAACTGCTTAAGCAAATCGAAAATATCTTTTTCAACTTTCATGTCGACATTGGCAGTAGGTTCATCAAGTATCATGATTTGCGGTTCGCAGGTAAGAGCTCGTGCAATGAGGACCCTTTGCAATTGACCGCCAGAAAGCGAACCAATTACTCTTTTACGAAGGTCCAGAATCTCGACATCGTTCATGGCTTTTTCTGCAGCGAGTTTGTCTGCTTTGTTGAAAAAACCTATGTTGGATGTTTTCCCCAGTCGACCCATTAAAACGGTGTCTTCAACGCTAATGGGAAAGTCTCTGGAAAAAGAAGCAAATTGTGGCATGTAGCCAATTTCCCGAACTGATTGGGAAGGGGGATTACCAAGAACTTTGACTGTGCCTTTATCTGGAGTTAACACACCCATTATAACTTTAAGCAAGGTTGTTTTGCCGCTCCCGTTAGGACCGACCATTCCTATAAACTCGTTGCGTTGGATATTGAGCTCGATATTCTCAAGTATTTTGGGACCACCATAACTGAAGTCGAGATTTTTTATTTTTATGACTGAGTCAGTAGTCACCGCAATGCTCCAGAAATAGCTGTTGCTGTTCGTTGCATGTTTTCCAAATAATTTTCTGCAAGAGGATCCATTTCATGGATAGTGGCACCAATCATTTTCGCGATATTCTCAGCAATTGAAAGGCTGAACTGTTTCTGCACAAATATTACCTTAATCCCCAGGTTTTTGCCTTTTTCAATTGTTTTTTGCAAGGCTCTTGCTCCCGGTTCTTTACCATCCTGTTCAATAGAAATTTGCTCCAGACCATAATCTTGGGCGAAATAAGACCAGGCTGGATGAAAAACCATGAAACGTCGGTTATTGCTTTTGGAGAGAACACTCCGAATATTCTTGTCCAACATGTCCAGATCGTTGGAGAATGACCGAAGATTTTCTTCAAAGTACTTTGCTTGTTGAGGTTTGGTTTGGGTTAGCGCGTCCCTTATTTTTTTTGCGATGACTTTGACCTTTGTGGGACTGGTCCAAATGTGCGGGTCGTGTTTATGTGAAGTTGTTTTGCCATGGCTGTCATGCAAAGGAATAAACTTCAGGTTTGGGTGGATAGACTGAATGCGATCAATCCATATGGTTTCAAATGGAACACCAATGCTGAAATATAACTTTGCCTGAGAGAGACGACTCATTTTTTTCGGGTTGGGGTTAAATGTTGCCGGGCTCTCACCAGATTCCACCATGACCTCAACTTTGACCTCTTCCCCACCAATGCGTTCAACAAAATATTTTTGTGGCAGAATGCTGACAAAAACTGGAATGGGCTCGGCCGAGCTTTTATCAGTGACCCATAATAGTGGCAACAAGGTAATTAAAAATATACCCACTTTCGTGACTTGTTTCATTTTATCTTTTTTTAAAGGTTTTTTATGTCTTTGTTTTGATCAAAGTGGAAAACTGCCAGTATAAATCATTTCCCTTCAAATCACCTGATATATTTGGAGGAACCAGTGTGGTTTCATGGTAATGAGTTCCATTGATAAAGAAGTTTCTCCAGTTGAAGAGGTCCCTCATCTTGAGATGGGCAGTGAAATCCTTATACGTGTTCAAATGAATGTGTATCAAGATTAGTTTTCAGATTGAAACACTTTAGATGTCAAAGATTGGATATGGTTTTGGATAGTTAAATCAACCAGAGCAGGCTAAAGGGCAGGGCAAATAAAAATAACCCTATAACAATGTTGAAAATCTGCAGCAAAAAAAGGTTGTCGGTTATGGGAGAGATCATAACTTCTGTCCCTACCCGGCGGACAGCATGTTCTATGTCGGCAGAGGTGATTTCTTCTTTGTCTTTTTTTTTCAGCTCTTCAACCACTTCATCGAGGAAAAAAAATCGCAAAGCTTTAAGGATGACTCCAAACAGGATTCCAGAAGAAAACCCAGTTACACCACCTCG
Source organism: uncultured Nitrospina sp. (assembly GCA_964344595.1). GTDB lineage: Bacteria > Nitrospinota > Nitrospinia > Nitrospinales > VA-1 > LS-NOB. Next base: position 3,207 of record CAYFNV010000059.1, on the reverse strand, counting down.
CTGTCTGAGTTTTTGCTTTAGTTCATTTCCTATTTGATCATATTTTTGTCCCAGTTCATGTTTGGGTATGTTTTTTTGAAATTTTGGGAAACGTCCAATCACTTCACGGGTTATCCAGTCCAGCAACTCCTGGAGTCCTGTCAATGCTTCACGCATTTTTCTGCCAAGAAGGTGTAGGCTGCATGATATCCAACTGTGTAATAACCCCAGGCTTAGATAAACTGCCCCCACTAAAACCAGAATTGCTCCCTCCAGCCAAACATTCCATTCAGCGGAATCGAGCACCTCGAGATCGAACATATAAGTTGCAAGAGCACCTGATAAAAAACCGCAGATCCCAAATAGGAACAGGTTCTTAAATGTACCAATCAGGAGATCTTTAAAAAAAGTTATCCAGAAATTGAGTATTTGTTGTTTGCTCATTACATGCTGGGGCTTACATTTGAATCGATATTGATGGAAAGGATCAGGTCCCCACGTTTATCAGCATGAATTTTTCCTTTATCTTTTATGCGAAGTTTTCCACCAGAGGGAAAGTTTGGGGGAATGCGCACCATCAACTGTTCTGTTTTACCGTTGGCTTGATAGGAGATTTTTTTGCGGGTGCCATTTAAAGCCTCAATAGGAGCGATAGAGATAGAAAAGCCCATGTCCAGGGAGCTTTCTTTTTTTGAAAAAATTCCTTTTATACCATGCATAACAGGGTTCTCGGGTTTCGGAGGGACTGTTTGATCTGTTTGTGTCTGCCGGTTCATTTTGTGCAGCGCATATAGGGAAGAGCCTACAACTTGAGCCAGTTTTAAACCCATGCCTATTTTCCCGATTGGTCCTGGAACCATTCTCAGGATTCTTCCAAGTCCTCCTACAGCTCCTCCGAAAAACAGGGACTGGAAAAACGGATTTCCGGAACGGAATCCGGATCGGCTAAATTCTTTATTGAGTTCTTCAAAAATTTCACGGGCATTTTCGCCGGTAAACATGCTGGCAAAAATATCTTCCTGGGAATAGCGAAAGTCTGAAGGGCCGGTGGAACGCCCAGCAAGGTAATCCGCACGAAAGCGGTCATACTCTTTTTTCTTTACCGGATCACTCAATACACCATAGGCTTCAGTGACTTCTTTAAACCGTTCTTCCCTTTCAGGGTCATCGGGATTATGATCCGGGTGAAGTTCTAAAGCCAGCTTGCGGAATGACTTTTTGATCTCTTCCTGGCTATTACAATCTTGCGGAACTTTAAGAATAGAATAATAGTCTTTAAATTCTTTGGGTCTGCGGGGCATTGTTGACTCGTTACATTCCCAATTTCTGGGGATAGATTGCTTCTGCTACTTCAGGTCCTTCCAGTTGGGTTTTATATTTCAGCGTGGAAATTTGATAGGTTTCATCTGTATGCAGTCTCTGCTTCAGGTTCTCAAAATGAACCTTTATTGGTTGGGCTGGGATATCGGTATCTACTTTTTGTGGAACGATTATGAAATGGTTTTCCCCCAAAACGTCCCTATATTTACGCTTCATATTCATTTTGTAGGCCAGATAGCCATTAACGACCTCTGCTCCGCCATATGGGTTTGCATTTAAAACCTTGTAATTCTCGGGAATATAAACATTGGCGAAATAATCTGGCCCAAGGGAATGATGAACCGTAGTTCTCACTTTTAGGATACGTAGCCGCTCATCGGTCGGAATCATATCCATTTCAACCCAATAGGTACGATCGTGGAAGTTCAGGTTTTCCAGAAAAACGATCCCGTATAATGCGTTAAACTTGAATTGCAAAAATATTCCTAAAAATATCCAGCCAAATATTCTCCAGAACTTTCTCACTCAGTAAACCTCGACCTGTTTTTTACTCATACTCACAGAAGCGATTTCTTAACGTATCTTTGAAAATTATTATCCGGAAATCGTGGATGAAAAGCAACCACGGGCCTGCTTTATTCGGACTTCCAGTTTGAATTGTTATTAATTTAGGTATACCCTGTAAGCTTTTTAGGGAAATAATAGATTTACTCAACTGTGACAGAATTATAGTCAAGTTTTGTTGACAGTATCAAATTCAAAATGTTAGATAAATCAATTTTAGTGAAAAGAATGAACCTTAAGAATTACAGAGAATTTTTAAACGTTGGTAATTGAGGGAATTCGAAGAGATTATCGAGAATAAAAACATTCAATAAACCCCTAACGGTCACTCTGGAGTTATTTAGATGAAAACTTTAACCATTCAACAAAAAGTTTATGGTGCAATTGCAATATTGTCTCTTTTGGTTATTGCTTCAGGGATTGTGATCGATCATTTTTCTTCAAAAATAGAAACAGACACAGATGTTATGGAGGCACTTGATCGCCAGGGAATGCTTTCTCAGGCTATGGGAAAAGCGGCCTTTGGTTATGCAATGGCTAAAAGCAGGCTGAAGACAATAGAAGACAAAACCCTTTCTTTGAACTCTTACATAACCAATATGCGTGGTTCTTATGCCAAGTCAATCATTAAAACTGCCAAGGCCTCAAAGTTGAATATTAGTATGGCTCCAAGTGAAGAAGAACATCCATCTGTTCCATTTCCCGCAACTTTCACCCGGATGGTCAATGAGAAGTTTGGAAAAACTGCCAACTTGAAAGTGGATATTATTTCTGAGAACCCCATTAATCCTGCTCAAAGTTTAAAGACTGACAGGGATCGTGCAGCCAATGAATTTTTGAAAAAAAATCCGGACAATATTTTTACTCAGACTTACGAAGAAGATGGAAAACTTTATGTGGGATTATATACCGCAGATCGAGCTGTAGTTCCGGTTTGCGCAAGCTGCCATTCCAGAATGATGGGAATAGACTTCAAGGTTGGTGATATGCTGGGAATTAGAAGCTATAAAACTATTTTCTCTGAAAATATCGAAGTCGGAAAAGCAGAATTGAATGCGCAGCTGGATGAATATGAACATGCTAAAAAAGTTTTTTCCCAAACTTTGCGTGCCGCAAAAATGGGAGGAGAATATCCCGCTGACCTGAAAATGATGAAAATGGCCAGGTTGGAAGCTATAAACGATTCTGATATTCAGAATATGATTGGTTTGATTGAAAAAGAGTTTAGGCACTTTACACAGTCTGTAAAAACTCTTGTTTCATCTGAAGTGAATTCTCCTCCTTATCGCGAGGAGACCTTTGCATAAGGGGTCATTTTTAGCAATGTTTTTAAATCGGGACTTG
>CAYFNV010000058.1:0-7498 GCA_964344595.1 uncultured Nitrospina sp. | reverse complement strand
TAAAATATCTTGGCCGAGAGACCGACTGTCAATGCGAATGGTTCTTACCGCATATTATTTCTTATGGCTCTAGAACTACCCACCTCACGTCCAGTGGTCAAGATACTAACGAGGTTTCGACTCTTGCCTTCTAATATTAAAGATACGATTTAGTAAAAATTATTCCCTTACACAAATTCAACGAAACCAAAATTGGTTTGGTTAATATCGGTATGTGCACTGATTGAGAAAAGTGTCCGGTGTGGCAGCTTTTGATTTTCTGCGTTCTCCTACTCTTCTCTTGCCAGATTGGAGGGCTACTATAACCGGTATATCTCCCTTCCCTCTAATCAATTGCCTTCTGTGACGAACTCTTCTTTCAGGTTCCATTATCGGTACCTCCATCTTAGAAACCCAAGAAGCCTTCTATTTATTAGATGTATTGATTCTAGTCTTTATTCCTATTCTTGACAGAGAATGAAACAGGTACCAAATTAATTATGTAAGACAGGGAGGGCAGTCCTCCCAATTTGGCCAGGGTGTGCGCGAAAATGGTTTGAACTTTGATTCTCCTCCACGAATGAGGAGCCATGTTCCCCCCCGCACGCTCTGGTTATGTTTTTAGACTTAAAGGTTTCATAATGGGGTAAAGAGTTCAAGACCACTATTGACGGTAAGCTAACCATTAATAAATCAATGCTCGTACACCTCCGGGGCACGAAAGCTTAGGTAGAATATTGCGCATGATCCCAGCTCCAGGGGTTTTAATATCATAAATTGCAGATTAATTTTTTGCTTCCGAGAGTGCCCATGACACGCCACCGAAAAGAGTAAAAGGCTGACCCGGCTCGAAGTAACGGTCACCTGTTGCGTTGATTCTTGTATTAGCATTGTATGATTGGTCAAAAATATTCTCCACACACAAGAAAATAGACCATTGAGATTTTTTCACGGTTATATTTCGACCCAAATTAAAACGATTGGTAATATAAGAAGGGTTGTCCACCGTATTTTCGTTATTCACAAAGAATGAAGATACGTACTGAATCTGCCCATTAAAAAACCAACCCGAACGGGAATCAGCCTGAAGGTTTGCGGCAATACGATGCTCGGGTATGCCCGGGATAAAGTTTCCCGAAAGATCGGACCCGTTATCGTCAAAACGGGTGAATCGAAAATCTGAAAAGGCATAGGACAAACCCGTTTTAATATTTTCAACCGGATAATAATGGATAGCCCCTTCAACTCCAACTCGACGTGATTGTCCTGTGTTGTTGTAAAAAGTTCGACCGGGGGACGTATCAATTTCAAAGGGTACCAATTCATTCCACGACTGGATTACGAATACCGCTAAATCGTAATCCATTCTATTTTTATTATTTCCTTTTAGACCCACCTCATAACTTACGGACTGCTGGGAACCCAGGTTTGGATTGAATCCGGAACTTCCGGAAGGGTCATTTGCCAACTCTGTTGTGGTAGGTGTTTCAAATGCTGTGGCAATGTTCGCGTACCCATGCAGGGACTCATGGAAATGATGAACCGCCGCCAGCGTTCCGCTCCACTCGGATAGAGTTTTAGAACTGCTCTGGTCGCCATCGGAAAGAAAATTATCTTCCAGGTCGAATTCCACATGGTCAAAGCGAATCCCGGCGACCAGCTCGGTATTGGGCGACTCTTTCCATTCTGCGCGCAGATAGGGACCAATGCTGGCTACCTTTTCAATACGATCGAGAGTTTGAGAACCTTTTATTCCATTATTATTATCAAAACGTTTCCTATCATCTCTTTGTTGGGAAAGGTCCGCTCCTACAATCCAGCGAATGGGTTTTTCCCTTAGGTAGCTGTTTATTACTGTTCTGACTCCCAACCCCGGAGCCAGGCGCTCAAACTCGACGGTACCCCCACTGGTAAACGGCAGCTTGTTACTAAACAATCTACGATTAAAGTGGGCAGTTATAATAATTTCCTGTGAAGGGGATATTTCTTTTTCATATAACAAACCAAATTGTGTGTTATCCACCACCTCGCCAGCATCGAAAGTAATATTCTGGGATCGCGCCGCTTTAGGGTTGAAGTCTGCCTGCTGTTCGGTCAAAGCACCAGGGTCCTGGGCTTTCGGTGCATGGAGATGTCTCAAGCTAAACGTCCAATTGGAATTCGCATCGCTTTTCCAGCCGAACTTTGTATGTACTAAAGTGCTTTCAGTCGAGCTATGATCGCGATATCCATTACGTTGAAGATGTGAGGCGTAAATATTATAATTAAAAGAACCCAATGTGTCTCCCGACTTGATCTGGTATTTCTGCAAGCCAAATGAGCCGAGCAATATCCTTGGTTCGACACCTGATCGCGACCCGGTGAAGGTCTTAATTGAAATGGTGCCTCCAGACGCATTGCCATAAAGAGAAGAAGATGGGCCTCTTAAAACTTCCATCGAGCGAATCATACCGGGATCAATCGAATCTAGTTGTGTTTGCCCATCAGGTAGGGTGAGAGGAATGCCATCAACAAGAATCTTTACCCCTCTGACACCAAATGCCGAACGTGCTCCAAACCCACGAATGGACAATCGAAGGTCTTGTGCTGAATTGAACTGATTTTGAAAAAACAGGCCCGGAACGGATGTCAATCCCTCATCGAAAGAAACCTGAGGAAGTTTCTCTTTGTCCAGATCAAGAGAACGGATTGCTGCAGGAATATCTACAATCTTTTTTTCAGATCGCGTGGCGGTAACTTCAATCAGGGGAAGAATCAACTCACGTTCGGTTTCCAGGTTATTATTATATTGCGCGTGCAATGGTCTGGGAATCAGGGCAAAATAAAACAAGGCAAACGAAAAAACAGAAAAAAATAATCCTGGTTTACTCCGGTAAATTCGCACTTGTTAGATTGGTAAAGTTTTCCGCCATACATAGATAAATTTTTTGGAAATGTACAGCAAAGTGAATGGCTTCTTTAATAATTGATACATCAATTCTTAAACGTAGAAATAAAAAAGTAAGTGACCCCTTAAATTTGTTGTCCAACTTATTAGAGGGATCAAACCATTTTCATGGCCAATTTATAACTCCTTAAAATAAACGATCGTGTTGGCATACCCATGCCGGGTATGACCCTTCGTACTTCGAGATCATCAGCATGACTCAGGGTGACAGATGTTTGGGATATTACCCTTTCATGGCACGAAGGTTAAGGAATAATATCGTGCACCCATAACCCAAATTTTTTCCACTGGATCTTACCAATTGCTATAATTTGACCAATATGTTGATAACAAAAGAAATGAGAAAGTTGGCTAACTCTAAGATTGCCGAGCATAGCCAACGTTTTTTTAAAACTGCAAAAGGGGAATATGGAGAGGGAGATGTTTTTATTGGAATCAGAGTCCCTGAACTTAGAAAACTGGCAAAGAAGTATATTGAACTCAGCATCACTGATTTAAAGAAACTAGTTAAATCCAAAATTCATGAAGAGCGACTCACGGGACTGTTAATCCTGGTTAATAAATACAAATCTGCGAAGGTGGAGCAGGAAAGGGAAAAGCTATACCAGCTTTATATCAGGCACTTCAAATATATCAATAATTGGGATCTCGTTGATGTTACTTGTCCACATATCATTGGTCGCCATCTTATGGATAAGAACAGGGAAATACTCTATGTGTGGGCTAAATCCGATCATCTTTGGACTAGAAGAATTGCGATCATCACAAACGGGTGGTTTATTAGAAACGGAGATCTTCGAGATGTTTTCAAGATTTCAAAAATATTATTAACCGACAAACACGACCTTATTCATAAAGCGGTTGGTTGGATGTTGAGAGAGGCAGGAAAAAAAGACCTGAAAGCGTTAGAAGCATTTCTAAAAAAGCATTATAAGAACATGCCAAGAACCATGCTACGTTATTCCATAGAGAAGTTTCCGGAATCCAAACGGAAAAAATACCTGAGTGGAAAGATTTAGTAACCCATTCCTAAAGTGAAATGATTCGTAATAAAGGGTCAAGCCCACTATTGATGGCAGGTTAACCTTAAAAGAAATCAATGTTTGTGTTGGCATACCCATTCTGGGCATGAATATTTAGGTTGGGGATATCACATGCCCTATGGGGCATGAAAGAAAATCTTGGAGATATTACACATGATCCTGGATTTAGTAAGTCTGGATCTTTAATTCTTATCAAACTTTCTTTTTCGCAATCATTTGACAGTTTATTCCCTTTCAACCAGCAGGTTGCTGGCTGTGGAGTCTAATCAGTTTAAAAAGAAATAGTTAAAAAAATTCAGGCTTCCCAGTGCTATAAATTCAACGGGCAAGATTTAATAGAATCAAGAAATAATGTTGCCATGATTTAAGATTTCGTTACACTTTAGTAATGAACCCAATTTATAAAAATAAAAAAGCCTTAGTGGTTGATAATTCGCCAATCATAACCAAAATTTTAAAGAAATTTTTGTCGCAGATTGGTTTTGATAGAGGTCATATTTTTGCCGCCCATGAAAAACATAAAGCCCAAATCATGTTTGAATTGGAAAGTTTTGATCTGGTCACTTCTGGAATACATTTAAAAGATGGGGATGGTATTGATCTTCTCAAAGAACTCCGAAGAAAAAGAAATTGGAACCCAGATAAAACTCATTTTTTGATCATAAGCTCAGAAAAACCGGAAACCTATCAAAGGTTAATAGGTAAATACAAAGCCAAGGGGTTTTTAAGAAAACCTTTCAATCAAGACCAATTTCAGAAAACAATTAACAGTATTTTCAATCAACCCGACCTGGTTGAACTCATTGACAAAAAATCTACAGCATCATCTTCAATTTTTGATTCCACATGGGAAGATTCTCCAATTGAAATTCCTGATTCAATTATTGAAGCGTTTACAGCAAGTACCGTTGAAGCCATGGAACAGTATATGGTTGAGGTTATTCCAGGCAACTCGGAAAAGCTGGGGGAATTCAATGGATACTTCAGCTCAATGGTGGATCTAATAGATTCTGAAAATCGAATGCAGCTAACTTTGATTATTAATTTTTCAAAAAAGGCTGCCTGTGACATTTATGAGGGATTGTTTGGTGAAGTAGATATTGAACAGGTAGGTGGGGTGGTTCAGGAATTATGCAACATAATTGGAGGAATAACCAAGCCAAGAATTTCTGAATTTCCTCAGGATTTTGCGAAAGTAGTCTATCCAGAAAAAGATTTTTCAGCAGAGGAACTTAAGCTGAGTTGGGATCTGGGTCTTCCCGAATCTAAAATAGGAGAAGGGCATTCATTAAATATTGAGATTAATGGAGTGCCTAAATTTCATGTTCCGTTTAAAATCAAGGATGAAACCTTTCATCTAATAGTGTTGTTGCAAAAGTTTTAAAATTAACACATATCCCACCTTCAAGGTTGCGGGCTTTAGTCATTTTTTGCCACCTGATAACCCTTAAAAATCAATTTGTTTGATCTCTGAAACAAAAAAACTTAATTACATTTGCTAATCCTCAATCAATCTCCTATTCAGCATACTTATATATTTATCTGTTACATTTACTGAGCTGTTACACAACTTTCATTTATTTTGCTTATCTAGCCATCTATACTATATAAGATCCGCTCCCTTTTTGAGGCATAGAAAGAAAAACAATGATTTGGGACTCTACATTATTGATGACCATTTTTGACTTGCTGATTACATCTATCTGTGTGATCTCATTCATAATTTTGTCTAATCGAAAATCAAAATTACAACGAGGAAAATACAGTTTAGGCTTTTTCTTTGTTGTAATAGGCCTCTCCATAATCAGCTTATTTTACTTTTATGATTTGCTTGCTATGTGGATTTTTCCATTGTTTATGGACCACTCCATAGCCATGAGCTTAATGGAAGATCTTCATCTCAACTATAGTTGGTTCAGTAATCTATTTGGGATTTCTTTTATTCTCTTTGGCTTTATATTAATTAATAACTCAATCGATACCCTGACGATAGAACTCTTAACCTATGAGGAACGACTGAATACTATCGTCAATAATACGAATTCAGTTATTTATATGAAAGATTTGAAAGGTCGGTATCTTCTAATCAACAAACGCTGGGAGGATCTTTTTGGAATAAAAAATAAAGAGCTGCAGGGGAAAACCGATCTTGAATTTTTTCCAAAAGAAATCGCTGAAGATTTCATGAAAAATGACAGGAAGGTAATGGAATCTGGAAAGCCTTTTGAAGGAGAAGAGGTTGCTCCACATGAAGATGGATTACATAATTATATTTCAATCAAAGTCCCTTTATTTAATTCTAACGGTGATGTTTATGGATTATGCGGGATTTCAACGGATATCACTGAACGAAAAAAAATGGAGGAGGAGCTTAAAAAGCATCAAAACAAACTTGAAGAATTAGTCGCCTTTAGAACAAGCGAGCTGGAAGAAAGTGAAAATAAATTCAAAAGCTATTTTGAAATGCCAATAAGTGGTGTTGCTATTTTCGACACAGAGGGTAGATGGGTCGAAATTAATGACCGGATGTGTGAAATAGTGGGTTACAGCAGAGAAGAATTATTGGGCTTTGTATGGACAGAAGCCACATACCCTGATGACATCAAACCTTGTATAAGCCTTATTGATGAGATCAAAGACAAGAAAAGAGATCGATATACGGTAGAAAAAAGATATGTCGGGAAAAATGGAAAAATCACTTATGTGGAAGCTTCTGTAGGGTGTGTAAGAAATAAGGAAGGAGACCCCGGTTACTATGTTGCGTTGGTTCAAGATATATCTGCAAGAAAGAACGATGAAAAAGAGCTGGACAAACATCGCTCTCACCTAGAGGAACTAATTAAGAAGCGAAATATAGATATATTGAAAAAAAATGAAGAATTAGAAAGTTTTACATATGCAGCCTCTCATGATCTCTTAGAGCCTTTGCGTAAAATTACTACCTTTGGTGATCTGTTAAAAGAAAGCTGTTTGGATAAATTGGATAAGAAAGAAGTTTCCTATATCGGAAAAATCGAGAAAGCAGCGTTTAGAATGAAAAGCCTTATTGACGATTTGCTTCATTACTCTCGATTTGCGAAAAGTAATGCTAGATTTGAACCTATTGGGTTAAATGAAATTATACAAGAAGTGTTGGATGACCTTGAGGTTCAAATATCGGAGGTGAAAGGTGATGTTCTAGTCGATTCTCTCCCTAATATTGAGGCTGATAAAATTCAAATGAGACAATTATTTCAAAATCTGATTTCTAATGGATTGAAATATAGAAGACCCAACATTCCTCCTAAAATAATAATAACGAGCGTTCCAAATGATAATGGACTTTATAAATTAAGTGTGGAAGATAATGGGATAGGTATTGAAAAAAAATATAGGGATAAAGTTTTTGAGCCCTTTAAACGAATTAATGGATTAACCAAAGCAATGGGTAGCGGAATGGGGTTGTTCATTTGTTCCAAAATTGTGGATCGTCATAATGGAACCATATCTGTTGAAAGTAATAATAATGAGGGTGCAACTTTTATTATAT
>CAYFNV010000057.1:0-7532 GCA_964344595.1 uncultured Nitrospina sp. | reverse complement strand
AGCAGTTGTATCTTCTACCAGCAATTCGGAATTTATTCCAGGAGGTATCATCGCTTCCACAAATATTAACGATAACATAGGTCGTCTGGAAATTTTTGGAGCTGATGTAACCATAGAGCAGGCATTCAGTTGGAAAAACTCAAGGTTGAACTACTGGTTAAGTTATTCATGGGTGGATGGAACGCTTGAAAAACTGGGCGGCGAAACGTCCAAATTACCTATTACTGCGAAGAACAAAATCAAGACAGGCCTCACCTATACTTATATGGATGATTATTTCATTACTCCCAGAATGATCTGGGTGGATGAAACCAATCATTTAGTAGAAGATCGAAGAGAGAAAGTTAGCTCTTATGCTTTGTTGAACCTGAATCTTGGTATCAGGAATATTTTTGAAAACAGTAAGGATTGGCAGGCAATGTCTGCATATCTCTCCATAACCAACCTTGCTAATGTGAAATATTTCAATGCCGGGGGTGGTTCAAACTCATTCGGATCTTCACCTCAAGACCCAAGGAGGTTTTTCTTGGGAATCCGTAAAAGCTTTAATTAGAAAGAATCCCTTTGGCCAGCCATTCATTAAAAAATTGTTTGACTGAGATCAAATTGTTTAGAACATTATTGTTTGTTCTGTTTTTATCTGCCTCAATCACTCCTTGTCTTTCCTTTGCTCAAGAAGGGAGGATGGTCAAGGAGTCTCAGCTCAAGACAGCATTTATTTATAATTTTTCCAAGTTTACAACTTGGCCTGACCGCTCATTTCAGGACCTTCCCCATAACTCTTTCACAATTTGCATGGTTGGGAACGAGCCACTAGGCAACCTTCTGAGGCAACTTGCAAAATCTAAAACTATTAAAGACAAAACAATACTGTTTCAAGACAATCCCCCCCCCAAATGAATTAAAAAGCTGCAGGATTCTTTACATTAGCTCATCAGAATCCTCAAGACTTGGCGAGATATTGAAAAATATTGAAGGCCAACCTGTATTGACTATTGGAAACACTCGAGGATATGCAAAGCGGGGAGTGGATATTAACCTTTTTAAACAAGATGGAAGACTCCGTTTTGAAATTAATCATGATGCTGTTCTTAAGTCTGGACTGACCCTCAGCTCTGAATTGCTGGCTCTGGGAATTCTTGTGGAGGGTGAGAAGTAATATGAATTTTTTCAGCAAGCAAAATATCTGGAAAAAACTTCTTGCCATAGTAATGGGCATTGTCATGATTTCCTTGCTGATTGTTGGTGGGGTGCTGATGTATTGGGATATCAATGTCACTCGTGAAGAGCTCGTTGCGGAAGTGATGACCCTGGCAGAGGTCTTAGGGGATAATAGCCGTGCAGCGATAATTTTTGATGATAAAAAAAGGGGTGCGGAAATTTTACGTTCATTAAAAAGAACTCCTCAGGTTACCTTTGCAAAATTAGTGGATGCGGATGATAGGTTACTGGTAACTTATATGAAGAACCCCTCAACCCCTCACGTTAAAACAGAACCAATTACAAATGAGGGTTTTGTTTTTGAAAAAGATTATTTAAAGGTTGGAAAGTTTATTTATCTTGATGGAGTACTGGTTGGTAAAATTTTAATTGAATACAGCCTTGAAATACTTCATGAGAAAAACAGAAACATAATACTTGTCATTGGATCAGTCATTTTGTTTGCTTTTGTGATTGCTTATGGCATCACTTTAAAGCTTTCTAAAGTCATCTCTGAGCCTATCATTGCTCTTAGCATTCTGACAAAAAGGGTATCTGAAAGCGATGATTTTTCATTGCGAGGTGAGCACAAGGCTTCTGATGAGATAGGTATTTTATATAAGGCTTTCAATGATCTACTTGCTCAAATACAAAATCATCGCATTGAACTACAAAAAACCCATCAACAACTCCTGCACTCTGAAAAATTATCAGCCACAGGGAAATTAGCAGCCTCCATTGCTCATGAGTTGAGAAATCCGATTTGTGGAATTAAAAACGTATTGGAAATTCTTTATGAAAGAGGCAGTTTGAGTGAACCTCACAAAAAGCATTTGTTCATGGCAATTAAGGAGAGCGAGCGAGTTAACAACCTGATTAACAACTTGAAAGATTTCAATCGCCCCTCTGCTGAAAAACGTGAGCATGTTGATTTGCAAGCCGTTATAAATGAAATGCTTCCATTAGTGCAAAACAGATTAGATCAGCGAAAAATAGTGTTGAACCTGAACTACGCGCCCAATACCCCTTATGTACATTTTGTTCCTGACCAGTTAAAGCAGGTCATTTTGAACTTACTCTCAAATGCTGAAGAAGCCATTGCCCAAGATCAGGAAAATGGCAAAATAACGATAACGACAGAGAAGCATGATTCATATGTAGTCCTTCAAGTGCAGGATAATGGCACTGGAATTTCTGAAGAAAAAGTAAATGAAATTTTTGATCCTTTTTTTACAACCAAGACTGAATTAAAGGAGCTGGGGCTTGGGTTGGGACTATCGATTGTCCATGGAATTGTTGAAAGCCATGGTGGAAAGATTAATGTGAATAGTAAAGTTGGAGAGGGGTCTGTATTCGAAATTGTTCTTCCTGAAAACCTAGGAGAGTAGTATGAAAGATAAATCTATACTGATCGTAGATGATGAAAAATTGATCATTGAAACAATGTGTGACGATCTCAGAAATGAGGGTTATAGAGTTGATTTTGCTTATGATGGTAAGCGGGCGTTAGATTTGTTTACAATTAACAGGCACAACCTGATTATTACTGACCTTGAGATGCGAGGTATGGGGGGTAATGAACTTGTGCAAAACATAAAGGATATTGATTCGGATGTTAAGGTTATTATTCTTACAGGATATGGAACCAGAGAGTCGGCTATTGAATCTCTTCGGTTGAAGGTAGATGATTTTTTCCTCAAACCTTATGAAAGAAAGGAGTTGTTAAAAAAAGTAGCGCAGTTGATGGTCAGCCAGGCTAGCAATGGGGTGGCTCAGGATACCAGCAGATTGCTGAAAGAATGGGGGCTCTCTGATAGAGAAATAGAAGTTGGAAAACTGATGTTGGTTGGAACAACGAAAGAAGAAATCGCCTCTTTACTGTTTATCAGTAAATTGACGGTTAACACTCACATTAAAAATATATACAAAAAACTAAAAGTAAATAGTCTCTCTAAATTTATAGGAAAAATAAGGGCTCAAAATCAATAGTATTGCGGTGTGAAAAGTATTTGCTCAATTGGTTTCGTGGTAAAACATTGAAAAATAAAATGGGCTTGGTGGAGTTCTTAATCACTTATAAAAGTGGTGGGACGGGACGGAATCGAACCGCCGACACGAGGATTTTCAGTCCTCTGCTCTACCGACTGAGCTACCGTCCCAACACTATTTTATTTCAATCAAAAGAGCGAAAATTAGCACAATCTCCCTAACTCTGTCAATTGGGATTGGTCTATAAATTATTATTTTTTCAGAACTTTTTTGCTATAATGGTCCCTGTAGCAGATTATATCAGCTTTCCTTATACGCATTTTGGAACGGATTCCGCCCCATGCTTGTTCTTACCCGAAAAATTGGTGAAAGCATCAAAATTAATGAAGATGTCAAAATAACCGTTATAGATGTAAAGGGCAAGAACATTCGTCTGGGCATTGAAGCCCCTCGTGAGACTAAAATTTATCGTGAAGAGGTTTTTTTGAGAATTAAAGAAGAAAACCAAACTGCAGCTTCTTCACAACAATTTGACCTTTCCAAAGTATCCCAATTGATGAAGGACAAAATTAAAAAATGAAGCTAGAAACAACCCGCTTCGGCATTATTGATATTGAGAAAAAACAGATCATCGATTTTCCAGATGGTTTATATGGGTTTGAAAAGGAAAACCAGTTTATTTTTCTTCCTTTTAACCCGAATGTGGAAAGTCCTATGGAGTGGATGCAGTCGATTCAATCGCCCCATTTGGCATTTGTTATCACAGATCCTTATATATATGTGCCGGACTATAAACTGAAGCTGCTGGAAGAAGATAAAAAAAGAGTAGGTCTGGAGACTGACGATTCTTTTCTCACGCGTTCGATTGTAACGATTCCTGAAAACTATACGGAAATGACAGCGAATCTGGTTGCCCCTCTGGTGATCAATTCAAAAAAATGTATAGGAAAACAATTTGTGCTGACCAGTATGGAATATGACACCCGCCACTACCTGCTCCCGGAAGAAATGAGAACCCCTACAGCTACCCCCCATTGATTTTTAGACTTTGTAAACTCTTTTCTTAATATTTTCCACCCAGGGAATACGGCATTCAATTTTTTCTGCGAATTCATACGAGTCTAGATATTCTCGGTTCTATCAACCAAAGAATGTTTTTCAGGCAGTATTATGGTAATGGTGGTCCCTTCTCCCAGTTTGCTATTGGCTGAGATGACTCCTTGGTGTCTTTCAACAAGTTTTTTACAAATAGCGAGCCCTGTACCGGAACCTACAAATTCGCTCCTATTTTGAAGCCTGAAGAAAGGTTCAAAAACTCTTTCTTTAAATTCATTATTTATGCCTATTCCGTTATCTGTTACCTGAATTTCCCAATTGTTAATGCCAACTTTTTTGCAGGTAATATCAATCACTGGTGGATGGGATCTGTTAAATTTCAGCCCGTTCGAGATCAGGTTTAGAAACAATTGATACATTTGTGTAGGATCCCCGTTGATAACAGGAAGTTCATCAACGTTTATTTGAGCCTTACTTTTAGTGATTCTTGTTTCAAGATCTGAAACAGCTAATTTTATTACTTCATTCAAATTGATTGCCTTGAAGGGGTTGTCTTGGGTTGTGATTTTGGAATATGACAACAGATCATCTATGAACTGACTCATTCTTTTGGTGGATTTTTGAAGACGACTTAAGTAGTTTTTACATTGGTCACTCATATTATCATGGTTGAGTTCCCAAATTTTTTCAGCATAGAAATCTATTTTTCTAAGAGGTTCCTGCAAATCATGTGAAGCAACCTGGGCAAATTCCCCCAATGCCTGGTTGCTCCGTTTAAGCTCCTCAGAAAAAGCCTGTTTTTCCTTTTCAATTTTAAATATTTTTATGGCAGAAAGAATAGTCTGGGTAAGAAGAGAAGGTGTGATTTCGTTTTTAATCAGGTAATCATGAGCTCCACTTTTTAAAGCTTTAACAGCCACCTGTTGACTTCCCTGACCCGTCAACATAATAACAGGAAATCTAATTGGGGATAGTCCGGACAAAACCTCAAGTCCATCCATATCGGGAAGATTGTAATCTAAAAGCAAACAGTCTGGTTTATGGGATCTGCATATTTCCAAGCCTTCTTCACCGGAAGCGCTTTCTTCGACAATAAACGAAAACTCATTATTTTTTTTCAAATAGTTTATATATATGAATCGATCTTCAGGGCTGTCATCTATAAGTAACAAACTTATTTTTTTCTTAATGGTAACCATAGGTTTTGGTGCTTTTAAGAAGACTAATCGTGTTTGTTAAGAATTGCGATCTCAACCCAGAATTCTTTTAGCCTTTGAATAGCTTCCATAAATCCATAAAAGTTTACGGGCTTGTGTATATAGGTGTTTGCTCCTACTTTGTAGCAAGTTTCAATGTCCCGCTCGTCCAAGGATGTTGTTAATACCAGAACGGGAATATCCTTCAAGTTTTCATCGGATTTTATTTCTTTGAGGACATCTCTACCATCCGTTCCTGGAAGATTTAAATCCAGCAGGATCAAATCTGGTCTCCAGATAGCATCATTATTTTCATAAGATCCTTTCTTGTACAAATAATCCAGAGCATCATCTCCATCCAGACATCGAAACAGATTTTTCTTTTCAATTCCGGCTTTTATAAAACCTCTCTCCGTCACTTCATAATCTTCATCACTGTCTTCAATGATCAAGATATTAATGGAAAATTTTAAAGGCATTTTGGCTCCTCAATTAATAGTGAAATAGAAAGTAGTTCCCTGTTTTAGTGTTGACTCAACCCAGATTCTTCCACCATGTTTTTGTATGATTTTTTGGGTGATAGTCAAGCCAGCCCCTGTTCCCCCTCCATATTTGTTATGGCTGTGCAATCGCTTAAAAATTCTAAATATTGACTCAAGATGCTTTTCTCGGATGCCGATGCCATTATCTTTAACATAGAAAATCTGATAGGCATTAGAGTCACTTTGTGACTGACAGCCAATTTCCACCCACTTTTGATCTTTATCGTTATATTTAATTGCATTGATTAACAAATTTTGAAACACTTCTTTTATCTTGATTCTGTCGCAGAATGCGTTCGGAAGGGCGTTTGGTTTCTTAATGGTTACATTGTTTTCAGAAATCGTGACTTGTAATGAATCAGTAATCTCTTCAATGAGAAGATTCAAGTCAGTTTTTTCCCGGTTTAGTTCGGTTCTTCCCACCCTTGCATAATACAAAAGGTCATCGATTAGGTTTTCCATTCTATCTGTCAGCCGTGTCAGGGTGATTAGCCTTTTTTTCCCATCTTCATCCAGCTTATCTTCATAATCCTCAATTATAATTGAGGAAAAGTTATGCACACCACGCAGAGGTTCCTTTAAATCATGGGAAGCAAAATAGGCGAAATCATCTAGCTCCTGATTTGAGGTGGCAAGCTCCTCCACTTTTTGATTTAAGGACTTGGAATACAGGTAAATTCGATACATCATCCAAATCATTAAAATGAGCCAAAAAATGGAAAGAGTTTTTAACCATTGTTTTGATTTGTGCAGGTCTGCATTCACTTGGGTGTTGAAAGACTCCATAGGCCAATTGACCACCAGAACACCACGGATATCTCCTAATTTCCAATCCCTCTTGGGACTTTGAGGATGGTTATTATGGCAATCAACGCAACTAGCTCTCAAAATGTCTGCAACGGCATATCGGAGATAAGGCATTCCCAGATATTGTTCGAATCTGTAAAAGGGTTTTTCCGGATTTTTTCTAAGCTCAAGAAGGGCATCGCTCTCAAAAGAATCTTGAGGACCTCCTTTTTCCCTCCATGGAAAGGGGTAGTCACTGTAGAGGCGGGAAAGGGTCCGGGTAGATTTTTTGCTTATCGCCTCGGCCAACTCCATACTGAAGGTGGCGGGAAGAGGGATAGCTTTTTCTTTGTTTTTATAATCATGAGTGATTTCAATTCCGTGTCCGGCTAATCGCTTGACAATCTTGGCAGAATAAAGAGTTCGAAATTCTTCAAGAGCATCTGAGTACATAGCTGCATCCTGAAGAGCTGTTGACTTTACAATGCTATCGGTAAGACTGGAGAAATGCTTGAATAACAGGTAGAGCCCAATAATCATAAATAGGGCTAGCAAAACAATATCCCTGTTTGAAACGGATAACCACAATTTGGAAAAAAACGAATTCATTAGCACGAACCAATGGAATTTGCTTTCTATTTATGATAATCCGAAAAATTTTATTTAGATAGTTAAAGTTTAAAGGATTGGAATTTAGTCAATAAAAAATTAAGGTTCATGACTAGTTAAAGCCTTAGAAAATGGTTTAAACTTCAGTCATGAC
>CAYFNV010000056.1:0-8075 GCA_964344595.1 uncultured Nitrospina sp. | reverse complement strand
AAAACAATTTGCTGATTCTTGTCAACGAATTACGTAACCTACACAATTGCGAGGAGCGAATAGCGACGAAGCAATCCAGGTGTTAAGTTTAACCTGAACCCAAATGAAACGGCCCGCAATTTATATAATGACAAACAAACCAAATGGGACTCTGTATACAGGGGTAACCAGTGACCTTATTAAACGCGTTTATGAACATAAGAATGGGGATGTGTCGGGTTTTACAAAGAATTATGGTTGCAAACGTTTAGTCTATTATGAAATGCATGAAACTATGGAAAATGCCATCGCCCGTGAAAAACAGATTAAGTCCGGCTCCAGAGATAAGAAAATTGCTTTGATTGAAAATATGAACCCGAGGTGGAGCGACCTTTACGACGACATCCTCTGAACGTTATTGCAAGGAACTGAAGGTGACAAAGCAATCCATGAGACCTGAATTGTTCTCTCTACATAACAATTCCTATCAACGAATTACGTAACCTACACAGCGATGACGTATCTGAGGCTAGAAGGCCAAGATTTAGACGGTCGAGTAGCATAACTGCCCCCTTATCCTCCGGGCGTGGTCCCTTCACTTACACTTAAACTTTTTGTATTCCCCCCAGATGACAATGCCGAATCCGAGGAAGAGAATCCAGGTAGGATGAAGGACATGTTCCGGTTTGTTGAAGAAGAGGATCAGCATCAGCGCCACACCCCCCATGCAGACAGCCAGGCCTAAGAAGACGGCATTCAATCCCTTTTCAAACCCGTCCGGATCTTTAAGCGTTTTTCTTATTTCAGGACGCAGTTCATATTTAAACATGGCGGTTGTTCTCCAGCAAAGACTCGTTTAAGCTCCTCATTCGATACCCTTCCGGATCTACCACCACACTGCTGAATCCTAAAGCTGTTAATTTTTCCTGAACGGACTTTTGAATAGAGTCGTTACTCAGGTAACGTGGAATTTCCTTCCTGTCCAGTTCGATTCGGGCTTCGGTACCATGATGTCGGACACGGACTTGCCTGAACCCGAAAGAAAGTAGAAGGTCTTCTGCCTGTTCGACTTGGGAAAGTTTTTGTTCTGTCACTGGATGGCCATAAGGAATCCGGGACGACAGACAGGCCATTGCTGGTTTGTTCCAGATAGAAAGTCCCATCCTCTGCGACAAATCACGGACGTCCTGTTTATTAAAATCCGTTTCTACTAGTGGACTGCGTATCCCCTGTTCCCGGGCAGAATCGATTCCAGGCCGGTAATCGCCGAGATCATCGGTATTGATACCATTTAATATATGCGGAATATTTTCCTGTACGGCAACTTTTTTAAGATTTGTATACAGCTCTGTTTTGCAGTGGTAACAACGGTTTGCCGGATTGGCCCGGTATTCTGGATTAGACATTTCCTCGGTTTTGATGACAAGGTGCCTTGCACCAATTTCTTTAGCTAGCTGGCGGGAGGCTTGCATTTCACGTTCAGGAACGCTGGCGGATTGGGCGGTGACTCCCATTGCTTTTTCACCCAACAATTCATGTGCAAGGGCGAGAACGAGTGTGCTGTCCACACCGCCGGAAAAAGCCACCAACACACTATCCATTTGCTGAATCAGGGATTTTATTTTTTCTGTTTTTTGTTCAAGTGTCATGAGCTAATTTGAAAGTTATTTTGGGTAAGAGTAACACAAAGGAGGGCTCAACAAAAACCGGGAACAGGGGGTGTCCTGTTCCCGGAACCTCGAGGAGGAGGTGTTCTTTGAGACGGTGAAGAGCGCTACCCTCTTCACATCTCTTATTAATAGTGTAACGGAACAATCTCCAAGAATGCCTGTTTTTTAATATTCATTTTCGTTAGATTTTGTGCATTCAGTTTGAGTAAGAAAAGCAGGAGTGCTGGAATCTGAAAAGTTAATAAAAACAAGGGAATTAAGATGATGATTTCGGGGGTGGTTCTTAACGCTGTGCAAATCCTGCAGAGATTGAATCAACTGCATATGGGCATGGATTTTGCCGGGATTTTATCAGGATAAATCGGCTTTGAGTTTGAGTTCTCGAAGTTGTTTTGGGTCCACTTCCGAAGGAGCCTGGGTCATCAGGCATGTGGCTTTTTGGGTTTTGGGGAAAGCGATTACATCACGTATGGATGTGGCTCCAGTCAGCAACATGGTGATCCGGTCTAATCCTAAAGCGATGCCGCAATGTGGCGGGGCACCATACTGCAACGCATCGAGCAGAAACCCGAACTTCATTTCGGCCTCTTCTTTGCCGATGCCGAGGAGTTTGAACATTTTCTCCTGCACTTCTTTCTGGTGGATACGAATGCTGCCGCCTCCAATCTCATTGCCGTTCAACACCAGGTCATAGGCCCGGGCCTTGATGGAGCCGGGATCGCTTTCAAAGTTTCCAAGGTCTTCCTCACGAGGTGCGGTGAAAGGGTGGTGCATGGCGGCATACCTTTTTTCCGCTTCATCATATTCCACTAAGGGAAACTCGGTGACCCACAGGAAGGAATTTTTCGATTCATCAATCAGGTTCAACTGTTTGCCCAAAGCAAGCCGCAGATGGGCGAGGGCATCTGCCACAATTTTAGGTGTGTCCGCTATGAAAACCACGGTGTCGCCGGGTTCACTGCCCAATGCCTTCAGCATGTTATCGAGCATATCCTGCTCAAAGAACTTGATGATGGGTGACTGCAGTTCGTTTTCCTGCACCTTGATCCATGCCATCCCTTTGGCGCCATAGGTTTTTGCAATTTCGGTTAAATCATCCAATGCTTTCCGGGATAATGCTTCCGCGCTGTTCTTGACATTGAGAGCTCGTACCTGACCGCCCGACTCCAGCACCTGTGCAAACACTTTAAATGAGGTGCCTCTTACAATTTCCCCAAGGTCAACGATTTCCATGCCGAATCGCATGTCCGGTTTATCGATTCCAAACCGGT
This sequence comes from uncultured Nitrospina sp., assembly GCA_964344595.1. Taxonomy (GTDB): domain Bacteria; phylum Nitrospinota; class Nitrospinia; order Nitrospinales; family VA-1; genus LS-NOB. The sequence continues at coordinate 5,155 of CAYFNV010000056.1, read as the reverse complement.
CCATGGCTTCCTGATATTTTAAAACAGGGAAAGGGGTCTCAATTTCCTGGCCGAGAACTTCCTTGTAAATTCCGGCCATCATTTCTTCTATTATCTGAAACATGAGTTTCTCGTTGCCGAAAGACATTTCGATGTCGACCTGAGTGAACTCTGGTTGCCGGTCGAAACGTAAATCCTCATCACGGAAACATTTAACAATCTGGAAATAGCGGTCCATCCCCGAGACCATGAGAATCTGTTTGAACAACTGAGGCGACTGGGGCAGCGCATAAAACTTTTGCGTATTGAGCCGGCTTGGCACGAGGTAGTCCCTCGCCCCTTCCGGTGTGCTCTTGGTCAGCACGGGGGTTTCCACTTCCATGAATCCGTTCTTGTGCAATTCGTTCCTGGCTACACGGGTGATGTCATAGCGCATCTTCAAATTGCGCTGCAGTTCCGGGCCGCGAAGGTCGAGAAACCTGTATTTCAAACGCAGGGCTTCCGAAGTATCCTGCGGTTCCCACGGTGAAATGGGAGGTGTCTCTGATGGGTTGAGAATGCTCAACTGATCGACATAAACTTCAATCGTTCCTGTCTTCAGTTTTGGATTCACCATGTCCTCAGGACGGGCGCGGACTTTCCCGACAACTCCGATCACATAATTTCCGCGAATGGACTGGGCGTGTTCGTGCGCAAGCTGGTCGATTTGTGGATTCAGCACCACCTGGGTCATGCCAAACTTGTCCCATAAGTCGACGAATATGAGTCCACCGTGATCACGACGGGTGTGCACCCAGCCGCACAGGGTTACGGTTTCGCCGATATGCTTTTCCGACAACGTGCCGCAGTCGTGCGTTCTTTGTAGTTCGTTGCTCATTCAGTTAATTAAGGTTTTGAATCCGTTGGATTGGAATATGCATGAAAGCCAGTCCCTTAAGGGACCAAAGCCCTATAAGGTACTGAAAACAGGGCAGACTTGCAAGCGTTAATCTAAAGGGTAGGGGGAGATGCCTAAGATTCCTGTTCTTCAGGGGCATTCTCGTCTTCCTGACTGACAAGGGCTTCCTGCTCTGCTTCTGCCTTTCGCTCGGCTTCGATACGTGCCAGCTCCTGCTCCTTGCGCTTCTTATTAAGCTGATACTCGACCACCATCTGCGGTTTAACCTTGATCGCCAGTGGAATATTAACCGTGCTGCACGAGCGCATACAGACTCCGCAACCGGTGCAGGTATTTTTATCGATCACCGGTTTGTTATTCACCTGGTAGATGGCTCCGGGAACAGGACAGTCGATCACGCATTGCTGGCAGAAGGTGTCGCCATAAGCCTGGCACTTTTTCTTGTCCAGAATGGCGTAGCCCATGTTTACATCGGTCAGTTCCTGAACCGGGAGCAGGGCTTTATCCGGGCAGGCGGAAATACAGGGCAGATCGGTGCACATCACACAGGGATTGCGCATCGGGTCGATATAAGGTGTGTTGTAAACGAGGAATCCCATTTTTTTCGGAGCGCGCTGGATAGCGTCTTTCGGGCAGGCGTGGATGCATTCATCGCAACGGGAACAGGCCTGCAAAAACTGTTTCTCAGAAATCGCTCCCGGCGGCCTCAATAGCGGCACCCGCTTGGTGACCTTGTCCACCGCTTTATTAACGCTGTCGATTTTGTTCTGGACGTTTTGAACTACCGGTTTGGCGAAATAATGGACGCCCTGACGCAACAGGTTACGGCGGTCATATTCCTTATCTTCATCGTCGTCTTCATCAAGCTCGAAGATATTGTTGCCTTCTTCGGTAGATTTTGCAGTGGAGTTTTCAGCGGAGGCTTCGACTGGCTCTGGAGAGGTCTCCGGCTCTTCGTCAGGCACAAGCACTTCGCCACGAAGCAACCGTTTCTCTTCAGGACTTTCCTTAAGCCTTGATACCAGTCGTTTGAAGAACCCTTCCTTAGGTTCCGGCTCGGTTTCCTCGGTTTCTTCGCCCTCTGAAACTTCAGCTGTCACCTCATCAACCTGTTCGGGTTCTTCTACAGGTTCCGGTTCTTCCCTTTCAGGAGCGGGAGATTTATCTTTTACAGGTTTTTTTGCTTCGGCTTCGTCTTCCACCGCGGCGCCGAAATCCAGAAAATTGCCGAACGAAAAAATATCCCGTCGTGATATTTCTTTGGGCTCTTCTTCAACCTTTTGGGTGATGGTTTCCTTATCCAGACTTAAAGGACTGGGTTCATCGACAGCACTGCTGTGGTTCCCGCGTTGGTCTTCGCTGATATGATCTTCAACACCCTTGCTGGAAGTCTTCTTTTTACCTTTGAAGGTTTCTTTTGCGAGACTATGTCTGAATTTCATAGTGATTGTTTAAAGGAATTCAGCTCAAAAATTTTGTTAAGCCGAGTTGAACTTTCACCAGCAAGTGAAAGTTATTGCATTTGCCTGTGGCGGCATCGCCACTAGAGCCAGCCATTTTCCTGGGCGATATTGTTATAGTCGTGCCAGTTTTGCGCGTCCGCGTTTTCCAGCATATATTCGTCCATCGCCAGCACCAGGGGATGGCCTTTGTTGACAAAAGACTGCACCGTCGGGAACCGCAAGACAAACGTTGTGACTGCGGCCTTGCCCAACGTCATGATGTTCGGATCTTTCAAAACCGTTTGCAAAACCTCTTCAGCGTTTTCTTGTGTTATGGACTCGAACAATTGAGTGGTTTTTTCTTCCAGTTCCGGGTGCTCATCGCAAACCATGGCGGCTCGCATTTGCAGTTCTAAAATTTTTTGATAATCCGCTTCGTCGTATTCCCCTTCCATTCGGCCTTCTTCCCAGGCAGAACCTTCCAGGTTGCGCTCTCCCGGACTGTCTTTACGTTCAGAAGTTTCTGAAAATGCCAGATTTGCTTCATCCAGCAGGATTTTGGCTTTAACTTCCGCGCTGGTTTCTGTGTTGGACATGACTTGTTTCGTGCTCCATTAAACTATGAGTGTTAACATCGGGTGGAGCCGACTTCGGGTGCTTCAGGTGGCCGGCTCATTTTTTGCCCGATTTTGATTAAGTGTATAGATTAGGATATGTTAGCATTAACCACGTAGATTCCAAAAAATTAAAAACGCTTGCTTGCAAGTATTGCTGATACAGGATCCTCTATGAAAAAAGTCATGTTGATATTTCCGCCGGAATGGGTGCCCACCGCCCCCTATCTGGCATTGCCGAGCCTTGCGGCGGTTCTGCGCAAAAACGGCATTGAGACGGTCCTTAAAGATATCAACGTGGAGATGTTCGACCACTTTTTCACGCCTGGATTCCTCTTATTCGTAAAAAACAAAATACAGGCGAGACTGAAAGCCCTGACCCAGAAAGAATTTGGAGAAGCGTTGAGCCAGGAAGACGCCGAACTGAAACAAATGCTCAGCGACTACCAGCACATCGACCTGGAACACCACATTAACAAAGTGGGACGCGCCAAGCGGATCATGCGCGGACCGGAGTTTTATGAAGTGGAAAAGGCCGAATGGGCGCTCAACGCGTTCCGGGAGGTGATGGAATATATCTCGGTCTGCTACTTCCCCGCGAGCATCAATTTTTATCCGGTCGAGAGCAACCTCAACGTATACCGCCCCTGGGTATCCGAAGACCTTTTGAAAGTGCCCTACGACAAAGATGTCAATGTCTATGCCGACATCTGCCGCCAACTGGTGTTGCGCTCCATCAAAAAAGAGCAACCGGAGGTGGTTGGTATCTCCATCGGCACGCCGGTGCAACTCATGTCGGGCATCACTTTTGCCACCTTGATCAAAGAATCGTTTCCCGACATCCATGTGACGGTGGGCGGGAACATCATCACGCGACTGAAAGACGAGTTCTCGAAAAAACCGCATTTCTTCGGTAAGGCGTTCGACTCGATGATTACCTACGAAGGCGAACACGCCATGGTCTGGCTGGTGGAGGCCCTGGCGGGCAAACGCAAAATGTCTGAAGTGTCCAACCTCATCTATAAAGATGAAGACGGCAACATGCACGTCAACGACACCTATCAGGAGAAGGTCAGCGAACTACCGCCGCCGGACTTCGAAGGCATGCCATGGGACAAATATTTCTCTCCGGAAAAACTCGTTCCTTATTTAGGCACGCGCGGCTGTTACTGGGGCAAGTGCACGTTCTGCGATCACGGTGCCGGCTATATCGACCAGTTCCGCGCGAAACACGCCGACCAGATTGTCGATGAACTCGAATACCTGAAAAACAAACTCGATGCCAAACATTTCATGTTTACCGACGAGTCGTTTCCGCCGGCACTGTTTATCAAACTACCGCCGATGATGGTCGAACGCGAACTCGACATCTACTGGACCACGCTCATCCGTTTCGAATCGCAACTTCTGGAACCGGAACTGTGGGACTTGGCGCACAAGTCCGGCTGCCGGTCGCTGTATTATGGACTTGAATCGGCCAACGACCGCATCATCAAGCTGGTGAAGAAAGATACCGATATCGAAGCCGCGAAGATCAACCTCGAACAGGCCAAGCGGGTGGGCATCTGGAGCCATGTCATGTGTTTTTACGGCTTTCCGTCTGAAACAGAAGAAGAGGCCGAAGACACCAGACAGTTCCTCCTGCAGAACAGGGACAAGATTCCATCGGTCGAGATGTATTTCTTCGTGCTCTATAAAAACGCGCCGGTGATGTACCAGAAAGACGAATACAAAATCAAAGTGAAAGAAAATCCGGAACACGACCTGGCCCTCGATTTCTACTACACTCCGGAATCGGGACAAACCACCGAACAGGCGATGCAGAGGTATGAAGACTTCTACCGTAACGATTTTGACCCGTGGGCACTGCGCATCAACGCCCGCGAACATGTCTTCCTCTACATCACGAAGTTTGGCACCAGCGATCTGCCACACCTCTACGTGAAAAACGATCCCGAATCCCACGAACGCAGCATGGCTCCCGAGTTGATGATGTAGCGGCGAGTCGCCGCAGACAATATGTGGCTGACGTTCGCTAACGCTCACGAGCCGTAAAAACCTTTTTGGTCACGGATAACTATACTTCCCACCATTCATAGGGAGGGATTGTGGGAGGGTTGGATTTACAATACTTCTCCGGATTAGGGGTCTGAGGGTGTCGCATTCCTCGTCATCGCTGTGTAGGTTACGTAATTCGTTGACAAGAATCAGCAAATTGTTTT
>CAYFNV010000055.1:0-8167 GCA_964344595.1 uncultured Nitrospina sp. | reverse complement strand
ATATTATAGATTCTCCAGATATTACGATAACAAAAAAATCTGATGAAAACCTGATATTTCGCCTCTCCCGAAAAGAGGCGACTATAATTGGCTTACAGCGAGATTTTGATCTTAGAGTTGAGTTCATAAATCCAAAGATTCAATCTGCAGCTGTTTCGAAACAACTCTCAGATTTTGACCCCACAATATCAAGCAGTTTCAAGCAAGATGGCACCTCTACAAGGGACACTTCATCCTTCTCAGTAGACACAGCATCGACCACCATCAATCACACTCTAGCATCTCAGGTTACGCAAAAGTATTTTCCAGGAACCACATTAACCCTAAAGTACGATTGGGCCAGCGCTAACACTAAACCACAAAGTGGAGAACGTGATGAAATTTTCACAACCGACATAATCCTTGAAGCAAAACAAAGCTTGCTGAGAAATTTTGGGGTTGATATTAACACTACAAAAATCAAACTCGCTAAAAACCAAAGAAAACAAAGTGTTACTGATTTGGTAAACCGAGCCATTCAGGTGTCGGCAAATATTCAGAATAGCTATTGGGATTTACAATTTAACATCGCCAACTTGAAAGTTAGAAGACAATCATTAAAGCTTAATGAAGATCTATATAAGCGCAAAAAACGTGAAATGGAGATAGGAGCTTTAGCCCCGGTTCAACTAGCTACCATCGAAGCTGATATGGCGGCAAAAAGGTCGGACATTATTAGTGCCGAGCGCCAACTTATTCAAGCAGAAATAAATTTTAAAAGAGCGTTGAATCTTCCTTTTAATTTTCATGGCAAAACCTATCAAGTGAAGCCTCTGGATTTTCCAAAAGTAAAAAAAATTAATTTTGATCGGGATAAATTTTTGGAGACAGCGATTAGAAATCGTCCAGACTTAAACAAACTTATCTTAACCAGAGAATCCAGAATGATGGACTTGAAATTTAACAAAAACCAATTATTACCAGATCTAACCTTATCTGGCAATCTGGGTTGGATCAGCAAACAGGATGCGTTTGGAAGAAGCATACCTCCCGTTGAGGAGTCCGACCGTGGACAACATGAGGTTAAGTTGGAGGTCAGTTACCCCATTTATAATAGAAGTGCCAAAAGTGATCTTGTAACTAAAAAACTCGAATTGCAACAAACCGACATTAATATTCGCAAAAAAAAGCAGGAAATTTTTGCTGACATAAGCTTGGCTTTGGCCACAGTAGATAAAAACTACGACCTTTACCTTGCTGCAAAAGAAAGTACCCGACTGGAAGAATTAAAACTTGAAGGCGAAGAAAAAAAATTACGATTTGGTCTCAATCTGATCAGGGATATACTTGATGCTCAGAATACTCTGACCAACCAACAACTGGCTTTGCTTCAAAGCGAAATAAACTATCAAAAATCTCTAACAGATCTATATTTAAAACAGGGTCTTTTCGAACCCATACTTGATATCAGCATACAAGATATCAAGAAAAACATTGAAGATTAAGAATGAGTTTTTCAATAATTTAACAAAATTATAACGGTCTAATTCAAATGGTAAAAGAACAAGTCAGACCTTTGTTAAGCGAAAGCCCCTTATTCTCCATGCTGGAAGGAGATTTATTGGAGCAAGTGCTTGACAAATTTGAACTGGAAAACTTCGATCTCGGGCAAATGGTCATACAAAAAGGAGACCAGGCCGATTCTATGTATCTGATTCTCACCGGAAGCGCCAGGGTTCTTGGAGAAGACTTTCAGGGAAATGAGGTAACACTGGCCACCATAAAAAGAGGAGATATTTTTGGTGAACAAGCTCTTTTAAAGGATGAAAAACGCTCGGCATCCATACGTGCTTCATCAGACTTGATGGTTGCAAAACTGATGAAAGAAGACTTCACAACCATTGTAGAATCCAACGCTGAGGTAAAAGCCTATTTAAATAATTATATGTCTCATACAGGTTTAAATAATTTCCTGAGACAGTTCACGCTTTTTTCTGCAATGACTGCAAAGGAGTTAAAAACCTGGCTAGGATATTTGGAGAAAAGCTCCTACGTAGATGGACAGTACATTTTTTATGAAGGGGATGAGCCTGATAATTTTTATATCATTATTGAAGGAAATGTCGAGGTTATCAAGGAAAAAGACGGTGAAGAGGAAGTAATTGCAACCTTGGCTGAGGGAAGGTTCTTTGGGGAATTGGCCCTCCTCACTAAAAAAGTTCGCACTGCAAGTATTAGAGCCAAGGGAAACCTTACCGTTTGCAAATTATCCAAGGAAAAATTTGACAAGCTGTTATCAAAATCAGAGAAATTAAAAGAGAAAATATTTAACGTCATTTCTCTCTACAATATGGATTTGGCCCCTGAAGAACTGGGATTTGATGTCGTCAAGTCTGCACCACCCCCTCCCCCTCCTCCTCCCATTCAGGAGGAAGAACATACTAAAAAAATTCTCAAAGAACCTTATCAATATGCACCTACAGGGTTGTTAAGGAAGATTTTCAAGGGCAGAAGGTATCCGTTCATAGAGCAATATGAGGAAATGGATTGCGGAGCTGCCTGTTTAGGAATGATATGTAAGTATTACGAAAAAAATGTCAGCATTACTCGCATGCGAGATCTCGCCAATGTCTCACAAGAAGGGGCAACCCTTCTAAGCATGGCAAAAGCGGGAGAGCAGTTGGGATTTAATACCCGGGCGGTAAGAACGACTTATGAAAACCTGATGCGAAGCAATCTACCGGCTATTGGCCATTGGATGGGGTATCACTATATCGTTATATATAAGGTTGAAAAAGACCGAATTCTCGTTGCGGATCCAGCCATCGGCTTAAAATGGTACACCCGTGAAGAGTTTGAAGAGGGATGGAATGGACTGATTTTAATACTTGATGCCACAGCCGACATAGAGAACATTGAAGAGAAAAAAACTTCTCTGATGCGGTTTGTTCCAATCGTTTTGAAGTATAAAGTTCTACTTCTGGAAATTTTAATATGCTCTATTCTAACCAGCATTTTGGGACTGGCCACACCTATATTCATTCAGACAATCGTAGATGAGGTGGTTGTCCACCAAAACGTTACTCTGCTAAATACAATCCTCGCAGGCATGCTGATCATCGCCATATTTAATATCCTGGTAGATAGCCTACGCACATATTTAATCACTCATACAGGAAACAAGATCGAACTAACGATGTTGACCAATTTCTACAAGCAGGTCTTGGCCCTTCCGATGAGATTTTTCTCAACCAGGAAGGTGGGAGACATCATGGCCCGTTTTGAAGAAAACGACAAAGTTAAAGAACTGTTATCCGGCACCACTATTAGCATGTTCATCGACGTAACGATGATCTTTGTCTATATGGCACTTATGTTTTATTACAACGCCAAACTTGCAATTCTTGTTCTCCTTGCAGTTCCTGTGTTTTTCTTAATTACCTATGTCTTTATTCCAATTTTTCAGAGGTTAAGTCGAGAATCCTTCCAACGAGAAGCTAATACCCAGTCTCATATGGTTGAATCCTTAACCGGTGTACAGACCATTAAGTCTCAATGCGCCGAAGTATTAAATCGGTGGAGATGGGAAGGTTTATTTGTCAAATCACTTAAAACCCGTTTCAGATTTGCCATGGTGGATGTAGGTGCTGATGGAGCTGCTGAGTTCCTCGAAGATGTATTTACTATAGCCCTGCTTTGGTATGGAGCCACACTGGTCATGGAAAACCAGATGTCCATTGGACAATTGATGGCATTCAATGCACTCGCCGGGCAAGTATTGGGACCCGTTAGCAAGCTTGTAGAACAATGGAACGATATCGTAGAGGCTCTTATATCTGTTGAACGGATTGGGGATGTTTTTGATATTGAGCCCGAAACCAACCCTGCAGATGACACCAAAATCTATCTTCCTTCAAATATTCAAGGCCATATTGTCTTCGATAACGTCTCATTCAGTTATGGTGAAGGCGAGCAGATGATCTTGCGAAATGTTAGTTTTGAGGCTTTGCCCGGTCAAATGGTTGCTTTAGTGGGCCGGAGCGGAAGCGGCAAGACTACTTTGATCAATTTGTTGCTAAATTTCTTCCAGCCTAATTCAGGGAGAATTTTGGTAGATGGAATGGATATAGCAAATGTCAATGTGGAATCTTTACGCCGACAAACCGGGGTAGTCCTCCAGGAAAATTTCCTTTTCCAAGGTTCGGTTAGAGACAATATCGCCCTGGGAGTACCCGACCTCCCCTTCAATTCAATCGTTGAGGCGGCAACATTGGCTGCGGCGCATGATTTCATCAGCGCATTGCCTTCAGGTTACAACACCGATGTAGGTGAACGAGGTTCCAATCTCTCAGGAGGGCAAAGACAACGCGTTGCCATTGCCAGGGCTCTTATAAAAAATCCAAGAATATTAATATTTGATGAGGCGACCAGTGCGCTGGACAATGAATCTGAAAGAGCCATTCAAAAAAATTTAGGGGCAATTATGCAAAACCGAACCTCTTTTGCTATAGCCCATCGCCTGTCCACGGTTAGAAATGCAGACTTGATTGTCGTACTTGATAAGGGGCTTGTGGTTGAAACAGGCACTCACGATGAACTGATGAATGCTAAGGGACTTTACTATTTTCTCAATAGCGCGTCACTGGAATTGTAACAATTTAATAAAGGCTCATCACGGGCACAATAATTATGGCAGAAGATGAAAGTAAATTAAAAGATTCAGGCCAAACTGAAAGTCAGCAACCCAGGACTACGGAGGATGATGAAATTTATTCTCCTAAATCCGAGGAGTTGCTCAATATGCCCTCCTATCTAGCCAGATCTTTGCTATATATCGTTCTTGCTGGAATAGCAGTGGGTCTTGGTTGGGCTTATTGGGGAAAAAAAGATGTTGTCATAAAAGCCATGGGCCAGCTCATACGCAAGGGAGATGCACAAGTAGTTCAGGTGGGTATCAATGGAGTAGTCCGTTCGGTTTTAGTAAAAGAAGGAGAAACTGTTAAAAAAGGTCAGGTTTTGGCACAACTGGATACATCCAAAGAAAAGATCAATACACAAAAACAGAAAAAAGGTTACGACGCATTAGTTAAGAAAAAGGCTTGTGAAGAAAAGGCTTTGGATCTTCTTTTAAACACAGAGGCCTCATTTAATTCTACAAAGGCCATCCAACCTCAAGTCTTAGAAAACCTGTCGTCACTTTGCCAGGAAAACCATGCCCAGCCCATTATCACTTTTAAAACCGCTATTTCTGCTTTTAAAAAGGCAAAAATACAAAGTCAGCAGTTTTTCCCAAAAGAACAAATGGTTCAAAAGCAAAGCCTTGAAGCAAAAAATAAAGACTTGGAAATAAAAAACATCAAACTTGAAGAAGCCCAAAAGGATATTCAACGAGTACAGGAAGAATTAAAAATTAACATCAGCAAACTTGACAGCCAGACAACCCTCAAGACCAAAATCAATGAGGCCCAACAGAAGATTAATGAAACAAGAGTTCAACTTCAATCTCTCAAGAATGAATTGGAAAAAGGACAAAAAAATATCTCAATAAAAAAGAAAGAGAGAGAAAACTCAGATAAAGACTTTGAAAGAATCAAAGAGGAATTAAATATCTATACCCGTAGATACGATGACAAGACCACTGCAAAACTTAAGTTCTTCGAAGCTCAGCGTAAACTTGATGAAGCTCAGGCAGGGATTCAAAACACAAAAAATGAAATAGATACGGCTAAACGATCCATCGTTGCCAAAAAAGAGGCGCTTGAAAACGCTCAAAATGATCTAACCCGGTTGAGTGAGGAACTTAATATGGCTAAAGATAATTTCGCCACCGGAAAGACCGACACCCTGAAATTACTTGAAACTCAAAAAAAATATCAGGAAGCAAAACTGAGAATAACTGAGCTCGAAGGAAACCTCAAAGACAATAATGCCGACTTATTGAATAAACAAGAGACTTGGAAGAGAGCAAAGCTGGATCTAAAAAGATATGAAGAAGAAGCAAAAATGTACACACAAATGATGGAAGAAGGGCTGACAGATCGCATCAAATTCATGGAGGTTCAGAGAAAGTATGATAGCGGAAAAAATACGGCCCAAAATGCTAAAAGTGAAATTGACAAATTAAATCACAAAAACATACAAACCCAAAAAAAATTAGAGGGCGCAAAAAAAGATATAGTCCGAATTGAAAAGGAATTAAAGTATCGAAAAAAGGCAAAGGATGAAAAAACATCAGATAAGATCAAATTGATGGAAGCCCAGCGAAAATACGATGAAGGACTGGCAAAGACCAAGTCTTTGCAAAATGAAATCGAGTCGCTGGAATCACGAGTCCAAGAAAAGGAAAACAAAATTACCCAAAGTCAAAACAATATTAAAAGGTTGGAGTTTGAGGTTGGGGTAGCGCGAAATGATTTGGAAAACGCAACTCCAGATAAAATGAAGCTCATTGAAGTCCAAAGAAAGTATGACAGTGGCCAGGCAAAATTGGATTCCCTCGCAAACGAAATAGACAATATCAAGCTGAAAAATCGGGAGTTGGAATTCAAGATCAAAGAGGCTGAAAAAAAATTAGAAAACAATAACTTCGAACTAGAAATTGCTTCTCTCAATAAAGAAGATAAGGTAAAGGTTCTGGAAACACAAAGAAAATATGATGAAGCAGTGTCGAAGAAAAATAACTTAATGTCCGAAATAAGTCAGGCAGAAAGTGATATTATTTCCCAGGAAATGAAATTGGCCGTTGGAAAACAAAAAAATGATGTGACTTGGCATGAAGCTCAAGACAACTACTCCCAAGCAATAATCACTTTCAAGCAAGCTATTGTTGCAGCCAAAAATAGGATTAAAGAAATTGCTAATGGTTTAAATCAAATGGAAGCTGACATAAAGCTTTTTAAGATACATAAAGATTTTGCCGTTCTTAAGTCTCCAACTGATGGTGTTGTTAGCTATGTAAAACCTAAAGGTCCAGGTGAGGTGGTTCGCTCTGGAGAAACTTTGTTCTCGGTGATCCTTTCAAGTCAACCTCTTATGGCAAAAGTACGAATTCCAAACAGGAGCCGGGGAAAAGTTAAAACGGGGCTTCCGGTGAAAATTAAAATGGATTCTTTCCCATTTCAAAAATATGGAGTTGTAAAAGGGAAATTGGAAATGATTTCCCCAGGAGCCAAACAAGACAAAAGAGGATCCTTTTATGAAGGAAGTATTTCACTGGAAAAGGATTTTGTCACTAAAAGTGGCAAAAACTACAATTTAATCACAGGGATGTCCCTTACGGCTGAAATCGTTGTCGAGCAAGTCACCATGATTGATAGTATTCTTAAACCCTTCAGGGCTCTAAAAAAGGGTTGATGTCTTTCATCAGTTGATGTTTAATCAAGTCATACACCAACAATTAAATCGGAATATCAATAACGCTACTTTATTGAGGAGGGGAAAAAATGTCTGAGCTCGGTACTACCAAAATTGGAAAAGTTAATGACGAAGATTTAACACTTGATGATCTTTCTTTCACCATTAAGTCAATTGATGAAGTAAGTGTTACTGATGCTTTAATCGAAAGCAAATTAGTGATGCAAGCAGCAGAAGGACTGGAGGTTTCAGTTAATACTGAACAACTACAGCAAGCGGCTGATGCTTTCAGAAATGAAAAAGGTTATTTAACCAAAAAAGAAACTGAGGAATGGTTGGAGTCAGAAAATTTATCTTTGGATGAATTTGAACGAAGAGTTCATATTGAGCTTCTCAAGGAAGGCATCAAGGAAAAACTGGGAACGGAGCAAGCTATTAACAAACATTTTGCCGAAAATATGACCTCTTTTGACCGTGCTGTAGCTTCCATAATTGTACTTAATGATGAAGGCTTAGCTAAAGAACTGATGAATCAGGTGGAAGAAGGTGAAGAAGAGTTTGCCACTCTTGCTGCAAAGTATTCAACAGATCAGGAAAGTCGTGGAAAAGGCGGAAGCCTGGGAGTCGTGTTCAGGGAAAATGTTGACGATGCCCTGGAAGTAGAAATTTTTTCTGGAAACACAGGATTAAAAGGTCCTATCAAAGTTGGCAACAATTATTATATTGTAAAAATAGATGCCTATTACAAAGCAGAACTTGACGATAATACAAAGGAAACCATTAAAGAAGCACTGATGCAGGATTATCTGTCTGAAAAAAGTGAAAACAGTACTAT
>CAYFNV010000054.1:0-8792 GCA_964344595.1 uncultured Nitrospina sp. | reverse complement strand
TAAAATAACGAATTATAACTTATACAAAAACCTATACTTATGCAAAGGTCTCCCTGCTAAGGGGGCCAGTCCCATCCTGCCCTACCAAGCAGGTAGAAAGTGATCAGAAGGCAAGGTAACAAATAGGGCACCGCCTGAAAAGTACTCACATCCATCAAAGAATAAGCAGAAAACGCTGACCTGAGCCCATAAATAACCGCCAGGATCTGAGCCAGCCTTCTCTTCCCTTTCAGAAGATAATAGGTCAGCACACCTAATAAAAGTATGAAAGCGGCCAAAGAAAGAATCGCCGTTAACCCAAGGTTAAATGGAGGAATAAAAATCATGGCTATCACAAGATAAGCCAGATTCAATCCCAAAAATCCATATCCGGCATGGATGAACTTGCGTGCCCTAAGATCAGGAGACTCTGGCAATTGAGATTCTTCGTTTTCCATAAAAAAGATAATAGGTTTTGACGCTATCAATCCTGCTGTTGCAGATTCATTGGCGGTATGTTAGCTTCCACTCGGCGTGGAGCCAACTGTAATAGCCCATTGCGCCAAAAGGTCGTTTGACAGCTCAATAAAGATATTGCGAACTGCCAAATGTTATCTAACGTACAAAGAGTTGTCTTGAGTTAATATGCTATTGTGATTTGCCGCCCTTGCCAAGGGAAAGCAAAATGGATTAACCGCAGGATAACTCAGGCTTAATTATTTTTCTATTTATTTAGTAATGATCAAATATCCGTTCAGGTCTTTTTCATCATGATACCTGTAGATGAACAACTTAAAACAATCCGTCGGGGCACTTCTGAGATCATTGACGAAAACGATCTTGCCAAACTTCTTGCCTCTGGCAAACCCCTCAAGGTAAAAGCAGGGTTTGACCCCACAGCGCCTGACCTGCATCTCGGGCATACAGTACTTTTACACAAAATGCGGCAATTCCAGGAACTGGGCCATGAAGTTATTTTCCTGATTGGTGATTTTACCGGTATGATTGGCGACCCAACAGGTCGTTCCGAAACCCGTAAAAACCTGACACCCCAGGAAGTCCAGGAAAACGCGAAAACATATCTTGCGCAAGTTTACAAAATCCTCCACCCGGAAAAAACCACAGTCGCATATAACAGTGAATGGATGAACAAGTTTACATCCGTGAACATGATCGAATTGGCAGCACATTACACGGTTGCACGAATGTTGGAACGTGATGACTTTCAAAAACGTCTCGCTAAAAACCTGCCGGTTTCCATCCACGAGTTGATGTATCCCCTGATTCAAGGCTATGACTCTGTAGCATTAAAGTCTGATGTGGAATTAGGGGGTACCGATCAGAAATTCAACCTGCTCGTTGGAAGGGACCTCCAACGATCCTACGGGCAAAAGCCACAAGTTGTTCTCACCATGCCTCTTCTGGAAGGAACTGATGGGGTACAGAAAATGAGCAAAAGCCTTGGCAACAGCATTGGTGTCTTCGACCCCCCTAACGAAATGTTCGGAAAAATAATGTCCATTTCGGATGATTTGATGTGGCGTTACTATGAACTGTTGAGCCAAGTCAGTGCGCAGGAACTGGAAACTATGCGGAAGCAATCTGAAGCAGGGAAGTTGAATCCTAAAAATGCAAAAGTTAGCCTGGCGAAGGAAATCGTAGCATTATACCATTCCCCTGAGCTTGCAGAAACTGCCTCAAGTGAATTTGAAAATGTGTTCAAGAAAAAGAACCTGCCTGAAGACATCCCGGTGGCAAACGGTTGGGGAAATGAAATGAAAGGAATCTGCAATATCCTGAAAGAAAACAAAATGACCGATAGTACTTCTGCTGCCCGCCGTCTAATACAGCAGGGATCTGTATCGATAAACGGAGAAAAAATTTCTGACGTTAATCAGGAAATACCAGGAAACCAGGAATACCTCATCAAAGTAGGTAAAAAAAGGTTCCTGAAAATTCAACCGGGGTGATTCGAAATTTTAAACCTGACCTGATTGCCGACCTCCATATCAGGTTTGCTTTTCACAATAATCGCCGTTGCTGTTTTCTTTTGTGTATCGATGATCTTTATTTCTCCCAGCACAGAATGAAGCAGAGGATTCTTTTTCGGCATTAACTCTTTACGCCAATTATCCTCTACGTATTGAGGAGTAGTATAGACTTCGAAATGGTCGCCGGGCCGCACATCATCGTCCCATCCTTTATCGATGTAGACAATATCATCATCTTTCAGGCCAATCTTGTCTCCTTTTGACGCAACAATATAACCCTCAATGAATTTATTCGTCTCTGAAAACGCAGAAGTCAGGTCCTCAAACTTTTTATAAGGCATGAGCTTGTTACCAGCTTCAATGCTGTCGTAGGCTTTTAACACACGGGCTGAGGAAACCTCATCTCCTGACTCGACAATCTCAATCATTCCTCGAATTACAACTCTATACCCAATAGGTTTTCCAGGGTTGACAAATAAGTTTTTTGTAACAAAACCGGTTCTTCGCGTATAATTTTCGTCTCCTCCAAAATAACCATTCCCCTTAAAAACCGGGTGATAGATATAACGGTCCTGCGAATATACGGTAAACCGGTCTCCTTTTTCTATTCCCTGTCGTTTGCCAATATCCACATATAACAATTCGGGGCCGCTCGTCCCCAGTTTTTGGTCATAAAGTTTGACAATGGTTCCTACAGGAGACAAACTAGATGCAATAAATCCAGCATCAGCATATTTTTTTTCTGCGGTAATTTTCTTTATGGAAAAATTATCAGTATTTCCGGTGTTGGAAAGTTTGTTCAAGCCTGGGTAAGACCCGTTAGTTGCTATGGCCAAGCTATTTTCACCATCATATACGGCTCCTTTCTCGTTAGGCAGAAGCACCATTTCCGAAGTAATTCCGGCCACATTATTATCAAGAGTCATCTTTAAATCTTTACCCCATACAGCCGGAACCTCAATTGCACCGGCATATATAATCGAGGAAAACAAAAACCCTAATGAAATCAGCATTTTCATAATTTAACCCTATCAAAATTATGCCCAAATTACCCAGAACCAGATTGGAGAAAAACCTGAGACCATTCTTTCCCCAACAACAGATTCAAGAACTCAAAAAATTAAATTAGTATTGATTACAAATATGTTACACCATTTTAGAGCAAAATTGCAGGTTTATTTGTTCAGCTATACACTGGTTTCAGATTCAAAAAATGTATTTCTTTTCAGTAAAATAATTAGATGCAGGCCATTGAGCTAAATATATAAAGGGATTAGACCTTGACATGGGACTCTGCCGATGAAATAATCCACCAAACCTTCCTGTGTTAACTCCTGTTGTATAACCATCTGATTTGGTGAGAGTAAGACGGGGTTTTTTGTATTTTAAGAGATTTTCTAGGAAAGATTTATGAAAAGGACTTTTCAACCCAGTAATATTAAAAGAAAACGCGTGCATGGATTCCGAAAACGAAGTTCTACCGTAGGTGGAAGGCGTGTTTTGGCAAATCGCAGACGAAAAGGTAGAAAACGTTTGACTGTTTGAACTCAAATTAGGAGTTATGACAAGGGTCATCACCTCTAACCCCACGCAAAGTGAATAGAGCACCTCCGTGAGAAAATTAGATTTTTTTGCGGATAATTAGATTTTTCGGCATTAACAGGTCATAGCTTTCTGACCCCACGCAAAGTGGATGGGAAATTTTTCTTTCAAAAAAATAGAACGGTTGGCAAAACGTCCTGAGTTCGAAAAAGTCATGAATGAAGGAAAAAAAAAGCGGGTGGGGAGGTTATGCATTATCTTCTCTCTACCAAATAAGTTGGGCAGAAAAAGGTTGGGAATCATTGCATCAAAAAAAGTAGGAAATGCCGTGGCCCGAAACCGAGTGAAAAGAAGAATCCGCGAAGTTTTTCGCCAAATCAAACACCGTATAGAACCCGCTCTGGACATCGTTATTATATCAGGCAAGGACATGGTCAAGCTTCCCTACAGGGTGATTGAAAAAGAGCTTTCAAAAGCCCTTCTAGCCGAAAGGTAAATCCTGAAACTAAATCAAGCGCCAGGGCTATCCATCACAGACCTACATGTTAAACCAGATTTTCCTTAAATTTGTGCGTGCTTATCAGCGGTGGATTTCTCCATTGTTTTTTCCGGCTTGCAGATTCTATCCAAGTTGTTCGGAATATGCGGCGCAAGCTCTGGAACGTTACTCCCTGGTTAAAGCAGCAGGACTGATAATTTGCAGACTTTTTAAATGCCACCCCTATCACAACGGTGGGGCGGACCCGTTGAAATAGGACCTAACGGTTTGGAATCGGAGACTTAACTTGGAAAACAGATTATTGCTCGCTTTTGTTCTGTCTTTGGCAGTTTTTGTAGGATGGGGCTATTTCCTGGCACAAGTGCAGGGTCCACCACCTGTGCGGGAAAAGGATATGGAGTCTCAAGCTCCTCAAAATGCTAAAAAAACTCCGCCCCTGCGTCAAGACTCGACTCAGGACTCAGGTTTGACAGCGTTGCCTCCTTCCCAGTTACAGGAATCACAACCTGCCGTACCGGCTCCTGTTCTCGCTAATCCGTTTCCTGGCGAAGAGGTCCTCATACAAGTCTCTGCCGGAAAAACCCATTTCACTATCAGCAATCGAGGCGGAGTGTTAAAGCAATTACAATTGCCACGCTTTAAAAACGATGAAGGAGAAGTGATTGACCTTATCAATAATCCCGATAATTTAACAGCAGCTCTGGCCCTCAAATCCAACGACCCGGAAGTGACTGCAATTTTGCAAAACGCACATTATGAACCCTCTACAACTTCTATTGTTCTGGATGAAAGCAATCCGGAAGGAAAACTGACCCTGACCCTGAACCACTCATCCGGATTACAGGTCATTCGCAAATACACCTTCCACTTTGATGATTACCTGATCGAATTGAGCACCCAGATATCCGCCGCATCCCTGGCAAACAGGAACCTGCAATACCAGGTATTGCTGGGCCCCGGTATGGGAGGAAAAATTTCTTCACAGACCGACTATATTGTCTTCTCCGGAGCGACCGTTTTCAATAATAACGAACGTATCGAAAATCCACCTGAAGACATTCACGATATTTCTTATTTCAAGGGAGACCTGAAATGGGTTTCCTTCCAGAACAAATATTTCGGCTCTGCCCTCATACCCCAGCAAGGCACCAAAGCTGGTATCGTATTTAAAGAAAAAGACCAGGCTTATGTCGGACTTGAATTGGAATCGGTTCAGTCCTCAGCCAATGCGCAATATCTGTTGTATTCCGGCACCAAAGAACTGGAGATTCTTGAAGCTAAAGGACACGATCTTGTGAGACTGATTGATTACGGTTGGTTCGGCAACAAGTTCGCTTTTCTCGTCAAGCCGCTTCTCAAGGTTCTGGCATTCTTTTATGGACTCACCAGCAACTACGGCTGGGCCATCATCTTTCTGACCATCATCATTAAACTGTTGTTTTTCCCGCTGACCCATAAAAGCTTCAAGTCCATGAAGGGGATGCAGAAGGTCCAACCCTATGTAAAAATCATTCAGGAAAGAAATAAAGACGACCGGCAGAAAATGAACGAAGAACTGCTGGAACTCTACAAAAAACACAAGGTGAATCCGGTAGGTGGTTGTTTGCCAATGTTATTACAGATTCCGGTATTCATCGCTCTCTACCACGCACTGTTCTTTTCAATAGAGCTTCGCGGCGCACCGTTCATTGGCTGGATCACCGACCTCTCTGTAGCCGACCCTTACTACGTTTACCCCGTGATGATGGGCGCGACCATGTTCCTGCAACAGCGGTTGACTCCCTCAGTAGGAGACCCCATGCAACAGAAAATCATGATGTTCCTTCCCATCGTGTTCACCTTTCTGTTCATTTCATTCCCATCCGGACTCGTCATCTACTGGACCGTCAACAATATGCTGACCATTTCCCAGCAATACTACATCTACCACGTCGCCAAAGACTAGGCAGAGAACCTCTGCTGGTAATTTCCATTTTCTTTTTTGAACCATCATTTGGGAACTCGGCTCAATGGGCTATCATAGTTGGCACCACGCCGGGTGGGTGGCGGACCGCCGTTGGCAAATAGCAATAGCGTTAAAGAACCAGCTAACAGTTGTCTCGGCTTTATGAGGGTGCTAATTTAAGCAGGAAAAACAAATCTCCCCAACCCCCTTCTACGAAGGGGGAGCCTAAATGAACCCCTCTTTCACAAAGAGGGGCTGGGGTGATTTAGAATATTCCAACTTTATCAAAGCGGTACATGAAAGACACCATCACAGCCATTGCCACACCTCCCGGGGAAGGGGGAATCGCCGTTATACGCATCAGCGGTGACAAAGCGTTAAGCATCGCCTTGAAACTGTTTCACTCTGCATCGGGTGAAACCAAACCCACTCCCCAAAAAATTTTGTATGGAGAAATCCAAGATCCTGAATCAAAACAATGCGTCGATCAGGTCCTCCTCACTTTTTTTAAAGCACCCAAAAGTTATACCGCAGAAGATGTGATAGAGATCAGCGCGCACGGCGGATCATTGATAACATCAAGAATCCTGCAACTGGTTCTGGATCAAGGAGCACGACTGGCAGAGCCGGGTGAGTTCACCCGCCGGGCGTTTACCAACGGCAGGCTCGATCTGACCCAGGCGGAAGCGGTAGCAGACGTGATCGACTCCGCCTCCGATCGGGCTTTAAACTCCGCTATGGGTCAACTCAAAGGCGGACTCTCCAAAAGGCTAAACACCCTGCACGAAAACCTGCTGGCATCTCAGGCCCAGTTGGAAGCCGCCATCGATTTTTCAGAAGACGGACTCACTTTCGAGTCGCGCGACACAACCAGAAATAATATTCACCAGGTTGAAAACGAATTAAAACAGTTAGTGGACTCCTTCCGCCAGGGACGAATCGTGAGGGAAGGAATGCAAGTCGCACTGGTCGGCAAACCCAATGTCGGCAAGTCCAGCCTGCTCAACGCGCTCCTGCAGGAAGACCGCGCCATCGTCACGCCCATAGCCGGAACTACCCGAGACACGCTTGAAGAACGGGCACGCATCAAAGACATCCATATCGTCATCATCGATTCAGCAGGACTGAGAGACAACCCGGAAATCATCGAGGAAGAAGGCATCCAGCGAACCCGCGCTGCTCTCGAAAAAGCAGACCTCGCATTGGTGATCTTCGACTCCTCGCAACCTCTTGATGACAACGACCAACTGCTGATTAAAGAAGTGGGTGAAAAAAACAAACTAGTGGCACTCAATAAATCCGACCTGCCCTCTTCCTGGCAACCGGACCAAATAGAAAGCTTTCTTGCAGGAGAACAACCCATC
Organism: uncultured Nitrospina sp.; assembly: GCA_964344595.1. Taxonomy (GTDB): domain Bacteria; phylum Nitrospinota; class Nitrospinia; order Nitrospinales; family VA-1; genus LS-NOB. The sequence continues at coordinate 1,472 of CAYFNV010000054.1, read as the reverse complement.
ACACTGTCCACTAAAACACTGAATGGATTCGACACTCTAAAGGAATCCATCTACCAGAAAGCGACTTGTGGTGAACGAAGTGGCGAGTCCCTTATCATCACCCGCGAGCGCCATCGGGACCACCTGCAACAAGCAACCGACGCCCTGCACAATGCCTGCGAAAGTCTGGCGTCCGGTTACTCGGAAGAACTGGTAGCGGTAGACGTCAGCCTCGCCATGGAACACATCGGTGTCATACTCGGTAAAACCTTCGAAGAAGACCTGCTCGATAAAATCTTCGGCCAGTTCTGCATCGGCAAATAGCCCTCTAGCGAGGGAGGCGACTGCAATTTCTTTCTCTGCTAACAAAAGTTATCTCGGCTTAATTTGATCTGCTTCTTCTTACCCAAAACAATCGGATTATCCACTGATTGTTCACGAATAGTCACAGTATCAGGAAAAAATTGCACTCCTGCATATCCGGTAACACCCCTGCCCTGAAGTCTTCGTCAAAAGCCTTCCTGAAAAGCATTGATTTTCCACACCCAAAATTTTCCTGCGACAACTCAACGTTTTGGCATTTTAATTGCTCTATTAATCCATGTTTGACAGGCAGCAACAAGATTTCAGGCAGGGACTCAGCGGAATTCTTGGGGGGATTTCCGTCTGATCCCTTCTTCCTGAAAACAGCAACAAATAATTTTGAATATAAAAACAAAACTCAAACCTACGGAGAACAGAATGAAAAAAATAATCGCCATTACCCTGATCAGTCTTTTAGGAACAGCCACCACAGCCCTGGCCGAGCAGGATGGAATTGAAACCCGCTTCGATAACCGGGGAGACCGCATCAACGAAAGATTCGATCGAAAAGGTGAAAACATCAATGCTCGTCTCGACAACAAAGGTGAACGGATCAATGACCGGTTGGACGCAAGAGCGGACCGCGCCCGCGAGAATGGACGGGATAAGCTGGCAGACCGTCTCGATAAAAAAGGGGATCGCATTGAGGCACGACTGGATCGTAAAGGCGACAAAATCGAAAACCGTTTCGACCGCAAAGGCGACCGCATCCTCAAGCGCATGGATCGCAAAGGCCAGAAGATGCAAAATCGCATCAACAACCACCGCGAAAAAATGCAGAACAAAAAGGCCGCAGTCCGTGTGCGAATGCAGAATAAAAAGCAAAACTTCCGTGAACGCATGCAAAACAAGAAACAGAATATGAAAGAACGTTTCGCGAATAAAAAGGACAACCGCAGGCAGACATTCAGCAACAAGAAACAAAACTTTCGGGATAAGTTTCAGAACCGGAAACAAAACTTCAAAAACAAAGCACAAAACCGGGCAAAACGTAACCGCAGGTAGCGGGGAGGCCCCGCAGCCAACGTTATGGCTAACGCTCGCACTGCTCGCGAGCCACTAAAAGCAAGACTCAATGATCTTCCCCTGAAAATGTGGACACATCGAAAAGCGTGTTATTGTGATTATGG
>CAYFNV010000053.1:0-9852 GCA_964344595.1 uncultured Nitrospina sp. | reverse complement strand
AGTTTAAATCTATTTTCAACAAGACTATTGAAACAATGAGCAGTAAAAATAATAGAAATATTGATTTCGAAAAATATTTATTTTCAGCGGCAGAGTCGCTTTTCCTTGCTAATCCTGCTCCAAAAAGCAGCAAAAAAGGCATAACCAGATAAAATTGTTCCTCTACTCCCAAGGACCAAGTATGAGTAAAAGGATTATAGGTTTGTGCCAAACCAAAATAATCTGCGGAAACATCCATAAAATGCAAATTACTTAAACCAACTAAAGAAAGGTATGCCGGGGGTAACATTTTTGATAATGACTGCGCCGGGACCACAAGCAAGGAAAGAATTAAAGTTATCAAGACGCAAAATATTAAAGCCGGAAATATTCTCCTGATTCTTCTTTTATAAAAGTTGGAAAGATATTCATCGATTTCAGTTTCATTCCTGCTAAGAATAGATGCGGTTACCACATATCCTGAAATTACAAAGAAAATGTCAACACCGGCAAACCCCCCTGGTAAAAAACTGTTTTTCGTATGACAAACTATGACAGCCAGCACCGAGAGGGCTCTGAGGCCCTGAATATCAGTTCTGTATCCAGCGCTTTTCTTATTACGTACAGATGTTGTAAACTTCGAGAAGAATTCCCGGCATTTATCACTCAAATACATTTAATTTACGCCTTCTAATTTTAATAGTACGAATAGAAACTTAACGGTATGTGGCAAGATAAGCTTTGAAATCTTCTTGGGTTTTTCGCTGATCAAAGTAAGATAAGAGCGAATCAACAGCGCTCGTTATTTTCGGCGGTAATGATATCAGATAGCAGCTATTTTGGAAACCAGGATAATTTATTAATCAAGCAATTACCGGGGTATTTTATCAATCCTTTAGTTTGCAAACAATAAAGTGATAGACAGAAAAAAGTTTTGATCATAGAGTAAATTGGTCAACCCTAATCAGACCATTACTTCAAATAAACTCTCCTTAATTCTGTAAATCTTAAGTTTCTGAATTAAAAAATCATAAATTATGTTTTGAGTTAAAAGCAAAATCTGTTTGATTCAATATTTTTGTAATTCACCAACAAAACCAGCTTTAGTCTAAAGCCTTAGAAGCCGACAAAACTATAGACATTTAAAACCTTATCCCTTATATTGATACGGAGACGAAGGCTGCTAAATAAAGACTAATCTGATCCACTGGAACCTCTAAGCAATTTCCAAAGCCCGAACATCCCTATCCCAAATGTGCAATTTCAAGAGAGATTTTTGAATGAGCGAGAGAATTGACCTTCTCATAATAAGCCCTGGAAATAACAAACTAATCTACCAGGATTTAGCCAAGGAGTATGCTGCCATTGAACCGCCCATTTGGGCAGGACTATTAGCTAAATATTCAATTAATAAAGGTTATAACATTGCTTTTATTGATCAGGAAGCCCAGGGATTAAGCGTTGAACAGATCGCCGAGATGGGTTTAGAGTACAACCCCCGACTAACAGCTGTTGTTGTATACGGGCAACAACCCTCTGCATCCACACAGAATATGACTGTATCGACAGCCATTTGCAGTCAGTTTCGTGAAAACGTCCCTGACACAAAAACTATAATGATTGGTGGTCATCCTTCGGCATTACCTGAGCAAACATTAAATTGTGGGAAAGTCGATTTCGTTTGCCAGGGTGAAGGACCCGCTACCATAGATGCACTATTGCAGTTAGCAGACCTGAACAATGAATCCTACTTGAACAAAGTCCCTGGCTTATGGTTTCTTTCAGATGGCAAGCCAACGTTTACCAAGCCTGCACCCGTAACTCCTGAATCACAATTAGAAGAAACACTTTCCGGGATTGCTTGGGACATTTTACCAATGGACGCTTATCGCGCGCACAACTGGCATTGTTTCGACCATATTAATGAGCGTCAGCCCTATGCTTCCATATACACCAGCCTGGGATGCCCTTTCAAATGCACGTTCTGTTGCATTAATGCTCCATTTGGAAAACCCAGCATTCGATATTGGGACCCCAATTTTGTTATTACTGAACTGGACATCCTTGCAAATAAATATGGTGTTAAAAATATAAAGATTGCTGATGAAATGTTTGTGTTACAAGAAGATCATGTCATGCGTCTCTGTGATCTTATTATTGAAAGAGGATATGACTTTAATTTCTGGGCTTATGCAAGAGTAGACACAGTTAAAGACGAGTATCTTGAGAAATTAAAAAAAGCGGGTTTCAACTGGCTATGCCTGGGAATAGAATCAGGCAGCAAGCATGTTCGAGATGGTGCTGAAAAAGGGAAGTTCACTGGCAGCGATATATTCAATGTGGTAAGAAAAATACAGGATGCTGGAATCTATATAATTGCAAACTATATGGTTGGATTACCCGATGACACATTGGAGTCAATGCAGGAAACCTTGGATTTGGCAATGGAACTAAACTGCGAATGGGCTAATATCTATTCTGGGATGGCATACCCAGGATCAAAATTATACGAAATGAGCATCGAAAAAGGCTGGGAACTTCCAGATCAGTGGCATGATTTTTCTCAACATTCCTACAACCAACTGCCTCTTCCAACAGATTTTCTTGAAGCAAAAGATGTTTTAAGGTTTCGTGACGAAGCCTGGCAGCACTACTTTACAAACCCCAAGTATTTGAATATGGTCCGTGAAAAATTTGGTCAAAATGTTGTGGATCATATAAATGCATTGAGTTCTGTCAAACTTAAACGCAAGCTCTTGGAAGAATGCCCCACAGTATGAGCTCAAACATGAACATAAAAACTGAAAAAACTCCTCAAAATATTAAATTCCTTTTTGAAAAATCACAATGGTTACGTCGTGAAATCTTCAATATGGTTATTCGACAAAGAACTGGACATATACCCTCCAGTTTCTCGTGTATAGAAATACTTTGTTCTCTATACTATGGTGGAATTGCTAATTGTCCCCCTGACAACCCCGACGATCCGAATAGAGATAGAATCTTTATGAGCAAGGGACACGCTGCCATGGCCCAATACCCTATATTGTCTGACCTTGGGTATTTTCCTAAGGAAGAATTAAATCACTTCACGGAATCGGGATACCTGCTAGGGATGTATGCAGATTTCAGGATACCGGGTATTGAAGGAATTTCTGGATCTCTCGGCCATGGAATTGGAATGGGAGCAGGGATAGCTATTGCAGCACGACATGATAATCAAAAACACCGAAGCTTTGTAATTGTAGGCGATGGGGAATGTTATGAAGGCTCAATATGGGAGTCTGCAATGTTTGCCAGTCATCACAAGCTAGACAATCTAGTCGTCATCGTGGACCGAAACAAACTATGTATTCTTGGTGAGACCGAAAAACTATTAAAGCTGGGTGATTTAGAATCAAAATGGCGTAGTTTTGGCTGGCATGCAATCACCGTTGACGGACATTCCTACAAAAATATTTTTGAAGGTTTCTCGCATATTGGAAACACCAATGGAAAACCGCTGGTGCTCATAGCTGACACAATAAAAGGAAAAGGAATCTCCTTTATGGAAGGAGAATCAAAATGGCATAACAGAATGCCTAGCGATGAACAGATGACTCAGGCCTTGACCGACCTTGAAAACAATCCAATTAACAGCTAAGGAAGGTAACTAAATTGTCTAAACCTAAATTAATGCGTGATGCCTTTGTTGACGTCCTATATCAAGAAGGCAAAAAAGACAGAGATTTGTTCTTTTTAAGTGCAGATTTTGGTGCTGCTGCTTTGGATTCTTTCCGCAAAGATCTTCCTGGTCAATTTATCCATATGGGAATATCTGAACAAAATATGGTTGATGTTGGAGCTGGACTTGCCCTTTCCGGAAAAAAAGTTTTCCTGTATGCGATGGCTCCATTCATTACCGCAAGATGTTATGAACAGGTCAAGTCTGTTATTGCATCTATGCAACTGCCTATTACCCTTATTGCTGTTGGTGTTGGCTTGGGATACGATCATGCCACCCTGACCCATTTCACCCCTGAGGACATAGCTTGCATGAAAGCCCTTAATGGCATTGAGGTGCTGAGTCCTTGTGACCACAACTCCGCATCACAAATAGCTCGACTGTCTGTTGAAAAACCAGCCTTTCGCTATATCAGACTGGAAAGACAGCCACAATCTGTAATTTATGAAGAAAATGACTTTTCAGCCATGCAACAGGGCTTTTCTGTTCTATCGGAAGGAACTGATATTTGCATGGTAGGTTGCGGTTATTATACCCATAAAATTATAAAAGCCCGGGATATATTAAAAGAAAAAGGAATCAACGCAGGAATAGTGGATCTGTTTCGCATCAAACCTCTCAATAAAGCGGGTCTCATGAAAGTCTTTGAAAAGTATCCGGCAATATTAACTGCAGAAGAGCAATTGCTTGAGGGAGGGTTTGGCAGCACCATCGCGGAACTAATTACAGATGAAAACTCTTCAATCCCCCTATATCGCCTGGGAATTAAAGACGGCTTTACAGTTGTAAATGGAAACCGAGATGAACTCCATCGCCTTTACAATATTGACACAACAGATATTGTAGACAAGGCCGTACAACTCGTAAACAATGTGCGGCAAAAAATAAACTATTAATTTAGCAACCTGATAGTTTGCGGCCGACTTTCCCCAACAGAGCCTATTTCATATTTTGATCACACACACTTTTTAAAAACCATTCGTAAGTTTTTCGAATTCCAACATTAAGCGGTATTTTTGCCTCCCAACCCTTTGACTTCATGCGAGTGCAATCAAGCAATTTACGAAGGGCCCCATCCGGTTTGTTCCTATCCCAGTTAATTTTCCCCTTGTAACCAATAGTTTCTGCAATCAACCCCGCAAGCTCCTTGATAGATATATCTGACCCCACACCAATATTCAGAGGAAACTCGAAATCCGAAACATCTTGTTCCAACAAATACAAGCAGGCATCAGCAATATCATCGGCATAAACAAACTCGCGCCTTGGTGAACCACTGCCCCAAAGCATTACAGATTCATCCCCACAAACCTTGGCATCATGCATCTTATACATTAATGAAGAGAGGACATGCGCCGAGTTTGGATCAAAGTTATCGTTAGGCCCGTATACACTATTCGGTATAACAGGGATAAACCTATTACACCCGTCCTGTTTGTTGTAAGCCAAACACATATAAACACCTGCAAGTTTTGATATTGCGTAGGGTAGGCTTGTAGGCTCTAAGGCGCCTGAGAGAAGCACATTTTCTGCCATTGGCTGAGAACATTCTCTTGGGTACATACAAGAAGAACCGAACAAAATAAGTTTAAGCACTCCAAATTTGCGTGCTGCTCGCAAAACATTGATCTGGATAGCAATGTTTTCCTCCATAAAATCAGCGGGGTATGTTTGGTTCTCAATAATCCCACCAACACGCCCAGCCGCAAGCAGGACATATTCCGGCCTTTCTTCTTCAAAAAATTTATTTACGGATCTTTCATTCTGGAGGTCTAGTTGATCACGTGTCAATGTGATAGTTCTGCTATAACCCTCACTAATCAATTTCCTGGACAACGCAGAACCTATGAGCCCTGCATGACCTGCGACAAAAATCTTTGCATCCTTTTTCATAATTATCAAACAACGTCTTCCGGCTGATAATGCATCACCCGGCTTCCATTAAACTCAAATTTAAAAGGAACATAAACTAATCGTTTCAATCTTTCCCGAACCTGCGGTTGCAAATCAGGTTTCACAAAGAACACGACAAAACCACCACCCCCTGCGCCAAGGAGTTTGCCGCCACTGGCCCCTGCATTCATAGCTTCTTCAAAAATCAAATCTATTTCTGGCGTAGTAATCTTGTCAGAAAGTTTTCGTTTATACTCCCAGCTCTCATGCAAAAGAGCCCCAAATTTTTCAATGGAAGTATTTCTACTTTGGAGAATCTCAATGGACTCATCAACCATTTCCCTCATACATTTAAGTTCAGCCTCACGATTTTTAAAGTTTTTTATTTTTTCCTTCGCTATATCAGAAGCAAAACGTGTAAAGCCGGTAAAAAAAAGCATCAAATGACTTTGAAAATCTTGCAATCGTTCTTTTGGTAAAATTATTGGTGAAACCTGAAACATATCATTGCGTTTGAACTCAATAAGATTAAATCCACCATATGCAGCAGAGATCTGGTCCTGTGAACCCACATTTTCTTTGATAATATTTTGTTCTATATGGATCGACTTTTCCGCAAGTTCTTCTTTGGAGGTAATCCTACCCTCAAGAGCTGCAAGCGCATGAACCAGACCGACTGTAAAAGAAGAACTGGAACCAAGCCCTGCTCGTGCTGGTAAATCACCATCGTGGTGAATTTCAAGACCATCTTCACATCCAGCCCAATTTAGAGTTGCTCGAACAGAAGGATGGATTATCTCGTCAATTTTCTTCACATTTTCTATTCGTGAATACACTATGCGGTGTTTGTGTTCGAAAAATGGAGGTAGATAACGGCAAGAAATATGACAATACTTATCTATCGTTGTAGCTAATACCGCTCCACTATGTTCTCTGTACCAAGCTGGATAGTCAGTACCGCCCCCAAAAAATGAAATGCGAAATGGAGTCCTTGTGATTACCATTTAGAAAACAAATCCTTTTAAACAAATAAAACGACCGGATATCAGAGTTTCCACTCTTAGTACCATACCAAACATTAAAAACTTCATAATTGAGGCCCTACCTTCTTTATCAAGAAGGAGCCTTTTCAACATAATTGCCTAATACCACAGAAGGCTTTCCTTTTTCAGCCACCTTTCCCTTATCGATACGGTACAAATAGTCACAATGTTCAACTGTAGTAATCCGGTGAGCTACTATAAGAATGGTTTTATTACCCTGAAGAGAGCAAACCGCTTCCATTATTCCTCGCTCAGTTTCCATATCAAGTGAACTGGTAGCCTCATCCAAAACCAGAACTGCAGGGTCATGATATAGAGCACGTGCAATTCCAATTCGCTGGCGTTGACCACCTGAAAGACGAATTCCATGCTCACCAACCATCGTATCCAATCCCTGAGGTAATTCTTTTACAAAGGATTCCAGCTGTGCAGCATGAACTGCCTGGGTAACAGCTTCTTCGCTTATTTGTTCAACAGGCAAACCAAAAGCTATGTTTCGTCGAAGGGTATCATCGGTTAGATAAATAGACTGGGGCACATAGCCAATATTATCTTGCCAGGCCCGAAGATTTTTCATAATTCCTTTGCCGTCGACCTTTACCTCTCCCCGGTAAGGTTTGAGCAAACCAAGTATGATATCAACTAAAGTACTCTTGCCCGCACCACTAGAACCTATAAACCCAATTGAGGAACCCACCGGAATAGAAATATCAATATCCTGCAATGCTAAACTTTCAGAAGCTGGATATTGGAAACTCACCTTCTCCAGAGTCAAATTATCTTTAAGCAAAATTTCACCTGCAACCTCCTGAGGTTTTTTCTCTTCAAAAAGCTTTAACTCATCATTGATAGTACTTATTGCCGGCGATGAAAATCGCATCGCCTGCATAGCAACCAAGACACGGTTAACAGAAGGCATGAACCTAAAAGCAGAAGCTGCAAATACTCCCATTATTGGTAAAAAAGAACTTAAAGGTTTACCGTCATTCAGCATAATCACTACTAGACCAGCCAAGCCTATAACAAATAGAAGTTCTAAAGACTGTCTTGGCAATGTCTGCATAACATTTTGGTATTTGATTATATTCGCGCTGCCAATGTTATGAATTCCATATTGATCTATAAAATCCTGCTGACGACCCAGTAGCTTCACATCTTTAACACCTCCCAGTCCCTGCTGAACATACTGAATGCGAAATCCCTCATGGTGTTGAGATGCTTGACCCAATTGATACGAGTATTTCTTAGTAATACGATAAATACCCCAGCCAGTAATACTGATTCCACCTACTACCAGGACAGCTCCTACTGGCTCCACAGTTATTAATAATATAGAGATTCCAATAGTCACCAGCATCTCTATCATCAACGTGAAGAAATTTCGAATCGCACCTGAAATTGCACCAACATTACTAATTATGTTTCGGAGCAACTGAGCCGAGTTGCGTTGCAAATGGAAAGTATAAGGCAGGTTCAAGTAACCAGAAAAAAGCGACTGAGAAAGTTTCGATTCAAAAATAGATACAAAATGCGCTTGGCGCCAGGAAAGAAATATAAGAAATACAGCTTTAAATGTATATACCCCGGCAAGTGTAGCCATAGCAATAACCACCAACCGCTCTTGACTTGGGTTTCCCAGCAATTCCAAAATAGGCTCTAAAATAGGATATTCTTCGGCCAGGTTGTTTTGTGTCATGAAACCTAACGTAGGGATAACCAGACCTATTCCCAACATCTCCAGGAGCATACCCACTAGCATAAGACCCAGCAATAAAATTGCAGATAAATGCTGATTCGAGGGAATCATATTCCAAAGCTGCCTAAAAACTAACATGTAAACATCCGGTTGATTTAATGCTGTATGTTGTTTTCACCGAAAACTTCTAACAAATCACAATAAAACCTGAATTAATTAATTTCGGCAATAAGTATATATTTTACAAGGGATATTTTAGCATAACCTGAGAACATAGTCCCAAGTCATCACTCATATAAAAAAGTTGTTTATGTTATTTAGATACGCTAGATCATCAAGGTCTCAAACAGGGTGAAACCTCCACATCTATTCATGGAACAATGTCTTCTTAACGGAAGAAAGCTTAAAACCATGACTCTCCATATAAGCAGAGAGATCACTAAAAGTGTTGGCACAACCATCTATCTTAAACACCTGTAGCAATAATAAAACGGGGCCTGAATCGGAAAAAGTGAAACTCGGCTTTGTCATTTTTTAGTCATTTAACAAATGAGTTTTAATACTCTCTCAAGTAGAGAACGTTAGATATCTCCGTTGGTTTGAGCTTAATTGGGACTATAGAAGTAAATTAAAGTATAGCAATCGATAAGAACTCAACTCGTTTTATCTTAACCTGATGAATAGAAAAAGCTAACGAAAAGCGTGATAAATAGTAAAGAAAAAAACAATTTCTTCCGAAGAGAAAATGTTAAGGGTTATTAACCAAGGGTGTATATTAACCTAGGTAGGTTATTGGTTATAAAAGACTGCCATACAACCCGCAAAAACGAAAACTTTCAATCAAAAAGTGGTGCTAATTATGAGGCAGGTTGCTATTCCCCCAGAAGAAAAAGAACTGAGAAATTATCAAAAAGGAAGCATTGTTTGGCTGACAGGGCTTTCTGGGGCAGGAAAAACGACTTTGGGAAATCAAATTGAACGAATATTATTTGACCAAGGGAGATTAGTATTTTTCCTTGACGGAGATAAAGTTAGAAACGGTTTGAATGCCGACCTGGGATTTTCCAGAGAGGATCGCACAGAAAATATCCGGCGTATTAGTGAAGTTTCCAAATTACTAGCTGAATCAGGAATGATTGTGATTGTAGCTGTTATTTCTCCGTTTAGAAAAGATCGTGACAACATTCGCAGAACTATGGAGCCGGGAAGATTTATCGAAGTTTTTGTAGACAGTCCCATAGAGGTTTGTGAAGAGAGAGACATTAAAGGCCTCTATAAAAAAGCACGTGGGGGATTAATTAAAGACTTTACCGGTATCTCCTCACCCTATGAACGACCTTTATCCCCAGAAATTCATTTAAGAACTAACAAGGAAACTGTAGATGACAGTATCAACAAAATTTTAGATTGTTTAAACGAAACAATTATTCATTGTTAGTAGCTCACATTCATCCCACATTAGTTGCGGTAAGAACCATTCGCATGTACAGTTGGTCTCTCAGCTAAGATATTTTAAC
>CAYFNV010000052.1:0-10040 GCA_964344595.1 uncultured Nitrospina sp. | reverse complement strand
AAGGCGGTGGAAACCAAGGCGGTGGAAACCAAGGCGGTGGAAACCAAGGCGGTGGAAACCAAGGCGGTGGGAAGAAATAGAGTCCTTTGTGTAATATGGGATAGTTACCATTTGCATGTGCAAAGTTTGTAAAATGATTTTGAGCTGACTTCCGGATGTCATCGCGAATGACCGAAGGGAATGCGGCGATCCAGTTTCTTTCTGGATTGCTTCGTCACCTTTGGTTCCTCGCAAAGACAGCTGCAAAAGGATTTTTAAATATAAATCCTTGCCGTGGTAGAGCCTGTTGACCCTGTGTGTAAACTGCGTAGCAGTTTTCCACAAGCCAACAGGCAGATCAATGTGGATTCTCCTTTTTTCTAGTTTAGAAAAGTTTTTGCAAAATTTGTAAACACAAATGTAGCTTATTGCATGTAATATTACTTAAACTATTGGAAGTTTGAGGTTTAGTCGGGTACAATTCAGCATTCACCAATTTAAGGATGCTATGCTGAAGCGGTTTATTATATTCATACTCCTGCTGTGTCCATATTTGGGTGTTTCTCAAGCACAGGAAACGGTTTCTCATCTTCTTTCTCGTGGTCTCGAGTATTTTAGTCAGGGTGACTACGAAAGAGCATCGGCCGAATTTTCAAAAATAATCAAAAATAACCCTGATGATAAAGATGCGTATTATTATCTGGGTATAACCTTCCTGAGAGCTGAAAAATATTCTGAAGCAGTTGCTCCATTTAAGAAGGTCCTTGAGCTGGATCCCAATTACAAAGGTGCCCGGCGGAATCTTGGTGTTGCATATCTAAATCTAAAATCCAACGATCTGGCTATAAAACAATTACAACTATCTATTGATCAGGATCCTCAAGATGCTACGGCCTATTTTTATCTGGGGCGTGTTCTCCAGCAGAAAAAGTTGTACAAAGAATCTCTCATTAAGTTTCAAACTGTTTTGAGCCTTGATCCCGGTATGGAGCAAATCAGCCTTTATCAGATTGGTGTAGCTTATTTGGAATTAGGACAGAAAGAAGATGCCAAGTTAGCTTTGACCTTGGCTCTTGAAAGGGATCCGGAATCTGATATCGGCGTTGAGATTGAGAGTTTGCTAAATGAAGTTGGAGGAAAATCAGGTAAAACTGAAAAAAACTGGTGGTTGACGGCCAATGTGGGCTGGCAGTTTGATGATAATTTATCGGTGGTCAGGCAAGACCTTATTACCAATCAAGCCGACTATGCGGGAGTTTATGAGTTTTCCACCGGTTACAAGTTTTTTTCTACTTCTGATCTGCAACTCCGGCTAGGTTATTATTTTTACGAGAATGCATGGGAAGATACCTCGGAACTGGATTATCAATCCAATACTCTTTCTTTAGGGGTTTCACATAATGAAGAAAAATGGGATGTAGGTGTTGACTACTACTATAACTATAGTTTTTTAGATAAGAAAGAGTTCATAGCCTATCATAATGTTGCACCAAGAATTGGTTTCTCTCTCCACCCAAATTTGTACACAAATATCAGCCCTTCTTTAACAGTTACTGATTTTTTTACTGACAATCCGCGTGACAGCATCAACATTTCTATGGGTTTTGACCAATACTTGTTTTTTATGGATAATCAATCCTATGGCTTTTTGAGTTATAGATATTCTGATGAAGATACAGAGGGAAGCCAGTTCGACTATGCCGCAAATTTCGTTAATGTAGGGGCCAACTTTTCATTGCATAAAAAATTTCAAATATTAATTTCCTATTTGTACAATCTTTTGGAATATAAAAATTTAACGGCAAGCATTGGTGAGGAGAGGCGGGATGAAAAGCAAACAGCCAGAGCCCTTCTTAGTTATCAAGTTTTAGAATCCCTGAACTTTAGTTTTGACTATCAATACAACATCAACAACTCAAACTTGTTATCTGTTGATGCCAGACAAAACCTGCTGACAATGAAGATCGCACTAACTTTTTAAGAATATTTAACTTATTGATATGTTTTAGATTTTTTATCTAGGCATGTAAAGGGTTATGAACTAAGTTTTGAGTTGAATATAATGTTATGCGATCTAATGAGTTCCTCAAAAATGTATTAAAAAATGTTATGATTGGTTGAGTTAATCACTTTAACTTAAAAATTTTGTTCTTGGATATGAATAACTTACAGTTTCTGAGAAAAATCGATTTTTTAGAGAAAGTGCCTGCAGATGCCTTGGAAAACCTGGCTTCTCATTGTCATATGCACGAACTGGAAAAGGAGTCTGTCTTATTTAGAGATGAAGATAAAGGTAGCTCCATGTACATTATACTTTCGGGAGCGCTAATCGTATCGAAGGATGGTAAAGAGATTGCCCGTCGATACAAAGGTGATTATATTGGGGAGATGTCACTGGTTGGGGCAAAACCCCGTTCTGCTACTGTTACATCGTCTACGTCAACTCGATTATTGGAAATTACACGTGAGCAGTTTAACGAACAGTTGTCATCGAATCCCGATTCCCTGTTGGCTATCATGAAGACACTTTCTGATAGAGCAAGGGATAATTTGAAAATTTTTTTATCACCAGATGCGAAGCGGGATAGATCGAATGATATAGGCTCTAGCGAAAAACTTGAGAAGCACATGAAATATTTGATGCAGGAGGCAGGTTTGACAAGCCGGGAAGCTGATGTCGCCCGTCTTATTTGTGATGGATTGAGTGATAAGCAAATTGCTGTTAAGTTAGGATTGAGTCATCACACTGTAAAAGATTATCTTAAAAAAATATATGCCAAATTCCGGGTTCATACCCGTGCTCAACTGGTTGCTCTCATGTTTAAATAGTTTTTGTTCTCATAAAACCCCTATTTGCACACCATTGATTTTTACCCATGCTTTAATCACCGACCTTCTTTCTGAAACAATTTGGAAAGGGGGCTTTCCGTCTGGCCCAGTGTGGGATATAATATAGCTATAAACAATAGTTTACATCCCACTCCAAAAACTATGTTTCGTCAAATCAAAGAAGATGTACGTGTTGCTATCGAAAAAGATCCTGCTGCAAGGAATTTTTTCGAAGTGTTGTTATTGTATCCCGGTGTTCATGCGCTGATCAGCTATCGTTTTGCTCATTGGTTATGGAATTTGGGTTTCAATTTCCTGGCAAGGGCTGTATCTCAGTTTTCCAGATGGATAACGGGTATAGAAATACATCCCGCAGCAAAAATTGGCCATCGGTTTTTTATTGACCATGGTATGGGAGTGGTGATCGGTGAAACTTCTGAGGTGGGGAATAATGTTTTCATCTACCATGGTGTGACGCTGGGAGGACTCGCTACTAAAAAGGCGAAACGTCATCCAACTATAGCTGATAATGTGGTTATTGGTGCAGGTGCTCAAGTATTAGGTCCTATTCACGTTGGTCGCAATACGAAAATTGGTTCTGGATCAGTGGTGCTCCAGGATGTTCCAGAATATTCCACTGTGATTGGAGTTCCAGGCAGAGTGGTTTTTTCAGGCGTTTCTTCAGATATTGAAGATAATGAGGGGCTGGAGTCTTTCCCGGATCCTGTTGCCCGGGCTATAGAGTGTATGTTGGACAGATTGCCACAAATGGAAAAAGAAATTCGTCAATTAAAGGAAACCCTGAAACAGAATGGAGTAGATCCTGCATCAATAAAGTCGGTAGCTGTAGACCCTTCCACGGTCAAAGGAGGCCAACCTTAAGTCTGAGCAGAAGGGTATAATGGCTACAACCTTGCTGAAAAATCACATCTTTTCTTTCTTTTTTAATCAGACTTTTATACTTCTAACAGGTTGAATTTGGATAAAATTTATCTTGATCATAATGCCACAACCCCGATGGCTCCTGAAGTTCTGGAACTCGTTACATCTGTTATGCAAAGCCAGATTGGAAATCCATCGAGTGTACACTCTATAGGCAGATCAGCCAGGGTTTTGGTAGACGAGGCCCGTGAGCAGGTTGCTTCTCTTATTGGAGCTTCTCCCTCAGAAATAGTTTTTACAAGTGGGGGAACAGAGGCAAATAACTTTGCCCTTTTGGGTGTGGCCTTGGGTTCAGGTAAAGTTGGTGGTCGCATTGTTACAAGTCAGGTAGAGCACCCTTCTATTTTGAATCCCTGTCTACAACTTGAAAAACTGGGTTTTGAGGTAGACCGGTTGTCGGTAGACAGACTGGGTCGAATTGAAGCATTGGAAGACAACTTGAAGGAGTCGACACTTCTAGTTTCCTTACAACATGCTAATAGCGAGACAGGTGTGATACAGAATATTGCTAAAGCCGGTGAGGTGGCACGGAAAAAAGGTGTTATGTTTCACACGGATGCTGTGCAAAGTGTTGGTAAGATTTCTTTTAGTGTAAAAGATATGCCTATCGATATGTTATCCATTTCAGCGCATAAACTGAATGGCCCCAAGGGCGTTGGAGCGCTTTATATCAGAAAAGGGAGTGCTGATTTGTTTTCTCCCATTTGTGGAGGAGGGCAGGAAAAGAAGAGAAGGGGCGGCACAGAAAATGTTGCCGGGATAGTAGGATTTGGCAAAGCCTGTGAGCTGGCATTATTGAATTTGCAGAAGGCCTCGCAACTGTCCTCTTTGCGTGACCATTTTCTTAATTTGGTGACTGAACGGATTTCCGGAGTTGAAGTTTTTGGTGATGTCGAAAACAGGTTGCCCAATACTTTGAACCTGGGTTTTGAAGGGGTTGAAGGTGATACGTTGCTTATTGGGCTGGATATGGCTGGGGTAGCTGTTTCGACAGGATCGGCCTGTAGCTCAGGATCTGGACTACCTTCTTCTGTTTTAACAGCAATGGGCATACCTGCAGATAAAATCAACTCATCTATTCGTTTTAGCTTGGGCTGGAGTAATACCAGGGGCGAAATTGAAAGGGCCGCTGAAATTCTGACTCAGACGGTGTCTCTCAACAGGTCAGGAATCCGTGCTTGAATTAAATAAAAAAACCTGAAAATGCCTTCGAATTTAGGTGAATATTAAATATATTTAGCCAGGTAAACCATTTATAATGGTGTTGACATTATAGTGGCAACCTCATATAATTCATTGATTATTAAGGAGTAGTATCCTTTTTGGGAATTTGATGGAGTCAAACATGCCTTCCGCCAACATATTTTCGCGCCTTCTTCTTTTAGTGGTGCTTACATTTTCTTTGATTTTTTCCGGTTGCAGTTATCTTCCATGGGCTGGCGAAGATGAAGATGATTTAGCTTTCGAAGAAGATTTTCCTTTTGAAAGTGAAGATGATGAAATGGATTTTGGTGATGGAAAGCGGGAGAGAAGAGATAGAAGAGTGGATTCCGCTGAGGATGATTTCTTTGCTGAAGACAGCGAATTTTCAAATATAGATGAGAGTGAAGATGGTTTCATGGAAGGTGACCCTGATGGTTTCGCCAGTGTGGATCAGCGTACGGACAAAAATGAATTAAAAGGCGATGTAGAAAGTCTGCAAAGCCAGCAGGAAGCTTTAATCAGCAAAGTTCGCGAACTTGAAGAAATTTTGAGTACTTTGGAGCCTAAGATCACTGCGGCGAGTGAAAGGCTTGAAGGAAGTGTCTCTTCTGTAACAGATTCTTCTGATTTTCTAGAGCCGGAGGTTGAAGACCTGAAGGCACAAGTGGCTCGTCTTAATGAGGAGATCACTAGAATTAAAATGCAAAAAACCCGATCTGCTCCGGCACCCAAAAGACGTATGCGAAGAGCAGCGGTAAAGACTCCCCCTGAATATGACAAAGCCTTGAATGCATACCGAAGTAAGAATTATGACGAGTCTATTTTACTATTTCAGAATTTAGCCCTAAGCAATCCACCAAATAAACTAAAAGATAATATTGCTTTTTGGATTGGTACTAATTATGTGGCTTTGGAGATGTATGACGACGCTGTGCTCCAGTTTGAGACAGTTTTAAACAAATACCCGAGAGGCAACAAGGTGCATGACTCACGCTATATGTTGGGGTTGACCTATTCAAAAAAAGGGGAAACCAGCCGCGCAGTTGAAATCCTCGAAGGCGCTTTAAAGAAGAATCCTCCTTCAGAAGTACGTGGTAAAATTCTTGCCCAGTTGAATCAGATTCAGTAACGAGTTTTATTCGAGCATTTTATCTTTGCCTTTACACTTATCAGTTGAAGACCATTGAGTTTTAGGTTATTCTCCTTTTCGAGGGCTAATTCAGGCCTTTTTAACTGCGCCTGTGTCCTCCCGGTCATTTGAGTTCCCGTTTCTTCTTAAAGAAGTCCTTTTTTATATTCAAATATTGATTTTTGCTTCCCTGGAAGCCAGGAATTCCGATTTGTTTGATTTTTTTTCTTCAGGTAGTGAATTTATGGAGAAGGTTGGTTCATGATTGCTGAACCGAAAGTAATAGCTGTTATACCTGCACGCTGGTCCTCTTCCCGTTTCCCAGGCAAACCTCTTGCCTTAATTCAAGGCAAACCAATGATTCAATGGGTATATGAACAGGCGAATAAAGCGAAATATGTGTCTGAATTGATAGTTGCAACCGATGACTCACGTATTCTGGATACGGTAAATGGGTTTGGTGGAACTGCAGTCATGACTTCATCAGAACATGAGTCGGGAACCGACCGTATTGCCGAGGTGGTCCGTGATAGAAACTGTGAAATCGTTGTGAATGTGCAGGGAGATGAACCTCTGATACCTCCTGCCAATATTGACCTTAGTGTTAAGCCTCTGTTGGAAGGGGTTTCTCAATCGGTTGTTACATTAAGAATTCCGATAAAGTCGCATAAAGAACTGTTGGATCGTAATATAACTAAAGTTGTTGTGGATAAATTTGGCCAGGCACTATACTTTTCTAAAGCTCCTATACCCTGGGACAGGGATAATAGTGGTATGAATTCTCCAGTCGAACACTTGAAGCCATTTTGGTATAAGCATATTGGCCTCTATGCATACAAAAAGGAATTTTTGATGGAATTTAGTAACTTGTCTGAGTCGAATCTTGAGAAGATTGAAAAACTGGAACAGTTGAGAATATTAGAAAACGGACATGGTATTAAAGTTGTTGAAACGGATTTAGATTCAATTGGCGTTGATTGTGAATCAGACTTGGTTCTTATACAAGAGCGCCTGGCTGAACAGACGGTATTACCCTGAACCTGAAATTGTTGAGGATTTTAAGTGAAAAAACGAACTAATGGTAAGAAAGTAAAATATATTTTCGTAACAGGTGGGGTTCTATCATCTTTAGGTAAGGGCATAGCCGCTTCTTCTATAGGCAGTTTGCTAGAGTGTACCGGGCTTAAAATAACCATTCTTAAACTGGATCCATACATCAATGTGGATCCGGGTACTATGAACCCATTCCAGCATGGTGAGGTATATGTGACGGATGATGGTGCAGAAACTGATCTGGACCTTGGTCATTATGAACGGTTTACCCATGCAAAAATGCGCCGGGCAAACAATATAACCGCAGGACGTATCTACCATAATGTGATTCAAAAAGAACGTAAGGGAGAGTATTTAGGAGCGACCGTACAGGTAATTCCCCATATTACTGATGAGATCAAAAACCATATCCGCTCTGTTGGTAGTAGCAGTGGTGTGGATGTAGTCATTTGTGAAATAGGGGGTACGGTAGGCGACATTGAAAGTTTGCCCTTTCTGGAAGCCATTCGCCAGTTTCGGTTTGATGTTAAACCTAAAGATGTGCTTTATGTCCATCTGACTCTGGTTCCCTATGTTAAAACCTCTGACGAACTTAAGACTAAACCGACTCAACACAGTGTTCAGAAATTGCGGGAAATTGGTATTCAACCGGATATTCTATTATGTCGAACAGAGAAAAAACTTTCCAAAGGGATAAAAGAAAAAATAGCTCTGTTTTGTAGTGTAGAGTCCAACTCTGTAATAACTGCAATGGATGTTGCGTCTATTTACGAAGTTCCACTTAGTTTGGAAAAAGAGGGGTTGTGTGAAATCATTCTCGATAAACTGGGAATAAAAGCAAAAAAACCAGATCTCGAACGATGGGAAAAGATCAACCATACATTAAAAAAACCGGAGAGCGAGGTCAGGATTGGTATTGTTGGGAAATATGTAGATCTAAAAGAATCTTATAAAAGCCTTACTGAAGCTTTGATCCATGGGGGGATTGGGAATAATGCCCGTGTCCTTTTTGACTGGGTGGACGCGGAGGATCTCGAACAAGAAGATGGCCAGGATTTGCTGAAGAAATGTGATGGAATTCTGGTTCCCGGAGGTTTTGGTGACCGAGGTATTGAAGGAAAGATCAAAGCGGTTCAGTATTCCCGGGAAAATAAGGTGCCTTATTTTGGTATTTGCCTCGGCATGCATTGTGCCGCGATTGAGTTTGCACGGCATGTCGCTAAGCTGAAAAATGCCAATAGTGCGGAGTTTTCTACAACTTCTCCTTATCTGGTTATAGATCTACTTCCTGATCAGGACTCTCACGGAGATAAGGGAGGAACCATGCGACTGGGTGAATACCCCTGCCAGTTAAGAAAAAACTCTAACGCATTTAAAGCGTATGGAAAAAGAGAAATCGAAGAACGACACCGTCATCGTTATGAATTTAACAATATGTATCGCATCGAGATGGAAGAAGCGGGCCTGGTTTTCAGCGGTTTATCGCCCAATGGAAACCTTGTTGAGATTATTGAGATCAAAGACCACCCCTGGTTTCTCGCCGGCCAGTTTCACCCGGAATTTAAATCATCCCCAATGAGTCCGCACCCATTGTTTCGCGATTTCATCTCCTCATCCCTGGAACATAGGAATAATAACCACAAATAGAAGTTTCACAAAACTTGTATTTGATTATTCAGGTTGTAAATCGTTATTGTCCAGTTCCTGCTCGGTTGCTACAAAAAACTTATCCTGCAAATATTTTGCTGAGAAACTTCTCACGTCCATATGGATCCAGGTCGGTGCGATGTTTGAAGGTTCCAGGGATTTTTTATTCCTGCCATGCCAGCCAATTTGAAAGTTGGATTTCTCAATCATTATTCCCCTGAACTTGTCGCATCGAAAGCTGTCCTCCTTTTTATCTTCTCCTGGTTTGCGAGGAAAATCAAAATCCATGGCTTTTCCCATATGATTGGTGCTTTTCCTGCTTTTTTGCTGATTCCTGATATGGCAGCGATAACCTGATGACAGAAAGGGAGGATCAAAACCTTCAGTTTTTGCATAAAATAGAACGGCTCTGTAGCACTGCAAAATAACTTTATGTATGCCTGGATACTCGTATTTATGAAAGGCTTCTATATGAGGCTCTTTTCGATATTCACCTTTAAAATGTCCTTGACCAAAGCCGGTGCACTCACCGCAAGGACATTTTATTTTGTCAAAATCAATCGGGAACTCTTTGGAAAAATTTTCCAAAGCCTCAAATACATTTTGACCTACGATACCATCCGGATCTTCGACTTCCATATACTCTTTCTGAAAAGTGATCACTTGTAATTCAGTACCGGGTCCAAAGTCTCCATCCCAAATAGTTCCACGGAACCCGGCCAAGCGGATTTGCAGTTCTTCTACAGCGACTCCCTTTGAACCACGCGATAAATTTTCAGAAGCAAATTTCATATCAGTTCTTGATTAATGGGCATTTTGAAAACACTCCATAGTTGCTGATTTCTGTTTTTTCGAGGTATAACGATGCTTTATAAATAAAAAAATGAATAGCCATATATATGTAAGCGAATGCTACAAACCATTTGAAAGAAAATGAATTGAAATTAATACCAAAACTTGCAAGAACATTAACATTCATATCAGATAATGCGTAAGTGATAAGGATTGGTGGAAGGGTGATTAGCACTGCAATTATGGACCAGCCAAAAAATCCCCTAATTAAATTCTCGGGAAATTCTTTCTTCATTTTTTTGGCCTTCATACGTTGTACTTGTCGCCCCAGAATAGATATTTTGATCCATCTAGTTCCCAGTTTGATGGTAGTGAATAGGGCAACAAATGCTATGGCTATGGTTTGAAAGTTATGGTTGGGATTGAACATCAATTTGTGGTAATCAAAAAACCATGTTTCTTTATG
>CAYFNV010000051.1:0-10559 GCA_964344595.1 uncultured Nitrospina sp. | reverse complement strand
ATCAACGAATTATGTAACCTTTACAGCAATGACGTTCAGATGTCATCGCGAGCCGTTGTGAACGGCGTGGCGATCCAGTTTGAATTGTCTTGTTTTACTTGCAAAGCCACCTTCGACATGGATCAGGGTGACTAAAAACCTGGATTGCTTCGCTACACTCGCAATGACTGCTTTTCATTTGCCACCGGCCGCCCCTTAACAGGGGAGGCAGTTAGCAACAGTTCATTAAGCCGAGACAATTTTATGTTTCCAGTTAAAGCTATTGCCAGTTGGCTCCACGCCTAGTAGCTGGCACGCAGTGCCTTGACAATATCCAAATAAACATTTTTATGCGAGTGAATTTTGAATCCAGCCCGCTCGACGTTTTCTACGGTTTTGCGGTCGAGGTAGGTGCCTTCGAGATATTCGGTGATATGCGACATGGTTTTGAGGATGATTCCATAGATTGGATTTTTACTCAGCACATGTTCGAACATCACCAGTTCTCCGTCGGGTTTCAGCACGCGTTTGATTTCTTCCAGACAGGGTATGGGCCTTTTCACGGTGCACAGCACGCATACCGTCACAACGGTGTCGAAGGTGTTGTCGGCAAAGGCGGTGGTTTCTGCATCCATCTGGCAGCGGTGGATGTTTCCCTGATAATTTTCGACCCGTTCGTGCGACCGTTTGAGCATTTCATAGCTCAGGTCTGCGGCGGTTATGTCCAGTCCCGGAGGGAAGTTGACGATTTCCTGTCCGGTTCCTATCCCTATATACAGCACACGGCCTTTGAGGCATTTGAACAGTTCGCGTTGACTGGGACCCCACCGGAGCATGTCTCCTCCACGAAAGAAGTCGAACACTTTAGCAACGCCGTCATAAGATTGTTGGCTCATTGTTCTGTAAGGTGTTTGTTGGAAAAAAAGATGATTGTGGCAATGGTGAGTCCGATCAATCCCCCAATGGCTATAATGATATTACCGGGAATACTTATAGAGAGAATGCCGGCGACCATTCCCACGGTCATTCCTATGACGCCCAAGGGAATCATCACTTCAAACGCGCCGAAAAACGGCATGAGTGCGATTGTCATTGGCATGGTCAGAACCATTCCAATCACCATGCCGGAAATCATGGGAAAGATAGGCGGGGAGACAAAAGCCACCACCCCGGCCACCAGGGCACCCGAACATGTACCGATAAAAAAGTCTGCTATTTTTAAGTTCACGGGGATTTAGTAAAGGTTTGTTTTTCAAAGTCCGAATTATAAGGTTAAACAACCTGTGCGACAAATCGCATTTTATTACGATTTTTCTTAATGTTTGGGGTTGACAAGTCAGCTTGTCGGAGTAATATTATAGAGATTAGATTTAAAACACTCTTTAAAAATCAATAGGTTATGTCGAGAAAGCTAACAGGTCCAGAAAAAGCCGCCGTCTTGTTGATGACATTGGGGGAAGAGGTTGCCGCCCAAGTGCTGGCGAATCTGGATGAACGGGAAATTCAGAGTATTGGTAACTACATGTCTGCTCTTGGCGATGTAGATATGAGTGTCATGGACGGTATCAATAAAGAATTTTATGAGATCGTTGAGTCCGGAACCGGCGGGTTGGGCATTGCCGGAATGGATTTTCTGAAGACGGCTCTCATGCAGGCCCTCGACCCAGCCAAGGCAACCGAAATTCTGAACAATATCACCACGCCGGGTGAGGAAATGGGTGGTGGACTGGAAACGGTCCGCATGCTGGACCCGAAGGTTATCTCTTCGTTCATTGTTAACGAGCATCCTCAAACCGCGGCGATTATTCTGGCTCATCTGGAACCGCCAGTTGCCAGTTTGACCATCCGTGAGTTGCCGGAAGAACATCGCATGGAGATCATGCACCGCCTGGCAACACTGGAGCGTGTTGCGCCGAGTGTTATCCGTGAATTGGATGAAGCATTGCAGACGGAGTTCCGTACATCAGGTGCGGTTTCGGGTAACAAACTGGGCGGTGTTGAAATTGCCGCCGAGGTCATGGGGTCTTTAGACAGGGCGACTGAAACGTCTATCCTGACTGCCATGGACGAGGTGGACCCGGACTTGGCTAATGAGATCCGCAATCTGCGCTTCACCTTCGAAGATATTCTCAAAATTGATGACAATGGTATCCAGCTCATCATGAAAGAGATCAACCAGGAAGACCTGCTGATTGGATTGAAAACGGCAACCGACGAACTGAAAGAAAAACTGTTCAGCAATATGTCGGAACGTGCGGCGTTGATGTTGAAGGAAGACTTGGAGTCCCTCGGGCCGACCAAGATCAGTGAAGTGGAAAAAGCTCAGCAGAAGGTCATTGCGGTTTGTAAGAAACTCGAAGAAGACGGCAAACTTGTTATCGGTGGTGGTGCCGACACACTGGTATAACTGCTCGCCGCAGGGGCAACTTTTCCTGTTGCCACTCCCCGTTGAAATTACTTCCTGTATGTTTGAAATTCAGGTTATTTGTGCGTTGATGGGTATCAAGTGAGACTTGATGCCCTTTTCTTTTTCCAGTTTTTCCAGAATTGTGTAGAGTGTGTCCAGTCCTTTAGAGACTGTTCCTTCCAGATGGATGTAGTAGGTGCCCGACTCGTCAGCGTCTCCTACATTTGATTCGAGATGGAGAATGTTTAACCCTGCCTGAGCCAGTGGTGTGGTGGCATCTTCAACAATGCCCATACGGTCTTCGGCGAACAGGCTGATTCTTACATCGGGCTCGCAATGGTGCTGGATGCCGTCTTCCAGCTCTACCAGATGGGCATTGAGGTTCAGAGGATCACAAATGGAAGTGACGATGGACTCCAGCGAGTTTTTCCCTCCATCATGTTCGACCATCAGCATGATGGTGAAATAATTCCCCAGACGGACCATGGAAGAATCTCCCAGGTTGCAGCCATTCTTACAGAGCCCTGCACTCAGGCGGGCGACAATGCTGGGCTGATCGAGTCCGATGAGAGACAGCATAAACCAGTTTTTCATGAAATTACCTCTTGTAAATTTATAATGCAGCTTATATTTTGCTTTTAGATATTGTCCAGGTCGTTTCTGAGTTTCACAAAAGCTTTGAGGATATCGGTTGCTGTAATGATTCCGACCAGTTTATTTTTATGAACGACCGGCAAAGCTCCAATTTTATGTTTGGCCATGATCGCTGCGGCATCGGCGGCCCGTTGTTCGGGTTCGATAGTCCTTACATTCCGGCGCATGATGTTTTTAACCTTGCGTGTAGAAAGCTGGACGGTGGTGCCATCCGGTTTTTCGATAATGGTTTTTTTGGGTCCCAGAATTTTTTTCAGGTCCCGATCTGAAAGAATGCCGACCAGCTTGTTTTTTTCTACCACCGGCAAATGACGGAAGTTCTCAAAACTATACAGGAAGAATACCCGGTCTAATTTGTCGTTAGGGGTAACAGTGGTCAGGTTTTTAGACATTAGTTCTTTAACTTTCATGGTGCTCCTGATTTTTTAGTTGGATGCTGGAAGTTTATCTTAGCATAAGGTCAGGCCAATAAAAAAGGGCTACGGATTTACCGTAGCCCTGTGATTATTGTCTGAGTAGTGTGAGTTTGAAATTTAGTTCTTTTCGTGACGTGCGAATGGTCGCGTAACAGTTAACAACGGGAACTTATGAGTTCACTGATAATTGGCTTAGCAAATAATAGGTCTAGAAGTTATGGTTATTGCCATCAATAGACTGAATTTTGCTGATTAGCTTTAGCCGCTCACTATGGTGCCTGCTAGGAAATATATATTCAACTTCTCCAAACTCATTTTCACGAAGTCTGACAGATCCGCGATCAGGAAATACAAAGTCAGTTCCTCCAAATATATTTTTCGAAACTTTTACCGTTACTCCACCCGGAAATGAATATTTGACAACCCCTTTGCTGGTGTCACGAACTTCAACAACTTCGCCATTTTCCAGTGTTACTTTGTTTATAGTCAGGGCCTGAGCTAATGTGCCAAACCCCAAGACCAATAATGCTACCATAAAAAATATTTTTATTTTTTGCATGATCTTATGCTCCATTTTCGCTGAAATTTCAAAGCTATACTCAAACCCTTTTCTATACATATCGGGTTAGTGGCGTAGATTCTTAAGCAATAGTTGATATTTTTCCAGGAAAGTGAGTAGATATATTCCCATATTTTTACTTCTTATACCTTTGTAAGATAAATGGGCAGAATAATAAATGTTTCAGGTGTGTTTTTGTGGTTGCTGGTTTTTATTGTAGGGGCATTTTCTTACGCAGCTATCGACTATTCAAACCATGCCAGGATAGTAGAATTATGCAATGAGGACAACCACAACGCTCAAAATATGTCCGATTCAGAGCTCAACCGATTGTTGAGTGACTTGAACAAGTTAAGATCACCAAAGGAAGTGGGCAAGCCGACAGCAAAAAATAATAATCTGCAATGGATTGATTCCTGCGCAGGCTGGGTTATGGTTGAAATGAGAAGTCGGAGCTTTGAAAAAAAACTACCAACACCGGAAAACCTGGGTAAAAGGTGAGATAGATCTGAACACAAATTTAATCGATATTTTAAACCGTAAAGCTTTTTGGAAGCCCTGATAGAATGAGCTTAGCTCACTGTCAGCAGTTCGTTCCAGTGCGTTGTATATCGTGGAGACCGCAACCCACAACGCATCTTCCATTCTCTGGCAACGCCCTGTGCTCCGAAAAATAATGTGTCAGGACCATGATTATTATTGATCAGGTCTACGACATCCATCATGTGGTCGCTGGGTAAATGATTGACGGTATTGAATAATTGTTTCTGTTCCAGCGAGGCGGGAATCAAATCCAGCAGCATGATGCCTGTTTTCTTATAGCGGTATCCATTCTTGTAGATTTTGTTCAGGCAAAACTTTGCGGCATCTATGATGATACGTGTGTCACTAGTGGGGGCTGATAAAGTACGGGTGAATGCATTATTGTATTGGCGATCCGTTTGTTGGAATCCATTGGTCTGAACAAATACATATACCGCTTGCGCTCGGCTCTTTTGTTTTCGGAGCTTTTCACACGCACGTGCTGCATAGTTGGCCAATGCTTCTTCCAGAGGTTCTTTCTTTGTTAGAAGGCTGCCAAACGACTTGGACGACATTATGCTTTTTCTGGATTGAATGTTTTCCAGGTCGATGCAGGGCTGTCCTTTCAATTCCCGCAGTATGCGCTCTCCGACCACTGACAGGCGTTTGCGGATGATAGCGGGATCTGCGTCCCTAAGCTCTGAAGCTTTGTTGATACCCATTCGGCTCAAACGTTCAGACCACCTTCTTGCAACTCCCCAGAGTTTTCCTGTATCCAGAGTTTGAAGGATCTCATCCTGTTTTTGCTGGCTGCGGATGTCGAATACGCCATTCTGTTTTTTTGCAACGTGGTTGGCAACCTTTGCCAGAACTTTGGTAGGCCCAATGCCAATCGACACGGGGATGCCTGTCCAGTGAAGCACTTTTCTACGAATCAGTTTGCAGTATTCATACAGGTTGCGAGGTTGTAAATGGTCTAACCGCAGAAACGCTTCATCAATCGAATACACTTCCATGTCGGGGACATGCAGGCGGAGACTATTCATCACTCTCTGCGACATATCTCCATAGAGTTGGTAATTGGAAGAAAAGACAGCGACATTGTGCTTTTTGATGACTGCTTTCTGCTCAAAAAGTGGAACCCCCATTGAGATTCCCAGAGCCTTCGCCTCATTAGAGCGGGCAACAATACAACCATCATTGTTTGACAATATGACAATGGCGCGTTCCTTAAGACTGGGATCAAACACACGCTCACAGGACGCATAGAAATTGTTACAGTCAACCAGTGCGAAGACTTTCACAGCAGATCATGGAGTACATGAGTGACGACCCCCCAAACCACAACTTCATTTCCTTCCTGAAACTCAATAGGTGGATAACTGGCATTTTCGGGTTGTAACGAGATGTGTCCTCTTGCTTTTAAAAGACGCTTGACTGTGAGCTGGCCGTCCACTTCTGCAATGACAACTTTTCCGTGAACAGGTTCCAGGCTCCGGTCAACAACCAGTAAGTCGCCATCAAAAATTCCCGCGCCTGTCATAGAGTCGCCGGATGCCTTGACAAAATAAGTCGCCGAAGGATGCTTGATGACATGTTCATTGAGATCAAGCGATCCTTCCATATAGTCATCAGAAGGTGATGGAAACCCGGCTTCAACGCGGCACACAGCCAATGAACAGGATTTGGTTGGTTTGGGGGTAGTTGAGGTTCTGGTTGTCATAGGCATTTAAATTGGTGAATCAGACGATAAACAACAGTAACGTTCCTGGAGGAAGGAGTCAATAAATTTTTGCTTTTTTTTCGCTTTTGGTGGAGGCAAATTGCAGGGATGGGCAACAAGGGCAGGGGGGGCAAGCAGTCGTTTGATGTGTGTATTGCGTTAGACTGATGGAATCGAGCCCGAGTCCCTAGAAGAAACTTAATTACTAAACTAAGATGTTGATGAGGGTTGTGGTAGAAAGCAATTTGCCCCGGAATGAACTGTGAAGACAATGAGAGTAATGAAAACCACACTCTGCATAATGCTGGCGATGACAACGTTTGCTGTTTACTCGCAAGTACAAGATCATGATTTTCTTGGTTACGATGATCCAGATTATGTAACGAACAA
Organism: uncultured Nitrospina sp.; assembly: GCA_964344595.1. GTDB lineage: Bacteria > Nitrospinota > Nitrospinia > Nitrospinales > VA-1 > LS-NOB. The sequence goes on along the minus strand of CAYFNV010000051.1, from coordinate 3,909 downwards.
CGGAGATGTGCAAGCTGGGTTAACCATTGAAAGTGCCTATTGGGCATTCACAACACCTCATAGTGCTAACTGGCATCCTATGACTTGGCTTTCACATATGCTGGATTATGAACTCTATGGACCACACCCTAAAGGTCATCATCTCACTAATGTATTTTTCCATATAACTAACGCCATTTTACTTTTTATGGTTTTCCTCCGAATGACAGGAGCATTATGGAAAAGTATTTTTGTTGCGGCACTCTTTGCACTCCATCCACTTAATATTGAATCCGTTGCATGGGTATCGCAAAGAAAAAGTGTGCTTAGCACTTTTTTCTGGTTTCTAACCATATGGGCTTATATCCGTTATTCTGAAAAGCCAACGGTGATGAAGTTCGGATTGGTAGCCCTGGTTCTGGCATTAGGTCTAATGTCCAAACCCATGTTGGTCACTTTACCGTTTGTGCTTCTTTTGTTGGACTATTGGCCTTTGGGAAGGTGGAAACCCGGGAAGCAAGTGGAAATAGAGCAAACAGATAGTCAGACTTCTATATCACGTTTAATCTGGGAGAAAGTTCCTCTTTTTGCACTGGTTGTTGGTTCTAGCATTACAACTTTAATAGTTCAGAAAATGGACGGCGCGTTACAGTCAACAGAGTTTATACCGATGCATGAGCGCATTACTAACGCTTTGGTTTCATATCTTTTGTATTTAAAAAAAATGATTTGGCCCAGCGACTTATCTGTTTTTTATGCTCACCCTGAAAATGAATTACTTGCTTGGAAGGGACATCTGTCTGCAGCTTTGCTCATCATTTTAACCGCGTGGATAATTCGATTAGCCCGAAGTTTACCTTATCTTGCGGTGGGCTGGTTTTGGTATTTAGGAACTCTTGTGCCTGTGATTGGGATTGTGCAAGTCGGAGCTCAGGCCATGGCAGACCGATATGCCTATGTACCTCTCATTGGAATATTTATCATTGTTGCGTGGGGGTTGCCAGAACTTGTGGCAAGATGGAGTCATAAGAGCAAAGTTTTGGCTCTCTTGGCAGCTATATACATTCCAGTATTAATGGCAACAACATGGAACCAAGTTAGTCACTGGAAGAACAGTATTACTCTTTTTAAACATGCAATCATAGTAACAGATAAAGAGTACCCTGGCTTTGCCTTGGCATACGGCAACCTTGGAAGTGCTCTATATAATGAACAAAGAACTGAAGAAGCTATTTCCCACTTTAAAAAAGCTATTAAATTAAACCCTGACTACGCCGAGCCATATAATCACTTTGGGATTGTTCTGTTTAACGAACAAAAGATTGAAGAAGCTATTTCCTATTTTAAGAGAGCGATTAGGCTAAAGCCTGACCTGGTTGATGCGTACAACAACCTTGGGAGTGCTTTATTTGTTGAGAAAAGGTTTGAAGAGGCTGTTTTTTATTACACGATAGCGATTAAGATGAATCCTGATTTTGCTTTAGCGCATAATAACCTTGGACTTGCTCTTGCAGCGGAACGAAAGATGGAAGAAGCTATTTTTCACTTTAAAAAGGCTGTCAAGATCAAGCCGGACTATATCGATGCACAAAACAATCTAAAAATTGCTTCACGCCGATTAAGGAGAAAAGAAGATTAATCCACAGTAAAAACCTGTGAACCCTTTTAATGGATGGTGAAATGTTAAGGATTTGAACCTTCCACGGGATCAGAATTGAGTCGATCAAAATCAGGGGAGAGAAAACTCATAATTGGTGTGAACTTCCAACCAGATATAATGTTGTGGCCGATGGCAACCGGGAGGGCTTGCTGTTACTTTAGGTTTAGTAAGGGGGATATTTTCTTTCCAGCTTCTTCCGGCTTTTCTTCGTTGTCTGAAGATTTTCGGGATTCGTCATTTTCTAAAGCAGGGACATTACCTGTAATTGTTCGAGCGGCTTGCTCTCCAGCGATGCCTCCGATTTGGCGGCCAATTTCAGAACCTGCAGTTGTAGCCGCTAAATTTCCTCCTGAGACAAAATTTCCTGTTGCTCCACCCGCCATGCCTCCAACAGTCTGTCCAATTTGTCTCCCTGCTGAAATAGATTGGCTCTGTGAACTTTGTGCGTGCCCACATGCTATATTCAGGAAAAAAAAGAACGATGAGAATACCAAGACGATACGGACCATTTAATGAGCCTCTTTTGCAGTTGATCAAATAATAGATATATACTCATTTTACAATAGTTGCAATTGTGCCTCGAAATGAGTTTCGGTTTTCTTTGACAACAAAAACCATTTTTCGTTAACGGTTCGAGATTTAAGCCTTGGTTGTGGATACGCTTCGCAATACTTTGATAATTGCTTCTATATCAAAATTCTTCCACAATTGTTTTAAATGTTCGACAAATTGCCTGGTAACTCCGCTGTGGTGACCCAATTCTTCCAAGTCTTTCTCGATCTGCGTTAAGCAGTGTAATTCAGCAGATTTCAGCATCCTGTCATAGAGTTCTTCTGGGATGGTTATTTGAGTAAGATCTATTTTTCCAATTGATGATTCTACCTGGGCAACCTCATCTTCCTCATAAACGAACTCAACACCAAGCAATTCTTCTAAGACATTGTATATTTGTTCTGCATTGAAGGGCTTGGAAATGTAATCATGGAATCCTATAGACATATAATATTCATGACTTCTGCCAATTATATCTGCCGTGACGGCCACTATTTTAAACTGGTCTCTGCCAAACTCCTCCTGGATCAGATTTGCGGCTACCTCACCATCCATTATCGGCATATGAATATCCATGAAAATAATGTCAGGTTGATACTCCTTGGTTTTTGCCACACTTTCCTTGCCATCTACGGCAGTTATAGTTTCGACTCCTATATCCGATAAAAGTTTGGAGAGAATGGCCTGATTACCCTTGATATCATCTACAATCAAGGCTTTGATTTTGTGGTTAGTTGCCAAGCTGAGAATGTTTCTGTGTTTCCCTCTGCGATCTTCTGCGATGCCTTTTTCTGCCGATGGGAGAGTCACGGTAAAATAAAAGTGTGTGCCCATGTTAATTTCTGATTCCAGGAACAAATCGGATCCCATTAATTGCAGTTGTTTCTTTGAAATTGCCAACCCAAGACCTGTGCCTCCTTTTTTTATTCCTTCTTCACCCTGTTTAAACGCATGGAAAATATTATCTCGCTCTTCAGGAGAAATGCCGATTTCCGTGTCAATTACATCAAACCGATACTGGTCATTCTCCAAGGAGGTTGCAATAAGTTCAACTTTTCCCGATTTAGTGAACTTGGTAGCATTGCCCAGAAGGTTTATCAATGCCTGTTGCAATTTCATCTCATCGCCTTGAACCATGATCGGACTGGGAAACCCATTGACAATCCACTCCAAATCCTTCTCTCTGCAACGAATCTCAAACATTCTCGAAATGAAATCAACCAAGTGCTTGAGGTCGAAGACCCGGATATTCAACTCCATCTTTCCTGCTTCTATTTTGGATATATCCAGAATCTCGTTGATCAAATCCAGAAGGCCTCTTCCACTGGTATCAATAGTTCTGATCATGTCTCTTGTGTCTTCACCTAAATTCTGCTTTCTAAGAAGAAGCTGGGAAAAACCAAGAATGGCGTTCATGGGAGTACGGATTTCGTGGCTCATATTGGCGAGAAAGTTAGATTTCTCCATGTTGGCGCGTTCGGCTTCAATTTTTGAGTGCTTCAATTCCTCAAGGGTTTTTGCGACCTCATTTTGCATATCCAGTTTTTCAAAGCAATTCGCTACTCTAAAAAGCAGCTCCTCTTTTTTGCAGGGCTTAAGTAAGTAATCTGAAGCCCCTAACTGCAAAGCTTCTATGGCTGAATTTAAATCGCCATGTCCAGTCATTATTTGGGTAAGTAGAGAAAAGCGTTTACAGATAGAGACCCTTCCAGGAGAAG
>CAYFNV010000050.1:0-10986 GCA_964344595.1 uncultured Nitrospina sp. | reverse complement strand
TCAATGAAAATGCTGTGGATTGAATCGGTTCAAATAATGAACCCCAATTATAATATCCCAACTTACCGAACTCCAATGCAGAAGGATCTTCAGAATATTTTCGAGCAGCTTTTTCAAAAGTTATATTTTTATCAATAATATCTGTTCTAATCTTTTTTATTAAAGTAAATGCTTCCTGTTTAGTCCTTTGGGTTGATGATCTTTTAGATCCCTTAAAAGGAATAATGATATGGCTGACACCTACTTCATTTTTCATACGGTCATATAAAATCTGCAAACTGGAATCTGTTAAAATTGGCTGCCAAACCTCATCTTCAATCATTTTATCAACAGTTACAATTTGTATTCTGTAATCCAATCTTGAGTGAAATGATGCTGAATCTATAATTCCATGCTTTTGAGATTCTAAAATGATGATGTTATTTGTAATTAATTTTTCAATTTGAGATTGTCTTGATTTAAAATCTCCATTTCTGAATTCGGATTCCGGGATTTCCTTGAATAATTCAGATTTGGATGTTGTATGTGAATTCACTGAATAAACAGCCGCATTCTTTTCCTTTGTTGTACAGGAAATAGTCAGGGCTGTTAGTAACAACATAGGGATAACAATTTTCGGATTCATTCTATTATTCAAATTAATAATAAAATAGGGCGACCGAATGGTTCGATCGCCCTATAATTTTTAACTAATACCTAAATAGTGATTATTTAAGCAAAAGCATTTTAGCGGTTTTTGAAATTTCATTAGTTGTGACTTTATAGAAATACACACCACTGGGTACCTGATTTCCAAATTGGTCTTTTCCATTCCAGCCTACACTGTGATATCCGGAACCCATTTTTTCATCCACCAACGTATTGACAGACTGCCCCATAAGATTATAAATCGTCAGATTTACATCCGTGTAATGAGGTAATTCAAAACTGATGTTGGTTTGAGGATTGAATGGGTTAGGATAGTTCTTATGGAGAACAAAAGTCTTAGGAATTTCCAGTACATCTTCCATTCCCAGGATTTCTTCACCCATCCATGTCAATGTCTGTGGTAATGGACCAACGTCACCCACACCAACCCAGTAATAACTGGGTGTTGTATTCAAGCTCAGAACATCAAACCCGAAAAATGCAGTCTTGCTGCCGTTTGCAAGTTCTGTGTAAATACCTGTGTTGTATACTGTTGCGTCAGGATCAATATTGCCGCCTTCATCAAGTACGCCGCTGAAACCGGTATAAGCAACATTGGTACCCTCAACCACATCCATACCATCCAGCCAGTTGGATGCACCAATCTCAAAATTGGGATCGTAGTTTAGATCCAAGGAATCGCCTAAGAATGCAGCCATATCACCTGAAATTAAATCACCTTCTACTGCCATCAAACGGGATATACCGTCCTGATCACCGGATACTGCAAAATTCATATCACCCCAGCTATGGGCTACACCCAGATAATCATACATAAAATCACCGGGAGCAAATTCTGTGGGTGTCCAACCATCTACACATGCACCCATCCATTCATCACCTGCATTGATATAATTCTTACCACCAGTATCCAGCCATGCACCCAATGCATCTGTATCATTACAGAAAATGGGGCCGCCGCCGGTTACCTCCAGTATAGTTTGGTAATTATCAATCAACTCAGATGTTGCACCACCAAAACTCCAGAAATCAGCATTCCAATCCGGAGCTGCACTCAGATAATATGCCTGTATCCAGGAACCGAATTGTTCTGAGTTGTATATGAACAGATCATCATACACTGGTGCAAATACATTATACGAATTTACGACAGTTGAAGATGAACCGCCCATTACATCCACAGCTTCAAGGTACCATGAAACTGTGGTTCCGGGATCAAATCCGGGAATCTCACCACTCCAGGTGTCACCTTCCGTATTTGTCATTGCTGCTTCCATAAAATCTACACCATCACCAGAATAGTATAGAGTAGCAGATGCAACTCCTGCATCCCCGCCGGATGGATTATCATCTGTTACTACCGCTTCAACAGTTCTCGCTTCAGTAGATAAGGTTGTGGGGAGATCCGTTACATCACCAAACACCGGCGGTCTGTCACCAGTAAGTTCTACAGCAAGCGGCCAGTGAACAACCCAATGGCGGATATGCCAGCCGGCTTCTCCGGAAGTTCCATCACATTCTGTTCCATAGAACTTGGAGAATACCCAGGGATCCACAACTCCAGCGCCTTCACAATAGAAAAATCCGGTGAATTCTGCCATAGTACCTTGGTTTTCTACCATAATAGCAACCCATTCACCCTGCAGTGCTTCCGGTTCAGATCCGAAATCAATCGTAGAAAACCAGTTGTCTTCCTGCACTGTGGTTTGAGCTGGTGTAAATGTAGCTGATTGGAATCCTGATGGCCATATCTGTTCAAACAGGGGATCTGAAGCTTGAGGTACCGGTGCGGCTCCGCCACAGGTACCAACTTCATCTTCAGTATCTCCATACCATTCATTGCCGAAGATATTAGCAGTGGAATGATCTTCTCCATCCCAGGCATATCCCAGCCATCCGCCACCGTCAACATAGTCTGTTGAATAGGGCTCTCCATCTGATCCATTTGGGTAGTTTACCTTCCAGACAGTTACTTCCAACTGGTCTTCAGATGTTTCTGAATCATCAGCCCATTCAAATACAGGAACATTCACACCTTTTATGATACCATCTGCCGGCATCTGATAAAACATTACCATAAAATCACCAGGAACAAATACAAACTGACCGCCCATATCAGGACAGTAAGACATTGTATCTGCAGTACTTCTGTTCCAGTTTCCAAAATATGGGTTTGGAATCATTTCATCAGGGGTAAATGCATCGTATTCTTCTCCGTTATTGGAATCACCGGGGAATTCAGATCCAAATACATGAGATTTTTCCACATCCACAATATTATTATCCAAGCTTTGGACAGAAAAAACCAAGCTCAGCGGGATAAAAAACATCCCTGTTATTTGTAGCATTTTATTTCTCATACTTTCTCCTTTTCGTTTATTTATTGATTAATATTGAAAATTAAAAACCGATTGAAAGAGTTACCCATTGGGATGATTCGAAAAATTCTACAGATCTATACGCATAATCAAATGTCATATCCAATGCAGTGACTTTTGCAAGGTTTATCCCAAATCCAAATGTGGGTCCCCAGATAAATTCTTCTGTCTGAAATTCAAATTGATCGTCATCGCTGTCATCAGAAGTTCCCTCGATCCCATCAGCACCATAGGGTTCTGGGTCGAAACCGATTGTCATACCGCCTCGGAGAAACAGGGCATCCTGAAAAATGAATTCTCCACCAAAACGGTATTCATCAAATGAAAAATTATTGTTTAAAAATGAAGCTGCAAGATTTACACTGCCCATACCTAAATTCACGGGTCCGTATGAAGCACCCATTTCCAATGTAGTAGGCATTTCAAATTCCTGTAAATGGATTCTCCGGGGTTCCGTGGATGTACCCGGTTCACTACCGTCCGGTTCATAAAATTCTTCCAGATCAGGACCATCAAAGATCATATTGAGTCCCAGGTTTTTTAACGAAACACCAATGTTTAGTCCATTCTGCTGTACTGTATACTGAACTCCGGCATCCAATACGAATCCCGTTGCAGACTCCCGCATAATACCTTCCTGTACAATTTTGAAATCTGCACCAAAAAGAATTCTGTCTGTCATCTTCTTGGAGAAAAGAAATCCAAGAGTAACAAAATTGGGTGAAAATGTTTCACCGGTCCCATCCGGTTTATCAGTAGTTGTGACTGAGATTTCTCCAAAATTCAGACTCCGAAGGGTCATACCGAAATAATTTGATCCGCCGAAATTGGAAGCAAAAGCTGCATAGTTTACACCAATATCTGCAAGCCAGGAAGTTCGCGAAAAAATTACCTCCACATTTCCGTCCATTCCTGACACACCAGCCGGATTCCATGCTGCAGCTTCTATGCCGGTTAGTCCGGCAACGAATGCGCCAGACATAGCGATATTCCGTGCGCCAACAGGTATGAGCAGTTCCGGTGCTCCGGCAGTTCCTCTTCGGGTTTTACTTGCACCAAATATCATTGATGAAATGAACATTGTCAGCAATGCGTATTTAAATACCCCTTTAGAGATTTGACGGAATTTCAAATTAATACACATCTATTCTTTCTTCCGGCTGCATTATTGCAAGTTTTAAAATTTTATTACCAAAGGGAGTTTCTATGTATGCCAGATACATCCCTGATGCCACCGGAACCCCTGCATTATTCCTGAGATCCCACCGGATAATATTTCCCGCATCATTTTCAGAATCATTTGTCTGCTCAATTTTCTTTATCAGATCTCCAGCAAGATTATAAATCCGTATAATCTGTTTCCCTATACCAAAATGGGTAAAGGATACAAATCTGTCCAGAGGATTGGTTTCTTCCACATTCTTTCCGAAATATGGATTGGGAAAAACATTAATTGCATCCAACTGGCTTTGTATGGTGGATGATGAAGCTGCAATTTCACCTGTGGCAGTAAAAGTGAATTCATCTACTCCCGGGAACACCGGATTATTAAATTCTACTACAAACTCATCTCCGGCAACAAATTGTGATTCATCTTTATTAAACTGCATCACCCAACCGAGATTTTCACTTCCGTCATTCCAGGCTTTAAAGGTTGCAGTTGTATCATAGGGTGTATATATGGGCACAATTTTGTGGTTATGAAAGGAAATAAAATTGATTGTATCACCGTTTGAATCAACTGTAAAATCATCGTAGTGTACCATATCCTCACCACCAGTTAAAATCCAGATCGCTGCATTGATCCTTACGCTGTCTTCTACAGTCCATATTTCAAATGGCATATCTCCCAAATCAAATGGGTCATTATTAATTCCATTCCAGTAAAATCCTTTTTGGGGTTCTTCGGTGAATACAAATTTTATATCCTTCTGTAATACCTCTTTTTCTGTAGTTCCTGCAGTAAGACCATATCCAGCCATAAATGCTGTCCAGGTGCCATCTGTTATAGAGTACGTAATATTGGTTTCACTGCTGGTATCACCAAATACAGTTTGGGTTGTATTGGAAGAATTTGTCGGTGCATCGAATGTGGCATTGTCAAAAGTCAGTATAAAGCCATCTGTGATGGTGTAGGATGATGCAGGAAATGTTGTTTGACTCAAAAACAGAGAATCATTATCTGTTGTGTTTATGAGGTTCCAAAAATTATCACCAGTAATTGTATCTGTAGTAAAATACAATGAATAATCATCTCCTGTCAGTTGATAGGGATCAATCACCTGGGCATATACCTCTAATCCTGCAATACCGCTGGTATGGTTTACTTCCAAAAGGTCATGATAGGTAGCTTCTATATCTGAGCCCAGTCCCGGTTCCATTGGTATTGCGGTAATGGCATTGGTTGGACTTTCGATCACTCTTTGGGCTGCATCCGGATCATAGGCGTATGCAGTAACAGCATAATAATATTTTCTGCTGTTTATAAGATGTCCGCTGTTGATCTCATCTTCTGTGAGTTCAATATGATGTTCAATACCGGAATCAGTACCAAACTGGGATTGTAATTCCAGAATTTCACCAGTTGTTTCATCTAATTCCAAGTCCATAATGGTTTTAATATCGTTTACCAGATCAAAAGTGGTGATACGCTCCCACGGTCCGTTAGGTGATTCACCCTGGTATATATTGTATCCTTCAAATGTATATTCTGCACAAATAAAATTCTCTACATTTTCACTGCCTTCTTCAAAAGACAGAATAATCTTTTCGTCAAGCTGTGCAACAGACACAGTTGGTATGGGAGGAGAGCAGACATCAAAATTTGCATCAAATGCAGCCTGTGCAAATTTGTCAAAATATTTTAGTTTTGTTATGGATTTTGCCCAGTCCGACCCGCCGGCAATAATGATGCATCCCACAACTTCCTGCACATCTCCGGGTGCAAAGGAAAATGGACCGGAAGTCATCAAATATCTGCGGTCACCGGGATCATCATCTAACCAACCGGTACCTGCAACCGGATCCCCATCATGTACAAATACGGATGGGTTACCGGTTATAGGATCTGTGTAGGGTTCACCGGATATTCCAATCAATCCATTCATATATCTGTATGCCTCTTCAGAAGTTTCCGGATCCTTAAAATCCTGGCTGCCATTAATATATTTTACAAAGGACGTTAGGGGTAATTGTTTATAATCCGGTATAGTTTGTAAATGATAACTGTTTTCAGAATCCCAGGTCAAAATTGATGCAGTATCACCGACAGAAGGAACTATGGGGCCCTGAAAAAAGTCTGCCCCTGCAGCGGGAACTTCCACACCATAGGAATTATCACCATCTGTATCATTATAGGTGTAACCTAAACTTAGATCTACATCACAACCAACCAGGTCGTCAGTTGCATCCCCCACATCATCATCATGCCACATGGATACATACACAGAGTCTAATTCATCATCTCCTTTATTTTCTATCACCCAGCGAATGAACAGTATATCACCCAAAGCGCCTGATTGATTGAATCCAAACAATGATGCCTGAACTTCCACATCCATAGGTGTTGTTCCCCAAAGTGGTGTGTGGGTAGCTGCATCTCCATCGTTCATCACATACCAATGAAATTGGTCGCCCAGTATATCCGGATAGTCACCATCGGTAATATTGTATATCCCGTCTCCATTGGCATCTACCCAGGGTGCGCCCAGATCCGCAGGCCAGTTTTCAAAATCCTGGGTGGGAAAAGACACTATAGAAGTTGTCCTTGCATCACCTTCTGTAATGGGCAGTTCTGCAGACATTGTTGAAAAGGTTGTAAAATCATTCTCTAAAAATGCGTCCACTTCGGCTCTATGAATTTCATAAATGTGCCCATCCAGACCATCAATAGTACCGGGAATAAATTCGACGGCATATTCCGCAGCTGCAGTACGAATTTCTGGTTGCCAGTCTCCACCGGGTGCTTTAGATCGTCCACTCGCCAACCAAATACCTGACTGAAATACTGCTAATTTTCCACTGCCCTTGGGCCATTCCAAACCTGAATTTCCCGTAATATGGAAAGAAACCACATCACCATGGTTTCCGTGCCAAGTGGATATCTGGTTGCCATCCCAGACTGTATGCTCCACAGTTGTAGATGAACGAAATACATCCGGCGGTAACTCATTTATTGTGGATTGGGTTACCGGAACTTTAGCTGCCAGACAGGAAATAAAAGTAAATACCAACAAGTATGATTTTTTAGTTTGTAGAATGTTCATTTTCTAATAATCCAATCTGATACCAATTCTGATCTGCCGTGGTGCTCCATAATTTCCCGGATTAGAAATTCTTGATTTATACAATTGTTCACCAAATGCCTGTCCGCCTAATGCAGTTTCCAGCCAGGTTTCACCGCCGGATGTATTTAGATAGCCATCATTATCGGGGAGTCCGGTTGAATTATACACACCGGTAACATTCTCATTATCCAGAACATTTTCTACCCAAACGAATACTGCCATGTTTGTACCGGCAAAACTGAAGGATTTATCCATTTTAAGATCAAACTGGAATGTCCAGGGTAATACACCTGCATTCAGCCCTGCAGTGGGTTGATATGCTAAACTTCCGCCAAATACTTCTGTCCTCGGTTTAGATGGAGTATATCTCAACCCGCTTCCAAATCTGAACAATACATTCAATCCGGTATTTTTTATGTATCTGCCATCATCACCGATTCTGTAATCCACTGAGAGATTTCCGGTGTGTCGCTGATCAAATTCCAACGGGGATACAAATGTGGGGAAATTCCCTCCCAGCCATGCAATTGTGAATTGCCTTGTAGAATTAGAGCCTGTACCACCGGCAAACTGCAATGTGTAATTTGCATCAACCTGGAATCGGTTAATCCGTTTTGTATGCATGGACAAACTCAGTCCCTTGACTGTTGCATAATCACCATTGACATATAGAGCATATCCGGTGGGATTTGCAGAAACATTCCTAATCTGAATATAATCGCTCATCTGTTTATAAAACACAGTCGCATCAATACTTATGTTATTGGATATAAGCTGCTTAAAACCAATTTCATAGGCAGTTGTCTTTACCGGTTTTAGTTCCGGATTAGCTGAAACAGTGAAATTACCCTGCTCCAGATTTGACAAAAACCTGGTATAGCTGATAAACAACCTATTCAATTCCGGCTGCTGGACATATTTTCCATATTGAGCATGAAATACTGTTTTATCCGTTACAGGAAATGCCAGTCCTATTCTCGGACTCCAGATATTGTTTTTATAAGCATCAATTCTATGTGGTAGTCCGGTAGAGTCGTCTTCGGTTGGTGCATAGGCGGTGTATTCGTGCACCTCCACTACTGAATCACCGTCAGCATCATTCCAATATACAGTTTCCGCAATCGTGCCATCGTCTTGAATAATTATATTCTGATTTCCACCGGTTTCGGGGTTGAAAATTTTATTCTTAGGATTAATATAATCATACCTGATACCCAGAGTCATTATCAAATCTTCCAACTCATATTTATCCTGCAGGAACCAGGAAGCCATAACCGGTTTTCTGGCTTTATCAAGACCACTGTCTACTTCATTTTTTCCGGTAATATCATATCCCAGGTTTTCAGCAAACGCAGATTTATATCCCTGGAAAATAAAATCATCTATATAGGAACTGTGAGAAAAGAAACCGTTATTATATAATGTCTCAGCCATTTCATCATCATCATCTGTTCCATAGATTCCATCCTGTCCAAAATATGGGTCACCTGCGTCATTGTCGGGATCCCAGGTATCTGAACCATCCTGAAGATAATCGGGAATATTGTCAGACTCTCCGGAGACAACCGTTTCCAGAGATGCATCATATCCCCATCTATCCTGGGTAGGTGAGTATGGCGGATTATTAAAAAAATATCTGGTAAGGGAGGTTGCTCTACCCATTCGGTAAAACCGTATTGTGTTATTTCTGATCTCGCCACCTGTCTTTAATTCGTGCGCACCCAATTGCCATATTAATGATCCTTTAAAAGTTATGTGATTGGATTGATCTTTACTGTACGAAGCAGAATTATATCCTGCTACTGTATAATTGGCAATTCTGGTATCAGTTGACGGACGGATTCCCACGTCAGTATACAGTGGATTAATCCAGGTTGTATCATAATCAATCCTTACAAAAGTATAATTTGTATCATCAATCCAGTAAGAAAAATTGGATTCAGTATTTTCAGTATCAGAATAAATCCAGACAGGATTGGATAGATCCATATCCTTACCCATTTGTAAATAGGGCAGAGTACTGCCAGATATAGTGCCGTCATCATAAATATACGATCCATATCCTTCTTTGAAAACAGGATCATATTGTTCAAACCAGTCGCTGAATCTGCTGATCTGCGCATTGAAAAACATTTTTTCCATACCGGGAATGTTCCCCCGCAGCTGGGCATACATTGTGTTCGTAATGGATTCAGACTGATTATACCGATGTTGTAGAGCACCTGTAACACCTATACCATCGGATGTGCTGGCATCATTATAAAATGCAAATAAACTTCTGGCATGGGAATACAATGATCTATGACTGTTGTAATAATTTCCGCCTAATTTCAATTTCCAGGAATAATTAATCAGTGGTGCGAGGTCTATTAGAATATTCCCATTAAAATTCAATTTTTTAACCCAATTGTCATCTTTAGGACCATATTTGAATTCAATATCTTCCGAATCGATGAGAAGATAATCCGGTGCATCATATTCTCCGTCTTCATCAGAATCTGTGAATGACTCATACGAATCTCCAACTAAATCAAATTCACCATTGCCATTTGTATCTTCCCAATCCCAAAGATAGTTTCCGTTTTCATCTACAAATGGTTCGCCGTTCTCAGGTAATCCCGTTATATAATTCAGTTCACCATTAAAATACGGAATTGTATTGTTACCCGGATTTGCATCATCCATTCCCTGAATTTCAAAGGCACCAAAAAACCTGATAAAATCCATAGTGGGCACCGGACCGCTTACTGAACCTGAGAGAAGATTATATCCATAGGAATATGCCAGCGGTTTTTCCACTGACGGCGTACTGGTCATTAATTTGTCCGTAATGCCTTCCAAAGAGAATTGTAATTTTTCACCTCCAGTTTTGGAAGTTACGTTTACAATCCCCGCATTTGCATCACCATATTCAGCACCAAATCCACCTATTTGCATAGACACTTCCTCCATGGCGATATTTGGAATATTACCGGCTCTTCCCAGATTGTAGGGATTGTTCACATATACACCATCAATATAAAATGCAGTCTCATCTCTCCTGCCGCCGCGAACATGCATTTCACCTTCATCATCGACTACAACTCCGGTTTGCATTGAAGCAACATTTTCATATCCACGGATGGGCAGGTTGGTCAGTTGTTCACTTCGTATGATTCGTACCTCATTTGTTGCGCTTCTTTCAAAAAGCGGCTTTTCAGCAATTACGGTGATTTGATCCCCTTCAACTGTTGACTGACTCATTTCAAAATCCAATTTTGTTGTTAAGTCAGTAGATACCCTTATATTTTTGGTTACCAGTTTTGCATACCCGATATAATGGGATGACACTGTATAAATACCCGGTGGAATTTGTAAAATTACATAATGACCATTCACATCCGTTGCTGTGCCTAAGGTTGTACCATCAATAATGATGTTCACGCCCGACAGTTTTTCTTGGGTTTCAGCATCTACTACAGTTCCGGATATTTTGCCCGTACTTGCTGAATAAAGCAGATTAAATGATAAGAAAATGAGGAGAGTACAAAAAGATTTTGTTGCTCTTAAAATAAATAACATAATATGAGGAGGATTAATTGTTACTATCATTACCTTGGTTAAAATTATTTTGAGGTTGAATTATAATACAATACATATTTTAAAAAATGTAAAATATTTTGTGCTTGTTCCAA
>CAYFNV010000049.1:0-11115 GCA_964344595.1 uncultured Nitrospina sp. | reverse complement strand
TTAAAATATCTTAGCTGAGAGACCAACTGTACATGCGAATGGTTCTTACCGCACTATAAACCACTATCTTTAATCTCGTTTTCAACCCGTTTTATCATCCATTCCTTAATTTCATCAGCCAGTTTTTTAATATTTTCTTCAATTTGTGGACCCGAACAAATCTTACTGGCTAATTCTGCATAGCTCACGGCTTCACTGGATTCCCCGGATTCCTGGCATACTCTAGACATATTCCAGACAGCTTTAGTTTCCATATATTTGTCAGAATTTTTCTTTCCCAGTGAACGTGAATGCCTGAAACAGATTATTGCTTTCTCATAACGGGTTATCTCCAGGTAAGCATTTCCAAGATTTTCCAGTAATGAGTATTCAATAGGAATAATAGCAAACTTTCTTAATTTAGGGAGACCTCGTTCATATTTTTCAATTGCATTTGTATACTCTTTTAGGTTCAGGTAGTAATCCCCCATTTTTTTAAGGAGAAGACCCTGCCCCCTGTTATCTTCAAGTTTTCTGGCAATTGTAAGACCTCCATCAAGACATTCGATAGCTTTTTTATGTTTTCCTGTTTGAATATAGGCTGCTGATAATGTTTCAAGAATATTCATCTCTTTAGCTTTCAAGTTAGCTTGATGAGCCAAGGACTTACCTTCTTTTAAATAGGTAATTGCTGATTGAAATTTCTTGATCGTAGTGCATAAACGCCCTAATTCATCGAGAACTTTAACCTGAAACTCTTTATTGCCGGCTTTTTGAGCTTTTTCCAATGCAAGTTTGAAGTTCAACTCTGCCTGTTCATACTTTCCTTCTTTATGACAGGCTTGAGCCAGCATAAATAATACTTCCATTTCTTTGCTGGTTTTGCCTTCTAAACGGACAAACTCAAGCACTTTGGTAAAGCATTCAATGGCTCTTTCAAATTTTCCTGTGCTGAAACAGCATTGACCAAGTAAATCCAGGGATATTTTTTCATCCCCAACATCACTGAGTTTGCAGGAAAGTTCCTGGGCTTCTTCAAGATAATCAATAGCCTTGTCATAATGGCCCAGCGAATGCAGTTGCATTCCAAGAGATAAGAGGTTGTTTTTTTCTGACTCGATATTATCTGACTCACGCGATGCCGTCAGAGCTGATTCATTCCACTCAATGCATTCTTCAGTAGTGTGCCTCATAGGCATCAATACACGAGCTTCCTTGCAAAAATCACCGCAAAGTTTAGCGATCGTAGCGTCTTCTTCGCTCTTCTGGGCAGTCCATTTTTGACCAGCTTGTATATTAAACCAATCCAGATCAAAAAGATTCAGTGCGCTCTCAAGGGCATCTTCATCATTTTCATAAAGTTCATTTGCATTCCTCAGAACATCATAATAATAAATAGCAAGATTGCGATGTGTAAGGATTTTCTCTGATGGCCTGGCTTCAGTTCTAATAAGCTTATGAATTAAATCATGGAAATAATATCTGTCATTAATAGAGTCGTGCTCCACCAGCTTCAATTGTACAAGCCGTCTTAGGTGATCCCCATCCTTGTCTCCCGCAATACTGGCTACAGCTTTTTCATCAAATGAACCGGAAAACAATGCCAGTTTTCGAAATACTGTAGCTGTTTCCTTTCTCATATCTCTGAAAACAATGTTAAAAATCGGCTCAACGTTCCGGTCGATCACCTCTTTTTTATCATCCACTTCTTCTTCCAGTTCATCTCCCTCTGGTTTCAATAACTGTTTCTCTTCTCGAAGATCGCGTATCAATGTTTCAGGTAAGATATCTGGGTTTCCCTTCAGATACGAACCAACAAGAGATATTGCAAGTGGAGAATATCCACATAAATCATTGAGTTCTGTTGCCCATCGCTTTGCTTGCGGAGCAAGATAAAATAGAAGAAGCTCGGCCTCATCCGGGAAAAGCTGTTTGACTGGCTTGGCAGATGATCCTGGAGGTGAAATTTTGTTGGTTGAGGTGACAATCGCAAAACCTGATTTTCCTGGTAACAAACGTTTGATCTGGCTTGGTTTTGAGGCATTTTCAATTACCATCAGAAACCGCTTACCCTTTAATGATGCTGCATATTGTTGAGTTAGTTCAACTGGATCGCTGGGAATAGGTTCTTTGGGGTATAATGCCCTTAACACGTGTCCCATTGCCTTGTTTACAGCAAATGGTTTATCTCCCACAAGTGTCATACTTATATAAAACTGTGCATCAGGATATTTAGGTGCCAGTTGATGAGCCAGTTCTATTGCCAGAGAGGTCTTTCCAATTCCTTTCTCACCATATAAACAAATAGAGCTGCCACCCTCCCAGTGTTTTCCCGTCACTTCCAGAATAATATCCTTCCTGCCAAAAAATGCAGGAATTTTTGCTGGGATCTGATTTTTTGATAATGCTGGAAAATTACGGGCATTTATCTTGGATAACTGATCGAGCAAACTTGAACCACCAGTTGAACTGCTGGCTTGAGGAGAAGGTATGAAGGTTGATCCGGTAGATGTCGGAAAACCCTCACTATGATTACTATCTGAATCCATTGTGTCATTTGGTTTAGGTCTACCTACAATAAGAACTAAACCTAAAACGACCACTAGTAGAATAATTATGACTATGGATAAATCCATTGCAAAATTCTCTTAATCATAGAACTGGATATGGAATCCAGAAAGTATTGATAACCACTTTTGGTGCTTATCTACCCCATTACATCATGGAAAGTTATTAGCCACCATTATGCCACTTTTACACTAAATTTCAATGATTTGTATCGACTTCTAACTCTGATCCCCCTTTTGTGGGGTGACAAAAAATGGAGGGCCGCAAAGCAGGTTCTTGGTTAAAATTGAAAATTTCTAGCTCAAAACTAATAAAAATCACCGACAGCTTGACTTGCTAATGGAAGTTGGTTATATTCTTCCAACTTAACTCTTTAAGATAGTCCTGTGAGGCTATTAAGGGAATAAAAAAAAGATGTATATTTCAAATAATACCTTTGCAACCTCCTACTTTGGCTTTTTTTAGTCATTGGGAGGTTTTTTTTTTGCCTATTTTATGAACTCTGTACTTCTTAATGATAAAGACATTTCGCGTGCGGTAAACCGAATATCTCATGAAATCCTGGAGCGCAATCATGGTGCAGGAAGTATCGCTTTAGTCGGTATTCGAACTCGAGGTGTAATTCTGTCTCAGAGACTCAGGGAAAAAATCAAGGAAATTGAAAACGTAGTGGTTGATCATGGAGTTCTTGATATCACTCTTTACAGAGATGATCTGGCAGAGGGAATCCAGAAACCAGCATTAAAAAAAACAGACATTTCCTTCGCTCTCGAAGACAAGCATATAATTCTTTGTGATGATGTTTTATTTACGGGAAGAACAATTCGAGCGGCAATTGATGCTCTGATGGATTTTGGACGACCCTCCTCCGTTCAATTAGCTGTCTTGATAGACCGTGGTCATAGGGAATTACCAATTCGTCCTGATTACGTGGGTAAAAATGTTCCCACAGCAAAATCCAAACGCATTCAAGTTCTGCTAAATGAAGAAGATGGAGAGGATAAGGTGATTATCCAGGAGAAGTCCAACTAATGATTCTTTCATCAAAGAACATTTTGACGGCAAAAACTTTATCTAAACAAGATATTCAGCTGATACTTGATACCGCAGACTCTTTTAAAGAAATTTCTACAAGACCCATAAAGAAAGTTCCAACTCTTAGAGGTAAAACCATTATCAATCTCTTTTTTGAGCCAAGTACCAGGACCAGAACTTCCTTTGAAATTGCTGGAAAGCGTTTGAGTGCTGATGTCATAAATATATCTGGCTCAACAAGTAGTACAGTAAAAGGAGAAAACCTGATAGACACAGCGCGGAATCTGGAAGCAATGAACCCCGATATTCTGGTTGTCAGACATCAATGTTCGGGTGCTCCTGTACTACTATCTCAATTCGTAGATTGTCCAATCATTAACGCTGGTGATGGATCACATGAGCATCCCAGCCAGGCATTGCTTGATCTTCTTACAATTCGCTCTCATAAAGGAGAATTATCCGGCCTCAAGGTTGTGATTGTCGGTGACATCAACCATAGCCGTGTAGCGCGTTCAAATATTAAGGCGATGCAAACCATGGGAATGAAAGTCCGGGTAGTTGGCCCCCCTCCTCTTATTCCTTATGACTTTGAACGATTTGGTGTAGAGGTGAGTCATAATCTGGCAGAAGCTGTTAAAGATGTCGATGTCATCATGGTTCTTCGTATCCAATTGGAAAGACAAAATCAGGGGCTTTTATCAAGCCTGAGGGAATACTCAAACTATTTTTGTCTGACTTCAGGTATTTTGAAAAAAGCCCGTGACGATGTTCTTATCGTTCACCCTGGACCAGTAAATAGAGGGATAGAAATTGCTTTGGATGTGATGGAAAGTCCACGTTCTTTGATATTAAATCAGGTTACTAATGGAGTTGCCCTAAGGATGGCACTTTTTTATTTACTACTTGGGGAGAACAATGCAAACCCTAATTAAAAACGGTCAGGTTATTGACCCTGCAAATCAGATAGACGGCTCTTTTGATATTCTGATCAATCAAAACAAGATAGAAGCTGTTGTTCCTCAGGGTAAACTTTCTGGAAGTCGGATAAAAGATGCAAAGGTTATAGACGCGACAGGTTGTGTCGTTGCTCCCGGTTTTTGTGACATGCACGTACATTTCAGGGAACCGGGCCATGAATATAAAGAGACTATTGAAACTGGTAGTGCCTCTGCCGCTGCCGGAGGATTTACTACAGTTGCGGTTATGCCTAACACTTCACCTGTCAATGATAACCGTTCTGTCACTGAATTAATTCTCAAACAGGCTGAGAAGACAGGACTGGTCAACATACTTCCTATTGGGGCCATCACCAAAGGTTTAAAAGGTGAAACCTTGTCGGACATGGGAGAATTAAAAGAATCAGGTTGTATTGGTTATTCTGATGATGGAAGACCTGTCATGGATAGCGAACTGATGCGAAGAGCATTGGAATACAGTCGAATGTTTGACCTCCCATGTATACAACATAGTGAAATCCTGGATTTAACTCGTGATGGCTGTATGAATGAAGGTATTGTTTCTGCAGAACTGGGCTTAAAAGGAATGCCTGTAGAAGCTGAGGATATTATGGTATTTCGTGACATTTGCCTTTTACCTAAAACTGGAGGACGTCTGCATGTGGCACACATTAGCAGTGGAGGTGCTGTTGAGCTTGTTCGCCAGGCAAAGGCTAAAGGACTTCCTGTTACCTGCGAAGTTGCACCACATCACTTTACTCTTACGGAAGAAGCTTGCCGGAATTATGATACCAACGCAAAAATGAGTCCGCCATTGAGAACGGATGGGGATATAGAGCTTATTAAAGAAGGTTTGAAAGATGGTACGATAGATATCATAGCTACTGATCATGCCCCTCATGATCTTACTGACAAACAGGTGGAATTCAGTAATGCCTGTTTTGGAATTGTAGGTTTGGAAACAGCTCTTCCTCTTACCCTTAAAATGGTCGATGAAAAAATTATTTCTTTGCAAAAGGCGGTGGACCTTTTAACTCAACAACCCTGTCGAATTTTTAATCTAGATAAAGGAACTCTTGGAGTTGGAAAAGATGCGGATATTGTTATTTTTGATCCCAATTTCAAGTACACCATAGATCCAGAAACGTTTAAATCTAGAAGTAAGAATTCCCCGTATAAGGGCTGGAAGGTAAGAGGTAAAGTCATTCATACCTTTGTATCAGGTAAATCCGTATATTCAGATCAAAGCGATTAATTAGTTGAGCTTTTTAGAAATGAAGAAAGCATATTTAGCACTGGCCGATGGAAAAGTCTTTGAAGGCAGAAATTTTGGTGCCGAAGGAGAAGTTGATGCGGAAATAGTGTTTAACACCAGCATGTCAGGTTATCAGGAAGTACTCACTGACCCTTCTTATTGCGGGCAAATGGTTTTGATGACTTATCCTTTGATAGGAAACTATGGTATTAATCCTCAGGACTTTGAATCGGACCGCCCTCACCTTTCTGGCTTTATCATTAAAGAATTGAGTGGTGTTGTTAGCAATTGGCGGTCAAATGGATCACTGGATGACTTTCTGAAAAGTTTTGGCATCATCGGTATAGAGGGAATAGATACACGTGCTTTGACTAGACATATTCGAGAAAAAGGTGCCCAACAGGCAGTTTTATCAACATCCTCTAAAGACCCTGAAGATCTGGTTAGGAAAGCACAAAACTCCCCGGGACTGGTAGGTAGGGATTTAGTTAAAGAAGTAACTTGCAAGGAACCATATGATTGGGATGAAGGTGAGTGGTTGATTCGAGATGGTGAAACCATTTTAAAGCCAAGTACAGAAAAAAAATATTTTGTGGTGGCCTATGACTTTGGAATAAAGAGAAATATATTGAGGAAACTTTCAGATGCTGGCTGTCGAGTGCGTGTCGTTCCGGCTTCGACTCCTGCCGAAGATGTACTTTCCTTGAATCCAAACGGTGTGTTTTTATCAAATGGTCCAGGTGACCCTGAAGGTGTTCCATATGCTATCCAGAATATAAAACTTCTCTTGGGTAAGATTCCAGTATTTGGTATTTGTCTGGGACATCAGATTCTAAATCTGGCTTTGAATGGGAAAACATTCAAACTCAGGTTTGGACATCATGGTGGAAACCAACCCGTAATGGATCTTCCATCAGGAAAGGTAGAAATAACTTCTCAGAATCATGGGTTTGCTGTCGATCATGATTCTATTAAGGAATCGGTAGCGATTACATCCATCAATCTGAATGATAGAACGGTCGAAGGAATACACCATAAAGAGTGGCCAGTTTTTTCGGTTCAGTATCACCCTGAAGCTTCTCCTGGCCCTCATGACTCCAGCCATCTTTTTCAACAGTTCACCCAAATGATGAAGGCAGGAGTTTGATGCTCAAAGAAAATTTAGAGCAACTTTTCGAGTTTATTGCTCAGCATATCCCCGCCGAAAAAATCATGCAGGCTAAGCAGGAATACCAGAAGATGACTGGAGAAATTTATGAGGATGACAAGTCATATAACACAAGAATGGCTTTGTTCCTGGAGTGGTATCTACTGGATAATTATTTGCCGGGGTCTCAAACAACAATCCTGGAAAACCTGACGGAAGAAAACCAATTTACTTGGACTCAAGAGCATATAGATGTCTGCAAAGACATTTCCAATAACATTCAGGCACTCTTTGAAGTAAAAAAAGTCCGTGATAATTCAGTAACAGTTTTAAATTTATTCACGGATGAGAAATTCATTATTGATGAAGAAGATTCAAAGCTAGTATTTAGAAAGAATGATATCTTCCAAGGTCGTATAGTTCCCAGGCAGGACAAATGGTTCTTTACAGGATACTTTTGTTTCCACCCCAGTAAGACTCAACGCTATATAAAAGAAGAAACGAAAAAATATTTCCTTCTTTACCGATCCTGGAAGAAAGAACTAGCGGTTCTAGAGAAAGAATTAGCAAAAAGAGAGAAAGCTTTTTTGAAGAACTCCAGACATATCGACAAGATTAAGGCAAAAGTTGAACGCCTGGATTATGGTGCAAAAAAAGAAAGTTTGACAAATGAACTTTCAGTATTGGAAGAGAACAGGCGTCAACTGGAAGTCAATGTTAAGGAGATCGAGGGAAAAATAACTAAATTAACAGAGGAAACAATAAAGTCTGAAGGAAAAAGGCTGATTTCAGAACTGATAAACAAGCTGGCATATATGAATTTGAAATGGGAGCGTTCCCGGCAAATAGAAATCTCTGATATTTACAAGAATTAATAATGCCAAAACGAACTGATATTAAAAAGATTCTTCTAATTGGAGCAGGGCCTATTGTTATTGGCCAGGCTTGTGAATTTGACTATTCGGGAACACAAGCCTGCAAATCATTAAAAGAGGAAGGATACGAAGTTATTTTGGTGAATAGCAATCCGGCTACCATTATGACAGATCCTGAGTTTGCACATCGCACTTATATTGAGCCTGTTACTCCAGAAGTGGTAGAAAAAATAATTGCACGTGACAGGCCTGATGCTGTTCTTCCAACAATGGGTGGTCAAACGGCCTTGAACGTTGCGCTGGCACTTGCAGAAAAAGGTGTTCTTGAAAAATATAATGTTGAGTTAATCGGCGCTGATGTCTCCGCAATTAAAAAAGCTGAAGATCGGAACCTTTTCAAAGAGGCAATGTTTAAAATTGGGCTGAGAGTTCCACCAAGCGGTCATATTGAAAACATGAAGGATGCCTGGAAGATTGTTGAAGAAACAGGTTTCCCCGTTATTATTAGACCCTCTTTCACTTTGGGTGGAACAGGAGGAAGTATAGCTTATTCAAAAGATGATTTTGAGGAATTGGTTGAGTTTGCCTTAAAAGCCAGTCCTGTATCTCAGGTTTTGATTGAAAAGTCTCTCATAGGATGGAAAGAGTACGAGTTGGAAGTAATGCGGGATATGAAAGATAATGTTGTCATAATTTGTTCAATTGAAAATCTGGATCCAATGGGTGTCCATACTGGCGACAGCATAACAGTTGCACCTGCTCAAACTCTGACTGATAAAGAATATCAAATAATGCGAAATGCGGCGATCGATATTATCCGCGAAATAGGTGTAGAGACTGGCGGATCAAATATCCAGTTTGCAATTGATCCAAAGTCAGGTGAAATGATAGTTATTGAGATGAATCCTCGGGTATCCAGGAGTTCTGCTTTAGCTTCCAAGGCAACAGGGTTTCCCATTGCAAAGTTTGCCGCGAAATTGGCAATTGGTTACTCCCTGGATGAAATCAAGAACGATATAACCAAGGTTACTCCAGCTTCCTTTGAGCCAACACTTGATTACTGCATAGTTAAAATTCCACGTTTTACTTTTGAGAAATTTTTTCAAACTGAACCCGTCTTGTCGACACAGATGAAGTCAGTCGGCGAAGTCATGTCTATCGGGCGTACTTTCAAAGAAGCCTTGTATAAAGCAATCAGGTCTACAGAAACTGGGCTTTACGGTTTTGAGGAAAATTTTCGTTTTAGCCTGAACCAAATTGGTTTATCCCCAGAGCAGCAAAAAGAAAAACTACTGGCGGCATTAACCTTACCCTTTTCAGATAGGCTTTGGCACGTTGCTGCGGCATTGAGAAGAGGAGTAACCATTGAACAAATTAATCAGGTTACTGGTATCGATCTCTGGTTTCTAGACAATATCTATAGTCTCATTGAATTTGAGAAAAAAATAAAAGCTCTGGGTGGAGCATCAAAATTGGAACGTAGCACTCTTAATCAAGCTAAAGAAATGGGATTTTCTGATATTTATCTTGCTGAACTCCTTAATTGCAAAGAAAAAGATATTTATCAACTCAGGTCTGAATCAGATACTTATCCTGTCTATAAAAGGGTTGATACTTGTGGTGCTGAGTTCGAAGCTTATACTCCTTACCTTTATTCAACGTATGAAGAAGAATGTGAAGCTGAGGCAACTCAAAGAAAAAAAATTATGATCCTTGGTGGCGGTCCCAACAGAATTGGGCAGGGAATAGAATTTGACTATTGTTGTGTTCACGCATCATTTGCCCTTAAGGAAGATGGATACGAAACAATCATGGTCAACTGTAATCCGGAAACAGTGAGCACTGACTATGACACCTCAGACAGACTTTATTTTGAGCCAGTAACCTTTGAGGATGTCATGAATATCGTAAAGGTCGAAAAACCGGATGGAGTTATTGTTCAGCTTGGGGGACAAACTCCTTTGAAACTTGCATTGGATCTGATGAATGCAGGGGTTCTCATCATTGGAACAAATCCTGTAGATATTGATCGTGCAGAAAACAGAAAACTTTTTAAACAAATGTTAGAAAAGCTAGGGCTTCGCCAGCCAGCAAATGGAACAGCTGTTTCATACCAGGAGGCACGTGAAATTGCTGATGAAATTGGATATCCAGTTGTAGTCCGTCCTTCATATGTCTTGGGTGGTAGAGCTATGGAGATAGTTTATAGCAAGGAACGCCTTGAATATTACATGCAACATGCGGTCAAAGCCTCTCCGGAACACCCGGTTTTGATAGATGACTTTCTTTCTGATGCCATTGAGATTGATGTTGATGCAATTTCTGATGGAAAGGATGTTGTGATCGGTGGTGTCATGGAGCATATTGAGGAAGCAGGGATTCATTCAGGTGACAGCGCCTGTTCTCTACCCGCATTTTCTCTTAAACCTGAAACGATTGATAAAATAAAAGACCAGACTATTTCATTGGCAAGAGAACTTAATGTTATCGGGCTCATAAATATTCAGTTTGCTGTAAAGGATGAAACTATTTATATCATTGAAGTAAACCCTCGAGCTTCACGCACAATACCTTTTGTGAGCAAAACCATTGGCGTACCATTAGCAAAACTAGCAGCAAGGGTCATGGCAGGTAAAAGCTTACAGGAACTGGGTTTTATAAAGGAAAAAAACTTTTCTCATATCGCTGTTAAAGAGTCCGTTTTCCCATTTAATAAATTTCAGGATGTAGATGTTTTGTTGGGGCCGGAGATGAAGTCCACCGGAGAGGTTATGGGTATCGATACTCTTTTTGGCCGTGCATTTGCAAAATCACAATTAGCGACCGGTGTTAAGCTACCTTTAGAAGGTACTGCATTTATCAGTGTAAAGGACTCAGATAAAGAAAAATCTGTTGTCATTGGAAAAAAGCTTGAGGAATTGGGTTACCATTTAATTGCAACAAAAGGTACAGCTGATTATCTGAAAAAGCATGGAATCAAGATATCGTCTATTAATAAGGTGAAGGAGGGATCTCCTCATATTGTGGAAGCTATTGAAGCTAAAAAAGTAGCTATTGTTATCAATACGGTTTTTGGTGAACAGTCAATAAAAGATTCCTTTTCTCTAAGAAGAAGTTCTTTGAATCAAAATTTGCCGTATTGTACAACCATGGCGGGTGCATTAGCCATTGTTGGAGCTTTAAAGGCCCTTAAGGAGGGTGATTTAACTATTACATCCCTGCAGGAGTATGAACAATAATAATATTGTGCGGTAAGAACCATTCGCATGTACAGTTGGTCTCTCAGCTAAGATATTTTAA
>CAYFNV010000048.1:0-11523 GCA_964344595.1 uncultured Nitrospina sp. | reverse complement strand
ATATCGGTGGTTATTACAAGCCGGATCCGGCAAAGGTAGCGGTTGCTATGCGTCCCAGTGCTACTTTCAATAATATATTGGGTAGTTTGAATTAGAAATCATAGCAATAATAACTGTTCTGAAAGTTTGAACATTTTAATTTCTTGTCCCGTGAATTTTGTTCCCGGAGCTATTAGCAGGTATTTAACTGAATGTATAAATGTCAGGTTTTGATTAGCGATAAAAATATTGCTTTTGCTCCGGGAGCTGTCGGGGATATGTAAACCTTATAATTCTTGCTATGAAGATTTAGTTTTTCAGTTAGATTATAAAAGGAGGCTTAATTTGAAAAGGGATTGCGAAGATATGCAGTCTCAGTTATATTCATTTTGTCTTATTTTTGATTGTTTGTTTTATGCCCACTCAGAATTATGACCTCAAATAAAAGGTGATTGCAGTATTTTTATCGTATGCAACCCATGTTATCCTGTTCTTTTAAAAAACTATAGAAGGGAGAGTAAATATGGATAGAATTGCAGACTTCATGAGCTCACCTCCATTGAGTGTTGATGTCCAAACGACGGCTGAGGATGGGGCACAATATATGTGTGAAAAAAAAATAAGCTCCCTTCTTATCAAGGAGGGTGAGGATTATGTGGGTATTGTGACTTCAACAGACCTGGTGCAAAAACTGGTTGCCAAAGGTTTGAATCCTAAAGATACAAGAATGTCTTCTATTATGTCTAAGCCCGTTATAAGCATGGGACACCATTTACCTAGAAGTGATGCCAATGAGCTTATGTTAAGAAAAAAAATCAAGCATCTTGCAGTGACCAAAGAGGGAAATGTTGTTGGTATTCTTACGACAAAGGATATGTTGTCGGGTGGAGGGGATGAGTCAGTATATTAACATGCATTAAAAAACGCTCTTACTCACCAGTGCGGATTTGTTTTTAAGTGTGAAAAGAGGAAACAATATCCATGAGTATGTCATCAAACCCTACTGAAGTTCCCAAAGGGAATTTTAGTGGATTTAAAACCCATGCTAAAAACGATATCCTCTCTGGGTTTTTAGTTTTTCTTATTGCTTTACCTCTGTGCCTGGGAATTTCTCTGGCATCGGGTTACCCCGCAGTTGCAGGCATATTTACCGCAATTATTGGCGGATTAATTGCCACCTTCATTAGCAATTCAGAACTTACAATTAAAGGACCTGCTGCCGGTTTGATTGTTATTGCATTAGGTTGCGTCCAGGAATTTGGCTTCACGGGAGGGGTGGACCCTGCTAAGGACTTTCAAGCCTATCGATTGGCATTAGGTGTCGGTGTCGTTGCTGGGGTTTATCAAATTATACTGGGACTTTTTCGCGTAGGGGTACTAATGAAGCTTTTTCCATCAGCAGCGATTCACGGTTTGCTGGCCTCCATCGGAATTATTATTATCTCCAAACAATTTCCTGTGTTAATGGGTTTAAGCCCGCAAGGTGCCCCTCTGGAATTACTCGCCAGTATCCCTTCTTTTATAATCAACATGAACCCCAGGGTAGGGTTTATAGGGATTTTGGGAATAGCCATTGTTTTAGGCTATGGGTATATTAAAAATCCCAAATTGAAAATTATTCCGGCCCCCATGCTGATGTTGTTGATAATTGTTCCGTTGGGAATATTTATGGGAATAGGTGTGGAGGGGTCTTATACGTTCAATAGTCAAACCTTCGAACTGGGTAAAAAATTTTTAGTCAATGTGCCAGGTAATTTGTTAAATGCTGTGACTCTCCCTGACTTTTCAGGAATAACCACTGAGATTGGTATTAAATATACGCTTCTTTTTGCGATCATTGGAACTTTGGAAAGCATGTTGAGTGCAAAGGCTATTGATCAGATCGACCCGTGGAATCGAAAAACAAACCTGGACCGTGACTTGTTAGCTACTGGAATGGCCAACACTTTATCCGCTTTTATTGGTGGATTGCCGATGATTTCTGAAATTGTTCGAAGTAAGGCCAATATTGATAACGGGGCAAAAACCCGGTTTGCCAATTTTTATCACGGGATGTTTTTGCTAATCTGTGTTGCGCTGATTCCAGGGTTGATTAATCAAATTCCTCTGGCTGCTCTGGCGG
The DNA here is from genome assembly GCA_964344595.1 of uncultured Nitrospina sp. Lineage (GTDB taxonomy): Bacteria > Nitrospinota > Nitrospinia > Nitrospinales > VA-1 > LS-NOB. The sequence continues at coordinate 9,422 of CAYFNV010000048.1, read as the reverse complement.
CGTTATTGGTTATCACGGGATATCGTCTTGCCTCTCCCCATGAGTTTATTACTATATACCGGGAGGGAAGAGACCAGTTTGTTATTTTTGTTTCGACCATTTTAGGTGTTCTAGCTACAGATCTTTTGAAGGGGTTGGCAATTGGGATTGCTGTCAAGATCATCATTCATTTTATTCGTGGGGGGTCTGTATTTAGTTTAAATGCCAAAATCATTCCTGAAAGAGATCAATCCATCACTATATTTTTACGAGGTTCCATCATTTTTGGTTCGTGGATTCCTTTGCGTAAGCAACTTCAACGTTTTCTTGATGATGGGAAGCGTGTAACTCTGGATATAACAGAAACGAAGCTTGTAGACCGCAGGGTCATGTCTAAAGTTGAAGAATGGAAAAAGAAGTTTAAGGAAAAAGGCCTTGAATTGTCGGTAAAAGCTATGCACTCATCAATTGATGAGTGATCAAAGGGAAACTTATTCTAGCTTTTGGACGGGGAAAACCCCATTAAGAGTAAAGAGCCCGTGATTTTCAAGAGAGTATTTTTTCAAACAATCAGTCATTATTTTCTGACTTTTCTTTCTGCAACCGATCCAAAAGTTGGTTAAAACTTTGACTCAGGCTTCCTAATTCATTTCTAGAAGAAACAGGCAGCCGTTTTCCCTCATAATTTCCATGTGCGAGTTCATCTGCCAGTTTGCAAACATCCAGTATTGGCTCGCTGATCGATCGAGCAATGTTTGCGCTCAATACACCGCTGATCAATGCCGCTGTAATAAACAAAGCCACCAGCAGGACGATCAAAAAATGAGTTTTTCTGGAAATCTCTGCAACATCATTTTCCAGTAATTGTTCCTGGACCGAGGTCATATCGTTCAAAAGTTCCTTGATTCTGAATGCTACGGGTGCAGCCTCAGTCTTTAACCAATAATTGGCCAGGTTCCATTTTTCTCCTGAACGAATACGAATAATCTCTTCTAATAAAGGACCGAATTTATCAAGTTTGCTTTGTACAAATTCAATATTTTTCAACTGTTCTTTATTAAAGTTGTTAATATTTTTTCTTAAATCTTCCCTGTACTCAGCATTTTTTCTCCAGTTTTCCTGGGACTCCTTTTTGAATTCCTGCTTGCCAGATAACAAAAACTCATCCGCTCTTTCCAAAGCCAAACTGGTTGTGGTTTCTATGTTGGCGAGAATTTCTACCAGCCGCTTATTTTTTGGAGTTTTGTTGTCTTTCATACCCAGCTTGATCATATTAGAGAGGGTATCTACAATAAATTTCTCCAAAGGTTCTGCTTGATTGAACAGGATCTTTTGTGCCGGAGAGTTATCTGGAGTTCTTGCTATATCCTCAATTTTCTTTTGTGCCGTTTTAAAGTTATTGATTTCTTCTTCAATAGACTTTAACCGGGTTTTATTTTCTGGGTCTGTCCATCTTGGAGCAAGCTCATGCATCAACTTAAGAGAAGGATTAATCTGTTCTTCCCAGGCTATTGAACGTTCAGTCTTGAACTTTTTGTCTCCCAAAAGAATCCATCCGCGCAGAGAAGCCAATGAATGGTTCATACCATTTAACATCATAAGACTTGCGTGAGCAGTAGGAGTTCGCAGCTCGACCACTCTCTTGGTAGTTGTTTCCATAGTTCTCACTTGTTGAATGGTGAGCAATACTACTCCCATTAAAATTAAGGTGAGGACCGCAAAACCCAAACCTACTTTTTTCCCTATTGTCATATCTCTAAACTTAAACATCTTTATGTCATTCACTCCATTTCATTCAAAATCTACACCATCGAAATTTTCCAAAAAATTTCATCCTGGAAGATTGGATGAGTGTAGTGATATGTATTTTAATGATCAATTATTATTACATAACTTAAAGTCTATTTTGAGGATTTAACTTATTTTTCCATTATTTTTTTCAAATATTCAGGGAAACAGTGCTTATTTTCCATATATCCAGTCAGGCAGTTCTGGATTTAACCTCTCAATGTCCTATGAAATAGTCTGATATAACTTGATTGTTGCCAGTGAGCTTGAGCTTTTTATCTTGGAGAGGACTATTCAACTCTCTTGGTGTTCAGTTGCTTATTTACTTCATGAATTTCATGTTAGACAGTAGAGCATGCTCATGATTGCTTGAAAATCTTTTGGTGAGGTTTGACTTCATTTGTCAGGTGTACCTGTTAACCTTGAATCGATAAAGCTCGAAATCATCTGTCTCTTTGAAACCCCCTTTTTTCATGCAGATTTTTAACTGCTGATCAACTGTTTTGACGTTTTCCAAATTGGGTAAAAGTAGACCCCTTTTATTTCCTTTCTGCACTATCAATCCATAGAGTTTTACATCTAATAACTTGGTGTCGTTAATTTTTTCTGGTGGTGTCAAAACATCTACCGAAAAGCTGAGTTCATTTAGTTCGTGCATTTTGATTGCAGGAAATCGAGGGTCTTCTTTTGCTGCTTTGATGGCATTCTTAATTACTTCTTCAGCTATATTGTCATATTTTGGCGAAATAGTTCCGATACACCCTCTTAAAAGTCCATTTTTTTTGATTGAGACAAAAGTTCCGGCTTGGGTTTGCATTTCTTTTGGTAAAGGATGAGGGCAGGGGAGGGGTTGTCCATTTTCTAAATGGTGTTTGACTGAACGAATGGCAAGGTCAACCAATGGATGGTATGGCATATATTTCTCAGAGAATTATTGCCTATTATTATATATCAAAAGCAACAGGATGAAGGTTTATGTGGGACCGAGCAGTTTGGATTGTTTGGAATATGATGAAAACCAAAAGCGGTTACGCTTTGAGAACAACGTCAGGCTGATGACGGCTATGAATGTAATCTGCTACCGCATCAAAATATTCGATATATTCTGGAGCTGGGAAGTGGGCTTTTCTGAGATGAGATTTGGCACGATCTATATAAAATCGGGCTAAATTTACGGTATATTCGATAGATTTATGTTCGTGCATATGACCAATAATATACTGCAAATCTTTTTCAGTAATGTTTTCGTTTTTGATGAAACCTTCAATTTCTTTTTTCAGTGACCGGTCAGCGTTGTGATACAGGTGGTGCAAAGGCAAGGTGACATGTCCTTCTTTGAAATCGGTTCCCGGTGGTTTGCCTAACACAGATTCGTTGGCATCGTAGTCGAGCGCATCATCCATCAATTGAAATGCCATGCCAAAATCATCGCCAAAAGAGATTATAGCTGTTTCCTGTTGTTCGGTAGCGTTTGCCAGAAGGCTTCCCAGTCTGGCGCTTACTGAAATCATGGAGCCGGTTTTTCGGTGGATCACATCAAGTATATGTTTTTCACTTACTTTAATATTACGAGCTTCGGTATATTCGTGTATGCCACCTTCAACAAGAACTTTTGTAGCTTCAGTAACAGCCTGAATGATTTTACGGTCACAATCCTGTGCCAGAATCAGAATTGCACGAGATATGAGGAAATCTCCTACCAATATGCTGGCATCGCTTCCCCATTTAGCGTTTACGGTTTCTTTGCCCCGACGGACAGTGGTTTCATCTACTACATCATCGTGTAGCAGTGTAGCGGCATGGATGTATTCGACCACACAACCATGCTTGACAACAGTATCATCGGCTTCGCGTCCACAGAGTTTGGCTCCAAGAAGAGTGAGTATGGGGCGGATGCGTTTGCCACCACAGCTCATAAGGTATGAACTGATTCCTGGAATCAGGGGCACATCTGATTTATAGTTCTCATTGATTGCTTTTTCGACCCTGGCTAGATCGCTTTTTAATTCCTGTGTGACGTCCCTGAAATCCATATCGAACCTGAATGTCAAGCCACTCGTCGGTTTATCCCTTATCTTTGCATAACCGGGAAAAGCACGGCTAGTAGGCTGTTTTTTAATCCGTTATTCATTGGAAAGGCACTAGTTTTATGGGAATTTAGCGGGTTTGTCAAGGCATTTATGGCAGGTATTCGGTTGTGATATGCTTGTATTAGCGTACCCTATTGAACTTAGGGCTGTTTCAAGTTTGATTGGCTAATGTGAACATACCTTTCCCGAGTCGTTTTTTTTGCCGAGATTGTACAAAGTTCGCTCTATAAGACTGAGAAGAGAAAAATACTAATGAATAAAGTTTCGGTCATCATTCCAACATTCAACCGTGCTTATTGTCTCGCCGAGTCGATTCAGTCGGTGCTGGATCAGAGTTATCAAGACTTTGAGTTGATTGTTGTAGATGATGGCTCAACAGACAATACCACTGAAGTGGTGAACCAGTTTTCCAATATTCAACTTATCCAGCTGGAAGAGAACCGAGGAGTTTCTTATGCACGAAACAGAGGCTTGGAGCAGGCCAAGGGAGAATGGATCGCATTTCTAGACTCAGATGATTTGTGGCAAAAAGAGAAACTGGATACCCAACTGAAGTGGGTCAAATGCCACCCCCGTCACCATGCGGTCTATACAGACGAAATCTGGATACGTAACGGGGCTCGGGTCAATGCTATGAATAAGCATCGTAAATATTCCGGGGACATTTTTCGCTATTGTCTTCCACTTTGCATTGTCAGCCCGTCTTCAGTATTGCTGTATGCTGATTTATTGAGAGAAGTTGGGGGATTCGATGAGTCAATGCCAGTTTGTGAAGATTACGATTTATGGTTGCGTCTATCAAAGCGCACTTCTTTTTATTTTATTGAAGAGAAATTAATAATAAAGCAGGGTGGGCATGAAGATCAGTTGTCACGTAAGTTTTGGGGAATGGATCGCTGGAGAGTTCAAGCGTTGGAAAAACTATTGTTGGAGAATGAATTAAAAGAAGAGCAAAGGGTTTGGGTTGTGGAAATGCTTTATGAAAAGTGCAGGATTCTTGTTAATGGCTATGGAAAAAGAGGAAAAAATCAAGAAGCGGAACATTATCGAAATCTTGCATCGAAATATTCTGACCCGGTAATGAAAATTTGATGTGATGAATCGATTAATGAGCTTTATATTCTTATTATTTTTCTTCCCACAGATGGGATTTGCCGAATCACGCCCTGAAACGCTTGTTAATAAGATCCGTCAGACCAGTATAAATATTTTGTATGAGGCTTATAAAAGTGAGCGGGCATTTTTGCGGGCGGCGGCGGCACGAGCGGCTGGAGAGTCTCAAGATACTGAACTGGCCCCTCTTCTCAATAAGGCGACTGAAGATGTTTATCCCACAGCTCGTTTGTTTGCCTTGCAAGGATTGCAGAAGGTTTCCCCCTCCGAGGCTTTGAAGGCGGCACGCAGGATGACAGAAGACACCGATATTTGGGTTCGCAGTGCTGCAGTTGAAATTCTGGGTGATGAAGGTGGGCCAGAGGTGGTGGAAGAAGTGAGAGGGTTTTTGAAGTCCTACGATGTTCCCGTGCGAATGGCGGCATCTTCTGGATTGGTTAAGCACGGTGAAGAAAAATACTTGGAAGACGTGCTTGATCCACTCACACACCCTATACCTGACCGCAGATATCAGGCCATAGGCTATCTAGGTAAAATTGGTACTGAGGCAGTTTTACCTCACCTTTCGGAGTTGTTCAACCATGCTGAACCGGAAATGGTGTTCTATAGTCTGAAAGCGGTTGAAGGCAAATCCACAATTGATATGTTGCCTAAACTTAGGGAATTGCTTCGGAGTGAAAATCCATCCATTCGTCAGGCTGCGGCTTTGGCTATGAGCAATATGCGTATAGCGGAGGAAGACTTAATTCCTTTATGTGCCGACAAGGATGGAATGGTGAAATTATCGGCAGCCCTGGCACTGAACCGGATGGGGTCAGAATCCTGTCAGATTGTGTTTGAAGAGTTGTTGAAGCATTCTGATTATACTGTGCGTAGTTCCACTGCGCGTGTTTTAGGGGAATCGAAGGTTCCCGACCGTGTTCGACTGTTGAAAATTGCTTTGGACGATAAACATTCTCGGGTACGAACTGCAGCAGTCCGTGCAGTGGGGATGATGGGAGGGCCTGAAGCTTTTCCAATATTGGCCGGCTTGTTGCAGGACTCGCTTGAAGTCATCCGTACCTATGCCGCTGGTAACCTTATTCATCTCCTGCAGTAAAATACCTGCTTTCTTATGAGCACTGTATTTTCTTTTGGAAAAATTAGTTACCTTATGTTGAAGAGTTCACCAGAACTAATTATGTGTGTTTCTCCATCTGAGGTTTGAAGAATAAGTCTACCTTCAGAATCCAGCCCAATAGCTGTTCCTGTCATAGATGCCCCTTTTTGATGAACGGTCACTGTTTTACCGAACATGTCAGTATTGGATATCCATTTTTGAAGAAGACTTTCTTTGTTCCCTTGCAGGTAATCTTCATAACCGTAGTCCAGATATTCCAGCAGGCTGAGAATAAGGTCTGCGCGATTGATTATATTGCCAGTTTCCATTTTCATCGAAGTGGCAATATCTTGAATGTCTTTGGGGAACTGGGTCTGGTTCATGTTTATTCCAATTCCAACGATCACTGCTTTGCCGGGAATGTGTTCACATAGAATACCTGATAACTTTTTACCGTTAAACAAGATGTCGTTAGGCCACTTTAGTTTTGCCTGCTTTGCACCATGTTGCTGTATCGCAGAGACTGTTGCTACCCCTGCCATTAGAGTGATGAAATGCAGGCTTTCCGGAGGCAAATGGGGCTTTAAAAGTGTCGAGAGATAGAGGCCGGATCCAGGTTCAGAATGCCATGTGCGCCCTTGTCTTCCCCGTCCATGAGTCTGAAAATCTGAGACAACAACGGTTCCTTCCGGGAGGGTCAGATTACGCCTTATTTCCTCATTGGTAGAATCAGTTTGAGGTAGGTTCTTCAATGTATGGCCAATTCTGGTAGTATTGATCTTTTTCTGAAGGGTTGAAATATCAATATCGAAAGAAGAGCCCAAGGTAACTCCTTGAAGTTAAAGGTCTGTGATACCAAATCTTAACTGCACTTATTGTAAAGGAAAGTGCCAGAAAATGATTGAAATCTTATCTAAATATTGTTAAAAAGCTTATTCCAAAAACGGTTTCATGCTTGGGAAGCATTGATTTGGAAACCGAAACCTTATGAGAGGAGAGGGCTGGATGAAAAAGTTTTTAGCTTCATTTGTTTGGATTTCACTCGTGTTGGTTATGGCTTCTTGTTCCCTGGAACAAAGGTGTTATGAGGGGGAATGCGAACCACCCGAAGGTCATGAGGCTGCTAAAGAGAAACATTAATCTGCTTATGCAGGTAGCAATAACCTTTTCTCACGCTTGTGAGCTGTTATTGCCAGTGACCTTGCGTGGTAAAGAGGTATGATTATTTGGCGGGGAACAATTGGGTTCCCTGCCTTTTTCTGTTTATAGTTGTTCACCTTCCTTCCTAGCTTTCTACTGCTACAATTTCCTTTTCTTAAATTTGTAATGCCCGGCTAATCGCTTGAAAGCCTTGCAAAGTCAATGCTACAATAGGCTAAATTAAAAAGTGATCAGTGTTGCGGTCAGCCTGTTACTTTGTGCTGTCCGGAAAAGGTGGGAGTTTGATGTCCGTGCTCGGGTGAATTTTTTCAAACGTCATCTTTTTCTTTTTGTTCAAGAATCAAGGAGATACGAGTCCATGGCGGAAGAGAATAGTATAACGGTGGAAGAAGTTCGAATTGCTCAGGAGAGCTTGAAAAGTGGCATCACATTACATGAAAAGAAAAATTTCAAGGAAGCTATTGAGGAGTTTAAAAAATCCGCAATGACTCATCCTTTTGACTCCAAGCATGTTGATGAACTGGGAGCGAAGTTAAAGTCGGGTAGCTATAAGCTTCAACAGGAAAGTATTGCCTACATGGGGTGTGCTGCAGTTCATCTCAACAAATTGATTCAGGGTCTTGAACCGGGTCAGAGTCAGGAAGTTCCGGTTGATGAGTCTTTAATGAATGCATTTAAGGACTGGCAATGAGTGTAGAAAACAGAGAATTTCTTCAGGAAGTTATGAGAAGAGAGATCAGGGACCGAAAAATCCCTTTAAGTTTGGGAAAAACCTGCCCTGTAAAATGTACCTTTTGTTATGAAATGGATCATAGCTACCGCCAGACTTTTGATATGCCTCTCACAACACAAGAGGATTGGGAATTTATTTTAAAAGAAATCCAGGCTTTTCCCACTCGTGCAACAGAGTCCTGGGTTTTGGGGGGTAACGAATATATGGAGTGGACAGACCTCGCCTTGCACCCGAAAGCAATGGACTGGATTGAAGAATTCCTGGAAAAGACTGATAAAAATATCATCATGTTTTCTGTGGGTTACTTTGATCCGAAAAGGATCAACAGACTGGCGGAAAAGTTTCCAGGACGTATTAATTTTGAACTTTCGGTGATTACACTGGGTTCTTATCGAAAGCAGTTAATGCCTAAAGGCCCAACTGTCAATCAGGTATTAGAAGTGTTGGATGGACCGGCGGTCACTTCCGCGAATTTTTATTCTTTCGGTCCCGGCACCATGTCTGAAGATGCAAAAACCATCGCAAAAATTAACAAGAACTGTCTGCTTTGGATGGGGTGCTTGACTCCTTTAAAATATATCGATGAGAAAACCACTGCTTTAATGAGGCAGGGAAAACGGTACCTTGCCGATGAATCAAAAAGAATTTATGAAATGAACTTGCCTAATGTCCAGATGATCCATACTGAGTCGGACATTACCTCTTTTCTGAACCGTAACAAAATTATAAAAACTTTTGATGCTTGTGAATTGGATAAAAAAGACTGGATCGTTATGGCTGGCAATGTTTACAGGGTTCTGCAAATGTTTCGCCGCGGGCGTGCCCGCTTTCTCTATGTTCCCAATGAAACCCTTGGGGGTGATTCAGATTGCACAACTCTGCTGACTTTCAGTGATGTTGCTAAAAGAATAACTAACCAGAGGGTGGTGCATCTTCCACGTGTGATTATGGAGAAGTCTTCTAATGATGAACGGGATATATCGGGAGTCTCTTTTGATGAGTTTAAAGAACGTTTTCCCCGCGTACGCTTTAAGGTATTAAACAAGGTGAACTCTGATCTTTCAAATAAAAAACTGTATGAAAAAGGGTACTTGAAAAATTATGTCGAAGATTATCTGCGAAACCCTCTTTCGAAAAAGTTTGAAGCCATTGCACATCCTAACTAGGAGATGAGTAGACTTTGGACAATTCAAGAGTGGTTTTAAGGATGGAAAGGAAATGGGAATGCAGTATAGGCTTAAAATTGTTTTCGTAGATAATCAGGAGTTAATTCTGGATACAACCCAAAAGCATGGGTTCAGTGATGATTTAGAATTGTTTGAGGTGACTACTTCTGAGGAAATTTTTGTGATTCCATTAAAGCAGATCAAATATATTTCCTGTGATTCAAAAATCTTCGAGAAATAAACTGGGTAAGTAGAGAAAAGCGTTTACAGATAGAGACCCTTCCAGGAGAAGA
>CAYFNV010000047.1:0-12405 GCA_964344595.1 uncultured Nitrospina sp. | reverse complement strand
AAATAAAATAACGAATTATAACTTATACAAAAACCTATACTTATGCAAAGGTCTCGGTCAGGCAAGGGCACCGAGTCTTTCGGTGAGGGTATTGCGGTTATGGTGCGCGAGGTAAAGCAGTCCGTCGGAAAGAGAATAGTTGTGCGGAAAAGTCAACACTTCCCGACCCAGTTTTTCGATCAACTGTTGGTAAAGCTCATTCGTCTCTTCGGCATTCAATCCTATTGATGTTTCATAAGAATAGCCCAGACTCAAATCATGATCCGGAGGGGTGTACAGTTTTGTAATACCCCATTCCATCGGGTTGTTTTCTATGGGTGCGCCCCTCTCTAGATCGAACTGTGAGAGGATGGCGGAAAAACCGGGCGAGTCCAGCAAGCGTTGGTTGTTGAGGACAAAGTTGATCGAGTCCATCACCTCTTCCCGGGTTTCAGTCGGGAATCCGCAAATCAGATAAAAGTGCATGGCAATGCCCAATTGCAGACACCGTTCTGTGGTTTCATCTACCCAACTCAGCTCCACACCTTTCTTCATAGAATTCAGAACCCGCTGGTTGTAAGACTCCAGACCAAAAATCAGCTTGCGGCAACCGGATTTATATAACAAATCCATACGGTCGTCTTTGAGCAGGCTCTTCTCGAACTTGAGTTCACCTGTCCACTGCACATCCACTTTTTGTTCGATGATCTTGGCGGCAAAGGTTCTGAGAAAGTTGATCGGCAACGCTTCATCTGTGAAGAAGAAATTGTTGCAGTTATATTTTTCCTGCAACGCCTTAAAATCGTTCACCACATTCTCAGCGTATCGCACATGGAAGTTCATGTGATCGAATGGAATGGAACAAAACGCGCATTGCTCCCAATAGCAGCCACGCGAACCCATCACCGGCAAAACCCGTTCCGGAGACAGGTAAAGATCCAGAGGCATTCCATCGAAATCCGGAGTGGGTAAGGCATTCAGCTCTTCCTTGGCGAAAGGCCGGTTCACCTTTACCTCGCCATCCTGACGGTAAACCAGATTTGGTACTTTACTAAGGTCTCCGTCACCCCGAAGGTGTTCGACCAGTTTGAGAAGCGGAGTCTCACCCTCATGCACAACGAAACTGTCTACAAAGTTGAAAAGCTTCGACCCCTGGTTCTCTAAACGATCCACGAGCTTGGTGAACACACTTCCACCTACAGTAATATGAATTTCGGGGCGGTTCTGTTTGACCAGATAAGCCAGGGTTAAGCCGGATATGATTTGCTCCACCGAGGTGATGGAGATTCCGAGAATATCGATATCCTCTTCAAGAATTCCCGGGAGGTACCATTGCTGATAGAGGTCATAAAAAAAGTTTTCTTCCGGATGATTGAAAGAATCGATCACCTCTTGTGATGAATATGGAGAAAACCGCATCTGACTACCAATAACCGTCAACTGTGATGGATAGTAAGGCGCGAGAATATTGTCGAGCCAGACATCCATGATCTTGAGATTTTCCATGTACTGGTCGATCTCATAGAACTCCTGGCTTCGTTGCGAAGCTACAGCCGCGTCAATCTGGTCTTTCAGGGCCATGACAATTTCTTCCGCTTCCCGGAGCTTGTTAAACTTTTCCGCTTCTTCCTGAGTCAACCGGGGTTTGGAACTCAGTTCGTTCAGTTCCCTGATGATGCGCTCATAGAGTGGTTTTGTTTTCTCCCAGGTACAGAGGTCATTGAGAAGTTCAATCGCCAAATCACGCTGAACAACATCGTGCACGCCATGCATGTTAAGAAACGCCTTCAAACTAGGCAAACTCAGGTAAGGTTGTGACGGATGCCAGGATGTAGGAAAAACCAGATATATCATTTCAACAAAGACCTATAATAAATTTTAAGCTGCCCCTTCACAGGGGAGGAAATTAACTACAACTCATAAAGCCGAGTTACACCTACTCACAGCAGATAAATCTATTGTTAACTGAGTCCAGCGTCACGCTGGCCGGCGGTTACGCTGGCTTGGGTGCCATGAAAACCAGCATGACCAATTTGTCATCGGTGTGGTTCACCACCCCGTGATCTTCTCCCGATGGAGCCATGGTGATTTCGTTTTGCAAAAGCACTTTTTCTTCCGCACCTACAGTCACTTTCCCCTGGCCTTCCAAAACATAATAAACCTTGTCAGACCCCTCGTGTGAGTGGACTTTCTGGAACTGACCGGGTTCAAGACAGTATATATCACAAAAGAATTTATCCGTATCAAACAGACTGACTTTTTTCATTTTTTCAGGATTGAACTCAAACGCATCCCGAACATTGACCACTTTCATTGCCATATCGCTAGTTTCCATTAAAAGAGATTATTGAAGCCAAACTACAGGGAGTTGACTTTCTCCACCACCATCCGGCTTGACTGTAGAACACAAAAAACCTTCAAGTTTCATAGAGTTATGAGATAGTATCATAGAAGGCAAATGAAGCCAAAAAAAATAGATTGGCAAGAATTTGACCAGCCCTATTTTATTGACATCGCCATTACGATCCACTATTTTGAAACCATCCTCACACAGGAATGCACAACAACCTGTGCATTCCTGCATACACAAAAACTCAAATTCGGGACGTAGCGCAGCCTGGTTAGCGCACTTGACTGGGGGTCAAGGGGTCGGAAGTTCAAATCTTCTCGTCCCGACCATTTTTTAAAGGGCTTACGGTTTTAACCGTAAGCCTTTTAGTTTTTTTGCGTCAATTTTTTGCAAATATGACGCTTCAATCATTCCCAACTAATGTCATTTGCCTGCTAGAGCGATAAATTTATTTTAAAGAATTTACTCCAACTTGCTGCCCTGAAATTAGAATCCCGTGTAAAAAAGATTTGAATCCTTTTTCCAATAAGATTATCTTAAAGTCCGAAAAAGTTATTAAAGGGTGTATCAGGTGTCATTTTTGAATCGTAAAAAATTTAATAGCGGTCGCTCCAAATGGCCTGTCATGGTGCTTATAGCCTGTTTCAGCTTGATAGCACTATTCGGAAGCCCTTTGCATGATCATGATCCGGATTCCTCTCATGTGGATCTGGATTGTATTGCCTGTCATCTGGTTCAGTCAAATATAGGCCTTGAAGATAAAGAACCAAACCTTTCTCCATACGCACAAGTCGCACAATGGATTGAAGTTCAAACAACTGAGTTATTCGTTGTTGCCCTGTCTACGGCTTCCAGCAGAGCTCCCCCCGCATTCTGTTGATCTGATTAGTTCCCAAAAATTAAAAATTTTCCTGACTTTGCAGGGGTTGCTTGTTTACCTGGTTTCCCAAAATGCGCTAATGGATCTTTGTCTACGCGTGGAAACCGTTTAATGCGTGATTGAGAGTTTCGCAACAACTGGATACTTTTCAAGTCACCGGCAATCGTCAGTCTGCGTCAGGAAACAGTCAACGGAGTAAGTTATGCGTAAACTTTTATATATTTTTTCATTATTGGTTTTTGTTGGCTTTCAAAGCTCCCCTGTATTTGCCGCAGACCAGGACAGCGAAAGCCCAAAGAAGCATTACGTTATTCATATGGATGAAATCCTTGTATCCACACCTACGAGGGAAACCCTTTCAAGTTCCTCAAGACCTGCAACTATTTTACACGATGATAATTTGCGTATGAAAGCCAGCGGTACTCTTGGCGAAACGCTTAAGGAGGAACTGGGGGTTCATGGGCAGTCTTTTGGTCCTAATGCCGGATTGCCGGTAATTCGCGGCCAGCACGGCCCGCGTGTTCGAGTATTGAACAACGGTTTGGGAACCAATGATGCCTCCCAGGCAAGTCCCGACCACGCTTCAACCTCTATTCCAATGCTTGCAGACCGGATAGAGATCTTACGTGGCCCGGCTACATTGATGTACGGCAGTGGCGCAATCGGAGGTGTGGTCAATGTAATCGATAACCGGATTCCGGAAGCCGTTCCCGACGAACTCATGGGAGGGATCGTAGAACAAAAATACAACTCCGTCTCCAATGAGCATTCGACAGCAATAAAAATTGAAGGTGGAAAAAACCATTTCGCCTATCATTTGGATGGGTTTTTTCGGGATAATGATAATTTAGGTGTAAGCGGAAAGGCAATTGATGCTGACCGGGCTCAGTTCAGTGATTCCAGTTTGAGCGTAACAAATAATACAGATGGTTTTGTCAGAAACAGTGAATCAGATACTTTAAGTAGAACCGCCGGGTTTTCTTATGTAGGTGATTTTGGATTTGCTGGTTTTTCGGTAAATGTACTGGATTATGATTATGGTATTCCTCCCGAAGGTAGTGCGGATGCGGAGGAGGCCCGCATTGAGCTTGAGCAAAACAAAGTGGATTTCAAGGGTGAGTGGAATAATCCTGATGGTTTTTTTGAAACCTTTCGGACCAAACTCAGCTTTACGGATTACGAACATACGGAAGGCAATGCGACCCAGTTCCAGAATGATACTCTTGAAGGACGGGTGGAAGCGCCCCACAAGCCAATCTTCGGATTAAACGGCACTATGGGTGTGCAGGTTATCAGCAGCCGATTTTCCGCTGTAAATAATGAGGATGGTGAAATTGTTGTGCCGGGAACCCGAACCAACAGTTACAGCGCTTTTCTTCAAGAATCACTCGACGTGGGACCCACTGTGGCTCAATTCGGATTGCGTGTTGAACATACAGCTATAGACTCGAGAATACGCGCAAACCCTGATAGAAGTTTTACCCCAATCAGTTTTTCCGTTTCAGACCTATGGAAGGTGAATGATCAAAGCTCTATAAACCTGGCTTTCACAAGGTCGCAACGGGCTCCTCAAGTGCAGGAACTGTATTTTGAAGGGGAGCATGAAGCAACGAGGACTTTTGAGAGGGGGAATCCAAACCTAAATAAGGAAACCTCTTATAATATTGACCTAGGTTACAAGTTTAACACCAGCTGGGTGAGTGCTGAGATAAACCTGTTCCATAACTGGGTGAATGATTATATATACCTGCAACGGACAGGTGCTACGGTTGGAGGAAAACCTGAAACAACCAATCAGCAGAAGAGCGCGACTTTTATGGGTTACGAAACTCAATTGATTTTCCCTGTCTGGGGAAACTCATCGCAAGCGGTCGATCTTACTTTTTTCAGTGACCTTACCAATGCCCAATTGCACAACGGGGGTCATGTTCCGCAAACCCCGCCTCTACGGTGGGGCTTTCAAGTGGATCACAATTATGGAAGATGGAATTCAAAGCTGCGGTTGACCCGTGCCGAGAAACAGTCGAATTCAGGATTCAACGAGGCAGATACTCCTGGTTATTATTTACTCAACCTCAACACCCATTACCACGTTGAAAATTTTCAAAAGGCAGATATAGTTATATATGCCAAGGGAAATAATCTGTTGAATGAAAATATCCGAAACTCAACCTCGTTTCTGAGAAACTTTTCACCAGAACCGGGGATAGGAGCAGAAATCGGGATTAGAATCAAATATTGAATAAAACGTTCAAATCATTTCGCCCCAAACATATATAATGGGCTGGCCGTTTCCGGCCAGCCCATTATTGTTTTGTAGAGCAATTCGAAAAAAACAAAGATCTAAAGTGACAGAAAATCCAGATAACACCAGAAGATACAAAACCGAATTAATCGTCATCATCGCACTGATGATCATTGTTGGAGCTTTTATCATTTTCCAAGTCTTTCCACAGTTGTGAGGGTTTCTCCCCTGCCTGCCAAAGTAACATTTTTACCTCAATAATAGTCAGAGTCCCTATCAATCAACAATCGTACCTTGGAAGTAATCGCTTGATCAAAAGTTTTACCGTTACTGTTCAATTTGTCCGAAACTCTCTGATTCTAAGACCGTTACAATTTCGTTAAATTTTGCAATTTTTCTAGGGTATTACCTGATAGTGTGCGATGCTATTCTTCTAACAACAGCCCAATCGTTCCAAATAATTGGTTCGTTTATTATCTATAATTGTGGAAATTTGTGCTTTCCTGCAGAATAAAATTCGTAATCAATAGATCATGTTAGTAACTTTTTAATGCAGAAGTACGTTTTTTGTAATGAAGATAAACCGACGAAATTTTCTAAAGCAAACTGTTGCGGTCGGTGCGCTGCTTGCTTTTCCTAACATCGTCAAGGCTCTGAACCGCAAGCTCACTATCAAGGTTGTTGGCACTCATGTGACCCTCCAAGAGGTGATTCGCAAACGAGCCGAGAAAGATCTCGGCATCAACATTGAGTTTTACCCAGGCGGTGATTCCGAGATATTGCTAAAGGCAATAACTAATCCACAGTCTTTCGATCTCTATGAACAATGGACAGATAGTATCAAAGTACTTTGGCAGGCTAATGCCATAAAGCCTATTAACATATCCAGGCTGTCATATTGGAACGAAATCAACAATCTGACCAAGACGGGTCGCATTTCAGAAAATGCCCGGCTTGGGTTAGGCGATGCACCTTACAAACTTCTGTATGTGCAACCTGATCGCTCGCTTGGGTCTAACCCGACTAGCGAAATTAGTTTTCTACCTTATGTGCATAACACAGATTCTTTTGGTTATAACTCCAGTGTCATCCCAAAAGGAGTTCCCTACGAAACAGAAAGCTGGGGATGGCTACTTGATGAAGAGCACCATGGCAAGGTTGCTATTGTCAATGCCCCGACTATCGGTATTTTCGATATGGCGCTAGCGGTCAAGGCCAAAGGTCTCATGGACTTTAAAGATATGGGTAACATGACCAGAGATGAAATTGACCAGTTATTTGAAATTGTTATTAAGAAAAAACAAAAGAAACACTTTCGCGGGGTATGGACTTCGGTTCCACATTCGGTAGATTTGATGGCATCTGGCGAAGTGAATATTCAGAGTATGTTTTCGCCAGGGGTAAGTGCTCTCAATGGTATGGGTATTCCTTGTATCTACGCGGCGCCTAAAGAGGGCTACCGCGCATGGCACGGAGTCATGTGTCTCTCCAGATCTTCCAGTGGGGAGCGCCAGGATGCAGCCTATGCATTCATGAACTGGTGGCTATCTGGCTGGCCCGGGGCTTTCATCGCCCGCCAGGGATATTACATTTCCAATCCCGATCGCTCCAGGCCACAGATGTCCGAGGCAGAGTGGGATTATTGGTATGAGGGAAAACCGGCTACAGAGCCTTTGCTGGGAACAGATGGAGAAGTATCTGTCAAGGTAGGTGAGATTCGCACTGGCGGCTCATATATAAACCGGTTCGAACATGTGGCGGTATGGAATACAGTCATGAAAAATTATGAATATACTCTAACTAAATGGAATGAATTTGTCCTGGCATAAAAAATGGCAATAATAGATTTTCTCATAAATCACATTAAGCTTAAGAGCCGAATTTATGCAGGTTACATTATAGCGGGTGTTATCGCTATGCTCATGGCCATCATTGCCTACACATCCACGATCTCTCTTTCCTCCGACATTGACTCCATAACCAGATTCAATAGCTACGCCGCAGCTAATATGTCCTTTGTATCCAAGGTGACAGAGATGCAACGACAGGCGCTGATCTATATTCATGGAGGGCACGACTGGGCCGGGGAACGGGTTGACACCATACACAAAGAAGCTATCCGCCAAATAGAATCATCGCAGGATCTTGCCTTTGGAGAGGCCATCACCATTACCGCCCGAGCCAAAGAACATCTAAATCGATACTTAAACACCTTTAAAAAAGTGCGTGAACAGAGGAATATACGTGAACAATTGGTGAGAGAAGATTTACGTATTTACGCAAGCCAGGCACAACAGATAATAGAGGAGCGGTTAGAGGATTCTTATGAACACAATAAAAAGGAGACACTAAAATACAGCCGCACCTTGAATGCTTTACTCCAAATCGAGAAAAATGCCTACCGTTACTTCGATTCTTTAGATGGAGCATTTTCCAAAGCAGCATTGGAGAACATTCATAAAACGCGATCTTTATATAACACTATCCTAAAAAGCTCTAATAGAGATCTGCAACGATTAGGAGAAGTCTCCGATGTGCTTGATAAATATGAAAGCGCATTCATTAAAGCAGTACAACGAACCCGGGGATTTATTTTCCTGGTCAATGTTGTTATGGCGGCCGAAGCCTATGAAACTATTTACCAATCCAAAAGGCTTTCGGAGTTAATTAAAGCTGATAGTGAGAGTCTTGAGAAAAAAATAATAGCAGAGGTTATATCTACACAAGATGCTGTCCTGTTGTCAGTAACTTTGCTACTCATCTTTATTGTGATATTTTCATATATCATTAGCAAGAGCATCACCTTACCCCTGGATCGCTTAACCATAGCATTTAAGGACCTGGTCTCAGGATCGTTGAATGCAAAAATACCAAAATATCAATTACAAGACGAGTTTGGCAACCTCAGTAGAGCAGCCGATAGTTTCAAGGACAAAAATGCCGAGCTTCAAATAAGTAAAATAGAACTCGAACGTTCCAACGACGAACTCGAGCAGTTTGTTCACACGGTTTCCCACGATCTCAAATCTCCTATTGTTACCAGCATGGGATTTATTGGAATTGTTCAGAGACTGGTAAAACAAGGTAAGTACAAGCAGGGTTTCGAGAAATTAGACAAAGTAATCAAGTCTAATGAGCGCATGAGCCAGCTAATAAATGACTTGCTGGAGTTAAGCCGAGTCGGTCGGACTGACAAGGATAAAACTTCTATCGACATGAATGTATTGCTTGGCACCTTTGCCAGGAGCCACTCCGAACATTTGGAAAGGAGAGGTTTTAAACTGGAGATTGTTCCCAACTTGCCAGTTATTTATGCTAATGAAAGCCGTACCCTCCAAATTTTTGAGAACTTCCTTTCCAACGCGCTAAAGTACGTACATAACAAATCGGGACCCAATTTGAGGATTGGTTCTAAGGAAGATGAAGAAAACTTTCTTATATTTTTTGAGGACAATGGGCCAGGAATTCCTGAAGCGTATCATGATAAAATTTTTGGGCTTTTTAACCGTCTCGATACAACTATGGATGGTACTGGGATAGGACTGGCTGTGGTCAAAAGAATTATGAAATTTCATAATGGAGACGCATGGGTTGAATCAACCCAGGGTAAAGGGGCCACCTTTTGGATCAAATTTCCCAAAAAACAAATGAGGGTGAAAAATGTCTGAGCACATCAAGGAATTATTGTTAGTGGAGGACGATAACGACCATGCAGAGATAGCCGAGTTCTGTATCCAGGAATACAACAATAACATTAATGTCAGACGCATTAGCGATGGTGAGGAAGCGCTCAAGTTCTTTGACCACCTCGATAAAAGCGAGAATCCCCTGCCGTGGCTGGTGTTATTAGATCTAAAATTGCCCAAGCATGACGGGTTTGAAGTTCTTTCTAAGATAAAGTCCTCAGCAAGACTGACCAACATTCCCGTGGTTGTTTTTTCAACATCTAATTCAATTCGGGATATCGGAAAAGCGCTGAGCAATAATGCCAATAGCTATATAGTTAAACCCGTAAAACCTGATGGATATTCCGAGATAATTGTTAAAATTTTGGATTACTGGAGTATTAACCAGCATCAGCGTTTGCAGAACAACTGAGTTTTAGATGAATAAGAGAGCTTTGAAAATACTATTGGTCGAGGACAATCGTGATCATATCGAGTTGTTTCAGACCAATCTGAAGATGACAAACTATGCAAACAGTTCGCTGATTATAAGTAGTGTATTGAAAGATGCATTAAATAAACTCCGTGAAGAAAGTTTTGATATAACATTTCTCGATCTTTCGCTACAGGACAGCGATATCGAGGAAACCCTCGTTCGCATTAATGAGTTCGCAATATTTTGTCCTGTTATTGTAATAACTTCTTTAGATGACAAAGAAACCATCCTTGAAGTAATTAACCGGGGCGCAGATGACTGTATTCCCAAACCTGAACTGAATGATACGCTGTTAGAAAGAACCATCCGTTTTACGATGGACCGCTGGCAACTAAAGAATCAATTGACCGAGAGCAAGCGGCGTCTAGATAACATTCTATGGGACACAGATGTAGGCACTTGGGAATGGAATGTTCACTCGGGCGAGACTTTCTTGAATGAACGCTGGGCCGAAATCATCGGTTATTCATTAAAGGAACTGTCGCCGACTAACATTGAAACCTGGTACAAATATGCACACCCGGATGATCTGAAACTCTCTGATATGGAGTTTCAGAAACATTTCAACGGTGAGATGGCCGCTTATGAATGTGAAGTAAGAATGAAACACAGGGACGGGCACTGGGTCTGGACACTCGGGCGCGGCAAGGTGACTGAGTGGACAATGGATCAAAAACCTCTATGGGTGTCGGGCACCCTTTTTGATATTTCTAAACGAAAGGAGATGCAAATCACTCTGCGTGATAACGAGAAATTATTGAAAGGCTTAATCGACAATACCCCTTCAGTCATTTATTTAAAACAAACAAACGGTCAATATATTCTAATCAATAAGCAGTTTGAAAAAATTTTTAACCTGACAAATGAATCGGTAAAGGGGAAATTTGATTGGCAGATTTTTCCGAAAGAATTTGCGGACAAATTCACTGAAAATGATTGTCGCGTTAAAGATAGAGAGGAACCAATCTTCTTTGAAGAAGTTGCTCCTCACAGTGATGGTCCTCACACTTATATTTCCACAAAATTTCCGCTGCGCAACGATTCAGGTCAAATTTATGCCGTAGCGGGTATCTCCACCGATATTACTTATCAGAAAAAGACAGAAAGCGAACTACAACGATATCAATCTCACCTTGAGGAAATGATTAAAGAAAGAACAAGGGAATTAAAAAAGACACAAGACTCATTGCATCATGCAGACAAACTCTCAACTTTGGGAAAGCTGGTTGGGTCAGTAGCTCACGAATTCAACAATCCTCTATATGGAGTTTCTGGAATTATTGATTTGTTAAAAGATGATATGCCTGCTGAAAAAAAGGAAGAACTTGTGAATCTGGCCAAAAAAGAGTGCCTGAGGATGTCGGATATGATTAAGAATCTTCAGGATTTTTATAAGCCATCTCCCGGTGTGGTTTCTTCTGTTGATATAAATCAAGTCATCGATGACGTTCTAATAATAATGGATAAAGACATTAAGAAGAAGGGCATCAAAATCATCAAAAACCTTGCTGACAATATTGCCTCAATAGAAGCAGTAGAAGATCAAATAAAACAGGTCATAATCAACTTTTTCCTGAATGCTGAAGATGCGTTGTTGGAAAATAAAGGAGAAATTACCATTGCCACTGAGCAAAATAAAACCAGCGTAATAGTAAAAATCCATGATAATGGAAATGGTATTCCAGAAGAAGACATTAAGAATTTATTTGAACCTTTTTTTACGACCAAGGGTGTGAAAGGTACAGGGCTGGGGCTTTCGGTGAGTTACGGAATTGTCAAAAAGCATTCCGGAAATATTGAAGTAGAAAGTGTGTTGGGTAAAGGTTCTACCTTCATAGTAACTCTGCCCATTAAAAGTAATTGTCTATGAAAAAACATTCCATATTACTGGTTGATGATGAAGAGTCTATTCTGGTAGTACTCAAAAACTACTTAGAGAATGAGGGTTATAAAATCACTACTGCAGAAAGTGGTGAAAGAGCTGTAGAGATGATCAGTGAGAATTATCATTTTGACTTGATCATAACGGACTTAATGATGGATGGGATAGATGGAATTGGAGTGTTGAAAGAGGCTAAACAATCGCATCCTGATTCAATAGTAATGATTCTGACTGGATATGGCTCTTTGGATACAGCGGTGGATGCAATGCGACTAGGGGCTTTTGATTATTTGCAGAAACCTTGCGAAAAAGATGAATTGCTGATGAGAACCAAAAGGTGTATTGACCACTTAATCCTCCATAGAAAGATCAAAATTTATGAAAAGCTCCTCCCTGTTTGCTGTGTCTGTAAGAAGATCAGGGATGACGATGGCATGGAACCTGGAAAAGGGCCATGGATTGATCCTGATATATACCTTAATGAAAAAACTGAAATTGAAACGAGCCATACATATTGTGATGTGCATGCGGAAGAACTAAGGAAAGATGTAAGGAGTACTGTTAAAAATATAAAGAAGAAATAAAGCTTAAGGATCAGGAAAAGTGAATGTTGAAAAAAAACTTTCAATTCTGCTCATAGATGACGAGGAATCTATCCTGGTCGTGGTAAGTAATGTATTACAAAAGGAAGGATATAAAGTAATTACGACTAACAGTGGTGAACTGGGACTAGAAGCTTTTAGAAAAGAAGCTCCCCAACTGGTTATTACAGACCTGAGCATGGATGAAGTAGATGGGATCGAAGTATTAAAGCAAGTCAAAAAAACTAAACCAGAAGCAATGGTGATAATAATGTGCGGTAAGAACCATTCGCATGTACAGTTGGTCTCTCAGCTAAGATATTTTAA
>CAYFNV010000046.1:0-15470 GCA_964344595.1 uncultured Nitrospina sp. | reverse complement strand
GCCGGAGCCTCATGAAATACACTCGCCAAGCGGCGAATGCTCAAACTCGGATGATTTCTGCGTAAATGCATAATCGCTACTCGTGTGGAAGGTTTTTTTTTAAATAACGGATCGCCAACGCTTGATCCCCGGCCAATTGCTCCAAATCGTGCACTCGTTTCTTCAGAGATTCCTTTTCGGTATCCGTTTTGCCCACAGGATGACCAATGCCCTGGCGCAATAAATCCTGCGCCCGGTCTTTGAGTTTGTAAGCGTACGTAGAACTGATGTTGTACTTCCGGCACACCTCACTGTGTGAGAGTTTGCCGGAAAGCAAATCCAACGAAATCTCGTACTTCTGCTCATCCGTAAACTTTGGCCCTCGACCCATAAGACACCTCCTGAGTTTGAGATGCGCACATAACTCTTGTCGGACTACGGCCTCCATCCGTTAGCCACGCATCTTATTTACCACACTCAACGGTGTCTCGCTATTTATGGGGGCCAGTATGTGCACCCTTCGTGCTTCGACAGGCTCAGGGTGACTGAAAACCTGGATTACTTCGTTACTATCGCTCCTCTTAAGGACGACAAGAGACGAGATGCTTCGACAGGCTCAGCATGACAAAAAAGCCCCAAGGATTTTTATTTGCCACCGGTCGCTGACCGGGGCCCCGCGCCGAGCGGGAGCCACATTGGGGTGGTGGCGCGGTAGTGTTCATACTCTTCCCCGAACTGTTCGGCCAGGGCCAACTCTTCAAAATGTATCCGGTACTGGAATCCGAACCATGCGGAAAGTGTTCCTATAACTCCGGCTATCCAGGAGTGGGTCGCCACAGCATAAGCGAGTATTACCAGCATCATGGCTGTGTAGGTGGGGTGGCGCATCAGGCCATGCAGTCCATCCGTTTTCAGGGTTTGCTTTTCTCGGAAAGCGATGTTGAACTTGAACCGCAACACTCCCAACTGCGCGATGGACCAGACACGCAGGATGGATCCTGTTACAAATAATAGAGCGATAAAGCCAAGTTCCAATGCGGTGACCGGCACTTCGCTGGCACGGGCTACAAACGACATGCCTACCAGCGCGGCAACGATGGGCAGGACGTGTCCGAAAAGTTGTCGCAGATAGGGTTTGTCGAAGGTGATGTCTTCCGGCTTTTCGGTCAGGACAAAAAAGACCACCTCGATGATGCCGAAAATCAGGTTGCAGAATGAGACGATTAGGAACCGCTCGATGTTGGCATCGCTCATCCCGAGCGGTACGAGAGGAGCCAGGTAGGTCAGCCCGACGAGGACGATATTGAAGTTAAAGTTCTTTATCAGACATACTGTATAAATTATGCAATATATAAAGAAATTTATTTTTATTATTAGAACAAGATCCATGTGTTTATTTTATTAAAATAGTCTGCATGGCGAGAAATTCAACCAATCTTTTCTTTCATCTTTCTCAGAGATCTTTGCAAATCCAGATCCTTCGACAAGCTCAGGATGACACCTAAAAAATGCCGCAATAGTCATGCTGAAGCTCTCGAAGCATCTCGCCTATCTGGTGCAGGCATTTATGCTAAAGTCTCTTCACCGGGAAAGGAGATCAATCCTATACATCCCCTACATTGCCCGGCAATCCTTAATCTGCTATTCTACTGTTTTTCAGAGTATTTTTATTATAAGATATTAAAATATGAACACCTATTTGTGACCCTTTCTGGCAACTCCACAAATTTGGATTATAACCGACTTGTTTTTGGTGGGATTCTCCACTAAAAACAGGAAAAATATAGATATCGCACACAGGCCTGGGCCTGTTGGAACCGAGGTAAATAATGGATACAAAAGCTTTAAATATTCCGGACGAGATCCGGCAGGAGATTGAAGCGTTCGCCGCTGAGGTGGAACGGCTGAACCGGGGTGAAGTCAGTGATGACGATTTCAAACGGTTCCGTTTGCAACAGGGAATTTATGGTCAACGGCAGGATGGTGAGCAGATGGTGCGCACCAAGCTCCCTGCCGGGAGGATCACCAGTGACCAGATGAGTTCGCTGGCCGATTTTGCCGAGAAATATTCCCACGGCATTTTGCACATCACCACCCGTCAGGACATTCAACTGCATTATGTGAAGATCAATGATGTCCCGCAAGGTCTCGAAGACCTGGCGCAGGCGGGCATCACCACCCGTGAGGCCTGCGGTAACACAGTGCGTAATGTAACGGCCTGCCATAAAGCCGGCACCTGCTCGACAGAGGTGTTTGATGTGGCCCCTTATGCGCTGGCTGTTTCGAAATATCTCTTGCGTAAAGACCTGACCCAGAACCTACCGCGAAAATTCAAAATCAGTTTCGGGGGCTGTAACGGCTGTGGTCTGGCACCGATTCACGATATCGGACTGAAGGCTGTTATCAAAGACAATGTTCGTGGGTTCCGTGT
This sequence comes from uncultured Nitrospina sp., assembly GCA_964344595.1. Lineage (GTDB taxonomy): Bacteria > Nitrospinota > Nitrospinia > Nitrospinales > VA-1 > LS-NOB. Next base: position 13,060 of record CAYFNV010000046.1, on the reverse strand, counting down.
TCTTGTTGGGGGTGGGCTTGGTTCTTTCCCACATGGGGCCAAACATTTGGTCGATTTTATTCCCGCCGACAATATGTTGCAGATGGCAGAAGCGGTGGTCGCGGTTTTCGACAAGCACGGCGACAAACGAAACCGTAACAAGGCCCGGCTCAAGTATGTGGTCGACAAGCTTGGCATGGATAAAATTAAAGAACTTTATGAAGAGGAATACGCCGCGCTCAATAGCAAGACCTACCCTGCTATCGACCTGTCGTTGGAAGATGCGGTGCCAGAAATTCCAGAGTATCAGCCGAACAACGAGCATGACTCGGATCCTGAGTTCATTCTCTGGAGAGACCGTAACATTGAAGCGCAGAAACAGAGCGGCTTCCACAATGTGCAGATCAAACTGATCCTCGGTGATTTCACCATACCGCAGGCCAGAGCACTGGCAGACATCGCCCGGAAATATGCGGGGGGAATGATCCTGGCCACCGTCAACCAGAACGTGATGATTCCCTGGGTCAAAGAAGATGCCTTCGGTGCAATCTATGTGGAACTGAAAAGCATTGATCTCCACAAAGCCGGTACTGAAGAGATCCGCGATATCACATGTTGTCCGGGATCAGAAACCTGCAACCTGGGCATCACGGCTTCCCGCGGGCTGGTGCAGGAACTTAACAAGGAAATGGAAAATGGATTTCAGACAACCAAAGACCTTGATCATGTTTCGATCAAGGCGAGTGGCTGCCCGAACTCCTGTGGCCAGCATCACATTGCTTCTATCGGGTTTCATGGCGGAGCAAAAAAACTGAATGGGGTTTTGACTCCCCACTATGAAGTGTTGCTTGGAGGAAGGGTTTCGGAAGACGATGTGGTTTTTGGAACATCCGTCATTAAAATCCCTGCGAAGAACGCTCCACAAGCGACAAAGGTAACGCTTGAAGATTTTAAATCCAACAAGCAGGAAGGCGAAACCTTTGGAGAGTATTTTGACCGGAAAGGCAAACTCCATTTTCGCGATTTGCTTGATCCGCTAAAAGGCTTGCCGGATATTGAAGCATCGCCTGAGTCTTACATCGACTACGGTTCCACAGAAAAATTCAGCCTCGAAGACCGTGGCCAGGGCGAGTGTGCCGGTGCTGTCACCGACATGATCACTGACCGCATCACCGAAGCCGAGCGGGCCCACTTCCAGGGCAAGCTCAGTCTCGAGAAGAATGAGTTTAAGGAAGCGGGAGATCATGCAAGGCGTTCGGTCATTGCCTCAGCCCGGGCTCTGCTGGTTACGGAAGGAATGGACTTCAATGACGACTGGGAATGTCTGAAAAAATTCCAGTCGCTGGTTATCGATATGGAAATTGTGTCGGCAAAATTTGCGAAACTCATCGACAGCTTTGAGTCAACTCCTGAAGCATCGGATAATGAAACCGCACAATGGTGGCTGACAGATGCCGGAGAGCTGGTGGAAGAAAGTAAAAATGTCCAGAACAAGATGCAATCGGACAAGTCTTTACGTATTCGCGTTGGGGGAGACGACCCAAAAGAAAAAGCCGCCAAGGGTGGCGGGAAACAGAGCATTGACCTTCTCGGAGTCAAATGCCCGTTCAATTATGTCAAAACCAAAATCAAGCTTGAGACCATGGCATCAGGAAGTGTGCTGGAAGTATTGCTGGATGCTGGCGAGCCCTCTGAGAATGTGCCGCGCAGTATTCAAAACGACGGGCACAAGGTTGTTTCCCTGTTAGAAGAAAATGGTCATTTTAAGTTGACTGTAGAAAAGGCTTAGACTTAATGATAATCAGTATGACCGGGTTTGGCCGGGCAGAGTGCCAGGACGGAGACTATTCTTATAAAGCTGAAATCCGGTCGGTCAACAACCGCTTTATAGAAATCAACACCCGCCTGCCCAAAGCGTTTCTGGACATGGAGCTTCAGTTGAAGAAGCTTGTAAAGTCCCGTTGCGCGAGAGGGTCCATTAACGTCACCATTTCTTTGTCCAACTCAAACGGCAATTCGGGAGAATGGGAGATCAAACCCAATATTGGGCTTGCCACCCAATATGTCGAAGCACTGAAAGAAATTCAAACTTCTTTAGGGCTCGAAGGCGATATCCACCTGGAGTCTGTGGCTGGTATTCGCGACGTTTTGAAGGTAGAACCAGTTGCTATTGACCCTGCGAAAGAAAGTCTGCTCCTGAACATGGCCGAGACAGCCCTCGATTCGCTCCAGAAGATGCGCGAAGAAGAAGGACTGCATTTGCAACAGGATCTTTCAGAACGCATTGACACAGTCGAAAAACTTGCAACACAAATCGAAGAACGGCAGCCGGAAGTCATTAAGGAATACCAGGCCCGTCTTAAAGAAAAAGTCAAACTGCTTAATGACGGTATTGAGGTTGATGAAAGCCGGCTGGCACAGGAGACAGCTATCCTGGCCGACCGTTGTGACATTGCCGAAGAAATTACGCGGCTCAAAAGCCACCTCAGTCAATTCAAAAAATTGTTTGATTCTACAGAGCCTGTAGGGAGAAAACTTGAGTTCATCACACAGGAAATCAATCGCGAAGTCAACACAATGGGTTCCAAATCAAGCGATACTCAGATAGCGAACCTGGTCATCGAAATTAAAAGTACTCTTGAAAAAATAAGAGAACAGTTGCAAAACATAGAGTGATTGATTAGAAATTTTACTACGCGAAACTATAAACTTTAGGAATCTCCGCAATGCGTGAAGGACTTCCCATAATATTTTCCGCCCCTTCCGGGACAGGCAAAACCACTACCTGTAGAATGTTGTGCGAAAAATTGCCTGACCTGAAAATAGCCGTATCGCATACAACTCGTGGCATCCGGAAGGGCGAAAAAGACGGTGTGGATTATATTTTTGTCTCCACAGAAGAATTTGAAAATAAAATCAAGAATAATGACTTTCTTGAGTGGGCCTGTGTTCACGGTTTTTATTATGGAACTTCGCTACAGTCTGCCAATGAACCGTTGAAGAACGGTTATGACACACTTATAGAACTGGATGTGCAAGGGGTAGAAACTTTGAGAAAAATGAATTATCAGGGTGTTTATATTCTCATCCTCCCGCCGTCCCTTGAGGAAATGGAATCCCGGCTTAGAAAAAGGGGAACAGATTCAGAAGAAAGCATTCAACAGCGATTAAAAACCGGAAAAGATGAAATAAAAAAATATAAAATGTACGATTATGTCATCACTAATCATGAAGTGGAAGATACGGTGGACATTCTCCTCGCTATTATAAAAGCGGAAAAAGCCAAAGTCTCTCATTACTGCCCTGACTCTCCTGATATTGAAGCATTATTAAATGATGAGGGTGATTAAGAATGTCCTGCGTTGATCTTATGGGGCTGGTCCGAAAAAATGTTAAAGCCCTGAAAGCTTATCAGGTGGAAAATCTGGACGAGGGCACCAAATTGCACGCCAATGAAAACCCCTACCCGCCTTCACCGGAACTGCTGCAAAAAATATTTAAACGGCTGGACGATTTGGAGCTCAATCGCTATCCTGACCCTGATTGTAGAAATCTGAAACAAGCCATCGCCAACAAAACAGGTGCTCTCCCGGAACAAATTGTGGTTGGAAACGGTTCAGACGAACTGATTCAATACCTGATGCAGGTGCTATGCGATGAAGGAGATACTATTGCCTTTCCGGATCCCACTTTTGCAATGTATGGAATAACGGCGCAATGTCTTGGGCTGACTCCTGTCAGCTTTGCCCTCAATGACAAATGGGATTTCGAAGCCCAACCTGCCCTGGAAGTTTTTTCCCGACATAATGCAAGCATAGTTTTCATCAGTTATCCAAACAACCCGACAGGAAACTGTTTTTCCGAACAGGAAATCCAGCAGGTGATCGAGCAATTTGAAGGTATTGTGGTGCTTGATGAAGCCTATCACGACTTTGCCGGAAGAAGCTTTATCAAACAAATGGAAAAACACAATAACCTGGTTATCTTACGAAGTCTTTCGAAAATTGGTTTAGCAGGGCTCAGGATAGGCTTTGGAATCTTTCCAAGCATACTTGCTGAACAGATTAATAAGGTACGCCTGCCTTATAACTCAAACACCCTTTCGCAGTGGGTCGCCACAGAACTGTTAAATGATTTCAACTACGTGCAAAACCAAATTGATTCAATTGTTGAAGAGCGGGGCCGATTGATGGACGAATTATCAAAGCTATCTCACATCATTGCGTATCCTTCAAACTCAAATTTCATCTTGTTCCAGGCACCTGATGGAGGCAAAAAGTTATTTAATGAATTAAAAAAAAATGGAACACTTTTGAGAAACCTGGATTCACACCCCAGATTAAGGGACTGTCTGCGAGTTACTGTAGGGACTAAAGAAGAGAACGATCTGTTCCTGAAACAAATAACATCCCTATAAACCGGAACAAATAATGTTATGCAGCACTGGATAAAAAGAATTTTTCTCACTGGTTTTTGGGGGGTTCTGATACTAACCTGGGTCGTGATCAGTGTATTTTACTATCAGGGTTCCCGCCCAGTCAGTGATAACAAGCGTTCCATTATCTTTGAAGTCAAACCAGGGATGACGCTTAAGCAGGTAGCTCATGAACTATCCAACCAGGGATTAATTCGCAGCGCAAGTGCTTTTAAGGCCATCGCCTTTATTCAGGACAAGCAAAAGCATGTAATGGTCGGGGAGTACAGCCTTGCTCCTTCCATGCTGCCTGCTGAAATTATCAATCGGATCACTTCTGGTAAAACTGTCCTGCATCCTGTTACCATCCCGGAGGGTTACCGGATAACAGAAATCGCCGCACTTCTCGAATCAAAAGGTTTGGCCGACTCTGGAGTCTTTATACGTCAAACCCATGACAAAGATTTGATTAAATCTCTAGGTATACCCACTGACAGCCTTGAAGGTTATTTGTTTCCAGAGACCTACCATTTCAGCAAATTCACTCCCGAGAAAAAAATTGTCATGAAAATGGTGGACACATTCAGGAAACAAGTATTAATGTCCCAATTACCGGAAATCGCAAAAAACAGCCCTCTTTCATGGCACGAAATTATCACCCTGGCCTCCCTGATAGAAAAGGAAACAGGCCTGGATTCAGAGCGTAAAATGATTTCTTCCGTCTTTCATAACCGGTTAAGAAAAGATATGCGTTTACAAACAGACCCTACGGTGATTTATGCCATAGAAAAGTTTGACGGAAACATTCGCAAGCGTGATCTAAAAATAGATTCCCCTTACAACACTTACAGATATAAAGGACTCCCCCCCGGGCCGATAGCAAGCCCGGGAATTAAATCCATCGTAGCGGCAATATCTCCCATAAGCTCTGACCATCTGTACTTTGTATCCCGGAAAAACGGCAGTCACCATTTTTCCAGTACACTGGCAGAACATAACCGTGCAGTGCAAAAATACCAGCTGAGAAAAGTCAGTTCCCGAAGATGAGTTTTTTATCTGACAGGTTTTTCAGAGAACAACAAATATGAATGAATTGAACAGCACAAACTAAATATGGGTCTTATTTTGCAAGAATAAAATCTGCCTGCGAACAATCTCATTACAAGAAACATCGACTCCGAATTTTTTACCTTCCCGTACTATCACTCCGTTGAGAGCTTCGATCTCTGTTTTTTTTCCGGCCCGAATATCCTGCAACATTGAGGATTCATGATCATAAGTACTGGGTAAAAGTTGGCTATAAAAAACCTCAAGATAGTCCCCGGCACTTTGCCAATGACTGTCATACCCTAATCTTCGCATAACCTGAAATGATTCTTCTATGATCTGCTCCATGAGAGCCCGGCTGTTTTCATTCTCTCCCAAATACCCATATGGAACTTGCAATATGGCACCCAATGCGTTGAGCGGACAGTTATAAAACATTTTTGCCCACATATCTTTTCCAATTTCACTGGTGACAGAGCACGGCATACCAACCTGGTTCAAGGAATCCGCCAATTTTAGCAACCGCTTGGAATCGCCTTGAAAAAGGCTGCCAAAATGAATTGGCTGTGCGTGCACAGTCACTTCTACCACATTAGGTTCCGGGCGGATGAATCCTGTAATAACCCGTGCGTTATAAATTTGTTTTTCAGGAAAGTATTGGGTAAAAACTTCAGCATTCCCCCAGCCATTTTGGCAAAGAATAACAGGTGTTTGTTGTTGAGCCAGATTCGATTCTTTTTTCAATTGTCGGGCCGAGTTTTCCGTATCAAACGACTTGGTGCAGACCAGGCAGAAATCAAAAACACCTGCTTCAGCCAGATTTGATGAAACATTCAACTGTTGCGGAGAAAATTCAACCGAGCCAAATAATCCTTGCCTTTTTAAACCACTATTTCTTAACGCAAGAACTGTTTTTTCGTTTCCCACAAGATGGACTTGATGTCCACCCTGCATTAAAAAACTGGAAAGTCCCAGCCCAACTGCGCCTGCTCCAAAAATTAACACTCTCACTATTTCTTAATTCCCCATCTGCGTCAGTTTTTTCATTAAATTACAACCTTCATCCTGGTCGCTGGTTGAATTTTCAATTTTTATGAATCATATTCATATATCTTTTTAATATCTAAAGCATCATTGATAAATTTGCCAAAGAAAGATAGACTGCTTGGGTACACATTTATCTTTCCTGAAAATTATCACCTCTTCGGATCTCCCGAAAGGAGCAAGTATTATGAATATAGAGAATCATCCAACACAGTTCAATCATGAAGACTGGCTCAAGCAATTTTACCGTTTTGCAGAAACAACCCGTCAGTTCTTTAATGAGCTTGTCAGAGGAATCAGAGCCCTGTCTCAAAAAAGCTTATCAGAGACATGGAAAGATATTCGTGCAGTTATCCCACGACTCACAGTCCAGGATTTTATTATTGCAGCATTGATAAGCATTACCGGAATGATTGGCGCAATGATTTTTATGACCGGACTGGGACTGTTCGGATATCAGGCATTCCTCTGGTTGCAGGATGGAACCTGGACCGAGTTCCCGCTTTTCGTTGTATTCAACTTCCTATTTGAGAATACCGCCTTACACCAATGGATGGTTCAACCTGAATCATGGTTTGGGCTGCAAAAATTGTTTTCGTGGTTTTTAGAGTCTATTCCTCTTTCAATGGCATTAATGATTCCCGGTTTTTCCATCGCATTGCTCATGGCAGGGCTTATGGTGGTAAGCTTGGCCTATCGCTTTTATCAGCTAAGAAAAAGGAATGACTGAAAATACACCGTCACTCAAGGAAAAACTGGAGGGATCAAAAAAATACCTCCAAAACGCAGACCTTAAAGGAGCTGAACTGGAAGGTGCCGACCTCAAAGGTGCTGAAATGGGAGGTGTTGATCTTCAAAAAGCCAACTTAAAAAAAATATTTCTCAGTGAAGCAAAAATATCAAAAGCCAACCTGACTGAGGCAGATCTTTCAGGCGCAAACCTAAGTGGAGCTGACCTGAACAAATCTAACCTGGGAAGATCCAATCTTCAAAACGCCTATATGCGCCGTGCCGACCTGCGTGGTGCCAACTTGAGCGAGACCAATTTAAACAAAGCCAACCTCAGAGAATGTGCATTATTTAAAAGCTGGATGAAAAAGGCCGACTGCAGTGAAGCCAATATGCAAAACATTAAAGGAGCACAAATGCAAATGCAGGGGGCCGTACTTAGAAAAACCAAACTTGAAGGGGCAGACCTTTCCGGTGCCCGGCTGGACAGAGTTGACTTTAATGCTGCCAGTTTGCAAACAGCAAACCTGAGCCGGGCAAACTTCAAAGAAGCTATCCTCAACGAGGCTGATTTGCGTGGAGCCAATTTGCGTTATGCAGTGGGACTAACGCGCGAACAAATTGAGCTTGCTAAAATTGACAAAAATACCCTTATGCCCAACTATCTTAAAGTCAAGTGGAACTCAGAAACCAAATTTGAAGTTTTGGATAAGAAAAACTAAAGCTTATTACATTTGGTTTCTCCGGTCAATTTCTCCCAGAAGCTCGCCTACCGTTTGAATATTAACCAGGTCACGGTGGCCAGATACCATACCAATAATTCCCACACTGAGAGGGAACGGTTCGTCCCGGTCACGCAAGATAATTGTCCCAGTTATATCCTGCTCATTAAACCGGGGAATTTGCTCGACTTTCAGTGGAAGTTTTATTTCCTCCACCTCCACCTTAAACGCATATTGCTTTTCCAGATACAGTTGCAGCTCTTCAACTTCATCATAGGATAAAAGATAATTGGCCCGGCGCTGAATCCATAACATTTCTTTTCCGGTTTGCGGTAAGTTTTTAAACCCTTCTATTAGCTTCTCATAAGGGGCCAATGGCTCATCACGTAAATAGCAGACCCAATCCACCCTCACAAAATTTTCAGGATTTTGCCCAAATAATAGTCTCGATGAGTCTATTAAGGAAAAAGCATGGTAGAGTATCACCCTAAATATCTCCTGCCATTCTGAGGTAATCAAATTTTTATTTGAAAACTTCTCACATACCCTGGCACACAGAGCGTATGATAGGAATTATACAATTCTAACCGAGACCTGTAATTTTTTCATGGACAAAATATGCACAATGATAGAAAACTTATACGATTCAACGCCGCAACAGGATTTTCAGTGGTTTTAGAGTTTGGAAGTAGTAAAGAAAAAAACGAGTATGAGGAAAGAATTAAAAATGCCGGACTTCAATGTGAAACCATTAAAGACTTCAATTTAAACTTTGATGAGGCAGATCTGTTCATGGATATGAGGAGCATTGAATGCAGGGAGCAGTTTGATCTGGATGACTGGATCTAGCCAGATTTCATATTCCTTACCGAGTCAGCCATCTCGACTCCCAACAATAGTACGCAATGTTTTCAACCTGTCCGTCAATGTCTGGGGCTTCTTTTTACGGTCCTGTAAAAAACGTGTGAACCAGTCCAACCCTTCTCCAAGTTGCGGGTCCATTTTTATTGCACGTTCATAATCGGCAATGGCCTGAGGATAAATCCCCATACGGTCCTGCAGAATTCCCCGATTAGCAAAAGAAACTGCGGAACCCGGATCTTTTTCCAGAACTTCGTTAAACGCTTCCAAGGCTTCCCTGTCCCGTCCTAACTGCATCAGTGTCCTGGCTCTTCCCCTTTTAGCATGAATAAAGTCAGGATATTCTCGAATACTGGTTTCATAATGCTGCAAAGCTTCTTCATAGTTCCCATCCGTATACAGCCCTACAGCACGACTGAAGGAAGGACCACCGGGATGAGATTCCGTGCCAGTGCCTTTATAAAATGACCACCATAGTGAAGTAAAAATCAAAACGACTCCAATATAACGGATACCTTTGTAAACCTGATCGGTAGTCATGGCAAAGGCGCAAGATATTTATAGATTTTCAAAAGGGATAATTGAGACCTCCACGGAAGGAAGAGCAAGCTAATCCTGGAGCTTCCAATGGGCAAGGCGTATTCCATCTTTCTGAGACTTGCGGGCGAATCTTTCAACCCCTACTGCAGAAATATGATCACCGTTATAAACAGCGTTGATGAAATTGGCAACGATTTCAGGATGACTCTGACCAAACTCAGGAATCTTTTTCCCAACCCAGTCAAACGTTGATTCATCCGAAGTATAAAACCTTATAAAAGTAGAAAGATGCAGTATCAAACTATTCCGTCCCACATATTTGGGCTCACGCTTGGAAGCTCCATTAATAGCGGAAACAGGAAACTGAAGCCCCCCTATCCTTCTACGAGAGTCCATTTTGTCTTTTTCAGGAATATATTTTGATGCCAGGAAACAGGTGGATAACACACAGCTTTCCAGGTTTCCATAAGGGAATTCATTGTCACCCTGCCGTAATCTCTTCATTCCCTCTATCGCCAACTTTCCTTTTGGGGAACAGCAAAAATAGGCCCGCCAGACTTTAAACTCTTTAACCGTATTGATCATCATAGTCAGTCCCTCTTAATTACTGCTTGCAGGGTCCGGAGCAAGATTTTGTTCCGCAACATAAGTCTGGCTGCCTCTTTGGTGGACCAATACATGATACCAGGGCTTGTCTTTTGGCGGCCTGGTCCGTGCCATCTTCTCATACCATTCATCCGTCTGTTTGAACTCCAGATCCACCCCTAAAATGATTCCCCGATAGTCAAAAAGTTTATGATAAATCAATTGACCAATACAGAATTTTGCTTTCGCCTTATCCATTTCAATCTCTATTCTATACTTTAGCTATTCTTTTTCAGTTTTCCTCTATCAACTAAAAACGTTTAGCGTGTATGAATCCTTAACTCCCTTTATACTTTCTGTTTGCATTTATAAGTATCTTCAGATGTCCAGATCACTTCAATATAATCCGGCATCCGGGTTTTACTATCAATGATAGACAGTTCCAGTTCTTGAGAAGAAATATTTTTAACTTTGCTTAGGTCCACTCCCTGAAACTTTGTCTCAATAAGTTCTGCCCCTGAGAAATCAGAATCCGTCAGATCAGCGCCCCGGAAATCAGCATCACCCAGTTTTGAGTTTACAAAACTGGTAGAAACCAAACAAGCCTGTTTTAAGCTGGCTTCACTTAAATTAGCTTCAGAAAAGTCGGCTTTCTTGCAGTCGGTCTCATTCAATTCTGCGGCAACCAAATCGGCTCGAATCATTTTAGTCCCGACCATTTTTCCCTTTCCAAGATTGGCACCGCGACTGAAATAACCTTCCCTCTGGTAACGTCCTGAAAGTTTGGCTTCGGTCAAGTCTGCACCTGATAGATCAACCCCAAGAAGGTTGGCCTCCACCAGACTGGCACGTATGAGATCACAACTGACCATTACAGTCTGCGAAAGATTGGCTCCCATTAGATCAGCAGAGTTAAGGTTGGCCCCTTCCATATTTGCCCGGGTGAGGTTGGATTTTTGCAAGATGGCACCCGACAAGTTAGTATTTTTAAAATTGGCACGCATGGCTTTGACAGAAAAAAGGTTTGCCCCGGTAAAATCCGTGCTCTCAAGGTCTGCCATAACCAGATCAGCAGAAATGAGATTGGCATTTTTCAAATCCATGCTGGATAAATCCACGCCCTTCAGTCTTGCGCCTTCAAGACTCTTATTAGAATTTTTGACTTTTTCTTTATCCCATATCTCCATGGCAATGCACTTATATTTAATGGAATTCCAATCTATTTGGGGTCGTAACAAAGGCTATCAATCTATTCATACCTGAAGCCAAAGTCAAATAGTTCCTGTAATTATCTGAGAAAGTTGAAGAAACTGGGTTACACTGAATGCGCTAATTTTTTAGAGGCGATAATGAAAGGTCCAATCAACAGTCAAACCGGGTTCACTTTGATAGAACTATTGGTCGTTATAGCTATTATAGGACTTCTTGCCGGTGTTGGTGTCTCACAATATATACAACTTAAAGAACGTGCCTACGACCTCGATGCCCAAACCAGTCTTCAACATCTTTACCGTGCCTGCAAAATTTACTGGGGTAATAATAGTGCAACCAGTATTTGTAATGTAAGTTCCGTCTCGGACCCGTCTTATGGTTTCGTGTCTTCTGCAAATATCACCATTTCAGGTTCGGGAACAGAATCCACTTTCAGCGCAACAGCCAACCACAGCGCAAGCACAAACACACTTACTATAAACTCAGCAGGGGTTGTCTCCTGATTCCATCTATCGATGGAACCGTATGAAACCCTAAAAAATGCCCCCGAGGCGATTCGAACGCCTGACCTACGGATTAGGAATCCGTTGCTCTATCCAGCTGAGCTACGGGGGCATTATATAATAAATTCAATGGCTTAATTGGTAATACAATCGGAGCAAATAATTCAATATTTTATTTTTGCCCCACTATAGTCCCATCTTTTACGAGATTTGCTAACAAATTGACGTTTACCTGAGAGATTTTACAGGCAATGCATGAGGCAGGCAATAACAAACCATGGGCTGACAAAAAACCCAATTATCTATAATTACATCCTGGTTTTTGAGAAATATCGGTAAATAGTAACGAGAGTAGAGGGATCTTCAATAGAAGAATCATTGGCCATCGTAATAATTTCGTCCATTTCAAAAAACCTCATTTCTTTGTGACCTAGCTCATCAGGAATATATGGCCGATTCACCTTACAATCGGAGGCGGCGAAAAGCTGTATTCTTGCAGAAAGAACACCCCCATCTGGTGCAAAAAGGCCTAGCGAGTGGAGTTTATTCTTACTACAAACAAAACCTGTTTCTTCCTCAAGTTCTCTGGTTATAGCAATCTCTTTTTCCTCACCCTGCTCCAAAAAACCTCGCGGAATTTCCCATGACCACCGGCCAATGGGATGACGATAAATATTTAACAAGGCAATTTTCCCCTTAACAATAGGCAGGACTGCTACACCAGTGACTAGATCTTCAGTTTTCCTTTTATTTGACACCACAAGATAATCTTCAACGGCATAATCATCTTTACCCACCAGGTGATCAAAAAAAATCTCAAATTTGCTATTCTCGCAAACTTTTTTTCGGTTTAAATGTTGAAAAGGTGGAGGAATCGGGTTCTTTATATCAGAAGATTTCTTTTGCATTTTGGGCCGTTTTCTTTTTGCCAAGGACCAACATCATCCTTTTCTTCAAAATGAAGCATTGGCTGACAGGGGATGTTGGAAAAAACAAAGGCCAACCCGAAGGTTGACCATTCGCGCTCTACCCCCTTGAAAACAGAGGGACCAGCTTTAATTATACCTGCAATGATCATTCAGTCAATTGTGTGCCATTTGAGGTAAAAAGCAAAAAGACACAAATCTGTTTTGAACTTTGGCGAAAAACGTTGTAATTTAGGCATTATTTCTGTTTTTGATAATGTTTTCAGAGGGGGGAACCAATATGAATGAATTGTTGAATGCATATCGAATTGCAGGAAATCTTCAAAATGGACAAGTATTAAAAATGATCGATGGTGTTGTTGACGCATTTAGAACTATCACAGGGGTTGATGATGTTGCCTCGATAAATGAACAACATAAAGGTGATCATTATGTCAACACAAGTACGAGCACTAACGCAATTCCCACAGTAAAGTTTGCAGGAGTGAATGATTATTT
>CAYFNV010000045.1:0-15572 GCA_964344595.1 uncultured Nitrospina sp. | reverse complement strand
GAGTTTGCCTGGAAAGATGAGGATACCCAGTTTCCACCTGGAGTGCAACCTCACCATTGAATTTTACAGACACCTGACTCTACTACAGAAGACAATACCATATAATATGGAGCTTAAAAATTTTTAACCCTTTCTACAAGTTCCGGCTTGTCTATGAATGGGTTGCGGTTTCCCTGAATAATTTCTATCATGTCATTTCGTTTTTCTTCCCACTCATCAGGTGGGTCTTCAAAGTGCCAAATTCTTAAAGTATCTTCCAGATTTTCATCTAAAGGAATTTTATATTGAAATGACATATATAGATAAGCTCTGGAAGCATCACCACGAATTTCTTTTCTAAGTTCACCTTCCTTTCCGCAATAATTGTATTCCCACATACCAGAAAATTTTTCTGTCTCCGGCGAAGTTGAGGTGCCTTCAATCATAGGATAAATATTATGCATATCAGCTTCTCTGGTTTTAAACTTTGGTGAAACTTCAGAACAACACTGGTATCCTTTGACCATTTCCCCGTCCGGCCTTGCACACGAAGTTTTTTTCCAGCAATTTAGTGAACCGGCAAAAATACGTGGCGGCATCAGGGATGTCCAAACCAGCTTTTTGGGTTTCTCTTTACGGGATTTCGATCCATCATTACATATATTCGGAAAAACCTGTTTCAACTTGTCAAACACACACCCGCAATGGAAGGTACGCCGATTGCCAGAATTCAAGTAGATTTTCTGTAGTTGCTTGCGTGCGATTTCACCACTCACCAAAGTGGAGGGTTGAAACAGATCACGGCTTATTTGTTGTCCCCAAGCAGGGTTGGCCATCCAAAACATCAACAACATTGTCACTATAAACTTTAATCGCATAATTCTATTGTAGCATTTTAATATACAGTTCAGAGCCTATCATCTCTCTGTTTTTTTAAAGCGCTTAGGTAACCACTCATTGCCCTATACCTGTATCTTGGATCCTTTGTTACCTTTCTATATAAATTTTCCGCTTCATTATATTTCTTTAGAAGGCTCTTAGTATCCGCTAATTTCAATTGTGCACCCATATCATTTGGGTTTCTGCGGACAGTTTCAGTAAAACCTTGTTCTGCCAGAATCAGGTTTTGGTTATTTTTAGAAACCCGATAGCTTTCAAGATAGGCCATACCAGACAAAAAATGAGGCCGCGCACAACTTTCACAATACATCTTGGCTTCCTCCGTCTTTTTCACCCAACCTTCCATCGACAGGGTTAAAGGAATATCATGGGATAGAATCCGCTGATAGCTATAGTATTGAAATATAGAATATGCTCCTAGAATCGATAATATTAGAACAGTTTTGGACCAAACTTTTCCGCTACCTTCCTTGATGATCCATTTTTTGGAACCCTCAGTCTCCCTGTAAATTACTTCCACAGAAATAATCAGAAAGATAAAATAATAAATAAAATTGGCAGTCAGCCAATTGTATTCGCTAATGTTATGAAGGAGAAAACCCGCAAGAGAAAGGCCTATAAAAATACCTGTCTGAGCAATTTGAGCGCTTCCCTTTCTACATATATGAATCAATTTAAAACTCAACGATGTAATACATGCTATTAGCAACCCAATTCCTATTAATCCTGTTTCTGCAGCTGTTTGTAAATATATATTATGAGCGTGAGGTGGGCTTCTTTCCAACCCCGTTTGCGGATATAACTCCATAAAAGTCCAAAGCCCACTGCCAAAAAGCCAATTCTCAATAAAAATTCTCCAAGCCCCCAGCCAATAAAGTAAACGAAGTACAATATTGTTAAAAGCCGGTGGACTTATTGGTTCCGGTTCAACCCTGGTTACAGGAATAGCCAAGTTGGGTTCTAAAATAAATTTGCATATGACAAAATAAATTAAAAAAGAAAGTAACAGGCCAAATCCCACAAGTTTTGCCCTGTCAAGTTCTTTGTTGGTTATGAAATAACGGATCATTATTAAAACTTGTAATGCCGCCGCTAACTGGCCTCCTTGAGAATTTGAAAAAATTAAAGCAACTAATATCAAAACCCAACTGAGCCCCAATAATGACTTCTCAAATAAGTTTACGGCTCTATAAAATAAAAATACCCCAAACGGAACATGCAGGACAAGGTAACCAGCAAAGAAGTTAGGGTTTGTAAAAAATGAGCGTGATGAGGGAATACTGTACTGTTGGAAAGGAAACTCTAAAGCAAAAAACTGTTCGATGATACTGGACACAGCCAGAATACCCGCTGCTATATAAACAACCTTTAAGGTTTTTATAAGGATTTGGATATTTTCAAGGTAATGGATTAATGCTATACCCAGAAACAGGGCACTTAGCAGTTTTACGGCAGGATAAATGCTTAAATCTGCGTTCTGTGAAAATTTAAAACTTGTTATAGAGTAAAGTAAAAATAAAAAAAGTGCCGCTGGTAAAATACTTATTTCTAATACATTTCTTTCTTTATATATAAAAGCCAGGCCCAAGAATGCTACAGAAAGAAAAGCCATCGATGCGTTTACATAGTGGATATTTAACTCCAATAACCAATTATCGCAGGTCACCATAACGATGATAACCAAATAGACAATAGAGAATGCTTTTAACATAATGGGAATACCCGCTAAAAAATCACTTTATACTTCTGGAAAAAAATCAGCCTGTAATTTTATTCTGTATTCTCCTGTTTCTAATTACAAAATAATAAAACCCACAAACCAAAATAGTTGCCACACTGATAGCCATACCCAGCTTAAAAGATAGCGGATCATAATCAAATCGAACTTTATGCTTTCCTGGTTCTATAAGAATTGCCCGAAACAAATAGTTTGCACGAATAATTTCTGTCTCTTCCCCATCTACATAAGCTTTCCATCCGGGGTAATAGCTATCACTCAAAAACAGAAATTGACGATTTTTTGAGTTTGCCAAGATATCGACCGTATTACTTTTATAAGAAGTTATCCTGACTGGTTCAGAAGTTTTAAATATGTTTTCTTTATTTCCACATGAAAAACTCTCTGGTTCAACATCCAATAATATTACTTTTTTCGGATCAAAATTCTTACTCTGCATAATTTCTTTATACTCTTTTGTGGAGTTTATAACTTTACATTGGGGCACCAGGAATGCACGGGGAAGCATTTTCTTATTTTCATATATTTTTAAGACTGAAGGTGTCCCTTCTTCCTCTATTACCTGTGAGTCCTCTGAGACAGGCTCGCTGGGGTGAACCAGCTTAAAATCCTGAGAGGTAATAAGGGGTGTTGATACCACATATTTTACATTCATTAAATTGAGCAGATTGGTGCTGTCAACGGCTGGTGCAGTTTTAATCAGATCTGTTATTTTTTTCCACCGCACTTGCTGGGTAACAGTACTACTCTCTACATAAAATATTTGTTGATTAGCAAGAATTCCTGTTTGAAACTTTTCTTTTAAAATATTCAACCCATTCCCATGATTGTTGATCTTGATTTTTGCTTTTTTTGTTTTTGGTGTAACAAAAATTCTGAATATTCCGGGGTCAGATTGTATAAACCGGGAGTTTTCACCTATCTTTTGTACCTCTTTAAATTTTTCTTTGTGAAAGAATTTATAATTAGCAAAGAACAAATCCAAAAGAAATACCGTTATAAGAATCAAAAGCACATACGTATTTTTAAATTTTGGTTTTGAGTATATAAATAACCCCAGGCAGAAAAGGCTGGTAAAAGCTAAAAACCTTTTAAAGTTAAACAGGTTGAGTTCAGTTTCATTATATTCTGGTGAATCCCAACCAATTTCTTTTAGGTAGGTCACAATAGGATCGTTAAAAAAATTTAAACAGCCAAATGCAGTCATGCATAAAAAAGCCAAAAACAAAACATAGTCTTTAGTCTTCTGGTTTGTTAAATCTTTTCTCGCAAACTCCTTTTTAAAACTGTCATATCCCAGGCCTGAGGCCACTGATAAAATTATGATTGCAAGAAAGATGAATTTGACCGGATATCGTAATTTATTAAAAAAAGGCAGATAATCATAAAGGAAATGGTGAAACAATGTGTTGCTACCCATTGCCAGCCCCAGGGAAATTAAAAACAAAATCAAAAATCCTTTTGCTCTGAGGTCCCATCTTTTTAAAAAGAACATTGCTAAAATAAATGGTATGCCTCCCATATAAATGGATTTCAACCAGTTCTGGTACTTCCAATATTTTTCAAAATCAGTTGCCAAACCATATTGGTCAGGCAAAAAAAACTCTATAAGATCGAAAGGGTGTAGGGACCAGGTACCCGCTTGCCAATAAGAAAGACCCTCGGATCGGACTGAGAGACGGGATAGCTCAACGAAAGGAAGGAGTTGAATAGCCGACAACCCAAAAAATACTACACAAAAAATGAAAAAGAAAACCAGTCGCCTTCGAATTTTAATGAAATCATTATTAAGTAATACAAATTGGGGAAACAAGGTAAGAAAAAAAGTAATTCCGAAAGTCAGGTAACAGACTTCCACCCCTCCACCCAGGAACATGATCGTGCCAACTAGTCCCGAGAAGATGACATGGTCAAATCGGTTGTTTTGAATAGCGGAAAAATAACAAAGGAAAAATAGCGGAACCCAGGTGACCGAGAGCAGGGTGCTCAACAAATTATGTGTTGAGAGCAGATAGCCCGACAGCATAAATGCAATCGCTGAAATAATGGAAGCTCCCTGGCTCCCCTTCATACCTCGAACCAGTAAGTAGGTAAAAATACCACTCAAGGCAAAATGCAGTTCTATATTTAAATTAAAAGCCCAGTCAAAAGGCAGGAATAAAAAAAAGACACTGAATGGGTAGAGAACACCTGGTTGAAGAGTGGCAAAAAGAGGGTGACCGTTGAGGTAATAAGGATTCCATAATGGAAAGACGAAGTTTTTAACTTCTTCAAGCCAGAACTGCCGCGGAGGAATGAAAAAAACAAGGAGATCCCGTTCAACGAACAGAGATCCCCTCATATCTCCAAAATAAAGAACCGAAAGAACCGTCAGAAACCCGAACGGCCACAAACACCGAAGGTATGCAGCAAATCTTTCTAAAGAAAAAGTGGTCAAATCCAGTTAGCCATGAACCTAGAAAGCTTCGGCAATTTGAGCAGCTTGGGCTCCACTGCCAGTTGCTTGATTAGTCGTGAAGGTCCAAGTGAAAGAGTTACCATCAATGGTAGCTGTTACTACACCACCAACAGCGGTAATCCCATCTATTCCGCTAGTATCAATACTATTAATGACATTTGTTTCATTATATGTCGCGCCATTAATCAGCTTATTGGCGTGCAACATGGTGATCTGCCCTGCCATAGCACCAGTAAGCCCATTGGCCACTGAAGTCCTAGCACTGCCCTGCAGGTCAATAAATCTTGGGATAGCCACCGCCGCAAGAATACCCAAAATAACTATTACCATTACCAGTTCGATGAGAGTGAAACCTTTGTTATTGTTAATTCTGTTCTTCATTTACTTTTCTCCTTTTATATTCAATCATTAACGGCAAATTAACGCTAACTAACTGAAAAGTCAAGACCTACAAGCCTACCCACATAAAATAATGCAATTATTTTGCCATTTTTCATAGAGAAATTATTTTTTTACTTTATTTGGGCAAAACTTGTTTAAAGGACTAAAAACCAAGGAAAAAAATATATTCTGATTTTAATTTTTGACAACGAATTCAGATTTGGAACGTTGAGATATGAACTTAATGTGTAAACGGCTACCCATTATGTAACATCAACTACCCAAAAGACGGGGATATTTTTATATAAGAATCATGAGCATAACTACCACGAGATAGGTTGAGCCCAGAAATAATAACAAACCTACCAACACATGATTTTTCACGACCCAGTCATCCACAGCAGTATAAATGGTATCAGCATTAGCTTTAATTTTCTCAGTAGAATAATGCGTATCCATTTTTTGGCTGAGTTGTTGAAAAGCCTCCGGATTGGCCAAAAATAAACCGCAAGCCAAAACACCTACAAAAGATGTGAAAACTAACAACCATTGGGTAGATATTACAAAAATTTCGCTGAAGGTTCGCGCAGAGTTACCGGAAGGATGGACAACAAGAGCAATGAATTTATCAGCATCAAAATCGACCATCAAATATTTCAAACTAAACAGAGCCCCAACTAAAAAAATACTCCCAATCCACCAGCGGTTTTTTATCATCAATTCACTGGTATCAATGTGTTTGTCCAGAGTACCATCCACCTTCTCGGTAGAAAACCAGGCATTAAACCGACCATTTAGATGAAGTGCTACCTTTGGTTTAAATAAAATCAAAGCGCTGTAGCAAAACGCCAAGAACACAAGGATAAAAACCAAGATAAGTGCTGAATCAAGTAATATTTCATAAACCATTTTCATGGCAGCTTCCTCCTGATACCAGGTTAACCGGTATTACAAAGTTTTATTGAGTCTTTGCTGTTCTGTAGGTTCGCCTCTACGTATTTTGTCTTGTTCTGCCCTTTGTTTGACAGCGCTGGCTCTGTCGATTTGTTTTTTTCCAATGATGCCGTTGACCTGATCATAAGGCCATTTAACCACAGTTCCGTCTTTTCTTTGATGATAAATTGTTCCTGTAGTTTGAAAAGTCGCGAGTGTTGTTCCGGCTTGCTGGGGCGTGATATTTCCCCCTCCTCCTGTGACAAAAACCCAAATATCCGCATCTGTATTCTTACCTGTAGGTTGGAAATTCCTTTGGCGATTGTAACCTTGAGGTACTTTACTGAGATTATTAAAAGGGTTCTGAGGAAATTGGGCAGGGATACCACTTAGCAAATCATTTCCAAAGTTGTTAACCATGTTGGAACGCAGTACATCAATGGTTCTGTCTTCAGCTGTTATTTCAGCCTGTTCGGAGGCCCTCATCATCTTCTCTGTCGCAACAGAAGCTAAAATACCAATCAAGACCAAAACAAGAACCAGCTCTATAAGAGTGAATCCAGATTCTTGTTTCGCATTATTTGAAAAAGTTTTCATTGATAATGGTTTTCTTGTTTCAATATCAAAGAGGACATCAATGTTTGCCTGCCATTTTCGACATATCCCACATAGGCATAAAAATAGCCAGAGCAAGAAACAACACTAATCCTGCCATAAACAAAAGCAGAATGGGCTCAATCATGCTGGACAGGTTTTTCACCGCATGGTCCACTTCTTCATCATAATAATCTGCCACCTTTTCCAGCATTTCATCTAGTGACCCTGATTCCTCTCCTGCAGAAATCATCTGGATTACGAGAGGAGGAATGAGACCACTTTGCTTTAATGGTGCTGCAAGACCCGTACCTTCTTGCACACTATCGCGCAATCCGAGAATGATGGAAGAAATCACAACATTATCAACGACTCTGGATGAAACACTGAGAATATCAAGAATCGAGACACCACCCGCCTGCAACGTTCCAAACACACGGGCAAACTTTGCCATGGAGGAACGTAAAGTTATAGGACCCATTATCGGGACCTTGATCATGAACATATCCCATTGGTATCGACCCTTTTCGGTGGAAGTATATTTTTTAAAAATAAAATAGAACAATACAGCTCCTCCCAGCAATAAATACCAATAATCAAAAAAAGCTTTGTTACTGGCAATGAGGATCTTGGTTGCCAAAGGCAATTCTATTTTCGCCTTTTCAAACATGTCCACAAATATCGGTACCACCTTCCACATCAATATCGCCACTGCAACAATCATTGCAGAAACCACCATTTTGGGATATCTCATAGCCGCTTTTACCTTGGCATCGTTTTCCATCTGCCTTTCCATCAGAGTAGCCAGACGTTTGAGAAGGTCATCCATCACACCGCCCGCTTCACCAGCCTCAATCATACTCACATACAATTCATCGAAAACACTGGGGTGTTTTTCCATTGCCTCCGACAAGGAAAGACCTCCTTGAATATCTTCTTGCATCTGTTGGATGATTTTTTTAAATTTTGGTGAGGCCGCCTGTTCTTGAAGGGCTACAAGAATACCTAACACAGGGATTCCCGCATTGAACAAAGTTGACATCTGCCGAGTGAATAACACCAGATCTTTTTTGGGGACTTTCTGAAACCGTTCTAACGGGTCTACTTTTTCGCCTTTATCTTCTACAGCCTCCGTTGACTTGATTGTTATAGGGAAATGCCCCAGGCGGCCAAGTTCACTGCCCACAGATTCAGCATCCGGTGCATTCATACTTCCCGCTACCAGTTCACCCATTCTATCTCTGGCTTTGTATTCAAATAAAGGCATTTTAAAAGGTGTTAACGTTGTAGACTCTTGATGCAGGTAAATACTAATTAAACATGGTTCGCAAACAAATTGACCCTCTAGGTTGAGGATCCCAGGCCATATTTTTTCATTTTGTTATGCAAACTCTTTCTACTGATACCCAAGCGATCTGCCGTTTCCTGTCGTCTCCAATTTTCCTGGTTCAGAGCCTCTAAAATCAATTTCTCTTCAGCATCCGAAACCAAGTTATCAAGTTTGTTCTGCAGACTGGTATTGGGGCGAACCTCCCGGAACTCCCCCGAAAAAAGAGGGTAAATTTCAAGAAGCTCCTTGTTTTCCATTATTTTATCATAAGAAAGTACGATACATCGTTGAATAATATTTTCTAATTCACGCACATTTCCTGGCCAGGAGTAGCGCAAAATAGATTCCATTGCTTCGTCAGAAAAACCTTTAAGGTTCTTTTTAAATTTCTCGTTATAGATGTCCAAAAAATGTTTAACCAGAATAGGAATGTCTTCTTTTCTATTTCTTAAGGGTGGTAAAGTGACAGAAACAACATTTAAACGGTAAAACAGATCTTCTCGAAATTCACCTTGCTCTACCGCTTTTTCCAGGTCTCTATGTGTTGCGGTTATCAACCTGAATTCTACTGGTATGGATACTTCTCCCCCTACACGTTCCAGTTCACCTTCCTGGATCACTCGCAGAATCTTCATTTGCGTAACAGGAGGCATATCTCCAATCTCATCCAGAAACAAGGTACCCCCGTTGGCCAACTCAAACTTTCCCAATTTTTGTTTATGGGCTCCTGTAAATGCTCCCTTTTCATGGCCAAAAAACTCCGCTTCCATGAGTTCCTGAGGTATTGCAGCACAGTTAACTTTAATGAAAGGCCCCTTGTTTCGTTGACTATTGGAGTGCAATGCCTGGGCCACCAATTCCTTTCCGGACCCACTTTCTCCACGAATAAGCACTGAAACATCGCTATCCGCAACCTTACGTACCTTTTCAATCACACCTTGAATTTCTTTACTACTGCCTAAAATCTTTCCAAAACTATATTCTGTTTCAAGCTGAGATCGCAGCTGGAAGACTTCTTTTTGCATAAAAGCTCTTTCCAGACCGCGCCGAATAACAACACGAAGCTCATCAATATCCAAAGGCTTGGTGAAATAATCAAATACCCCCTGTTCCATAGCTTCAATTGCAAGGTCTTTACTTCCGAAAGCTGTGACCAGGATCACTACCATATCCGGAGCTTTTTGTTTGATTAAGGCAAAGGTTTCTATTCCATTCATCTTAGGCAGGTTGTAATCAAGGATAACAAGGTCAAATGCTTCCCGAGATAATAGTTTAATGGCCCTTTCACCGTCCTCCACAGCTTTAAAACAATAACCTTTTTTGGCAAGAACTTCTGAAAGAAAAAAACGCATCCCTTCATCGTCTTCAACGATAAGAATTTTTCCCTTTATTTTTTCTGAGGGTGGATTAACAACTTTTTCAGACATCATAACTAACTTTCTGCTCCATCACAGGGTTCGGCCCTTTTCCTAACTGTTCAGCAATAGGCAGCTCAATATTAAACTCAGTAAATCCGTTATGGCATTGTGGAGTCAGTGTGCCCCCATGTTGGGTCACAATCTGATGTGTGATCGGTAATCCCAAACCCGTCCCATCCTTTTTGGTAGTAAAAAATGGATCAAACAAGTTTGGGATAATTTCTGGTGGAATGGGGTCACCGCTGTTTTTGATCTGTACAATTATGGCCCCAGTAACAAAACCTTCTTCATTAATAATATGATTTGGATCAAACCGGGTAACCAGGATAATTTCTCCCGCACCACTAACAGCCTGAACTGCATTTAACAAAATATTTAAAAAAGCCTGCACAAGTTTTTTATCATCTCCCCAAAAAGCTGGAAGACTTGGGTCCATTATCTGTTTAATTTGAATACTCTCATCATCAATATTCACATTTACCAGTTCAAGAGCTCTTTCCAGAAGTTTATTGATATCACAAAAATGAAATTCCTTTTGAGAGGGGTGGGAAAAGTTCAGAAGGTTTGTTATCACTCCGTTTAGCCGGTCAATTTCGCGGATCATGGTCTCTGTATAAACTTGAGCCTTTTCACCTTCCTTAAGCTCTTCCTTAAGTAATTGAGTCAGTCCTTTAATAGAACCCAAAGGGTTCCTGATTTCATGAGCCAGACCTGCGGCCATCCCACCCAGTGCTGCAAGCTTATCTGTTCTTTGCATTTTTTCTGTGATCTCATTTGCACGCGTCAGATCCTTCAAGGTTACAGCCATTCCCGCAAAGTTATCATCCTTATCTTTAAGCTGGGATGTTGAAAACGCCAGCTTTAAATTCCTGCCATCTTTGCTCATCGCATCCAATTCTTTCAAAGAACGCTCAAGCTGGTTTTGTAATGACTCTTCAATCCAGCTTTCTAAGGAAGAGTTGACATTCAAAATTTTTAACAAGGTACTATGAGGTTTCCCGACCAGATCTTCTGACTCACACTGAAAAATATTAAGTGCACCCCTGTTGACAGAAACAATTTTTCCGTGAGGATCCAGAAGAACCCATCCTCCTGCCAAACTGTCTATAAAGTATTCGTTTAAAGAGGAAACCATACGATTGAAATCTTTACCCAGAATTCCCAATTCATCCAGGCCTTTAATGTCCAATCGCCCGCTAAAGTCTCCTTTGGCAATCTGCCTTGCACCCGTCAATATTTTTCTCAGTGGGTTTAAGATAGCGTAAACAATACCAATACCTGCCAGTATTCCTAGCAAGGTAAAACCTAATGTTTCTAGCTTGATCCAGCGTAATAATTCTCGAACTTCTGTTTTTAAGGAAGGTACTAAAGATAAAATATGGTTATCGACTAAAAAATAGTCAAAAAGAACCAAGGCGATGAAACCAGATGAAAAAGCTATCAGAGCAACAACAAGCGGAATAATTATATAAAGACTAATGGGCAGTCTTTTTTTGAATAAAAAATAAAACCAGCGATTTTCTGTACTCATATTAAAAGCTATAGAAATCGCACACTATCGTGAACAATTAAACACGCACTAGAAGTAATTAACCGGTAACAATATCGGCAAAGGTCACCCGGTTTAATTCATCAACGGTAGTATATCCTCCCAGAACTTTGGATATACCATCTTCACGTAGCGATTTCATATCCTGTGACGCGCGGGCTTCATCCCTAAGGCTCATTGGTGCCGCCTTTTGAAGTATGAGCGCACGAAGTTCATCGGTAATAACCAAGACCTCAAATATTCCCATTCGTCCTGAATATCCACTTTTCTTGCAGGCTTTACACCCTTCCCCATGATATAGCGTTACTGAAGGAGGCGGATTTCCGTTTGGAAAAAGAACAGCCAGTTCCTTTTCGGAGGCTTCATGTTGAACCTTGCACTGCTTGCAGATTCTTCGGACCAGCCTCTGAGCCAACACACCAACAATAGAGGAAGCCAGCAAAAATGGTTCTATTTTTAAATCTGACAGTCGGGACAAAGCTCCCGGTGTATCATTCGTATGCAGAGTGCTCAAAACAAGATGACCTGTCAATGCCGCCTGGATAGCAATCTCCGCCGTTTCTGTATCACGGATCTCACCCACCATTATTATGTCCGGGTCTTGACGCATTAAAGAGCGTAGTCCAGTGGCAAAAGTAATATTCGCTTTTGGGTTGACCTGTGTCTGACGAATGCCCTCCAGCCTGTATTCCACAGGATCTTCAATGGTCTTGATATTTCTGGAAGGAGAATTTATTTTTGACAAGGAGCCATAAAGAGTCGTTGTTTTACCACTACCTGTAGGTCCGGTAACCAGAATAACCCCATAAGGCTTTTCAAGCAGTGCGTTATATTTTTCCAAACTGGAACCCATCAAGCCAGATGCTTCCAGATCCACCATCAATTTACTCTTGTCAAGAATACGGAGTACCATGTTCTCACCATAAATAGTGGGACATGTAGATACACGTAGTTCAATTTCTTTTGGACCCAGTTGAGCCGAAAAACCGCCATCCTGTGGGGCACGCGTTTCGGCGATATCCATATTTGACAATACCTTGATTCGGGAAATAAGTGCTGACTCCACTGATTTAGGAGGCTGTGACGCTCCAAAAAGAACACCGTCAATACGGTAGCGAATATTCAAAGCATCTTCGGTTGGTTCAATATGAATATCGCTGGCTCCATCATCAAGTGCCTGCTTAAGGATCATTTCTACCAGTTTTGCTACTGGTGCTTCCGTAGTATCAAGTTTCGCAGCTGTTGCTGCTCCACCTCCAGATACGATTTGCTTGGCTTCTTCCTTTTTCTGCTCCTGGACACCAAGGCTTTTAACAGCTGCCTTGATAGAAGCAGCAACACCATATTCTTCTTGAATTGCCTTTTCGATATCAGATTCAGCAGCCAGAACAGTTGTTACGTCCATTCCCGATTGAATCGTCACCTCGTCTACAGCAAAAATATTCAATGGATCTGCCATTGCCAGTTTCAGCGAACCATTTTCAATACTTATCGGAATAATTCGATGCTTTCGTGCTATCGCTTCAGGAACTTTTCGAATCGCTTCCTGCGAAATTTTTACTCCTTGCATATCCAGATAAGGAATTTTTAGCTGGTTTGCCAGACTATTCAGAAGTTTTTCTTCTGTGAGAAACCCTAACTGAACCAAAGCTTTTCCAAGTGGAATATTATTTTTCTTTTGTTCTGCCAGCGACATCATTAACTGCTCTTCCGTAATTGCACCTGCTCGCACCAACACATCGCCTAATTTAAGTTTTTGACGGATAACCATAAAAAATTATATTTTCCCAGGATAAATTCATTCTTGATAATCGTTTTTAAAACATTATGTTACACCCAAAGCCATCATATTAAAAGTACATCTGATTAACTATTGTAAATCTTAACAAAGTTGTTACCTCAGTGAAACTCCACCTTCAGTTCCATTGATTTTAAAGTTGCTGAATATAACTTAAATGTCGGAATTTTTTTTCCCCATAAAGGCAGTTTTTACCCAGGCGAAAGAGATAAACCCATCCGCACAAAACAGCGTAAGCCTATATATATAAACCTCTTATTAACAAAAAATTTTGTTTGGCATCGGTTTTGCTCAAGAGAGGGGTGCGGTAAAATATTACAAATTGATCGGAAATAACCAATGCCCGCTAATGCACTAGCCATATTTGCTACCAAAGCACCGGTAGAACCTACTGCTCCTAATCAGGATTCAATAGGTGATGACAGTTCAGATTTTAAGAACTTTATGGATACAGCCGTACATAAAACAGACGCGGCTCAAAAACCATCCAAAGAAAGTTCTCCACAAAACCAGAATGACACTCAGACAGTAAAAACTCAATCTCAAAAATCCAAAACCAAGCCTAAGGACGAGGAAAATTCTAACTATCAAGAAGTTTCAGTCTCTTCCCATGACAAACCTCGGCCGAAACCCGAAACGGTGTCCAAAGAGTCCCTTATAGAAGATACAGAAGTTCTGGCCGCTCAATTACAGGAACTTGATTTCAACCAGAGTCAGTTTGAAGCATTGTTGGATCTGCTTGGTCTAAATGGTGATGCTGATATGGAAACTTTGCTCCAGACATTGTCTCAAGCATTAAATTTAGTTCAAGAAAACGCTGTTGAAAAAATCAGCAATGTGGATCTATTGAATAGAATTCAACAAAACAAAGGGGAAGCTGTAAATCTCCTTAGGCAGGCTGGTTTGTCAGACAAAGATGTAAATAACCTACTGGACCATTTACAATCTTTGAAAAATACAACCGTTCAAAAAGAATTAAATAAGGAAATCGATCTTCAGGCCAAAATAGATTCTCAGTTACGCCAGTCTTCTGAAACAACTACAAAAAATTCTGAATTTGAAAATAGTCAGGACGAAAGTGAAGAAGGGCCAAATGTATTGGCACAACTTAAGAATCCTGCAAAAGAAACTGAAAAAACTGATCCCCTCTCTAAAAGAACAGAAAAAGCTGCTAGTTCTTCTTCTGCTGATAAACTCCAGGAAAAAACTAAACAAAATGAAACACCAAGAATTACCAATCAGGAACCGGTAACAGAAAAACCAGGAGCAACTTCCAACCTTGGTGAATTGTTAAGTGATAAAAATGTCCAGGCAAACATCCTCCAATCAGAAAGTTTTTCTGATAGCAGGAATATTAAAGGTCTGGAAACAACCAAGGTAAACCCCGATCTGCAAGTACAACCTCCAACAACAACCGCTAATACCGCCGTGAAAGCGGTCGAGTCTAACAAACCAGTTTTACCTGAGAACCTGTTAGCAAGAGGAGCTACAGAGGCAAAAATTATCAACCAAATTGCTGACAGGATGACGGTTCGCTCCAATGGATCGCAGAATGAGGTTCATTTAAAGCTCGATCCACCATCTCTGGGAACAGTGAGGATGAATATCACCACTTCCGGAGATACGGTAAGAACTGTTATTGTTGCAGAAAATCATGCGGTGAAGCAGGTCATCGAAAACAACTTCAACCAGTTGCGTGACGCCATGGGGGAGCAGGGTCTTAAGGTAGACAGCTTCACTGTAACCGTTGGTGGTGAATCGGATCATCAGAACCCATTTGGCGAATCTACAGACAAAGAAAATAATTCATCGTTTTTTGAGCAAACGATTGCCGACAATACGAAAGAAAACCAGGGAGTTGAAACCGTTTCTTTATTTTTTGGAGACAATCAATCTATAAGCGTAATTGCTTGATGGACTATAAAAAAATCATTAAACATTAATTTATCAGGACAAAAAAATGCCAATAATCAACCCAGTTTCACAAACTTCTAATGGAGGTATCACCGCAACTGGAGACAGTTCTCTGGGAAAGGACGATTTTTTACAAATCCTCGTAGCGCAATTAGAGGCCCAGGATCCACTTTCTCCCATGGAAGGACAGGAGTTTGCTTCTCAATTGGCACAGTTCAGCAGTCTTGAGCAGTTGACCAATGTGAATGGTAATTTAGAGGGAATGCAAGCTTTTAATCTGGCTTTGAGCAATAACTCAAGCATTGCCCTGATTGGCAAAAACGTGGATGCTCCTGGTGACACGATCGACTTGAAAGCCGGCGAAGTAGAGACCCTGAGTTTCTCAATTGATAGTGATGCCAGTGATGTGAGCATCGATATTTATGACAGCACCGGGGCCAAAGTTTCTACCGCCAACCTTGGAGCTCAAAGTAAAGGTCTTCATGAGTTTGTTTGGAATGGCACCGATTCCTCCGGCAAATTGCTTCCAGCCGGAAAGTATTCCTTTAAAGTCACCGCTTCTGATACTGCGGGTAATTTT
>CAYFNV010000044.1:0-17096 GCA_964344595.1 uncultured Nitrospina sp. | reverse complement strand
CTTAAAGAAAGTGACTGAAACGACAAAGTCCAAAAAATCCTTGATTATGCCTAGAGACTGGAAACTTTTTTTAGAGGTGTTTAAGCTGGCAAAAAAAGGAATTGAGGCTAATGGCGGTAAACTGATTTTTGTCTATATTCCTGAATATGAACGAGTTAAGCTTAGAGACTCTAAACAATTTTTCACCCAGACTCACTCTTCAAACAAACAAAAAGTTATCAGCCTCATATCTAATATGAACATACCAGTTATTGATACAACCAAAGACTTAATTATGCATGAGGATCCCTTGTCATTATACTTCTTCAGAAGTCATGGCCATTTCAATGTTGAAGGAAACAAATTCATTGCAAAAATAATATTGGGCAATTTGGACAAGATTACGGAATCCGACTAAGTTTTCAGACTATCAGAGCCGGAAGTAAATGCTTTAAAACAACTTTAAACAATATAGATTGCACTTTGCCAACATAAACCTTTATAGTTAAAGAACCGTGAAATTCCCCTTGATGCGCAACAACATACTTCGCGAAGACCTTGATCTCATCATTGATCATTTGAAGCAGGACGACCCTATCCTTACCCAAGGGAAAAATGTAAAGGCCTTTGAGGCCGAATGGTCGGATTGGTTGGGAGTAAAATACAGTGTATTTGTTAATTCAGGTGCGTCGGCAAATTTACTAACAATGGCAGTTCTTAAGATTCGGCATCCTGAGGGAGGGGAAATAATTGTCCCTCCCCTGGCGTGGGTTTCTGATATTGCCTCAGTAATGCAGAATGGCTTTAAGCCTGTCTTCGCTGATATCGATCCTCGTTCATTGTCCATGGATACTGACCAGATATTAAAAAAGATTTCTGGAAATACAAGGGCCGTATTTCTTACCCATGTCCAGGGATTTGATGGACTGACCGATGAGCTACTGGTCGAGCTAAAGAAGCGCAACATTCCTCTTATTGAAGATGTTTGCGAATCTCATGGGGCAACTCATGGAGGAAAAAAACTTGGCAGTTTTGGCTGGGTATCAAATTTTTCTTTTTATTATGCTCACCATATGACCACCATTGAAGGTGGCATGATTTGTACTGACGATGAAAATCTATATCAAGAACTTCGCATGTTGCGTTCTCACGGCATGGTTCGTGAGTCAAACAATGAAAATTTACGCGCAACCTTTGCAAAAGAAAACCCAGAACTGCACCCGGATTTTATGTTCGCTTTACCAGCCTACAATGTCCGGAATACAGAGATTGGTGGGATATTAGGTCGCAGCCAGTTGAAAAGGCTTGATATGGATGTGGTTCGCAGAACTGAGAACCTTCAACGTTTCTTAAAGCAAATTGATCCTGATAAATACCGTACTGACTTTAAGCTAGAAGGGTCGAGCAATTATGCTTTCAACCTAATACTAAAAAATCCAGACGATGATTTGGTCTTCCGCCTCATGGAGACGATGAAAAAATCAGGCATCGAGTTTAGACGAGGCAGTGCTGGAGGAGGAAATCAGATTCGTCAGCCGTATTTGAAAGACATCGTTCCCAATAATCATCACTTAGAATTCCCAGAAGTTGAACATATCCATTTTTACGGTTTTTATATTGGCAACTTTCCTGATTTAAGCATTGCGGAAGTAGACGAACTTTGTGAAATTCTGAATTCGGTGTGACCATGAACGTTGCCTCAGCTGTTATTTTAGCTGGTGGTTTAGGGACCCGTTTACGTAGTGCCGTTCCTGACTTACCCAAACCAATGGCACCCGTAGGAGATCGCCCTTTCCTTGAATATCAACTCGATTACTGGATTGCTCAGGGTGTGAGCCGTTTTGTCCTGTCCGTCGGATACCGTCACGATGTGATCGTTGACCATTTTGGGTCTAGTTACAAAGGAGCGGAACTTGATTACGCAGTAGAAAAAGAACCGTTGGGGACTGGAGGAGGACTTTTATTTGCTGCTGAAAAAATCGATCACGGCAACCCATTTTTAGTGTTAAACGGTGACACTTTTTTTGAGGTTGACTTGAAAGTTTTGAATGAGTTTTCGCTGAATAATGGTGCGGATTGGTGTTTTTCCCTATTTCGCACGAATGAGGAGGGTAGATACATGGGGTTGGACATATCGCCAGATGGGCGGATTAACTCGCTAAACTCCGAGAACATCTCGCGCTTGGCAAATGGAGGAGTGTATTGGGTCCATCCAAATGTGCTAAAAAATTATAAGTATAAAACCGGCGAAATAATTTCACTGGAAAAGGATATTTTCCCTGAGGGCATAGCTTCCGGTCAGCGGTTCCTAGGTATAGAGTTTACGGGAACCTTTATCGATATCGGTGTGCCGGATGATTATTATCGAGCACTCTCAGTTCTCAGATAATAGCTATATGATGTAAACTGTGATTCCGGTTCGTCCGATGTAGAGAAAAGCAACAATGATTCCTAGAGATTTGATACCCGCTATTAACAAGATTTGACCATTTTTATCTTTTTCAACTCTTGTCCGTATAGAACAGTATAGAAAACCATAAAGGTATTTGACGTATCATATGCGCGCAAGGCACATGCCATCATACTTACTGGCCTGTTCGTTTATAATTTTTTCTTTCAAGAAATAGTTAGCGAAACACTCAAATCAAAAATTTTAAGATCATCAAATAAAGGAAAACAGGTGTGAGTCATAACATTTTAGTAACTGGCGGAGCAGGTTATCTTGGTTCTACTATGGTTCCTGACCTCCTCAATGCCGGACATAAGGTTACAGTTTTAGATAATTTTCTGTTTAATCAAGCTAGCCTGAATCATGTTTGCCACCACCCCAACTTTTCTATTGTAAAGGGTGATATTCGTATTGAAAGTGTCATGGCTCCATTAATAGAGAAGGCGGATATCATTATCCCACTTGCAGCTCTTGTTGGGGCACCCCTTTGCAACAAAGATCCGATTGGCGCATCCACAGTAAACCGCGATGCAATTTTGATGATGCTCAAGAACCTCTCAAAACAGCAGTTGGTTTTGATGCCTACAACCAACAGTGCTTACGGTACTGGTGATGAAAACAATTTTTGTACGGAAGAATCCCCTCTACGTCCTATTTCTCAATATGCTATTGAGAAAGTTGAAGTCGAAAAGGAACTCATGCAACACCCCAATGCCATCAGCTTTCGTCTTGCAACTGTATTTGGCATGTCGCCGCGTATGCGAATCGATTTATTGGTCAATGACTTTGTCTATCGCGCAGTCAACGATGGCTTTGTGGTTTTATTTGAAAGCCACTTTAAGCGTAATTACGTTCATGTTCGAGATGTTTCACGAGTTTTTCAACATGCAATCAACAACCACGGTAAGATGAAAGGTCAGATTTTTAACTTTGGTCTTTCAGATGCTAACTTGTCTAAGAAAGAACTCTGTGAACAAATTCAAAAGCACTGTCCAGATTTTACTTTCATCGAGCAAGCTATTGGTAAAGATCCAGATCAGCGCAACTACATAGTTTCAAACGCCAAAATAGAGGCCACAGGTTTTAAAACAGCTCATTCTCTCGACACAGGTATTAAGGAGTTGATCAAGGGCTACACCATGATCAAAAACTCCTGTTATGGCAATGTCTGAAACAAATATTTTGTTTGCTCAATAATCGTAAAGTTCAGGGTAAAACCAATAACATTTTCTTAAAGACATTTTGAGTCTATGAAAGTCGCAATTTTAATGCCTACAATGAATCGCTTGGATCTCTTTGAGCGGACAATTGGATATTATGATTCCCTGAATAGTCCACACCCGATTTATATTGGCGATGCTAGCGACTCTGCAACCGCTATCCAGGCTTCAAATATCTTGAAGCGATTTAAGAATCTGGAGGTAAAACATTTTCATTGGGAGGGCCTGGACACCCTTCGAACCATCGTCAAGCTAGCAGAACATGCCAACAAAGAAAACCAGTATTGTGCTTTCACAGGCAATGATGATTATTTTATTCCATCATCGTTGACTGCAAGCGCACAGTTTCTATCTGAAAACAAGACATATAGGACCGTACAGGGGCGAGCTGCCATTTTCACGATTGATAGTCCAGGGGCATATGGAAAGATAAACAGTCTTGGACAATATTGGGGGGTGAATTGCCTTGAGCAGGAGACCGGCTTGGAAAGGTTAAAATTTTTTTCAAAAAATTATTTTGTCCCTCAGTTTTCAACGCATAGAACCGATGAATTTATAGAGGACAGTGAACTTTATAGAGAAATTTCCGATTATTCCCTGTCAGAGTTATTACATTGTTTTACTTTTGCAATAAAGGGCAAGTCAAAATTTCTGGACTGCCTGTATTTGGTTCGGGGTCAACACATTGACCGTGTAAATACCTCACCAATATTTATCAAATGGGTTATGAAGCCGGTTTGGTCTTCTGAATGCAATAAAATCATTGATGGGTTAAGTCATATTCTAAGCGAAACGGATGGATTGCCGTTGAGTCAGTCCAAAAAAATAGTGGCTGATGAATTCAGATATCTTTTTGAACTGCAAGGCATTAAAAACTTTGCCACTTATAATAAGCAGAGTTTATCGTCTCGGATAAAACAACATTTACCGAATGGTCTGAGAAGTGTGTTGCGGAAACTAAAAACTTTTACCATGGATGCAAAGGACATGAGATTGCTCAGGTCAAAAAAATCAAGTTTTTATAAGGAATTTTTACCTGTAATGAAAAGCCTTGACGGTGCACCAAAAGAAACGATTTAATCTAATTCAAATAATATTGGTAAAACTCCTAATTCCATTGACAGTCAGTTCAGTGTTATGCAAAGATGAGAAGCTATATTTATAATGCATACCCCATTGATTTTGAAGGTCTAACAAGTATCTGGAGCAGAAGTTAAATTAAACTTTTTGTATTTCAGAATCATAATTATGGCTTCTTTAGAAAAAAAACGAATTTACTTTAACGAATATAATCTCTTGATGGGAGGCGCTGCTTATTTACCTCTGGTTTCGGGGTTGTTACGTGCCTACACGGAAGATACTCCCGAGATCTCAGAAAATTACCAGTTCATGCCATTCATTTTCCATATTGATCGTATAGAAAACATTCTCGATCAATATAAGAATCCACCCTATATTGCTGCTTTTTCAGTATATATGTGGAATGAACAGTTATGCTTGGCAGTAGCGGAGGAGGTTAAACGCCGTTATCCCAAATGTATTATCATCTTTGGTGGTGCCCAGCCGCCGCATTATCCTGTTGAATACTTTGAGAAACACCCGTTCATAGATATCTCTGTGCGCGGTCAAGGAGAGGAAACTTTCAAGAGAATTCTAATTGCTCTGGCTAATGGTGATTCTTTAACAGAGATTCCCAGTATTGCGTGGCGTGACCCGGATTCAGGAAAATGCGTAGTAAATGAAAAGGAATTGGAGTTTGAAAGGGATCTAGACCGCTTTCCCTCACCCTATCTTAAAGGACTATACGACGATCTTATACAAAGCAGAACTGATCTCAGTTTCCAGGCTATTATGGAGACGAATAGAGGTTGCCCCTTTGAGTGTACGTTCTGCTATTGGGGTATGGGTGGGCTCAACCGAAAGTTTAGTTTTCGAAGCATTGATCGGGTAGCGCAAGAACTAGACTGGTGTGGCAAAAACAAGATCGCATATGTATTTAATGCAGATTCTAACTTTGGACAACATAAGCGTGATATGGAGGTAGTCCAGGCTCTTGTTAAAATCAAAAACAAATACGGCTACCCGGAAAAATTCCGCACCTGCTACGGAAAAAATACCGATGAAAAAATATTTAATATCGCCAGGGTTATGTATGAAAATTCCCTTGAAAAAGGGATCACCCTCAGCCGACAAAGCAATGACTCTGAAGTTTTAAAAATCATTAAGCGTGGCAACATAAAGATGTCTACCTACATGAACTTGCAAAGAAAGTTCAATGAAGTGAATATCCCCGTTTATTCAGAGCTTATTTTGGGGCTACCCGGTGAAAGCTACGATACGTGGACAGACGGCATAGAGGAAATGCTACAAGCTGGGCTAAAAAATCAGCTGTTTGTATATCTTTGCCAGGTGTTCCCAAATACTGAACTTGCTGATAAAAAATATCAGGAAGAATATGGAATTGTCACCCAACGTGTCCCTTTAAATGAAATCCACTGTAGCGTACGAGACCCTAACCGTATGGCAGAATACGAGGAAGTTATTGTCGGATTGAAAACCATGTCAAACGAGGATTGGAAACGCATGCTTGTGCTGTCTACTGTAACCATGGTTTTCCATAGTCTCAAACTTGGTTTTTATCTGCTTATGTATCTGGCTGATCGTTTTGGGGTCAAATACACCGATTTCATTGGATTCATAAGCGAACAAAAGATGTCAAAAGAGATGGCGCCAACTTTATACGAAGAGACATCGAGGTTTTACCAACATGCAGATCGTATTCGGGAAGGGGGTGGCCGGGGAGTTGAAGAAAGTGAATATGGAGAAATTTACTGGGATGTGGAAGAAGCGAGCTTCCTGAGAATTTCTAAAAACTTTGATGCTTTTTATGAGGAAATGTTTAAAGTTATTTGTATTTTTTTAAAGAACAAACAGATCGAGTTTGATGAAGATGAAATCAAAGAGGCAGTCTTATACCAAAAAAGTAGAATTCCACGACCCTCTTCGAACCCTTGCAAAGAAGTGTCATTCTCTTATAATTTTCCTGAGTACTTTGACAATGCCTTGACAGATCATCCTGTATCGCTTCTGAAAAAACCCTCAATAATTCAAGTCAGCCAAAAAGATTTCCAGGGAAACAAGAAACAGTTTGCCACTGAAATTATTTTATGGGGACGTAAAAGTGGAAGAAACCTGACAGAAATTAATTTTTCCACTGATATGTGTGAAATTGCTTAAAGTGATTGCCCACCTGCTTGATATTAAGCTCCTGCAAGTCTTATTAGTTATAATTTTTTTCTTCATGAGTCACAAAAGACCCCAATTAAATCTTACCAAATAAAGGTTTTATTATAATTTTCAAGCTTAGCTGATTACTTCCTATCTCTATTTCAAAGCTCTCAGTGGGAGACAAAATTTCAAGGCTGTACTCCTCTACAAAACTATTGTATTAATTTAATCAACAAGGTTGTGCTTAAAAAAAATTAACATTATTTTGAAAAATGAACTCTCAGAATAAAAAAGCCGTAATTTTAGGAGCTGGTCCAGTTGGTCTTGTTATGGGGTGGAAACTTCTCCAAAATGGCTGGACCGTTGATATCTATGAAAAGACCAACATTGTAGGAGGTATGTGCCGAACCTGGGAATGGAATGAATTTTTAGTAGATACCGGCCCTCATATCTTTCATACACCTGATAGTGAACTCGCTAAATTCTGGGAAAAGGAGTTTGGCGATTTGTTTATTCAGGGAGAATTTTGGTGTAAAAACGTTCAAGGAGATAACTTTAGAGAATATTGGGACTACCCATTGTCATGGGAAAGTATTTCGCGCTATCCAAAAGAATTAAAGCAAAAAATTTTAAAAGAATTGGACTCTTTAAGCTTTGAAGATAAAGCAAGGGCTCAAAGCTATCAAGATTATATGAAAGCCCAGGTGGGCGAAACGCTATATCAGAAATTTTATAAAAAATACCCTGAAAAGATATGGGGGATTTCTACAGATAAAATGACTCCGGAATGGGCTCCTAAAAGAGTGGAGTTTCGTGAGAAAGTTACCCCTTTCTATCATAACCAGTGGAATGCTGTGGGTAAGTATGGAACAGGGTGCATTTTTGATCGAATCAGAGACAAGATTCTTGAGTTGGGTGGAGAAATACACTTCAATAAAAATGTCTCCTCTTTATCCGTGAACAGCACACAAATAAACAGCATTCAATTTGGAGATGGTTCAACGGTTGATTTGGGTGAAGACGTAATCGTTGTGTCGAGCCTTCCTATTACGTTAATGGCAAAATTTTTGGGCTACGAGAGTAGTTTGAAATTTAGAGGTATTAAATCAGTTTATTTAGCCTACGACCAAGATGTTATTCTGCCTGAGGGAATACACTGGCTATATTATGATTCTGACAAAGTGTTTTTCAATAGAGTTACCGAACCAAAAAAATTATCCCCGCATATTGCTCCAGCAGATAAAACGTATTTGGTTGCCGAAATTACATATAGCAGGGGTGATGAGATTGATTTAATGAGTCAGGAAGAATTAACTCAAAAAGTGGCCGAACAGGTAGAAATGGCAGGGTTGATTGATTTAGAGAAGCTGATCGATAAAGATACTAATTCGGAGCCCTTTGTATATCCAGTCCAGCAAAAAGGTTATCATAAGGAGTTAGCTAAAACACAGGCCGTAATAACCAAATACCAGCAACTATATTCTTTAGGTACAGGTGGGGAATTTAATTATGCCGATAGTCAAATTTTGTTTCACAAATCTTTTGATACGGTAGACATTATTTGTGGAAAAGACTCAACAGACTCTCAAGTGATCAGACAAACACCCAGATGCGAACTAAATCAGATTGTTCATATCAACGGTAGGGCGGTTGGAGGGAATAACCGTGCTTATATCATCGCTGAAGCCGGGTTAAATCATAATGGTAGTTTGTCTATGGGCAAACAACTTATTGATGCGGCAAAGGATACTGGATGCGATGCAGTGAAATTCCAAACCTTTACTGCTTCGAGCAGGATTTCTAAAAAAGTAAAAGCTGTAAAATATGCTGAAACTATAATTGGTTTGGAAGAAACTATGTTTGGCATGTTTGATCGGCTGGAAATGAGCTATGAAGAACAAAAGGAATTGTTCCAATATGCCCGGGAAAAAGAGATCGAGGTTTTTTCTACCCCGTTTGATTTTCAAAGTGTGGACTTTCTAGAATCACTAGGAGTCAATGTCTATAAGATAGCATCAATGGATTTGGTTAACTTGCCATTGATCAGATATGTGGCTAAAACAAACAAGCCTGTTATCCTCTCTTGCGGGATGGCCAACCTGGGTCAGATTGAAGAAGCGGTTGAAATGATGGTTCAGTCTGGCAATCCCAATTTGATTTTGCTTCATTGCAACTCTTCCTACCCAGCGGCTCCGGAGGAAATGAACCTCAATGCAATTCCAACTTTAAAAAAATGTTTCAATATACCTGTTGGTTTGTCTGATCATACAATCGGCCTTTTTGTTTCCCATACTGCATTGGCAATTGGCGCTAATATTATTGAGCGACACTTTACCTTAGACAGGTCATTAGAGGGTCCTGACCATATATTATCTTCAGAGCCGCCGGAGTTTGGAACCTTGGTTTCTATCGCGAAAGAAGTCCCTGCTGTTCTTGGAGATGGCATAAAAAGGATAAAACCAAATGAGTACAATACATTGAATATGCAAAGAAAGAGTCTTTATGCGGCAAGTGATATTAAAAAAGGAGATATTATCTCTGAAGAAATGATTTGTATCAAAGGTCCAGGTGGAGGACTCTTGCCTAAATATCATGATATTATTGTTGGAAGAGTAGCTCTAATGGATATTGATGAAGATCATCCTATTACCTGGGAAAATGTTTAATGTATGAACGGTAGATCTAAAATTGAAGATATTGTGAAAACAATATCTGAAATGGCAAAATCCGAAGGAAAAAAAACAGGGTTTTCCATTGGAAATACTGCAAAGAAAAATGATGAGGAGCTTTACTATACTCCGATCAGGAGCTCTTCAATTATGGTGCTTGGAGGAGTTATCGTTTATAGTGAGGCTCAGGCAATTGAGATAGCCGAAGCTTTGGATGGTAAAGTTGATTATGTTCTGGTTGATGCCGAGAAAAAAATTCCTGCAGAAATGTCCCGATTAGGGGCACCCGCCAATGTAGAACGCGCTGTTCGCGAGTCAGTCAAAAAATCAAGAGTATGGATCTATAAAGGGAATGATTTGTCTGTCGAAGCTGTTGACACTCTGTTAACGGAGTTGACAAAAAACCGGATTACAGGAATTGGGGCCGCGAAGATTACTATTTTAGGGGCAGGTAATCTAGGGTCCAAGTTGGCTTTGAAATTGGTAGAAAGAGGCGCGCATGTCACCGTTACACAACGAAAAAAAGAAAAGATTGATACGATTGTCCAAGCGCTAAACTTTATCAAACCTGACTACACAACATCTGAAGTAATTGGCACCACTGATAATGAGGAAGCTGCAAAGGGCGCTGAAATATTAATTGGAGCCACCCAGGGAATCCCTGTAATCACTCCTAAAATGATTGCCAGCTTAGCTGAAAATGCAATCATTTTGGATGTTGGGAAAGGTACCCTGTTTCCAGAAGCCATTTTGTTGGCTCAAGAGATGAATGTCGATATATATAGACTTGATATCAGAGCAGCTTTAGAGGGGTTAATTTCTGCTTTATGGATGACTGAAAAAATTGTAAATGAAAAAATGGGAAGAAGTTTGCTTAATAATGAAAATATTGTTTCTGGGGGGCTTCTTGGTAGAGAGAATGAAATAGTGGTTGATAATGTTTGGAGCCCTAAAAGAGTTTATGGAATTGCTGATGGCAAAGGAGATTTTGTCCGGAACCTTTCAAATGAACAACTGTTGAGAATTAAAAACTTGGAAAGCTTGTTTGAATAAATTCTATAAAACCAGTTTTTTTAGACTTCTCCTTAGCAACTGATTCATTTACCACAGTTTATTGACCAATAATCTTGAATATATTGAAGAGTGGACCAAAAAGGTCGATATTTATAGCTAATAAACTGTTTTTTTCAAAAATACCTGATTGCTCTCTTCTTTACCATGCCCTTCAGAAATCATCTAATGCTATTTCATTGTTTTCAAGGAAAACTCTGCTCATCAGGCCTACAATGACTATAGAGTCATGTTGTAAAAATTCTCTAATCAGACTATTCAATAATTCATTCCTTAGTATTTTTGAATAATGAAATTATTCTTCATCATAATAAATACCTTTTTGGGGAATGTTTTTGCAGAGAAAATAATCTTACAAAAAGCGCTATCATATACTATGTTGGAAGATAACTATAAATTCGAGGATAGCTGAAAATGGAAATAAATCTTAATAACCCAGAACACCAGGAGTTACTAAAATTTCTGCGGCCAATATTATCATTTTCAGCAAAGCGAGAAATGCATAAACGTTTTTTATGCAAAGATAGCCCAGCAGTAGATTTGGAGCAACTGAAAGCAGAGAATAAGGCTGTGTATGGATTGGTTAAGGATGGAATATCTGAACCAGTAAGAATGCTAACAAGTTCCGAAGTTGATGAGGTTCTGGAATACTTCAATACTCAAAAGTGTATACCTGGTCATGTTGTAGAATCAACCGGAGTCAATGAAGGAATGAGCTTAAACGAAGCACTCTCTTGTTCCAACTTTGCCTCATATAGTTTAGAACAAGTTATAAATGCACCTCATTTACTTAAAGCAGCACTAAGTAAAGAGTTTTTAAATGTAGCGAGACTCTATTTGGGGCCTGACCCTATTTTTTACAGTCTTGGTCTGTTTTGGGCTGGCCCGGGAACAAACATCAACCCCATAAACCAAGCATTTCATAGGGATGAAGATGATTACAAATTTATATCTCTATTTGTCTACTTGACGGATATAGATGTAGATGATGATGGGCCTCATATTTACTTAAAAGGCACCCATGATTCTCAAAAAATGGAAGAGTATTTTAGTAAAACAAATTGTTCAAAATTAGATAGGTTATTGTTAGGATTCTCTTCTTATTTAAAAGGCGTAATTCAGAATTATCAATATCTTGGTTACGGAAATTCTTTTTTTCCAAAAATTAATTTTCATGAATTCGTCATGTCACACAAACTTCATCCTGCATATGAGAAAATCTTGAGGGATTTAGCCATTAAAGTATTTGCCAAACGAGGAGAGGGATTTTATGCCGATGTTGGAGGGTATCATAAAGGCGAAATTCCAAAATCAAAGCCCCGACTGCTTTTTTGGGCGCGATATGGTGTTTCAGAAGCATGTTCAACAAACTTACAAAATATTGATGATATAGATTTTGATTCACACGGAATAAAAAAGGAAGACCTTGATCAAGATGTGTTCCGTTTTCTTTTTAAGTGAGAGATTGGAAACTGGTAAGTCGACATGCAAGTTAATGGCGATCTAGAAAAGGAACTCTAAAAACTCCTGATTCCTATAGTGTTTCAAAGATATGACAATCCGTGTACAAATAATCCAATGGTCGAATCAAGCCATTTTTCCCCTATAACCTCCATAAGCTATAAAGTATGGATTTAATATTTCATCTTTTCCATAAACAACTGGCTGGCCATCTTGCTGCATGACAATACCCCCAGCACCTTCCAATATAGCTTGAGCAGCAGCTGTATCCCATTCACAGGTCGGTGCCAGGCGCGGGTAAATATCCGCTGATCCTTCAGCCAGTCTGCAAAACTTAAGGGAGCTTCCCGCTTGTACTAATTGATGGTCTCCTAATTTGCCTATAAACTCCTTTGTTGCATCATTGAGATGGCTTTTACTGGCAACCACTCGAACAGGTGTTGCAGGTTCAGAAACCTTGATAGAAGTACTTTCATTTTCTAATTTCTTCCATGAGCCCAAATTCGGGCCACCCCAATATGCCGTATTTAATGCGGGAACGGTCACAACTCCAAAAATTGAATGCTGCTGGTGAATTAAAGCAATATTGACGGTGAATTGGTCGTTCCTGTTAATAAACTCTTTGGTCCCATCTAACGGGTCAATCAACCAAAAAGTATCATGCTTTTTGGGAATCGAGATAGAATCCTTATCTTCTTCAGAAACTACTTTCACATCTTCAATAAGGCCATCCAATCTTCTTATTAGTACGTTATTGGAGGCCAGGTCTGCAGCTGTTACTGGGCTGTCATCGTCTTTCAACCTGGTATCAAAGTCTTTACTGTTATATATTTCCAAGATAGCATTCCCCGCTTCTTCCGCTATTCTGACTAAACTTAATTGAAATTCCGATTGCCTTATTCTGTTATTCAAATCCATTATTTGCTCCATGCTAATATAGTTGACTGAACTTGCGTTCATTCCCGAATGTGATTCAATACTGGTTCATCAGACGGACCACTCAGAACAAGTTCATGCTTAAATTCAGTTGGAACTGCAACATGATCACTCTTGCCTTTTAGTGGCACCACATAAAATCCAAGTCAAAATTAAGGCGGGAATATCTTGAAAGAATTACTGCGATAAAAGTACCCTGGCATAAAAAATTTAACCCTGAACACCAAAGCCACTCACTATAAATCTAAATATAACTTAAAGATTATGAATAACTATTTTGAAGCAAGTCTATACCTGAGATTTGCAGCTTTCAGATAAAAAATGCCTCTCATATAGAAACTGCAAAACCCTGTCAACATCTTCATCTACACTCTTTGTTGCAGTATCCAGAATAAGTTCAGGGTTTACTGGTCGTTCATACGGTGACGACACTCCGGTAAATTCTTTAATCTCACCAGCCCTTGCTTTTCGATACATACCTTTAACATCACGACTTTCGCAGACATCAATTGAAGAATCGCAAAATACTTCAAAAAATCGCCCGGGAGACATGAGATTCCGTATCATTTCTCTGTCTTTCTTTAAAGGCGATATGAAAGCCGCAATCGTTATTACACCTGCATCACAAAACAGTCTGGCGACTTCCCCAGCGCGTCTTAAGTTTTCATGTCTATCAGCAGCAGAATAACCAAGATCAGAGCACAGTCCCCGCCTCATAACGTCTCCATCAAGAACTACAACCCTAAATTGTTCTTGCTGAAGCCTTTTCTCAATAGCATATGAAAGGGT
Organism: uncultured Nitrospina sp.; assembly: GCA_964344595.1. Classification (GTDB taxonomy): domain Bacteria; phylum Nitrospinota; class Nitrospinia; order Nitrospinales; family VA-1; genus LS-NOB. The sequence continues at coordinate 3,294 of CAYFNV010000044.1, read as the reverse complement.
TGATTTTCCTGAGCATGGCAAACCTGTAAGCCATACCACAACCCCAGAGTGGCAGTCATTTGTTTTATGGTCTTTCATGATCCCGTTCCAATACTTGATTTAATATTATGGGCATTTGCTGGTTGGAAAGTTTTTCAGGAATTGGGTAATTGAGAGATTCAAGTGAAAATATTTTCAACATCTTACTATTTAGAAATATACTTATACCTTTCCATACTTTCTTGATCTAGATTAAACATGCTTGTCATCTCTTGGTTATATGGATTATATAGTTTTCTAAGAACACCCTTAATTGGCTCTGAAAATTCGCCAACATTTACCGCCTTGTTATGATGCCCCATTTGACTAAATGCATGCTCACAAAAGGGGATACCCATAAATTCGTTTAGTCTTTCAAAGTACGCCCTTTTATTTTCAATTAATATTTCCAATGGTTGTAGCAAAACGTTTTCTTTCCCAAAAATAGAGGCATATTCAATAGCCAAAAAATAATAAATAGCATCATGCACTTCCGTTCTACCTATATTCAAGTAGTGCAACTGAGGAACTACCCATCGATCCATCGACTGCATCGTGCACTTAAACATCTTTGTATATTGATTTTTATATTGAAAGTAAACAGATCTCAAGTAAGACACTTAATTACGCAAAGTAATCAGAATTTTTACGTTAAAGTTATCAGAAAGAACTTCCCGCACACGTTGAGCTATCAATCTCCTGTCCGCACCGACAACAACAGTACCTATCCAAGTTTGAGTTGCAAAGCTTTCACCAGAAATCACATGAAGCATTTTGGGGTCTTCAATACTTGCGCAAAAATGCTTTGTAATATCATCCTTGACATGTTGGAAAAGTGCAGAGTCCAAATTGGCAATATTATCATACGACTTGGATATTTCTGGAGACATTCTTGGATTACCGAGATATTTTATATGCCTGTGAGCTGGGAAATAAGTTTCCTGCAATGAAGTTGTCCCGGTATGTCCAAAGCCTATATGAACCATTATTGTTGGCTTTTGAGGATCATGGACTAAGGGTAATGTTTCAGAGTTAATGCTTTCAGCCTTGTGTTCTTTATGAAATTCAACCACCTTTGGTTCAAGCAATTCGCACTCTTTATCCAAAGTATATTTTGTATACAACTCCTCAAGGAAATTAGACCCTTTCCTGTATTTATTAAAGGTATTTTTAAGAATCTCAAACTGATATAGAAATCTCAGAAATTCACGAATTGAATCATTGGCCATCTAATTTCCTTTCTTTTGAGTCTATTGAATTAAATTTGGTGAGTCTCTTACAATTGGAGGAAAAACAAGCCAAGGCTTACCTCAACGGATCTAAAATAACAAATTCCTGAGGGTTAAATAGGAGCTCTGTCTCTAATTCTGAGATTGCATATTTTATATTTTCTTTTAAAGCCTGTAAATATATGAAACTTGGGCTATAGATTTATCCTTACGCCCAAATTCCTCCCTAATACTACACTAAGTTTTATGAGTTTTCAGCAAATAAGTTACCCTTCCTGCCTCTTCACTATTCGGTACTGATAATAGAGCCAATCCTGCCATATAAGGCCAAGTTTTGCAGACAGGAAACCAATAAGTCTCCAGAAAATTATGATGATGCCATTGAAACGAGCCAAATTTTCTCTTTTTTCTGCCTCAGAGGTTTAACTGAAACTATTTTAATGGTGTATAAGGGATAAATTCTTCTATTTCGCAATGATATTATTCTTCATCAGAAAGTTTTTTAAATAAGGAGCTAAAAACAACGCCGTATCTAAAGTCAGGTGGTCTCGGTCAAAATAGTTTACAGAAGAATTACTTTCAAAAGAGCATATTTCTTTTTCACACAAAAGATCGTGAGGGTTCCAAAAATAAACATGGTTTAATTTAGCAATATCTTTATAAAGGCTATTTACAGGAGAAGCATGAAGCTTGGATATTGCTTTAGGTACGTCGCAACTGTTTGGGCTTCCAATTGATTTTTGTATTAGGCATGCAGCAATTGCCCCGCTTGCAAGTTTTGGCGTATCCCCAGCAAATAATAATTTTGCTCCTTTTTTATCCAACGCCTCAGCAATTGCAGAAAAAACCATACGGGCTTCATTTCTTGTATTAGCGCTTCTTTTTAATATGTCAACTTCCACTCCCCGAAGAAGCGCATCATATTCGTAATAATCTTTATATGGGTCATAACCGTAAGCTCTGTCTCCGGTAATGAAAACCATATCTCCTTGTTGAATTTTTTCTTCAATCACCTTAAGCACAACCTTTGCACCTTCACTTGATAAATTTACCCTAGTGTTAAATTGCCCTCCAGTGTATTGAATGACCTGGAATTTTGAATCCTTTATGACCTGTTTTATTGTTGGGATCAAATGTCCTGCATGAGAATCACCAACAACAAAAATATAATTTGGCTTCATAGCGGTCCTCTCCAAACTCAGACATCGCTCCAATTCTTTAGGAGGCACACTATGACATTCCATTTTTATAAGATGATTTTCTGGAACTTTCTTTGCCAATTCTTTAAAAATATAGGTGTCATTCAGGAAATATTTTTTTTGAATACCTATAATCACAAAAACAAGCACAAAGATGGTGGCCGTTGGAGCTAATATACTGAATTTTGAACCACTTTGCCTAAAAGGAGTCTCAATAAAATGATAACTCATCAGTGCCATGAAAAGTGTCAAGATATAAGCAACGGCAATCATAATCCAATTGTTCATGCCCAAAGTCCATTTTAAGAGCACAAAAATTGGCCAATGCCAGAGATATAGTGAGTATGAAATCTCCCCTGTGAATACCATGATATTACTACCCAAAGGGTAGCGAATAAATTTAGGGGCGTATTCATGAAATGCAATTAAAAATAAAGCACCAATTGTAACTGGAACCCCCCATGGGTATGGATAAACACCTGGTGTATGGTTTGCAAAAAAAGTATAGATAATAAGCAAAAAACCAATTATGTACAAAACAGACAAAATATTCTTGGCTGGATTAAATTTAGAAAGTAAATTTGCTCTTTGAATCAGCAATAATGTCGCTCCAGCTGATAACTGCCATAATCTACTTGGGAGAAAAAAATAGGATATCAAAGGGTGTTTTTTAGTAAAGTAGGCCGAAAATGCCAGAGATAAGAGTGTGCACAATAGTAAAAACCCTGCAGCAAAAATGACACCAAGAGAAAAAGGGTTTTTAGTCCTGTATATGACAACAAATATGAAGCATGTTAATGCAACAGGTATAATCTTTTTTAATTTATTATAAAAAACGGAGTTTAAAT
>CAYFNV010000043.1:0-19734 GCA_964344595.1 uncultured Nitrospina sp. | reverse complement strand
TCCGGTGCTTCATCTACTTTTGTGTATACTATATCTGGCTTCTCTGACATGGTTACTCCTCACTTAATGGTTTAAATATTAATTAAATATATAGTGTAACCCCCGGTGATATTTGTAATTACAAATAGTGATCCGGGGAAAAAAAATTTTTACTACCTGAGACTGGCAGTGACCAGCCACCATGAAAATATACTGGCAGCATAACCTGCGGCAATTGCAGGGGACCACTTAAGATGATTGATGAATGTATAGTTTTCTCGGTCAACTCCCATAACTGCCACCCCTGCAGCAGAACCGATTGACAATAAGCTGCCTCCAACACCGGCTGTCAAGGTTATCAAAAGCCATTGGTCGACACCCATCGCAGGATCCATTTTTAACACCGCAAACATAATGGGGATGTTGTCTATGATTGCAGAGAGAATTCCTACTGTGATGTTTGACCAAGTTGGACCAATATTTTCATATAAATTCTTACTGACAAGGGCCAGGTAACCCATATATTGCAGTGCACCAACAGCTGAAAGTATGCCAAAGAAGAACAATAGGGTATCGAATTCTACTCTCGCAACATTTTGAAAAAGGTCAAAAGGTTCTTCCTCAAGGTGTTCAGGTTTGGCTGAAGAACCTAAAGATAGTTTCTTGCTCAAATATTGCAGGTAATAACCCTGAAACATAAGCACCCCAAGCCCTAGCATCATTCCCATAAATGGTGGTAAATGGAGAAACTGATGAAAGCAGACAGCAGTAGCGACGGTTAAAATTCCTAATACAATAATTGTTTTAGCACCCTCCTTCATCGGAATTTTATCTGATGAAAAATCTGGTTTCTCTTTTGGAACAAAAGGGAAAATGATTGCTGCAGGTACGACCCAGTTTATTGCCGAGGGAATCAACAAATAAGAAAATTGCAACGTCTCAACTTTCCCAGCAGTCCAAACCATAAGAGTTGTAATATCACCAAAAGGACTCCATGCACCACCTGCATTTGCAGCGACAACTATATTCACAAATGCCGGAACGATGAACTTGGAGTTTCCGCCGCTCACAGCAAGGGCAACAGTGGACATTAGCAACGCACTGGTAAGGTTATCTGCCAACGGAGAAAGAAAAAAGGTAATAAGACCAGTAGACCAATATAACGCCCTAAACCCCAGCCCTTTCCGCAAAAGCCAAGATCTCAGAGAGCGGAAAACATTTCTTTCTTCTAATGTGTTTACATAAGTCATCGCTACTAAAAGAAAGAAAAACAGCTCTCCGATTTCTGCAATGAGTTCTTTGATGTATTCATGAGCATGATCACTACCCCCGTGCCCCGCTTCATAGATCCCTATAAACAACCACATCAGGCACCCAATAAACACAACGGGTTTTGATTTTTTCAGATGAATTTTTTCTTCAAAAACAACTAACAAGTAAGCCAAAAAAAAGCCAATCAGTGCTAAATACCCAGCCCATGAATTACCAATTGTAGACATCGCAAAATCCTCAAAAATGAAGACAAATAAGAACTTCCAGCAGAATGTATATCACATAAAAACAATGGTCAAATTCAATTGATTTATAACACCAAAAACAATTAAATGGCTTTCAAAGTTCTCATTAAAGGCCACAAGTAATTTATAAAGACAATTAATATCAAATTTTTTTCATAAGACACTCAACTCCTAAAAAAAATTCCTCACATTCTGATCTTTCCGGAAATGTTCTCCAAGTCATTAAATGCAATCAGAAAACCAAGTGAATAAATAATTTTTGAGAATCAAGTCGGAAACCGCTTTAATTCGTTGAAATATTTCGGTAGGTTGGCTTGACAGTCCCGTTATTACAACAATAGCCATTCATTTCAAATTCCCTAACAACGCATACCATAACGTACGGACGCCTGATCAACACACAGAATTTTTCATATTTAAAAACCACCTGAGCATATGAGAGGCTTTCTGTCATAGCCTGAAAAACTGGAGCAACTAAAAAAGGCACCCAAAAACACAAATCCTAAACTAACCGGAAATTGAACAGGAAGTCTGCCCACCCTAATAGTCACTGAAGCATTCGTTTCAATATAAAAAACAAATCAACCGCGCTTGAAAGTTTCGCAAAAGCACAAGAATTTATAATTTTATATTTCCAAAGTGGAGGGAAAATAGTATTCTAAATATAAAATATTATAAATTTGATATTTTTAAGCAACTAGTTCGTTTTTATCAAACTATAAAAAACTCTCAATATGACCTGGTTAAACTATCACCATCTTTATTACTTTTGGATTACCGCAAAAGAAGGAAGCATAAGCAGTGCTTCAGTAAAGCTTCGAGTCGGGCAACCCACCATCAGCACTCAAATCAGAAACCTGGAAGAATCTTTGAGCCAAACGCTGTTCCTAAGAAAAGGAAGAGGTCTGCACCTTACAGAAGCTGGCAAAGTGGTTTTAGATTACGCAAATCAAATATTCAGCCTGGGTAACGAACTTATGGAAGTGATTAAGGACGAAACTTTTTCTAAACGTGCTCATGTGCAAATCGGAGTACTTGATAGCGTTCCTAAAAGTCTCGTGAAATCACTGGTCCATTACGCGCAAAAAATTGCTCCTTGCGTGATCTCTGTTCTTGAAGGAGAGGGAGACTATCTATTCAGAGAGCTCCAGGCTCACCGAATAGATTTGGTTATTTCAAACTTTCCCCCATCTGTTGGCGACTCTAAACAATATTTCTCCAGGCTTCTAGCAAAGATTCCCATCACAGTTTTTTCAACAAAAAAATTTCAATCCTTAAAACGGAAGTTTCCAAGGTCACTTCAGGACCAGCCATTTATCATGCCATCACTCCACAGCAAACTTCGGCACGATCTAAACCATTTTTTTCAAATAAATGATATTACCGTCGATGTGGTCATTGAGACCCAGGATACCAGTATCCAGAAGCTACTGGGAAATGAGGGGATGGGTTTGGTCCCGCTACCCGACTTTGCGGGCAAAGAACTTATTAAAGAGGGCAAGCTGATAAAAATTGGCAGCCTGCAGGGAATCACGGAAGATTTTTGGCTGGTTTCAAGCCCCAGAAAGTTTTCCAACCCTATTGCTGAAATTTTAATAAAGAACTTTGAATGGAAATTTTGACATGGATACCGTGCTACATCTCATCGGCAATATTAATCAGGTTGGATACTTGAGGAATCTTTGAGTTTTCTAAATTGGCCTGTTTTAACAGGGGGTCCTCAGAGTTGAAACGCATTATATCTTCAATAAAATCTTTTCCTTCTTTGGCAATTCCTTCGGCGTCATTTGTGGTTTTTAATTTGCGAGCCAGTTCCTTATAACGGTCAAAATACTCCGCGGATTTTTCAATAGTATTTTTCGTTTGCTCAAAATCAAGTTTGCGTTTGTGGTTGGCTTTGAAGTAGTCCGCATATTTTGCCCAACCTTTAATTTCCTCAAGTTCATGTGCCAGAGCCAGATAATGTTCGATAAAGCCTTCTCGACCCTTTTCAGCCATCATAGGAACAACTTGGCCTGCTACCTCGTTCATTGGAATACCTTCCTGGCTTTCGCACAGATAATTAATGGTGAAAATTAGGGCGGTAATTTTTGAATCAACATGAAGGCCAACAGTGGCGTGCTTCCTAAAAATTTCGCGCTTTTCAAATAACTCCCAAGTCCCTCCATGCCCTTTAATTTCCAATGCCGTATTTTCAATTGGACGGAAAAAGGAGTAGCAGGACTTTACATTACCCTCATCAGCAAAACTTAGCGCTAGAGGTAAAGTCGTTAAGGTCTGTAATATAAGAAAAACCTTCAGGAGTTTCATGGGCTGTAACCCCAGAAAATCACTATAAATGAAAGCTGTTCACTATTTATAATTATACCATCAAATCCTTGTTATTTTTTCACCTGAAAATATTACACCCCTAAAGGATTGATTTTTAACAACTAGTTATATATCAGCTTTACACTTCTTGAGTTTGGCTGGTATAGCTTCTATGGTAAAGTTTATCTACACAGATATTCCTGAATTGGCTGGGAAAGTAAATGGACAGTGTTAATATTTATATATTGAAAAAAAGATAAGGAGTCTACATTGTTTGCTGAGAGAAATAATGAATACTCAGTAAAGTGCCATACCAAAGCTGCACCTGACTGTATGTTAAGAGGTGAATATTGCAACTCCAAAGAAGAAGCTAAAGAGTGGGTAGAAGATGAATGCTGGATATTTTCAGGTGAAGGATGGTTTTGTCCAAAATGCAATATCTATTTTATGCAAAATCTTACAAAAGTCAGGAGGGATAAGGGGCAAGAACCACCCCCGGACGATGACTTATATAAAGGTATTGAAACAATACTATAGCCATTAACCAGCACGTTCAACAGTGTCAAACTTTTAACTTTTCCCAACTCTAACTCCCTGGCTAGTTCATACCTTAAAGGGATTCCCACATTCATAAAATACAATCATTGAAAATCAATGAAATATGATCTGTTAATCTGAGCGATCTTCAAAATTTCTAATCTTTACAAAGTTTTCCTGGTATTCCTTGGCATCACCATAAGTTGAAAAGTTTTTATAACGGCTGTGTTCATTTTTCAGCTTTTTTGCGTGTTTCACAGGGCACCAGTATTGCTCTGTCCTTCCCGCCACTTCCTGAGCATAAGAAATGACTCCCGTAAAATATCCGCAATAAACACAATTAATTTTTTTAGCAAGGTTCAGATACTTCAGTTTATGTCGGTCGATAATTACGTAATCACCTCTTGTCACCAAAGGAATCCCGTATAAAGGAAAGCAAACTCTTTGATAAAGAGACACAGCCATATCCAAAGCTATCGTCGGGATGAAACACAGGTAAATAAAAGGTGCCGTAATTATTTGTAGAAGTTTATATCTAATAATAGACGATAAAGTCTGGTTTTTTAAAGCTGGGTGACGACACCCGGTATCTCTTAGATAATATTTGATCTTATCAAGCAAAACTAAGAGTTTTTTAGAGAAACTTGAAATAGGTAATCTATAATTGGTAAAATTCCGGTTCAACAATCTGTTTAACATTTCAAATCCTTCCTTTGTACTTTTAAGCGGTAAACAGAGAGCCCTTTCGCACCAACTGAAATCAGGATTGTTTTTTTGAATATATACAATACATTGACTAACTTTTTATTAAACATTAACTATCTTGTCAAACGGTATTTATTCCTGAAAAAGGCATACTAGATCTAGGAATGCTAGCACAACCAATTTTTATAAAAAAATAGTCACTTCATATGTAAAGACTGTTAAAAGCTCTATATTTATATTAAGTGAAATACCTGTTAAAAGATAAATATGTTGCAAGGCTTTTTATGCAAGGAAAGATCTCAAATATCAATTATCGAACAGGCCTGGCTGCGATCAAAGTTTCTGAGGATTGCTTTTCTATATTTGAAATGATGGGAACTATGATGGAAGTAGGACAGGAAGTTTCAGGTGATCTGGAATCAAAGGGGACCGTCACAGTAAAAAACCTTACACGAAATCTGGATATGGAAATATATATTTTGGAAACCCGTTGCAATTCTTTACGTGCAACCGAACTCCTTCAATGGCATATTAACGACTCTCAATGCTAACCTTGTTGAAACCGAAAACTCAGCTAAAAATTACTTTTTTCGTTTACTGAACTTTCTTATGTAATAAGAGGAAAAGTCTCTGATCGAAAGCATTCCAACAATCTCATCGTCTTCAGTGACGGCAATATGCCGGATCCCATGTTTCTCCATGATCAAAAACGCTGTAGCCATCAACTTGTTCGATTCAATGGTGATAATGGGATGAGACATGATAGCTTCGACTTGCACTTCGATTGGTTTTTTTAATTCTGCAATAACCCTTTGTGATATATCACCTTCGGTCAAGATACCTATATACTCACCATTTTTTTCTATCAACACCGACCCCGGCCGGTAATCATACATCGTTTGTGCCGCTTCTGTAGCTCTGGCCCTGCTATCAATACTTATGATGCCTTTAGTCATATAAAACCTGACCTCATCGCTTTCTGTTGTTCGCCGTTCTTTCAGCTCCTCTAACATAACCACCCTCTCCTAAATATCCAGGCAAAGTACATATGCAGTCCTCCCCTCATAAAACCTGAAAGGTACTGATAAAATATCAAACTGCCACATATCATTAAGGTTAAGGTAACAAAATCCCGGCATTACCTGTTTCAATCCGAATCAAGTTCTAGAATCTGCCTGTTCTTTTCTATAACATGATCCGCAAACCCGGTTCCTGCTTCAGTATAAATATTAAATACCGCAGTTGCTCCCGCCTGATACAATCTTTCCTCCTCATCCGGGTACCTTGCTGTCGCTGCAATTCGTCCAGGGAATGATATTTCCCTTAGTCTTTCCAAAGCATCTAAATGAGCCTGCAAATTTGGAAGTGCCAGCATAACAAGGTTTATACAGTGGCCTTCTTCTACCTTTTCCCAAAAGTCCGCATCACTTGGATCACCGAGTTGAACTTTACGCTTCTCTAATTGATGCAGTTTGATTTTTTCAGCATCAAAGTCTATACCAACAACAACTTCCCCATGGAGCTCGCTCATCTTATCGTACGCTCCAGTACCCACCCGCCCCATACCAAAGATCGCAATAGAAGCGCCAAACGTTTCTATCAAACTATCATCATTCAACCTATTCTTACTTTGAAACCTCAACCAAAAATTCTTATATTTTTTGTATAACCTGTCTTCGTTTCCTGTCAAGGAGGCACTAATAACAAATGAAATCGAAAGAGCAATAGCAATAACAATCAACCATTCCCCTGATATCCACCCATTTGCAACTCCAATTGCGGCAACGATCAGGCCAAACTCACTATAATTGGTTAGATTAAGGGTAGCCAGCAAAGAGGTTCGAGACCTTAAATTAAAACGAGTCATCAATGTGTAAAAAATCGCGGCTTTGATAAAAATAAAAGGAACTATTAGAAGCCCAACGATAAAAACTTCTATCGATAATTGTCCAGACATTCCTATGGTTAGAAAGAAACCAACCAGAAATAGATCTTTAAAGCCTAACATTGACTTAGCCATTTCATCTGATTTGGGGTAGGAAGAAATGAGCAATCCCATAATGAGAGCTCCAAGGTCATCCTTTATACCTGCCAATTCGAAGAGTTCAGCACCTCCCAAAGCAAGAACCAATCCATATAAGACCATTAGTTCCCCATGCCCCACTTTTTTTAGAAAATAATGAAATAACGGTCGAATAGGAAAAAGCAGAATAAGTAGAAATGCCCAAGTCGATGGAAATTTTCCCAAAGATATAGCGAGAAAAATGACTGCGGCCAGATCCTGCATGACGAGGATACCGATGGCAATTCGTCCATGCAGGGATTTCATTTGACCTTTATCTTCCATTGATTTGACCACAAAAACAGTGCTTGAGAAACTCAATGCAAATGCAACTAATATAGAAAGCTTGAAATCCAGCCCAGAAAACAGTGGTACGTTTATCAAGGCAAGCCCAAAAATAGCCGCGCTTAAAATCGCCACAACAACCGTCATATGAATAGTAGTAACCAGCCACACCTGTGGCCTAATAAGAGTCTTCAAGTTCAGTTTCAGACCAACAGCAAATAACAATAGTGTGATACCTAAATCTGCAAGCTTCTGTAGCATCTCCCCGCTGGAAAAACCCATATATTTGAGGACAAAACCGGTTGCCAGAAAACCAACTAATGGAGGAAGGCCTGTCAACTTTGCCAAAAAACCCAAAAAAAATGCCAGGGATATCCAGCCAATATCACTGATTGCTATAGCTACCCACTCAAAATCCATAAACTCATCACTCAGTCTTTATAGTGTAAACGTTCCATCAAATTTCACTCGAAATCTATTAACCGATAATAAACCTGAAACAAATAAATATTTGAACTGAAAATCAGGAATGCTGTGTTTGAAATATAACATTGAATCGAACGAGTGTATCAAGGCATGAGAAGCCACATTCGATCATGAAGAACCTGGCAAGGGTTTCCACAAGCTGGTTAATTAAAAAACTTACTTAATACAACTGCTTATTCTTAGAGCAATTATCGCCAAATATTTCTTTTTCTCTTCATTTGTCTTGGTTAGATTGATATGCACACGAACCAACTTTGAGCTCTTTTCTCTAAATACATTTCTCACAGCCTTGAAATTGGGTGTCAAGGTAATTTCCCCAGCATTCAAGTTTGTTGATACCAACTCCGGCTTATCCTTTTCAATATTAAATTGCCCTTCAGTATCAATATTTTCCAGTGAAACCACTTGTGGAATATTCAAACAGGTGTTTATGGTGATGTAGTTGTCTGTTAGAAAAGACCGGACGTAAGAAATGACATCATCGATTTGTTCATCATTCAACTCAAAAGAAGGCATTCCTGTAAACGGGATTCCATCTTTAATTGCCGTATACATACTTTGATAGGGAACACCTTTCATTTCCTCAAATGAAGTGAAGTTTCTAGGTCGAGGCTCTAACCCTTGGGCTAAAAAACCATTTCCCTGCCCATCATGACCATGGCACATCGGACACCCCATCTCTTGAAATATCAGTTGCCCCTCAGAGGTTGGCTGGGGTTCAGGGAAGTTTTTATACTCTTTATAATTAGCAAATCCCGATGTCATAAAAAACGAAATTAGAATGATAGTAAGTTTTTTCATTTTTATAATAATTTGTAGGTTAAAAAAAGTTACACACGTTGTTTGATAGATATTATACAAGCCTATTTTCTTCCTGAAGTGTAAGCATTTTTTCCGAAGAAAGGAAAAAAAGATCACCCCGCCGACGCAATCCAAAAAATAAATCGCCCTGGTTTGGACCGTTTGTCCGACAATCTACTTATTTTTAATGCTTTGCACTAACAAAATTTAGAAAATAGAATCTCCCCATCTTATAGGTTCACATGGCGCAGATTGCATTAAAGAGGTGCATTCAACTCAGATGTCCGGGAACTCGAAGGAAATTCTTTTTCCTTTTTCTTCTTCACTTTCAATTCAAACTATTCCTCCGTGATCCTTAACAATTCCATGTATTACTGACAAACCCATCCCCGCCCCTTCCCTCTCTGGTTGTGTGGAAAAAAGATCAAACGCTTTTAACCTGACTTTTTCACCCATTCCAGCACCTGTATCAAAAAATAAACCTAGAAAAATATAGACAAACTTGACCACACCTCCCATATTAGGGGTAGGCGGTGTTCTTTAACAACTTTGTCTTTTCGTGAAAATGGACTTACAAGACCTATTTATTAATGGACAAAATATTCCATCATTACCAGAGGTGTATTATCGTTTCAGAGAGGCGGTAGAAGATCCTGATACTTCTTTTGATGAAATGGCAAAAGTCGTTGCATCTGATCCAGGTCTAACTGCGCGCCTATTGAAAATTGTGAACAGTCCATTTTATGGTTTCTCAAGCCAGGTAGAAACCATTCCTCATGCCATCAGCATTATAGGCAGCAGCCAACTAAATGATCTGGTTTTATCAACTTGCATCATAGATCGTTTTAAAAACATTTCTCCTAAAGCAATAGATATGAAGCTGTTCTGGGAACACAGTATTGCCACTGGTCTTTCTGCAAAGGTTATTGCCAAACATCTAAATATGATCAATTACGATAGTATTTTTGTTGGTGGACTCCTGCATGACATAGGACGACTGGTGCTCTGCCTCAGTTCACCAGAAAAATTCAGTGAAATTTTTCTTAAGTCTGAGGTAGAAGAAATTTGTCTTTTGGAATCAGAAAACAAATTGCTGGGATTCGGCCATGACAAAGTAGGAGAAGAGCTTTTAAGAAGATGGAAATTACCTAAAATCCATCAGGAAACAGTGGGATATCACCATACCCCATTGGAGGCTCCACTGTTCAATAAAGAGGCCGCTGTTGTCGATGTAGCCAATAGCATAGCCAAATCCATGACTCTGGGTTCCAGTGGTGAGCTGATTTTGTCGGATTATAATGATCAAACATTAGAACTACTGGAAATAGAGAGCAAAGAGTTTTTCCTTTTGGTTACTGGTGAAATTCTGGATGAGTACCAAGCAACTCTAAAAGCATTTTTGCAAACCACTTAAAATTATAAAATAAGTCTCCCCAAATGGAATATCTTTAAGCAATGGGTTACCTTTAACTTTCTTCAAAAATTCCATTCCATCTACCCCCAGCATTTCCCAGTTAGAAATTGGCCTGTACCCCGAAAATTGACCCAGACAGTATGTTAGGGTCTGGATCAAAAACCTGTTGACCGGGGGTGTAAGGTGTCAAGAAAAAGATATTCAGCATCATTGAATCGGAGTTAAACGAGCAGCCATCTTGAAATCTTACTTCACAACGCAAACGCCCCCACATCTTATCTCCTTCACTACAATGGTTGATTGCGAGGTCGTATTACCAACCTTTATAGGTATCAACTAGTCAACATATAATTTGGGCCAAAACAATGGTAACTTATGAATGTATAATAATTTGAAAGGGAATTTAAATCAGGAAAGATATCCCATCACCTATGTTTTGGCGAAAAGGACTGTTGATTAGCCCTTTCATTTTTTAGTTTCTTTAAACCATGACATTCCATAAATGAAAAGGGTTTTTGCCGCAAGACGCACCCTTCTACAGCAAGCCTGAAGTTTGAAGTAAAAAAGGGAACAAGAAGAGTATGAAAATAAAAATAGGAGTCAGCAGTTGTCTGCTAGGTGAAAAGGTGCGCTGGAACGGTGATCACAAACAGAACCATTATATCAGTGAAGTCCTGGCAAATTACTTTGAATACGTTTCCATTTGCCCTGAGGTGGAGGTAGGAATGGGTGTCCCCAGAGAAACAGTCGCTCTTTATGGCAACCTTGAAAAATCACGGATGGTAGGCAAAAAGACGCAGACCGACTGGACCAAACCGATGAACCATTATATTAAAAATCGTATCAACTCCCTGACTCATGAAGGTCTTTGCGGATTCATTTTCAAAAGCAAATCTCCTTCATGTGGTTTGGGTAGAGTACCCACCTACTCCGAGTTTGGAAGTCAAAAGGCGAGGCATGGGGTTGGCATGTTTGCCCGGGCGTTCAAAAATAAATTCGACCTGATTCCAACCGTGGATGAAGGAAGGTTAAATGATCCAAGAATCCGAGAAAACTTTATTGTGCGGATTTTTTGCTTACACAGATTTCAGAATTTATTGAAAGCAAGGTTTTCTCTGGGGGTATGGATAAGTTTTCACAATCAACATAAATTTCTACTGTTAGCTCACAGCAGAAAACATTACGATGCTTTGGAAAAAATAGTGGGACATGCTAAATCACTAAAGCCGTCAGAGCTCAAGGATCAATATGGGAAATTATTCATGAAAGCACTGACTTTTAAATCTACTCCCAAAAAAAATTCAGATGTCCTGCACCACATGATGGGGTTTTTAAAAGCAAACCTGACTAAAGGAGAAAAGGAGGACATATTGAGCACTATTGAAGGCTATCGAAAAGAACTTCTTCCATTAATTGTTCCCGTCACTCTGATCCGGCATCATGTAAAAAAACACAATATTAAATATTTGCAAGACCAGATATATCTAAACCCGCACCCTAAGGAACTCATTCTCAGAAATCATGTTTGAGAACATGAAAAGTTTACAATATTTACTCCAAAAGAATATGTCATTTGGGAAGTTTAAATGTAACCGGACTTAAATAGCCCGCCACTCTTCTAATCAAGCCATACCATATAAATTGCTTCCTCTTCATCCTTCCAACCTTTGCCAGATCAAGTGAGTTTTCAAGACCTTGATCTATATTTCGTCTCCACTCCAAAAATCTTTTATTTTTTGTGTTTTAAAAACTTCGTTTTGAGGTGTACGCATTTCGCACACAAATTTTAAACGGAATAATCAAAACTAAAACCCACCCCTCAAAACAGGATGGGCCATACAAAGTCTTTTCAAAATTAATTCAGCTACTGCTTAATTACCTTACCCTCGAGCTGAGGCATTGAAATGAGGCCGAAATCTCCACTATCAAAGCTGTTGTTTCTATTATCGCCCATAACAATATAGTTGTTTGCAGGAATACGGTTGCCATATCTCTTTATCTG
Organism: uncultured Nitrospina sp.; assembly: GCA_964344595.1. Lineage (GTDB taxonomy): Bacteria > Nitrospinota > Nitrospinia > Nitrospinales > VA-1 > LS-NOB. The sequence continues at coordinate 7,636 of CAYFNV010000043.1, read as the reverse complement.
CAGAGACAATATCTTTGAGGAGCGTACAGAGCGGGTCGTGGCAAATACTTTTCCATTGATAAACATCTGGTTGGATTTGAACTCAACACGGTCTCCCGGTATTGCGAGAATCCGTTTCACCATCAGCCTCTCTCGAGTATTGAATTTAAGAGCAATCAGGTCATTTCTCTGAGGACTATTGTTTTTGAAATAATCCCTGTCAATCCGGATTTCATCTCCATGCTCCAGTGCTGGCTTCATGGATGTTCCATTAACTTTTAGCATGGGGAGAAGATGAGTTGATTTGTCATGGCTGGCAGTTACGATTGCAGTTCCCCCGCCAAGGATTTTAATGCGGCTATTTTGGAGGTCTGAACTCCACATGGACATGAAATTATATCCGTCCAACAGCTCTTCAATCGCTGCAGGCCAGTCTGCGGCTTTAACAGATATAGAAATGTTCACGCCTCTTAAGTCTTCTGGGTAAGTGATCTGGATACCTGTGGCTTTGTGGATACGATCCAGAACATCACTCATAGGGTGTGATTGGAACTTAAGCAAGATACCGGATTCGCTTTGTTCAATGGTTCCAACTGGTCCTGCCCAAACAGGAACAGTGGACAATACTAGACTTAGCAAAAAATATTTGAGCACTTTCATTTTACCCAATTTTAAAAACAGTATTTACTAGTATTGAACGTTTCCACCACCGTCAGTATTGCCAGAGCCTACTCTAAACCCAGCTCCTGTAGTTCGATTATTTGCATAAAAATTTCTTTGCCCTGAAATGAACAAACCCAAACGGCCAAACCCAATTAGATAACTCATTTTATTTTGTTCAATCTGGCTTAGCGAACCGGGAACATAAATTTGTGCCCAGCCGTTCTCCATTACGTTATTTCCAACTACTTGAGCACCTGAGTTTGGAACAATTCCAGCTTCTCCCGTCAAACCAGAAGGATTGTTACCATATACATGGTTATTAGAAATCTTAGAGTTATCGCCTACTCTGATTCCCGACAATTTACTTCCATGCACATTATTATTGGAAACAGTGCTATAGGCTAACACCAATATCCCAGCACCTAGGTTGTCAGCAAGGCTGTTCTCCTCTATTGTTGCAACGTAACCCGCATGAATACCATCACCGTTATTTGTGTGAACGGTATTTCCTTTTACAATTGCTGCTCCAGTCCAAATACCCTCAGCCCCATTCTTTCTCACCACATTATTGGTAATCTGAGTGCTGGCACCTGCAAGAATTCCAATGCCTGCATTTTCTTTCGAAATACAATTTTTTACTATGGAATGGTCGCCTACTCCAATGCCAGTATTTCCATTATTTATCGCAATGCATCTGTTTACCCAATGACTAGAACCCCCAAAATTTATTCCCGAGCCTGCATTATCTACAACCTTAATATTTATTAAACGATAGCCTGTCCCGGGACTTTGTCCTACAACCCCATCTCCCCCAAACTTGGATACTGAACCATTACGAATTTCAACATTTGTGACATTATTAATTAGAATCCCGTGGTTTGTTGAACCAGACCCAGAGCCTGATAAGCCAAACCCCATGAGATCAATTGTTACATTACTTGCGTTAACTGTTATTCCTAAACCGGTGGAGCTGAGGCTACTAGTCAAGTAGTAAGATCCGGACTGTGAAATAGTGTATGGAAGGGATGAAATGGGAGTTCTTACTTCATCAGCGGCGGCATCGACTGCGGCATCAATGATCTCATTGGCATGAAGCCCATCAACAAGATCAGAATCTAAACCACTACCGGAACCTTGTGCAACAACACCCGATGGACCCTGCGGACCTTGGGGCCCCTGAGGACCAGTGTCGCCGGTATCACCTTTTGCACCCTGAATACCTTGGTCACCTTGTGGCCCTTGAGGACCTGTAGCACCTGTGTCGCCTTTAGAACCTTGAGCACCAGTTGCTCCAGTATCACCCCTTGGTCCTTGTGGACCAGTATCGCCGGTATCACCTTTTACACCCTGAATTCCTTGGTCACCTTGTGGCCCTTGAGGACCTGTAGCACCTGTATCACCTTTTACACCTTGAATACCCTGATCACCTTTTGGCCCCTGGGGACCAGTAGCACCTGTATCGCCTTTAGAGCCTTGAGCACCATCTTTACCATCCGCACCGGCTGAACCTGTTAAACCAATTTGACCTTGATCACCTTGAGGTCCTTGAGGTCCCGTTGCTCCATCTGTGCCATCTGTACCTGCAGGCCCTTGAATACCTTGAGGTCCCTGTGGGCCGGGTTCCCCTTGGGGTCCAGGAGTCAATTCTATATTAGCCAGTTCCTGCTCCAAAGTATCAATCTCTGCTTGGAGTGCGTTGACCTTTTGTCGAAGCCCATTTTTACGCCGATCATCATCCTTATCTTTATCATTGTCTCTCTTCTTTTTCTTTTGCGCATAGGCTACGTCAGAAAAAGCAGGGTCAGCGATCAACACATTAGTTGTGAGACTGAATATAAAAAATAAAACCGTGAAAAGAGATATCACCATAGGCAGGCGTCTCATAATCTTTCTCCCCTTAAAATAAATGATTATGAATCAGGTTTTGTTATATGCACCTTGACGTTCTTAGCGGTGAGGCCTTTTTCGTTTTTTGCAACTTCAAACTCGACCGGCTGGCCCCCCTTCAAAGTCTTGTATCCATCAATTTGAATTTCAGAGAAGTGGACAAATATTTCACCGTACACGTCACACTGAATAAACCCATAACCTTTATTATTGCTAAACCACTTAACCGTTCCCTTGTACACTTGAGTTCTTTACTGTTAACGAGGTAATAATTATTTCTTAAGACTCTTCCTGCACCTTCTTGGCCGAAGTAATACCTACAAATTCTCCTGCCTGGTTGGTCACAGCTATATGCTCAACATTTTTTTCCAACATCAGAGTAAAAGCTTTGTGTTTATGCTCATCTGCTTTGACAATGAATAACGGCTCCATGAATTCCGTTAATGGAGAGTCTGAGTGGTCCTCAAGTATGTTAGCCAAACTAATAATACCTATATACTGCTCATCCTTTTTCACAAAGGCATATTCTTTGCCAAGATTAATGAGTTTCATGGTGGCATCAAAGGTTGTCATTTGATGTTCTAAAGCCGGTGATGGTGATGCTATTTCCCCAATAAAAGGCATCGAACAGACTCCAATAATCGGCCACACCTCTGACCTTTAGCCAAAAAATTTTCTTTACTGTTTTGAGAACTACTAAGGGAAGGTTGTATTGCGAACCAAGATATATGGTTATTTCTCCCCGATACTCACACCATATTCAAATACAAAAAAGCATTGGAACTTTACTGATAGTCAAAAAAACTACTGTATATGAAAATTGGCCTTAAACAAAATATCGGAATACCAAATATGGTTTAGCCATATAAATATGTATCACTGTTTACACATTGAGACAACCCCAAAAATGAGGGGTTTAAGTAGGAACCAAACAAGCTCTCCCTAATAAGAACATCCAAAACAACACGATAAAGAGTCAAGTCGTTGCTTGGATATATTTTGTTAGTGGAGGAGTCAAAGTGCGCAGTGCGGGCATGGTAGAAACAATATTTCTTTAGTTCAATAATTGTTAAACACAAAGAATTTCATTAATCTTCATACATAGGAGAGGAATATTCAGAGGTTTTGTAAGGTAAGAATGAAAACCCATATCCATAGCTTCATTAATAGTCGATTGCATGGCATTTGCGCTTAACGCAATAACTGGAATTTTATTGGTTATCTCATCTTTTTTTAAAATACTAAACACTTCAAATCCATCTATGCCTGGCAAGCGAATATCCAACAATATAACGTCAGGAGCATGGTTTTTAGCAAGTTCAATCCCTATCTCAGATTCCGTAGCTTTTAGAAACTCAATATTTTTATAAGTGGAAAAAAACATAGCCAGCAAATTTATATTGCACTGATTATCATCAATATAAAGAATCTTAGCTTGTTGATCAGGGGGAATATTGAGTATGTTACTCTTGTTCCTATCTTCAATCACTGGCATCGCTTCTTGTGCCAAACAGATGGGAAATTCAACATAAAACTCACTGCCTTCGCCTTCTGTGCTTTTAACACCAATCTTACCATTCATGGCCTCAGTCAATTGCTTTGCAATGGGGAGTCCAATACCAACACCTTCAATATTGGTACTCTCTGCATCCAGCCTATCAAAGGAGGTAAACAGACGTTCCATCTTAGCATCAGGAATCCCAATACCTTGATCCTTTACAGATATCCGCAACCTTTCTTCGGATAGTTTTGTGAGAGATATAATTGTTGTTTTATTTTCACGGTTGTATTTGATCCCATTTGATACCAGATTAAGCAACACCTGCATCAACCGGACCCGATCAGCTTTTATATAATACGTATCAGAATTATTTTCAATTTCGCACTTTAAAATTGTACCCTTATCATTTCCCAACGTCACACATTGAGAATAGACTTCATCCAATAGCTCATTCACATTTATTATTTCCAGTGAAAACGTCAGCTCATCAGATTCAATTCGTGCCAAGTCAAGCACATCATTGACCAGTTCCAACAAATGGGTACCACTGGAAAGTATTCGTTTAATATTCAACATTTGGCCATCGGACAAGTTCCGCTCATCATTCATTTGCAACAACTGACCAAAACCCAATATGGAATTTAATGGGGTGCGTAATTCGTGACTCATTCTGGAAAGAAACTTTGATTTAGCAAGGTTCGCCTCCTCTGCACTTTGCTTGGCCAAACTTAATTCTTCAGTTCGCTCATTTACAGTTTGTTCTAAACCTTCATTTAATTTAAAAAGCTCAAGGTTTTTTTGGCGAATTATCTGGTTAAGTTTTTCATAGCGGGTCACCACTAAAAATAAAAGAGTCTCAACAATAATAAAACCAATAACAGCATAAATCAGATTGGTTCGATTACCATCTTCAAACACATGAACTTGTTCGGATGCATTTTTCCAAACCAAAACTCTTCCCACATCGGGCAAATCCGAGTTTTGGTTGCCTCTAAAATCCCTAAGGGGAAAACTGGTCAAACCCCAGTAGTCACCATCAAAAAAAATCAATTCAGTTCCTTTGTTTTTAGCCAATTCATGAACATCATTAATTTTTAACAACTCCCTAATATCTGGGCGGCTAAATGATTCTATGAAAAACCCACCAATCGGAGAGGACTTAGACAATAGTTTTTCGAGGAACTCAGGCCACACATTTTCTTTTAATTGATCTAAGAACAAAAGAGTGGCAACCCCGACTTCAAGCTGGGAGTCCAGTGAGGAAAGCATGAAAGAAAATGAGGTTCCTGCTTCCAAAGCACCAACGTGAACTCTTTGATTGGTTTCCGGATCAAATGCAAAAACAGGAACAACTCCTCGGATTCCGGAATATATTCGTCCCGTTTCAAAACCTTTGGTAGGTATAAGTTTGGTATTGGCTTCCACAATAGTAAAACGCACATCATCCAAGTTATCTCCAAATTTTCCAGGCTTATGTACACGCAGGAAAGATAAAGAACCTGGTCCGAAATGGAAGTGGAGCTGGCGGGTATCATAACTTTTCTGAATGTTCACCCACCGGTAGTTTAATTCATCAAGTAACTGCTCACGAATCTCTGCTGCCTTTGAGGAACCTGGCCCACCCCCCTCCTCCATTACAGCTTTTTTTCCCTGCAAAAAAAGATCCTGAATATTTTTATTACTAGCAATAAATGAAGCTATTTTTTGTAAATCGGTAGATGTCAGATCCAATGACAGTTCGAATGCTTCCTTTACAGTATTCCCGGAGTTTTTCAAAGATTGATTCAGTGCATATTTTGCAGAATTATAATTAATCCATACAAATACTATATCGAGCAAAAGTATAACAATGCTCAGCAACAAAAATGTTTTGGTACGTTTCTGCATGGAGTTACTAGAAAATCAATTTAAAAGCCGAACTAAAATTTAATGACATAACCTTATCAAGAAATTGCTCTCTCCGTCTCTAATAATTTCAGACCACTTAAAATGACAAGGTCATTGAGTAGTATGTATAAACCGAATTGCCCTGGCGTGGTGAATTTGACACGTTTTTCTGAAATTCACCATCGATTCTGTAGGCAAGACCTCCCTCGAATTTAACATTATTGTGAGCCTTCCATTTTGCCCTTAAAAACAATAGATGCCCCAGAAAACTTCCTGAGTTCCCGCCAGTATCTCTCAATCCCGAAGCACCCTGCCAACCATCAGCATCAGAAGCTAACCAATAAGAGCGGTAGGAAAGATAAGCAAACAGATCAGGGTTAGGCCTTACCTGAAGTCTTGCTCCAGGAGAACTGATATTGGCACGCACGAAGGCAGAGTGGATACTGGTGGGACCAAATTCAGGAACATTAGGTCCGAATAGCCTTTCAAATCTTTCATTACTGTTATCATTGGGATCATCATCTCCACTTGCGTAATCATATTCCAGAAAAAACCGTGGAGACCAGGGCATCTTAAATGTATATCCCATTTCAATATGATGAAAAAAGGCAAAATGGTCCAGATCTTTTGTGTCTGAAACCGCATCGGTAGCACGCAAACTGCCAAGCTGGAACATTGACTCCAGTTCATAATCAAATTGGGCCATTTTTGCAGGCCGATAGACGCGAAACCCTGGTGTGTATATCTGTCTGTTTCTGGTGTTAAAGTCAGCACCATCCTCTTCATTGAATCCAAAAATATAAAACTCCCCTTTATTGTTTCCGGGCAAATGAGGAGTTGCAAAAAAGATTCCCCAGAAAATTCGGTTCAGACTTTCCTTATCAAATGAAGTATCATTTTCCAGGAGTTCAGCTGTGGTGGATGGCTCTCGATTTACAGGCATTGTGAAAAGAGCCCTGACTTGCATGCCATCTTTTGCTACCCACTTCCAATCAACACCTGTGTAAGCATCGATAACATTGCGGAACCTGTTTCGCGCAACAAAGCGGCGATCCCCAATATCCATAGTAAGGCGACCTCCGCGTAAGACACTTTGACTTCCTTCCTTAAACAGGCCTTCTGTTCTCCAAACCAAATTGGCTTCCAGTAATTCAGCAGAGTTAACGATTGTCGTCGTCATTCGGGAACCCGTGTCTGCCAACTCTGCCCTGGAATCTTGAAGCTCCAGATTCATCTGGAAGTTTTTGCTCAAATTTATTTCAGCTTTTACCAAAGTACGTAGTGAGAGAATCTGGTCGCTTCCTGTGCTGCCGGACCGGAATTGATCATTCAAAAATTCATAACGAGCTCTATGTTCACCTGTTATAGAAAACCAATCAGGCAGGTGCAGGGCCTTATTCAACTGCAAGTCACTCTTCTCAGCAGCGAAAACAACAGAGCCAGAAAACACACAACAACCTAAATACAATAAAACAACAATGATTCTCAAAGTATCATCTCACTATTAAGTCTCTACATGAGAAAAAACAATTCTCAAAGTACCAGTTGAATTGATTTATATTAATGAAATTTTGCAGAAAATAATACTTTTATAAAATGCGGGAGAGAACTCACTACATGTTACCAACTTAATGGATTACTGCTCAGTCGATATGTTGTTTAAGTGCGGTAAGAACCATTCGCATTGACAGTCGGTCTCTCGGCCAAGATATTTTAACA
>CAYFNV010000042.1:0-20029 GCA_964344595.1 uncultured Nitrospina sp. | reverse complement strand
GTTAAAATATCTTAGCTGAGAGACCAACTGTACATGCGAATGGTTCTTACCGCATCTCATATTTGCACATATCACACCTTCTTCCACACCATTCCTCACAAGTTACTACATTAATTTGGTCTTCATGATGTGTTACTTTTACCAGACATGGATAGTCACCCTGATTATGCAAGACTTCAACTTGCTTAACTCCACCCTTACGAAAATTTGCCCAAATCAATTCAATAATATCGGCCATATAATTTCTCCTGACTTTAGCAAATTAAAGTTTACATTTACCCAATTATCAACTTCGCTATTCTTTAATAGTCAGCAAATACCATGCCGCAATCATTTTTCCGAGCAACCCCTCAAATATAAGGCAAAATTGATTTTTAGCAAATTTGATAAAAAATGAGTGCCTTAAATTAATGCTAACGTTTTGCCAAGTGCCCGCTTATTGGGCAGGTTGAAAGTAAATAGAGGGATTTGAAAATCGGTTAGGCGGTTAACGATGGGATTGATTATTATCTATTCACAGCTCTGATAATTTTTTAGTGTTCTCATCATGAGCTAATTGGAGTTTACCCTGTTTAACAGTCTCCATCCACTATTTTTCCAGCCATTCATGACTCAGCCAGCATATCAGTAACCATTGCCTTTGCCTGTTGTTGTATTATTGAATGATCACTTAAAGTTGTCTGGATAAATTTTCCACTTGCTCAATTATAGTCGCCTGCATATTGTCTAACGAGATTGCATGGTGAGTTAACCCAGACGAAATAATTGATTGAGGCATAGTTGATGCGCAAGCTGTTTTAGGTTCTTGTGCTAGAACAATACCCCCAACAGCACTAATATGTGCAGCACCGTTAGTTCCATCTATTCCCAGACCAGTTAAGACTACCCCAATGGTAAAGCAACCAAAAGCCTTTGCTGCGGTTCTAAAAAGAGGATCTGCCGATGGCCTGACAAAATTTTCCATAGGATCAGACGTTACTTGTATGGAAAAAGATTCTGGCTGAATACATAAATGCGAACCACCTTGAGCGATATAAATACTCCCCGGTTGAATATTTACAGAATCCTCCGCCAAACTAACATTCAACTCCGTATTTAACCGAATCTGGCTTTCTAATTGTTGATGAATCCACTTGGGCCCATGTTGAACAATAAAAAACGCTGCATTGCAGGAAGGAAAATTATAAAAAACCTTTCTCAATGCTTCGCAACCAGCTGTACTGGACGCCAGGACAACTGCAACACACGGTGGTTTTTGCTCCTGTTTCTTTGGTAAACCGGTATAATTTATTTTTTGAGGAGTTTGCTGCATTCGTGCCAACCCATTTTTCAAACAACTTAACAACTCCATGATATCCACTGGTTTTGGCAAATAATAATCTGCGCCAATTTCAAGCACATTTTCTTTAGCTTGAAGGGAATCGATTACAGTTATAAGAATTATACAAGGCTGTTCTTCAATTTCACTTCTGATATATTTAATCAATTGAATGCCATTCATATGTGGCATGAGCCAGTCAGTCAACAATGCGTGATATCGACTTTTTCTTAGCTTTTCCAGTGCATCTTCTCCATTGGTTGCTACATCGATAATGTATTTGTCCATTGAAAGAATTCGTTTAAGGATTCGAACCATAGTTGACTCATCATCCACGATTAAAACTCTCTGTTTTTCCATAAATATAAAAAGATAAATTTATTCTTATTTTTTTATCCATCATATCTCACAGTCATACCCACTTCCACTTTCTGAACATCAGCAATTCAATTTCTCCAACTGATTCCAGTATTATTAAAAGCTTATGGGCAATATCCGTAAGCTATTTTTTAAACAAAGGTTGTATTGGGTATGACAGTTGACCATCCAACATGAATCTATATTACATAACCACTAAGGCGGACTTTTATTAAAAATAAACAGACCTTAAAGAAAATGCAGATGCAAAAACTGGAATCAGGGAAATGCTACCAAAATAGCTTGCCGAAAAATTACCATCCACCACCCTGGAAGGTCTTTTTTTACAGAGTAAACTACCTGCTATTTAAAAACCGCACGAAAGAGTAGTAGACCCTGATGGAGATTACTCAAGAGACCAATAATTTGAATAGAAAAACCTGAACCATATAAGACCGAAACTTTTCTTGTCTAAAAAAAACCTGACTTTTATTTTATTTTCAATAGTTTATTATTTTGTATTAGACTTTTACTTGCTAGAGCCAGTGACTAGATTTACACTTATAGGGTTAATATTAAATACTAATATTTGGGTAGAGAGTGGGTCGTTATGAGAACCAAAAATGTTGAAATTACACTGGGTAAATGGACTTTAAAGAAGAAATTAATCCTGCTGATGATTTTGAGTGGTCTTCTCCCTTTTGTGTTCTTCTTTTTTCTATCCCTTAAGTCCGCCAAAAAAGAGATTCTGACACTAAACGAAAACCGCCTGATTTCATTAAGAGAAGCAAAAAAGCTTCAGATCGAAAATTACTTCCAAACCATTAACGAGCAAATCGTAAATTTGTCATCCAATCTTATGATTGTTGAAGCAATGAAGGATTTTAAAGTTGCCTTTTTTGCAGCCGAGACAGAAGTTGCGGATACATTTGGCTCATCTGAAGCAACTAAATTGCGAGCGCGTTATACGTATCAGGCCGAAAATACTCCAGGAGCATCTTCGGACGCCGTGTCGAGATGGATGCCCCAAAAGCCTGTTTCTAAAATATTACAATCTCTTTATATTTCAGCAAACCCAAACCCTATTGGAGAAAAAGAAAAATTAGATGCGGCACCCGATTCTTCAACTTATAGCCAATTACATAAAAAATACCACCCGACGATTCGCAAATTTTTAAATTCTTTTGGATATTACGACATATTTCTTGTGGAACCGGATACAGGACATATTGTTTATTCTGTTTTCAAGGAAGTTGATTATACAACCAGTCTATTAACAGGTCCATATAGTGATACAGGTATAGGCCGGGCGTTCAAAGGCGCTCTAAACATAAATGATCCTGACGGGGTTTTTATTGATGATTTTGAGCCCTATGAACCTTCCTATAATGCAGCCGCTTCTTTCATTGCCTCCCCCATTTTTGATGGCAGTGAAAAAATAGGGGTGCTTATTTTTCAGGCTCCCGTAGATGAAATTGATGCCGTGATGACCAGCCATCAAAAATGGAAAGAGGTTGGTCTTGGGGATTCAGGTGAGGTGTATTTGGTAGGTCAGGATAAATTGTTACGGAACAATTCCAGATTTATTATTGAAGCTCCTGAAGAATATTTTAAGTTTCTAGAAAAACTTAATGTTGACCCTAAAAGTATAGAAAAACAAAAAACGTTAAATTCCACCATAGGAATTGCCGAGGTCAACACTCCTGGAGCCAATGCCGCAATCAATGGAAAGTCTGGTTTTAGTATTTTTCCTGACTATCGAAACGTTCCGGTATTAAGTGCCTATGCTCCCCTAAAAATTCCTGGGTTAAAGTGGGGAATCCTGGCAGAAATTGATGAAGAAGAAGCATTACTCGCTTATGAAGATCTGAAAAGTTCGAGTTTTAATATCGGATTAGGTGTCATTCTGATTATTGGTATTGCGGGTTATTTTATCAGTATACGTGCAGTAGCTCCCATTGAAAGGGTTACCCAAATTGCACAGGAACTGGCCAAGGGAAACTTGCAACAGAAGCAATTTGAAATTCGTAGCCGTGATGAAATCGGCATTATGAGACACTCATTTAATAATGTGTTAAGAAACCTGAATTTATTTGCCGAACAGGCTAAAGATATGGCTGATGGAAAATTTCAGGTCGAAAAGTGCAAGGAAAATATCGAAAAAGGGATGGACTTTGATTCTTCTACAAGTTTTATAGAAGAAAAATATGAAGAAACTCAAGGAGAGCTGGCCGATGCATTAAACGGTCTGACCACCAACTTAAGAAAACTTGCCGTTCAGGCATCCCTGCTTTCTGAGGACAATTTAAGGTCGGACTCATTAAAGGATAATATCCAGGGAGAACTAGGGGAATCTTTTACAGAACTGAAAGAGAAAATGAATTGGTTTGCTGGACAAGCAGGCTACATCGCCAGTAATGATCTTTATAATTCTGAATTAGAAGATAGTAATAACGGTACTTTGGGTCAGTCCATGGCAACCATGGTTAAAAACCTAAGAATCAACACCACCGAGATGGCTAAAACTTCATCCATGATGGAGCAGATGTCTATCAATGTGATGATGGCAGACATTAATGATTTTACTATCACCTATCTTAATCCAAAAGCCCTTGAAACCCTGAAGAAAATTGAACAGTATCTACCTGTAAAAGTGGATGATCTAAAGGGAGTGTGCATTGATGTCTTTCATAAAAATCCGAGTTTTCAGAGAAAGCTCATTTCAGACCCTAAAAACCTTCCCCATCAAGCGCAAATTCAAGTTGGCCCGGAGATTCTTGACTTGCTGATAAGCGCAGTCTTTGATGATAATAATAACTACCTTGGTCCCATGGTGACCTGGAATATCATTACCCAGAAGCTGGAAATGGAGAAACGTGAAAAAGAAGCCAATGAGTCTATGCGTGAGGTAATGATGGAGGTAACTTCAGTGGTGCAGACTCTGGGTTCATCTTCTGAAGAACTGTCATCGGTCAGTTTCGAGATGGGTGCTCATTCGAAGGATACCGCTGATCAGTCCAGTCAGGTTTCCACTTTGGCGGATGAGATAAGCAAAAACGTTCAGACTGTGGCTACAGGGACAGAGGAGATGAGTGCCAGCATCAAGGAGATTGCTACCAATTCCAGCGAGGCCGCAAAGGTCACTGCTGATGCAGTAAAAGCGGCTGATCAGGCAAATGAAATCGTAAGCAAGCTGGGAGGCAGTAGTCAGGAAATTGGCAATGTTATCAAAGACATTACCTCCATTGCAGAACAAACCAACCTCCTCGCCTTGAACGCAACGATTGAGGCCGCAAGAGCGGGAGAAGCAGGTAAGGGTTTTGCGGTGGTAGCAAATGAAGTCAAAGAACTGGCAAACCAGACAGCCCGAGCCACCGAAAACATCAGCGCCAAGATTCAGGCTATTCAAAGCGATACTGGCCAAGCGGTTGGTTCAATCTCTGAAATTACTGATATTGTCAACCAGATAAATGATATTGCCACCAGTATTGCAAGTATGGTGGAAGAACAAACGGCTACCACAAATGAGATGAGCCGGAATGTTCAGGAAGCGGCAACGGGAAGTCTGCAAATCGCAAAAAATACAGCAGAAGTCGCTATTGCAGCAAACAGTACCAAGCAGGGAGCCAATGACACAGGGATAGCATCAAAAGAGTTATCTAAAATGTCTATGGATCTTCAAAACCTGGTAGCCAAGTTTGGAATGGAGGAGTTCATTCTTTGGAACGATAACTATAGTGTTGGGGTCAAAGAAATCGATGACCAACACAAAAAACTCTTTGGCCTAATTAACCAGGCTTATAAAGTCATGAAAGAGAAACAAGGCCGAGATGCAGGCAAAAAAGTTATTGATGGGTTGGTAGATTATACCATTTACCACTTTTCCCATGAAGAAGACCTGATGAGAAAAGCAGAATACCCCGACCTGGCGGAACATATGGAAAAACATAAAAAACTAATTGGTCAGGTTGCCGATTTTCAGAAAAAATTTAATGCAGGGGATGCTGAGATAGATCAAAACCTGATGAAGTTTCTAAAGGATTGGTTATCCAGCCATATTATGGGTGTGGATAAATTTTATACCACCAGCATGCATGATAAAGGGATTCATTAGGACAAAATATTATTAACAAATAAGCCGTAAATCAAATTTAAAGGTTAACAGGGATACCCTCTTCCTTAAAACTGAATCCGTTTAGGTTATTCACCATAAGGCATTAGCATTAAAATGTAACGACACAGCCCATCCCGTTTTACGGGGTGGGTTTTTGCTTATGGGAAAGAACTGCAATGTCCGCTTTTGCCGCCGAAAACAGACCTGCCGATGAGAGTCAGGTTGAGCATAATCTGACACTGTCTGTGCAATCAAAGCTTAGCTTCTACCATTTAAAAATCCGTTTTCTTGTGTAACTGCAAATAATATTTTTCCAAATCTTTTACTGAAAACATTCCTGCAATTTCGCCGTTCCTGGTCACGGGAACATGCCGCACCTTATTGGTTTCTATAATATTACACACCTCAGCGATTGTTTGATTCTCGTCAACAGTATGAGAGATTTTTGTCATCACTTCAGAGATCTTCATTGCTTTAGGGTCGCCCTCACCCTTTAAAACCAGCAACATCCAATCTGTTTTTGTTATTATTCCAACATATTTTCCATTCTCTTGCACTAAAAGGGCACTAACTTTATTTTTGTACATTTCATCAACCGCTTCATAGGCATATTTATCGGGGTCGATAGAAAAAATTTGGGTGCTCATGTATTCGCTGACTTTGCTCATCTTTAAACTCCCTCTCGCACAAAAACTTCAGTTCCTAAAAGATTAATTCGAATTGTTATCATTCGTTGTCCTCCATATCGCTCTGTGTAAGTTTTAGAAATACCGATTCAAGGTCTCCGTGTTGATGCCTGGCCTGTGAGCGCAGTTGCTCCACCGTACCTACGGCTATCATTTTTCCTTTTTGTATGATGCCCACCCTGTGACACATGGTTTCAGCAACTCCCAAAGAATGGGTGGACATAAAAATCGTAGTGCCTTTCTCGCATAAATTCCGAAACAATTGCTTTACCTGGCGAGCCCCTTTTGGATCAAGTCCAACCAGAGGCTCATCAACGATGACTACTTTAGGAGAGTGAATCAAAGCTCCTATAATGACCAGCTTCTGCCTCATGCCATGAGAGTATCCCTCGATCAACTCATCAGCAAACCCCTGCAAATCAAAAAAGGTAAAAAATTTATCAGCCTCATCGTGGGCTTTGTCCTGATCCATAGAGTAGAGGTCAGCAACAAATTCCAGATATTCCCGGCCAGTTAATTTTTGATAAATAAAGGGCCTGTCGGGAATATAACCAATAATTTTTTTTACTTGAATGGGATCGTCCTTAATATCCAAACCATCAATAAGAACGGTACCTGAAGAAGATTTAAGCAGACCTACTAAAATCTTTATGGTGGTGGTTTTGCCCGCACCATTGGGGCCAATAAAACCGAACAGCTCGCCTTTTGGAATTTCCAGGCTGAGTCCATCAACAGCCAGTAGCGTATCGTATTTTTTTACCAGCCCATTGATGGATATCATAAAACAGCAGCGAAACCGACGAAGGCATGTAGCATGGACTCAATTCATGTAAGAGAGTTTTGCCCAACTATGAATGTTTAAGAAAGTTTTGCTGTCTCACAGGCCTCATACCTAGTGATGAATTTCAAAAGTGACCAGACCCTGAGGCTCAACCCACTCAATATCCAGAGAAGAGACTTCAGCCGCAGGCGGGCCTATTCGGCACCACTTTATAAGCATTTCAAGAGATTCTTTTTCCCCCTCTGCATGAATTTCTACAGTTCCATCCGGGCAGTTTTTTGCCCATCCACACAGCCCTAGCTTCAAAGCCTCCTCACGTGTTCCAGCCCTGTACCAAACTCCCTGAACCCGGCCTCGCACAATAAGGTGAACACTCATTAACATAGTCGATCACTTGTTTTTGCGAAACGCATCATCGAATAGATGCTGGACTTCACGATACACCTGGAACTTGCTCCCGTCCCCGATTTTTTCACCAAACTTGCCCAAGTCACGCATTATGCGCTGGAATTCCTGGGTTTGCCCCTTAAAGTTTTCAATAAGAGGACTGAAATAGAGCTGCTCGTCCTCATCCAACCGGTCACAAATTAACCGAAGTCGGGCTTTTAGCGGTTCAAAGTCTCGTTCCATGACTCATACTAACCTTCAATGTGCGAGATTGCAATTTGGTAAAGCCAGCCTTTTGCTTATTTTCAGGGAAACGTTGGGCTACTTGTCTTCCTTGAGACGTTCTTTCATGATGGTCTGTAATCGTACTACGGCGGGACTGGTTTCCGGGAGGGCAAGAAATTTTTCCCGAGTCAGAATAGCTACTTCACAATCTTCCAGAGCTACGACTGAAGCCGAACGTGTCTCAGCCGAAATCATAGCCATTTCTCCAAACAGGTCGTTTTCTTTTAGTTGGGCAAGTACTTTTTTGTTACCGTTGGCATCTTCCCGATACACTTCAACCTTTCCCTTTTTGATTAGAAATGCACTGGTACCATGAGTACCCTGTCGAACTATCTTTTTCCCCTTACGATATTCCTTGATGACAAACATAAAATTCTTTTGTCCCCGAAGCAAAAAAAATTTGTTCTTTTACTATAAAAAATTCTTCTCTCATTTTCAATCCCCTCAACCAAAGAAAAAAACATAAACACAAAAAAATCAAAGCTTTTTAAAGGGAATCAATTTAATATCCTGTTTTTCTGCAACAACCTGTTAGTTCAAGTCTCCCGATACTTTTGTGTTATCCGGATACTTCAAGTAGAGACGTTTTAGCTGGCGTTGTATATTTCTTATGCGTACATGGTTTCTTTTATCCGTGGACAGTTTCAGAGCACTAAGCATGTGTTTGATAGCATTAGGTCCATCCTTTAATAAATCGAAAGCCATACTAAGATTATAATGTGCTGAAATATACTTTGGATCAAGTGCGATTGCTTCCTGATAAGCTTTTACTTCTTCTTCATGTTTTCCGAGAGCAAGATAAGCCCTGCCCAGCTCGAAATAGGCTATCGCATCCAGAGGATCTTCACGTATGATTTCTTTGTGACGCGAAATTTCCTCCCGCACACCCTGTAAATAGGTTTTAAAGTCAACCGCCAGAACCACTTTTGGCTCAAGAAGGTTACATATCGCAAAAATAGTGAAAAGTACTTTTACTGCAGGATGAAAAATGCTATGACCGGCTGGACAACATATTGTCTTTTTAGGGTTCATCTTTCCAATTTATCATTTTTTTAAAGAGGCAACATGAAATACCGGACGTTTTGCGATCACAAAATTTCTGAGATTGGACTTGGCACCTGGCAACTTGGTGCTGATTGGGGGGATGTTGATGATTCCACCGCTGAAAAAGTTCTCGCTACCGCAGTAGAAAATGGCGTGAACTTCTTTGACACTGCCGACTGTTATGGCGAAGGTCTTTCAGAAATCCGGCTCGGTAAATTTATTAAATCGTTATCTTCAAAAGTTTTCATCGCCACCAAGGTCGGAAGATTTCCCCGACCCGGTTGGCCGGATAACTTTTCTCAAGAACAATTTCGAACACACACGGAAAACTCTCTGAAACGCCTTGGAGTGGAAACCCTGGACCTGACGCAAGTACATTGTCCACCTACCGACCTTTTGAGGCAGGGTGAGGTGTTCGACTGGTTGAGAACACTAAAGGTGGAAGGAAAAATTAAACAATTTGGGTTTAGCGTTGAGTCCATGGAAGAGGCCCAAATCTGCCTGCAGCAAGAAGGGGTGGCTTCATTACAAATCATTTTTAATATTTTCCGACAAAAAGCCATTTCTTCTATTTTCAAGAAGGCTTTGGAAAAAAAAGTGGCTCTCATCATTCGTCTTCCACTTGCCTCTGGTCTGCTCTCAGGTAAATTGAATGAGGAATCAAAATTTGCCAAAAGCGATCATCGAAATTTCAATCGGGATGGTCAGGAGTTCAACGTTGGAGAAACTTTTTCTGGAATTCCTTTTGAAAAAGGGCTCGAACTTTTAAACAGCCTGAAACAAATTGCGCCGGAAAACCTTTCCCAGTTTGCATTGAGATGGATTTTGGATTTTGAAGCCGTCACTGTAGTGATTCCCGGCTCTAAAAATCCACTTCAGGTTGTGAATAATTGCACTGCAAGTGACCTGCCCCCATTGACCGCTGAAATTCACGATAGCTTGGGTAAGTTCTATTCTGAAAAAGTTGCTCACCACATACGTGGGAAATATTAGCCAACCTTTAAAGCTTTCTTTCAACTTTCATAGTAAGTTGTCAGTAATCTATTGAAACTTCCTGCTGCGTTTCTATCGCTGGGAACAACAAATTATTTTCTTTATATATATGAAGGTAAGTGTCTTCCTCGAGCTTTCGGAGTTCTTCATACAATGCTTGAAAGGACTGACATGCATTTTCCGGGGCAACATAACCGTTTGTCAATCCTCTCATTTGCTTCAACAACTGCCCCGCTTCGTCATGCTCATGGCGCATAACCCGGATTGGTCCTGCTGTTGACATCATATTTAACCCTTCCCGTTCAAGTTTTAATATCATGGGAAATAGCACTCGCTCTTCTTTAAGCAAATGCGGTTCAAGGTCTGCACGTAATTTTTTGAATACCGTTTGCAAGGCTTTGAGCTCAGGATGTCGTGCACAGTGGGTCACGTATACTTTTTCCATCAAACCTTCCAGGCGCGGCAATGCCTCTTTAAGATAAACATGATGGGTTGACTCCAAATGAGCTATCAATTCTCCCGGTGTTAAACCTGATACATCATTTTCATCGTTCTGGGAATGCTTCAACTCCATCAGACGTTGATAAACAACATCCGTTTTCAGACCTTTTTCTTCACAGGCATTTTGAAGGGACATATCGCCCCCGCAACAGAAATCGATGTTCAGTTCCTGAAAAATACCAATGGAGGCTAAATTGTTTTTTACAAAGCTTTTTACAGGATCGGTGACCTTCATTTTGTTGCCCTTTCGTTCAGGTGCATGCAACTTAAACAATCATTCAACATCCAAACCAAATAAAAGATAAAAATATCTATTTATCTTTATTATAAAACCTGTATAATCTTTTGTCAAGTCGCGGTTACCGTAATTGGGGTTATGCAGAAAACTTTTTGAACCCGATTTAACGGGAATCCATCCTATAATCGAAAAAAGGATTAACCTTACTCAGGAGTTGCCATGCAGGAAACTCAGGCTTTTTCAGTTGCTAAAATAGAACTGACCCCCAACCCTCGTTCAATGAAATTTATTCTTGATCAGGAAGTGATTGCAACTGGTTCCAAAACTATTCAAGAAGGTGGTTATCTGGAAACTGACACCTTTGCCCATAACCTGTTTGCCCTGGAGATCGTGGAAATGGTTTATCTTCGGGAGAACTTTGTATCTGTCACCCTCATCTCTGCTGACCTCTGGGTAGTGTTTAAAGACAAAGTTAAAAATATCATTGAAGCTGATCTTGAAAAGTATGCGGAAGGTGATGACGAAGTATCCTCATCCATTCTGGACGATTTTGACAAGGCAACCTATCCACAGCTTTCTGATGATGAAAAAGTCATCATTGTCGAAGCTGTTCTTGACTCATCCGTCCGCCCTGCCCTGGCAAATGATGGTGGAGGTTTGGAGGTGATTGAAGTAGATGGCCACATTGTACGTATTCGTTATCAAGGTGCTTGCGGGGGATGCCCAAGTGCCACAGGCGGCACTTTGCGTGTTATAGAAAATCATCTTCGGGATCAACTGGATCCAGAAATTAAAGTCCACACCTATGTTTAGTCTAGATATCCTGATCTAAAACTCCTCTTGGTTATAGCTGACAACTATTTGAAGAATTGCCCTGTGGGTGTATTCAGGAACAAATCCAGCGATAAATCCTCCTGCTTTAAAAATCCCTTGTTCGGCAAGCTTCCTTGAGAAACCAGTTCAATGACCGCACAAACCGATGCGGCAGTGGTCCATGAGATAGCTTTCCAGACTCTCGATTTGATCTCTTTCGGAAAATAACTGCGTACAAATTCATCTCTGGTCAGTTTGCCTTCCTTCCATCCCTCCACAGCAACATGGACATAAACCACATCATCCTTGACGGGTGGCTTTGCGTTCACCAGAATTTCACCCGCTTCAGACCTACGGTTCCTCATAAACAATTCATTAAAGAAGAAACGCATCAATTTGCAATGCCCGGGATAACGAATGGTTTTATAATTTAATTTTTCCACTCTTCCATCAAAAGTTTCGCACAAGGTTCCAAGTCCACCAGAAGTTGTAAAAGCCTCAAGCTGCACGCCGTCTATGACAATGGTTTCCAATCCCTCCATAGAAGGCACACTTGCCCTTTGACCATCCTGTATAACTTCACAGTCATTAAGATATTCATTGACCACTCCTTCAGCGGACCAGTTGAAGGCATAACCAAGAAGTCCTCGCGGATGCTGAGGCAACGCACCAACCCTAAGTTCCATACTGCGCAGTTTTTCGAATCCTCCAGCAAGATGTGCTCCGCAAATTCCAACAAAACCGGGAGCCAATCCACATTGCGGAGCCATCAGCCCTCCTGCTGATTCTGACATTTCACGAATAGCTAACGTGGTGGGAACATCTTCCGTCAGGTCAAAATAATGTTTTCCTGACTGATGCACTTTTTTGGCCACTGTCAGGTTCAAATGAAACGGCAGGCATGTGAGCGTTGCATCATTGGCTGCAATCGCTTTTTCCAGCTGGTTTTCATCCTTAACCGATGCCGCAATAACCTTGAATGGGTAATCCTCATTCGCGCTGGTATCAAAACCAGTAACCCTATATCCATTCGACTGCAACAGGATTGCCACCAAACTTCCTACGCGCCCAAGTCCAATCACCAAAACAGATTCGATATTTTTTCCCATTAGAAGCCTTTCATTATCCACTAAATAAACTACAACTCTATAATACAATATAATCCCGAACAGGAAGAACAGATCATGAATCATAAAAATTTAACAACAAGACAAGACACACGATTTGTCCTCGTCCACTTTACCGGGGATGATTCATCCAGTTACGAGCAAATCAAGCAATCGCACCTTGATGAAGGAGAACCTGAAATCGGTTTCCATTTCATCATCACCCCAAAAGGCACCACTTTGATGGGAAGACATGTTTCCAAGAAGGGATGTCACCACCCGGAACTGGATGACATGAGTATTGGGATTTGCGCAATAGGGAACCGCGACAAAATGAGCGATGAGCAATCCATCGCCCTCACCTTATTGTTGGAAACTTTGAAAACCGATTATCCATCATTAGAAACCGTCAAATACCTGTACAAAATCTAATAATTGGGTAGTTAATTCTTATTTTGCTTTGTTCTTAGAGATTCCATTATACTGCTGGAAGGGAGGGTGTCATGATTCGGCAAGTTTTAAAAATTTTTAAAGCTTTAAACTCTAATGAAAAACCCTGGCAGCTCAGTCTTGGTCTGGCGTTTGGAGGAATCATTGGACTGATGCCTTTGTGGACGCCACACAATATCCTCCTTTTGTTTCTTGCCTTCATTATAAATTTGAACTTTGCTCTCCTCCTTGTTGGATTTTTCTTTTTCTCCGGGATCGCCTACATTCTTGATCCCCTGTTCCACCAAATCGGATTGTCGGTTCTGACATCAGAAGGAATGCAAAGTTTCTGGAACAGTTTCTTCAGCAACTCTCTTTTCCTTTTTGACAGGCTGAACAATACCCTTGTTATGGGGAGCCTTATATTTTCGGTGATTTCAGCAGTGCCATTATTTTTCCTTATCAATTATCTCATTCGAAAATACCGTGAACATTTGATGGGCTTACTTGAAAAAATACCATTCCTCAAATCACTCAAGTTGGCGAAAGCTTTTGACACTATAACGGGAGGCGATTGATGAAATTTTTCCGTTGGCAGGGTGTTCTGGCGTTCGCCATGCTAGGCGCCCTGGTTGGGGGTTTCCTGATCCTTTTCCTGGATGGCATGATCGAAAGGGAAATAGAAAAAAAAGGTTCTGAAGCTGCAAAGACACAAATCGACATTGGTTCGCTGACTACTTCATTACTGGCCCAGTCTGTAACTCTGTCTGGCATTGAAGTCGCCAACCCAGACAACAATATGGAAAACCTGGTTCAGTTTGAAAACCTTTCTGTTGACCTCGATGGAGCCCAGGTTGTTTCACGCAAAATAGTCATTGATGAGCTTCAGGCACACGGCATTAAACTAAATCAGAAAAGGATAAATCCAGCCAAGATACCTTCGAGCGGCAAAGCCACTCAAGCGGATGATCAAAATTCCGGCGCTTCTAAAGATCAAAAAGGGCTAAGCCTTCCCGGATTGGGTGGTTTGAGCATGAAGTCTCCCGAAGAGATTTTGAAGTCCGAGAAGCTTGAAACCCTGGAAGCCGGGAACCGGGCGAAAAAAGTCATTGATGATTTAAAAGCCAAGTGGGAAAAAAAGTTTGAGACCGACCTCAACCCCAACGCTATAGAGAAAACCAAACAAAAACTTGCTGAGCTGCAAAAAAAAGTAAAAGGCGGAAACTTGACTGAAATCCCCAAAGTTTTGCAAGAATTCGAAAACCTGCAAAAAGACATTCAGGACCAGATGAGTCGAATCACTTCGATGAAGTCTGAACTTGAAAAGGACATTCAAATGGCGAAACAACAAGTCGCCGACTTGAAAAATCTTCCGCAAAAAGATTTTGAGAGGTTGAAGAATAAATATTCACTTAGCCCTGAAGGTGGAAAAAATATTCTTGGCTCATTGCTTGAAGGACCTGTAAAAGAAAAACTGGACAAGGCCTGGAAGGCTTACAAAATGATCAGTCCCCATCTGAATAAAGGTAAAAAATCTGTTCAGGAACAACAGGAATATGTTCGCGGCAAAGGAATTGATATCTCATTTGCCAAAGCTTCTCCCTACCCCGATTTTCTTCTCAGACATGGGAACCTGTCTATGATTCTTTTTGACACAGAAGTAAAGGGCGAAGTGAAAGGTTTATCTGATAATCAGTCTGTTTACGGCAAACCCGCCAAGTTGAATTTTCGATCCGGGAAGAACCAGAACTTTGATTCGTTTGGTCTTGATATCACAATGGACAAAACCGGACCGCAATCACTGGACTCGATAGTTATAGATATGCAGGGTCTAAATCTGGAAAACACGGGTCAGGCAGAACTCAAAGGTGGCTCCGCAAAAATCAATGGGAACATAACCATCGTTGATGAAAACAGTTTAAATGGAAATTTAAAAGCAGAACTGGACAGTGTCGCCCTTTCAATACCTGAACAGGAAGGTAATGCACTGGCTAACACCATAGCACAATCTCTATCCAGCATAGACCGGATCAATATCTCTATAGGTATCAGCGGCACAATAGAAAACTATCACTTGGATATAAAATCGAATCTTTCCGAAATCGTGTCCAAAGCAGCCAAGCAGGCACTGGCCGGGAAAATGAAAGGATTCGAAAGTTCTCTGATGTCAGCCATTCGGTCACGTACTGGCGATGTCCTTTCCAGCACCAACGGATCCCTTTCCGGCCTGCTCGGTCAAAACAAAGTTTTAAACGATAGTGGTTCCGCGTACAGCGGGTTGCTTGGGCAGGTAAAAGGAGGAGCATCCGGCCTTGCTAAACCCAAAGGACTCCCCTCCCTCCCCGGAGGATTAAAACTACCTTTCTAAATGAAGCGCCTCCACTGGTAAATCGGCTTATTATTTCCATAGCCTGGAATATTAAACACATGGGTTGTTCTCTGCAATCTGTCAACAGTTGTTATTATTTTATATATATCGTATTCTCTTTTAACTTCAGTTCGGTTCTTTACTTCCACAAATCAATCAATTTTGTCTTCTAATTTGAATTCTGCATTGAACAACAAAAAGCTCCAAATAACTTTCCTGATTTTTGCTTCTCTTTTAATTTTTCTTGGTAGACAGCTGGATAACGGCATCCAAAACTTTGATGATGCCTATTACGCCCAGAAGGGAAAAGAAGTCCTGAACCCCGGCCCCTTATGGCTTATCACCCATACTGGCATTCCTGCTTTTGACAACCCTCCTATTCCATTCTGGTCTATGGCTTTGGCCTTCAGCGTTTTCGGTGTTTCTACCTATTCAGCAATTTTTTCTTCAGCTCTGTTTGGAACCGGTACCATTTTTCTGACATACAGGTTGAGCTTGTTGCTTTATAAAGATTGCTGGATTGCATTTGCTTCAGCCTTTGTTTTGCTTTTTCCTGGATTGTTTGTAGACGCTTCACGCCGGAGCATGGTCGATATCCCCCTCGCATTTTTTGTAACGCTTGCATTTTATGCTTTTTTTAAAGCCCGAGACCAGAACCCCTGGTATCTGATTTACGGCCTGGCAACCGCTTGCGCAATTTTAACCAAAAGTGTTCTCGGTCTTTTTCCTCTAACTATAATCGGTATATTTTTAATTCTTAGTCGGCAATGGAGAGAAATCATCAACCCCTGGTTTTTATCAGGATGTTTGATTGCTCTCACCCTGGGTTTTAGTTGGCATTTCATCAACTGGCAGAACTACGGACAGGGTTTTATAGACGTTCACTTTGGATACCTGATTGGCAACAGGAATTTTGGTGCTGCCAACCCTTTTTACTTTCTGGGTTATGCAAAAGATTTTTATAGAAATTACTGGCCCTGGCTTCCGATTACTCTGATAGGTCTGGCAATATTTGCTAAGCGGGGATTTAAGGATAAAGACAGGACTTCCTTATTACTTTTCCTTTGGCCCATGCTTACCTTTTTGGTGATGAGCACTGGTAAAAACCAAGTGATCCGTTATTTATTCATGATGTTCCCAGCTCTAGCTATTATTAATGCAAAAACTATTTCCGAATGGCTGAAACCTGACAAAAAAAATGTGACACTGGGCATAATGACCGGTGTTATTGCTATATGCATCCTGTTTGTGAATGTCACTTTTTTTCGAGTCAAAGTTTCCCTTGATCAACAGTCTAAAGAAGTGCGGGAAATTTCATCCATTATAAAACTCAACACCACAGAAAATCAGAAAATTGGTAATTACTATCTCAGCCCATATAACCCGAGAATAACAATGATGTTTTATGCCAGCCGTGTCATCGAGTTAAATGGAATTCGCGATGCCGAGAACTTAACAAGTTTCCTATCTGTGAACCCGGGTAAAGTATGGTTATCCCCTATTGAGAAGTTCAGGGAATTCACGAACCAGCATCCAGGAAAAGCATATTTGATTAAAGCCAACAGCAAGTACACTTTTTTCACTTCAATGGAAAACCGAAAAAACATCCGTTACGATTTCTCCAATACATTACCCACTCTTCGAACTACAGTCCAAAAGGAATCCAGCTCATTGGATACCAGTTTACTTAACAACGATGGAAAACACGCCTCTATAACAGAGTGTCAGGAAGCTATCAAACAACTAGATCCATTCATTACTCACGACAAGCATCATACTGAACGCCCCTCAGTGGGACTCCCTATTTGCATCACACTTCCACCCGCCTGTTATACCCCGCACAAAAAATTTCCCAGGGATCTGTATCTCAATGTTGTCAACACCTGTGGAATTGGATCAGCTTTGGGAGGAAGGGATTACAACACAAAATGTACCGAACAATTGCAATCATTCAAACGATCCGTAGACATGCTGATCATAGGACTTGAAGCTGCCAATACACCAAACAGGATCAATACCGGAACCCCGTATGGTTGGTCAGAGTCTGAGGCGAACTGCATCAATAATGGACAATGCGAGTTCCAACTCGATAGCACACGGTATGCCATGGTGGAGAGTTATTTTAAAGTCAAGTCCGCGTGCAAAATTGGCTAATTGCGTGAAGGCCCGGAGGGATAATACTTCCTTTTTGAACAATAAAACCTGGGCTGGAAACTCTGAAACCGCTACACCGATCCAGTATTAAGCTGTTCGCCGTCTATAAACCACCATAGCTGAAAAAATCAGGCACACTGTCGCTATCGTTGCGGGGAATAACACAGTCGTCAACGAATAATTCTCAAGCGCTGAAACAACCAACAGGTTGCGGACCACCATAACCACAAAAAACATCAACTGTTCCTCACGGGGGTATATATAGGCTTTCCTGAAAGTGGGACCAAATCCTAGCACATCCACAGTTGTGAGGACTACCACAGCCCAAAGCGGGTCCGATGTAAAATACCATAAAGGCAAAGACATCATTGCCAGGACAAAAAATATCCAGTCCGTTCTGGTTATGGTGATGTCTGACTTTTTTATATAGGCTAAACAGGCAACATAAATGGTAATAGTCCCTGAAAATCCGATGACCCAGGCTCCTGCCCCTCCCCGATCCGACAGTTGAGCCAGAAATACGATGCAGGTAGAAATCCCCCAAATGACCCAGGAGAAAACATGCGGCTTTGTTTTACCCTGCATGATGGAGCGTATATAAGGTAAATAGGCAAAAATTGTGAGTCCGATGGCGATAGCACTGAAAAGCTGTTTGTATGTCACACCATTAAACATCATAAGGATGGAGAGAATTAATTTGTGAGAGAGCGAAGCTTTTACGTTGATGCCCTTACAATGGCATTGTTGATGAGTTTGGCCGCATGTTCTGCGCTTTCCCAGCCTTTTACTTCAACCCATTTCCCGGACTCCAGATCTTTATAATGCGCAAAAAAGTGGGAGATCTGCTCCAGCAGGATTTTGGGCAGATCTGTATATTGATTCACTTTAGAGTAATAGGGGTTCAGGGCATCAACAGGAACGGCAAGAATTTTTTCATCCGATCCTTTTTCATCTTCCATTTTTAAAACTCCGACAGGACGACAACGGACGATTGAACCAGACAAAAACTCCACCGGAGAGGCAACAAGAATATCAATCGGATCACCGTCTTCGGAAAGGGTGTGGGGCACGAACCCGTAATTACAGGGATAACGCATGGATGTATGCATAACGCGATCAACATACAGCGCACCGGATTTCTTATCCATTTCGTATTTGACCGCTTCACGGCCAAAGGGAACCTCAATGATGACATTAATATCCCAGGGAGGTTCTTTTCCTATTGGTATCTCGTCAATAATCATGGCCGGAGTGCCTGTAAATAGCAATATATTCAAATTCTACAATATCGAGAACAAATGAACAAATGTTCATTATTTACAATTATGTGGTATCTCGCTATACTGGGTCAAGTAATTTAAGGGAGAAAGTTGAATATGCGGCGTCTATCCATTGAAGTTACACCGGAGCAACATCAACGGCTTAAAGCCGTTGCCGCCCTTCAGGGCAAAACTATAAAAGATTACGTTCTTGAGCGTGCCTTACCGCCACTCCCGGATATGGACTCCCTATCAGAGGAAGAAGCATTGAATAAGCTGGAGGATTTTTTGAATCCCCGCATCGTGGCCGCAAGGAAGGGACAATTTTCTTCCCGTTCGGTCGAGCAGATTTTTGAGGGCGTGCGGCAGGAAAAAAAATAATGCGGCCTTATGAATTAACCAAGGACGCAGAAGCCGACCTTGAAGAAATTGCCCGGTACACGATTGAGGAATGGGGAGAAACCCAGGCTGAAAGCTATCTGGAAAAAATCAGCCAGTGCTTTAAAAATATCGCAACCAATAAAGTTTCTTCCCGGACCTTTTCAAAAAAGTTCCCCGATGCACGGATCACCCGTTGTGAGCACCATTATATTTTCTATTTCTACCCGGAAGGTGCGAAACCTATCATCTTCGCCGTTCTTCATGAACGAATGGATATGCTGAACCGGCTTAAAGACCGGTTGAGATAAAATTCCCCACACCCTCCTTATCCAGAGGGTGGAGGACATCAGCAAACAAATATCAACAGGTTTAAACTGCGGGTAGATGAGCAACTCATACCATAATATGGTGGTTTAATATTCCAAGAGCTTTCTAAATACTTTGGAGGAATTGTGGAAGAATTAAAAAATAAGGTTCAACAATTTGCATTTCACAGTGTTTTAAGGCTCAAACAGTGCTTGGAAAATTATCTGGCAATGGATAAATTAGTTGGGAAAAAATGTTTTGAGGCTGGTGGTTTGCTAAGGGATTCTCACCAGCAAATAAAGTAGCTATCTCGGTAAAAAAAACTATGGCCTCTAGATAAGTTGTCACACTGAAAAATCAAGATGCTTCGACAAGCTCAGCATGACGAAAATTAACTTTAATATCATTCTGAACAAAGTGAAGAATCCCAGGCTTCTATACTGTTCCCCCTCTCGGGGAGACCTTTGCATAAGGGGTCATTTTTAGCAATGTTTTTAAATCGGGACTTG
>CAYFNV010000041.1:0-21161 GCA_964344595.1 uncultured Nitrospina sp. | reverse complement strand
ATATCGGTGGTTATTACAAGCCGGATCCGGCAAAGGTAGCGGTTGCTATGCGTCCGAGTACTACTTTCAATAATATTCTGAATAGTTTGAATTAATTGGATTGATCCAGTATAGGGTGGTTAACGCCAGAATGGCTAATTAACAGATCAAACCTGATTCAGGTTTGCTTTCATGTGGGGGGATAGTATGTCAAGCGCAAGAAAGAAAATCACGGTAGTTGGCGCAGGTCAGGTTGGGTCCACGGTGGCTCAGTTGACAGCGTATAAAAACCTCGGCGATGTGGTGATCATTGATATTGTCGAGGGAGTGCCGCAAGGTAAAGCGCTGGACTTGCAGGAGTCAAGTTGTCTGCAGGTTTTTGATAGTCTGGTGACAGGAACCAATGATTACAAAGATACTGCAAATTCAGATATTGTGGTGATCACTGCAGGTCTCCCACGCAAGCCGGGAATGAGCCGGGAAGATCTTCTGGCGACCAATGCGAAAATAGTACAATCGGTGACAGAACAGGTTATGGAATATTCCCGTGATCCAATTGTCATCGTGGTGTCCAATCCACTCGATGCCATGGTTTACATGGCTAAAAAAACGGGTAATCTTCCCAAGAACAAAATCATTGGTATGGCAGGTGTGCTGGACTCTGCCCGTTTACGGACTTTTGTTTCGTTGGAGTTGGGATGTTCGCTTGTGGATGTGGACGCAATGGTGCTGGGTGGGCATGGCGATTCCATGGTTCCTCTCCCTCGCTATACATCGGTGTCGGGAATCTCAATCACCGAATTGATGACCTCTGAGCAAATTGAACGTGTTGTTGAACGTACGCGAAAAGGCGGGGCGGAAATTGTTGGATTGCTTAAAACAGGTAGTGCGTTCTATGCACCCGGTGCTTCAGTCGTGAAAATGATTGAGGCGATATTGCAGGACAAACGGCGCATTCTTCCTTGTACCGCTTATCTGGAAGGGGAATATGGATGGAATGGAATATTCTTTGGAGTGCCCGTTATGATGGGTATCCATGGAATTGAGAAGGTCATCGAACTGAACCTGACCGATGAAGAAAAAGCCGCGTTGGATATTTCAGCACAGGATGTGAAGAAAACCTGTGATGAAGTAGACGCTATCCTCAAGGGAAGCTAAATAACTCGCTCACTTGGTCTGAGACTCAATACCAGAGGCCAACAAAGGGTTTAAAGTTGCCAGCCGCGGATCGGTTTAAGGGTCGGTGCCGAGGATTTTGGGAATCAGTGAGTAGGGTTTGCGGGTCTTGTCTTTAATTTCGAATTCTTCATAAATAGAAACTCCTTCCGGTTTGCCATCGCACTCCAGAGTGATGTTGTTCCAGAAATTCTTTCTTGCTTTCCAACGTGGGTTTTGATGGTCGTTAGGATCATCTTTTACGCACACCCTCCATACCGTTCCCTTTAAAGTATTTCGAGAAATATCCAGCGTTATAAAATGGTTCATAAGTGCTCTTTTTGCGAGAGCGTCAAAAACTTCTTTAGGGGCAGTGTGTTCCTCAATTTTCTGCATGTCTGCAAAAGGTTTGAAAGTTGCCCCGCCTCCACCTGATACGATGTGTATTGTTCCGTCTCCTCTTTGGTATTGACCTGATTCTGATTTTATGACAGTGAGTTTTTCACTGGAACCGATGGGGTGAAATCGCTCGTATGAGTGCTGGTTTCCAGCTAACACGAGGTCTGGATTTAAGGTATGCAATTGCTTAAGAACCGTTTTCCTTTTGTCCAGATACCATGCTGTGGTGAGCGCGGGTTCGTGAACAGCAAGAATAATCCATAGTCCTTTTTTCCGGGCCTCATCAACTCTTGGTTTCAACCACTTTGTTGGGTCCTGCCAGGGATAATTATGGATAATTCCTATCAGCGCGTTGCCCACCACTCGTGTTCCTTCAAAATCTCTGGGTTGTGTATCTTGTTCGGGGAGCTTATCGAATCCGGAATCAAGCGGATCGATTTTGTCCCAGCATCCCGAAGCCTTTGGCTTCTTTTTATGTGCGGGAAGATCGTTATCACCTGCCACAAAAAGACGTATCGAGTAAGGTGCGACCAGGTTTTTTTTAATTTCTTCAATGAATCGGTCCGGGCACGAGTCTGGAAACAATTCTGGCTGGTAAACGAAATCGCCAAGGTGCAGTAATGCATCGGGCATGGTTTCGCGCATTGCTTTTTGTACGGCGTTAAACCCCGGTGCGTAAGCTCGTTCTCCGGTTCCAGTATCGCCTACAACTGAAATTCGTGTTATGGTTTCTTTTGGAAACGGAGCCATGATTTTCTGGATGTTCCATGATTGATTTGGAGCACCCTCACCAAGGGAATAGTGCACAAACAGTGCAAGCGTTAAGAGAAAAATAATTTTTAAGGTGAACCATTTCATGATCGAGCCTTTTTCTTGTGTCTTCCCCCTTGAGACAGGGTTTGAGTGGGGATAATTTGCATATCTTTCGCCAATGGTTTGGCAGCTACCATAAAACCTCAGGTAGAGTTTCAACAAATGTGCGAATTTCGTCCCTTACTTTTCGATAATGACTCAATGCTTCTTCTTCGGTCTTCGCATTTTTGGCAAGCCTGGGTGGGTCATCAAAGCCGAAGTGCACAACCGTTGTGCTGCAGGTAAAAACCGGGCAGACTTCATTGGCATGGCCACATACTGTTATTACAAAGTCAAAAGGTATTGTTTCCAGTTCCTGCACTGTCTGTGATTTCTGACAGGTAATATCCACTCCAGCTTCTTTCATGACTGTAACAGTGTTGGGGTTGAGTCCATACGCCTCAATTCCGGCCGAAAATGCTGTAAAGGAATCACTTTTTAAATGTCTTGACCATCCCTCTGCCATCTGGCTTCGGCACGAATTACCAGTGCATAAAAACAGGATTTTCGGTTTTTCAATCATAATTAAGTCAGAATACCACCCGCATTCGTGGGGCGCAATTATATAGGTTTTTATTCAAAATTAATGTTTTGTCATTATTTTATTATAGAGGATTGATTTTCGTTTTATTTTCGCCTATTATTAGAGAGACCTTTGCATAACCCCGAAATCCTTCAAGAGCCTCAGGATGACGGCCTAAAAAAACTAATTCCTGTCATGCTGAGCTTGTCGAAGCATCTCATTTTTCCAACGTGCAGACTTATGCAAAGGTCTCAGGATGAAGGGGGTAATTTCAGGAGGATATGTGATGCATCTCACCAAGCGCCAGCGGGAAATTTACGATTATCTCAAGAAGCATATAAATGCTAAGGGGTATGCCCCGAGCATTGTGGAAATTGGCAAACAGTTCCAACTCAGTTCTCCGGCAACGGTTCACAAGCACTTGAGTCATTTGGAAAAAAAAGGACTGATTAAAAAACAACATAACTTGAGCCGAGCAATTGAAGTTGTGGAAGGACCGGTGAGGGAATACCCGGTTCTGGGACATATTGCTGCAGGCAGGCCTATAGAGGTGATGGACCATCGTGAAGTGATGGTGCTTTTACCAGACGCGGGTGACAAGGATGTTTTTGTTCTTAAGGTCAAAGGCAGTTCGATGATCGAAGACCATATCAAGGATGGAGATTATGTGATTGTTGAACGTAGGGAGGTGGCTGAAAACGGTGAAACGGTTGTGGCCTTGATCGATAATGACCGGGCAACTTTGAAACGTTTTTACAGGGAAAATGGCAGAGTACGTTTGCAACCTGCTCACCCGGATATGAAACCGATCATTGTACGTGAAGGTGATTTTGCTATCCAGGGTGTGGTCATTGGCGTTCTGCGAAAGTTTGATAAATAACGAAACCACAGATAAACACAGATGGACACGGATAAAATTACAGAATCAATAATTGGCTGTGCCATGAATGTTAGTAATACTCTGGGAGCAGGGTTTCTTGAAAAGGTTTACGAAAATGCCCTGATTCTAGAATTGAAGAAAGTAGATCTTGAGGTTGAGCAGCAAAAGAAAATTCAAGTGAAATATGAGGGTGTTGTCGTAGGAGATTATGTGAGTGATCTGGTAATTAACGATTCTGTGTTGGTCGAAATTAAAGCTACAAAATCGATAGATGAAATTCACAAAGCTCAGCTTCTGAATTATTTAAAAGCCACTGGGCTTCACGTTGGATTGCTACTCAATTTTGGCTCTCCAAGGTTAGGAATTAAAAGGATGGTTTTATGAAATAAAAAATCAACACTGAAAAAATATAGTTTGAGTCATGGATTATAAGGTTTCTTCAAGGGATTACTTGGCACGGGCTAGAAAAATGCTTGATAAAGGTTCTTTAGAGTCTTTATTTTATGCTTCTTTCGAGTTGCGATGTGGTGTTGAAGCAAGAATGCAAGAATATCTTGAGGCCCAAAAAAATGTGTCTAAAAAAAAGAAAAGTGGATGGAAGATAGCAAAATTAGCTAAAAGTTTGGAAAAAGCATTTAAGTCTGGGGATAAAATAATAGAGATTAAAATAGTCTCTGATGAAGACAATTTTCAAACAACGATATACTACACTCCAGTTTCTTCAAAACTCAATAAATTGGTTGAAAAGCTTGGGGAGTACCGCCATTGCATGAAGCAGTATAAGGCTGCTGGTGACGAATGGTGGAATAGGTGTCGAAAAATCCTGGAAGAAACATATTTAGAATTAGAAAAGGCAAACGAAGGAATCTTGTTGGGGCCCCCTATGGTTAATAAGAAAACTGGACAAGGCTATATGACTGTTGAAATGCCAGAAGAAAGTAAAGAGCTAATGAAAATAATGCGATCAGGAAAAACTTTTGCTTTCGAAGTTAAGCATCTACGCAAGATCCCTTAAATTTAATTTTCTAGTTGTTTTTTACCAGTGTTTATCGGTGTTCATCTGTGGTTGAAAATAGGTCGAGTTTGAGACAAATTTTGCACGTGGATATGGATGCATTTTTCGTGTCGGTGGAAGAATTGCGCGATCCTACCCTAAAAAATAAACCGGTGATTGTTGGCGGCAATCCTGAGGGAAGGGGAGTTGTAGCTGCCGCTTCTTATGCCGCGAGGAAGTTCGGCATCCATTCTGCCATGCCAATTGCGAAAGCGAAAAGGTTGTGTCCGCATGCTATTTTTTTGCGCGGATCAGGCAAGCGTTACAGTGAATACTCGGCAAAGGTATTTAAAATTTTGAGAAGCTTTTCTCCTCTGGTGGAGCCGATGTCACTGGATGAAGCGTTTATTGATTTGACTGGTTGCGAAAGGCTATATGGCCCGGTACTGGAAGCTGCTGAGAAAATTCGTAAGGAAATCCATGAAACACTGGAATTGAATGCTTCTATTGGCATTGCTTCCAACAAACTCATTTCTAAAATTGCCTCAGCTTATTGCAAGCCCAATGGAATGTTGTGGATTACACCGGGTATGGAACAAAAATTTTTAGCTCCACTACCTGTCCAATGTGTTCCGGGGATTGGACCCAAGGGAGCCGCTGAATTAGAGCGCAAGGGAGTAAGGTTTGTCGGGGATCTTGCCCGCTTGCCATTTGATAACTTGGTAGAAGCTTATGGTAAATGGGGTGAATCGCTATATCGTAAAGCCAGGGGAATTAGCGATAGTCCTGTAATCAGCGAAACCGAAGACCCTCGATCAATAAGTCGTGAAACTACTTTTGAAAAGGATTCGACAGACCCTCTTTTTCTGGAATCAACGCTCAGTTATCTGACCGAAAAAGCTGCGGCCCAGCTTAGAAAAAATAAATTATATGCTGGAACGGTAACGTTGAAAATTCGTTTCTCCAGTTTTAAAACAATAACCCGGTCAAAAAAATTGGATACACCTTCAGCTGAAGACTATAAATTATATAAAACCGGTATGAGATTGTTTCGGAATATTTTCTTGCCTCATAGTCAGGTTCGCCTTATAGGTATTGCTTTTACTTCTCTTACGACTTCCCCTCACAGGCAGGAAGATTTATTTGATTGTAAGCATGGAAAAAATTGGGATGAACTGTATCAAGGTATTGATCGTATCCGAAATAAACATGGTTTTAAATATATTTTGAGAGCGACAAGCAATCAGTGTGATGCTGGCTAATTTGTAAATAATAAAAGTCTTAAATCACCCTAGCCATCAACTTCCAGGAGTTTAGATTTTGAATCTTGAAAAAATAAGGCAAGAGTTTCCGGTGATAGAGGAATTGATCTTCTTCGATCATGCCCGAGTGGCTCCATTGCCCGAGAGAGTACGAAAAGTAGTAACAGGGTTTGTGGAAGATGCTACCAGTTTTGGAACTGTGCATTATGAAACATGGATGGTTGAAATCGATCGAGCCCGGAGAAACTTTGCCCAGCTGATTAACGCCGGGCAAGATGAAATTGCATTTGTTAAAAATACCTCTGAAGGTTTATCCATAGTCGCCAATGGCTTAGATTGGAAGATGGGCGATAATGTGGTTATCCCGGACATTGAGTTCCCGGCAAATGTTTATCCCTGGTGGAACTTGAAACGCCTTGGTGTTGAAACCCGTATGGTACCTTCTGTTGAAGGGAGGGTTTTATTTGACGACCTGGTCAAACAAGTGGATGCCCGGACAAAGTTAATTTCTATCAGTTCGGTAGAGTGCAATAGTGGGTTTCGTTTTGACCTCAATCGTATCGGTGCTTTCTGCAAGGAAAAGGGGATTCTTTTTTGTGTCGATGCCATCCAAAGTCTGGGTGTTCTTCCTATGGATGTGAAACGTGACTATATCGACTTTCTTTCAGCGGATGGACACAAATGGATGCTTAGTGTCGAGGGTCTTGGAGGTTTTTATATTTCCAGGGATGTTCTTGAAAAAGTTTATCCGGTAACGGTTGGATGGGGGAATATGGTCAATGCAAGTGACTTCATGAATTATGAGTTTGCTTTTCAGCCTAATGCGCAACGGTTTGAAGAAGGTTCGCTCAATACAATTGGGATACACGCATTTGGGGCGGCTTTAGAACTTCTACTCGAAACAGGAATAGAAAATATTGAGAAGCGTGTGATGGATTTGGGCGACAAGGTTCTCGAACAGCTGGCCCGACGTGGGCTGAAAGTTTACAGTTCCTCCCGCCCAGAAGAACGTTCGGGAAATATTGCTTTTATTATGGACTAGGATATCAGCCAGCTTCATGAATGGATGTTAAAGAACAAAGTGAAGCTAACGGTTCGGGATGGTTTAGTCCGGCTCTCGCCGCATTTTTATAATAATGAAGATGAAATCGACCGTTTCTTTGAGCTGTTGGACAAATTTTCTGCTTTAAGACAATGAGGCTGTTATTCAAAAAGAAGAATTGTACTTTTTAACAATTATCATGTGAGGGTCACAAAGTTTTTTAGTTTTTCTTTTTCCCGCATATGCCGGGCGAGTTTTAGAGCGTCTTGTTTGTTTTTAAACTTATCAACCCGCACCTTGTAAATCATATTATTGTCCTGGATAATGAAAGCTTTATAGCCCTTTTTTACCAGTTTCTTTAAAAGGTTTTGAGCGTAGGCTTTTGTTTTATATGCTCCCACCTGCACAGTATACAGCTTGGGAGTTGAGCTCTTATTTGTTTTCCCAGGTTTATCTTTTTCGAGTGAGGGCCGGGAATCTTTTTGCCGCGGGGCGGCCAGAGTTGTTTTAAAAGAGTTCATAGGAATGGGAGTTATAATTTTCTTTTGCTTTTTATGAGTTGTTGGAAGTTGCGCAATTTCATTTTCTACAAAAGTTGTTTTGCGTATCTTAGCTTTCAGAGGTATTTTATTTTGAATTTTACCTGCCAATACCGGTCTGGTAGGTGAAGAAAATGTTTTCTCATTCAAAGCTTCATTTTGGGTTTTCTGGTAGTTTGGGTTTTCCTCATCCAGATTGAGTGCGTAGTCCCACTCGGCTTTAAGTTGCTGAAGTTCAGCAATTTTTTTCAAATCCGTGCTGGCATTTTTGGCAATAACCGTACTTTCAAACTGAGCATCTTCTTTAGCGTTTTCAGGCTTTTTAACAAGGGCTGTCAGTTTATCAACCATTTTAGAAGTCATCTTGTTAAGGTTGAATTTGTTGGTCACAAACTGAATTGGAGCGAGGAGTGCGGTGGTGATTCCGGTTGGAATTTTACCAATGCCAGAAAAGTCGTGTTCTGTTTGTTCGGCTCGCCACAGGATCTCACCTGTACGTGTGTCTATCATTTCTACTGAGACGCTTAATTCGATTGATGAGTGTACGATAAAATAATTACGTTCCACTTTATTGATCCTGCTGAACACTATGGCATCGGCCCCCAGGATCTCACCAAACTGCATTGGGTTGATTGCAAGAAAGTTTGCGGGATTGTTCAGGTTGTTCTGCTTTAGCAAGCTATCTACAATATATTTTTCAAGCAAATTGAATTTAGATTGCTTTAGGTTGGCATATAAACCCTGACGGAATATTTTTGCCATTTCCTTTTGCCCTGCATCGCTTGCTTGAACAGGCAATATAGCAACGGTTTGATTTTTTGATAGGCTGTTTAAATGTCCTGATACCTTGGTTTGCAAATCTGAAGCGCAGGCGGAAAGCAGGGTGAGCAAAAACAACAAACATGAAATTCTGATAAGATTTGAAATGTTATTAACCAAAATCATAATTAGTTAGTTGAAGGATCAAACTGGGCCATACCTTCTTTGTAAAACTTCTTTCCAGCAAGGCCGTTTTTATTTTTCAAAGTGCCAACTATCAGGGAGCTGCTTGCTTCATCTGATGATTTAATTGTGTAGCTTCCAGTGTAGAGTCCGGGCACAATTTCTTTTAAGGGTATGTTTGATTTCCAGCTTCCGATATCAAAATAGCCTGTTAGTCCCGGGTCGCCTTTGAGGTTTACATAAATTCTGTCATTGGGTTTAAGCTTCAGGCCGGGTTTTAAATTGGTTTCTATACTGGTGATTTTTGGAAGACGAATTTCTTCTTTCCAATTTTCGGCAGGGTCAGGAATTTCCTTCATCATATTCATTGAAAACATTTCTGCCGTTTTATAAAAAGCCTCGTCAACTTTTACGTTGTCCATTTGATCTTGTATGATTTCGACAATAGTCGGAGAAAGTATTCCCGAATAAGTACTTTCCTTGTGTTCGGTTTCCCAGAGGATATCTCCTGTTCTCAGGTCAAGCATATCAATTTTTGCTTTGATGGAAGTCTCGGCATGAATGCCGCCCGTGAAGTTACTGGTTGATAGAACACGGGCTCTGATTACTGCATCAACACCCAGAATTTCCCGAAGTTTTTCCGGGCTTAATTCTAAAACCTTTTGATTGTCTGTTAGCCCAGCCTGTTTTAATTTGTGGTCAATGTCGTTCAGGGGAAGATCGACATACCCCAGAAAGCTGAAATAATTATAAAAACAGTTTCGAAACAGTTTATGAGGAGAAACATCTTCGTGGGTTTGTTCTTCAAGGGTAAAAGGTAAAATGGCAACGGACCTGGGATACATATTGGGATTCGTGATATTCTGGCGAATTTCCAAGTCAACAGTACCGCATCCTGCAAACATAAGACTCAATACAATTGCCGTCGATAACTTAATGTAATGAAAAACTCGGATTTGGCTCACAATACTCTTCCGCATATAAGTCATTGAATATTTTAGACTTTTTCGTGAATCTGGGGTTGATCTACTATAAGAAATCCTTTAAAAATTGTCAATATTTAAAGGAATTTATTAAAATTTAACCAATTTTAGTGGTCCTGGGCATCTCCCTGGTTAAAACATTATTTAAGATGAAAAATTTTTTCATTCCAGTTCTTTATCGGCATTTTTTGCGGTAGAAATGAGTAGAGACTTCACCCGATGGGAAGGTTGGATGCTTGATTCGAAATACCATATTTGCTAGAGTTACCGGAGAGCGGATTGAAACAATTTAAGAGGAATTTTTGATGAAAATGAAAAGCTATTGGGGTTGTTTGTTGGTTGCTGTCTCTTTGCTTTTGGGTACCGGGCAGGTAGTTGCTGCATCGGAAATTACTGATGACGTGAAAGGGACCATCGATAAAGTTCTGGAGATAGTTTCTGATGAAAGCCTCAAGAAAGATCCGGTCTTAAGGAGAAAAAAACTGCGTGAGGTGATTGGTCTGCGGTTCAACTATAAGCAGATGGTGATGCGGTCTCTTGCCAAAAACTATAAAGATCGCAGTGATAAGGAGCGTGAAGAATTTACCGTGCTCTTTAAGAAGCTTCTCGAAAACTCCTACGCCAGTAAAATTGAGAACTATCGGGATGAAACCATTAACTATGTAGGTGAAAAAGTTAAGGGAAAATATGCCCTGGTTAAAACACAGATTGTCCGCAAAGATGGTGTGATTGATGTTGATTACAAACTTCTCAAGGATAATGGGCAATGGCTGGTCTATGATTTTGTAATTGAAGGTGTCAGCCTGATCCGCAATTATAAATCCCAGTTCTCAAAAATTATCAGTACAGAATCCTATGCATCTCTTGTCAACAAGTTGAGTAAAAAGATCGACGACCTTGAGGCAAAAAAGGTTACAGATTCTGAAAATCTCTAAGAGAACCGGGTCAGTGCTCCGTATTAAAAGCTCTGCCCCTACCCGCATAGACCTGGCTGGAGGAACGCTGGATATCTGGCCTTTGCACCTGTTATTTGATAATCCCCCCACTCTTAACGCTGCGATTGACCTTTATGCCACCGTTGAAATCGCTACCCGAAAAGACAAACGTATTTTTCTGACTTCCCGCGATTTGGGTTTGAGAGATAACTTTCCTTCTCTGTCTGCACTCCCTGATAACCACCCCCTTGAACTTATTGTGCGTACTTTGAAGTTTTATGCCCCCAAAACAGGATTGGAAATTTCTACTAATTGCCAGGCACCACAAGGCTCAGGCATTGGTGGTTCTTCCGCTTTGAACATTGCCCTTCATGGAGCGTTGAATCGACTGACGGGAAGGCGTTACCGTAAGGCCGAGATGATTGAGATCGCTAAAAATATCGAGACCCAGGTCATCAATGTCCCTGCGGGTTGCCAGGATTATTATCCCGCAATGTATGGAGGAGTACGAAAAGTTGTGCCGGGAATGCGGCATACCGAAACAGAAAAGTTTACCATCAGCCCAGCTGAACTGACTCGGCATTTTGTTCTGTGTTATACCGGTAAACCCCGAAACTCGGGGATCAATAATTGGGAGGTCACAAAAAAAGCCGTAGACGGGAACCGGACTGTGACCCGACATTTGAGAACCATTCGTGATTGTGCCTTGGAAATGGAACAGGCGTTGAGCCGGGGAAAAATTCAATGCCTGGCGCCAATCTTTGCCAAGGAATGGAAAGCCAGAAAACAGTTGGCTCCCAGCATCAGTACTCCCGGGATGGAGAAGTTGATCCGTTCTGCCATGAAGAAAGGCGCCATGGCGGCCAAGGTTTGTGGAGCAGGTGGTGGTGGATGCGTGGCCTTCATTGTTCCTCCGACCAAAAAACAATTGGTATCAGAAGAACTCACCTCAAAAGGGGGTCAGGTGCTTCCCTTTCGCTTCGTTTCCCGTGCACTCCGAGTGGCTAGCGTGACGCTGGATCCATAACTCAATAGCCGTGCACGCAACTAGCAACTGGGTATGGAGCCAATAGTCCGGATATTTAACTTTCACATTGAACCAACTCATTAAACGAAGTGATCTTTTTAAATTATTGATAAAGCTATTTTTTTTGTTATTGCCATCAAAATTTCTTTTCAGTAAAAACTTATTGTTTTCGCCGGTTTTATATTGATATAGAGCCCTGTTGGATACAGACCTGGTAATAGTTGCATACTCTTTTTACACATAAAACTTCATTATTGTATTGTTACACCGATATGGTAGGAGTACTATATCGTTAGTGATACTTATACTCTTTCTTCGTTTTTTTCCATATGAATTCACACCAGAAAATAGCTGCTTTAAAACAGGTCTCTTTCTCCCAGTTCATAAATGATGATGACCTGTGGTACCTGCTATATGTCTGCGAGAACATTCGATTGGAGGCGGGTCAAATCCTTTTTAATGAAAACTCTTTTAAAGAAAGCATGTTCATCGTCCTTGAGGGAAAACTGGAAGTGTACAAACAGCATAAGCACATCGCTTTCAGGGAGGTCGGTGATTATTTTGGTGAAATGTCAATACTGGAATCCAAACCCCGTTCTGCCAGTGTCAGAGCAGTTACCGATTCTGTAGTAATGGAAATAAACAAAGAAACTTTTTCAACTTACTTTGCCTCCAACATAAAAGTTGTCTGGGAAATTTTAAAAACCCTGTCACAAAGAAACCGGGCCGATCTTGATGTTATTGACTCTGGTTACATGAAATTGAAACAGAGTGAAGAAAATTACAGAGGGATAGTGGAATCAATTTCCGACCTTATTATCAAGGTCGATCCTGAAGGGATCATATGTTTCGCCAATGAATCGGTGAGCACTTTGGGATATGAAGTAGACGAACTAATAGGGAAACCTTTTAATGAAATATTTGATGGTAAACTTGGTGACAAGCGAAAATACCAGATATTGACCAAGCGAGTCGGACTTCGTACTACGACTAATATGGAAATATCCCTCAAGGTCAACCCGGACTCCAGCCTGTATGATATTATCTGGTACTTGCCCTTTCTGGTTAATACTTCAGGAATATGGAATGTACCGAAAGAATTGGTCATGAAAAAAGGTGTTGCAAAAGAATTTCAGGGATCATTACTGGTCGCCCGTTCCGACAAAAAGGATCTTATGATGTAAAAAAATTATACATATAAAAACCTG
This sequence comes from uncultured Nitrospina sp., assembly GCA_964344595.1. Lineage (GTDB taxonomy): Bacteria > Nitrospinota > Nitrospinia > Nitrospinales > VA-1 > LS-NOB. The sequence continues at coordinate 8,441 of CAYFNV010000041.1, read as the reverse complement.
CTTAATACCTGCCTGTTGACATGATAAAGTTTCCCGTTAGACTTCTAGTTAAGTAGTAGCAACCAATCTTCATTAGCATTCAAACTTAAGAAAAATGGGTGAGAAAAAATATTTTCCTAAAGGAACATTAATAATTCGTGAAGGTTCCTACAAAAGGGACGCTTACATTATCGAAAAAGGAAAAGTAGAAGTTTTCCGTCAAGATGAGCAGGGAAACAAAAAAGTTATTGCTGTACGCGGTCAAAATGAAGTTATAGGAGAAATGACCTTATTAGAAGGCGGCACCCGGTGTGCCACTATTATTGCTATGGAGGATTGTGAAGTAAGTATTTTACCGTATGAAGCCTTTAAGGATCTTCCAGATTCCAACCCGGGAGTAAAAGCCCTTAGAAAGATTATGAACGAGAGGAAAAAAGCGGAAAATCTTTCAAATTAGCCCTCCGTTATTTCCACACGACACTATTCCCCTACAATTTCAAAGAAAAAGGGGCTATACCTCTACCTATTAAAGGCTAAGTAAAATATCGAGGATATTGGCCCCACGCCGAGGGTTGCTCAATGGCCCTCCGCCGAGGAGCCGAGGGGTCGGAAGACGACGATAAGCAGAGGTAACAAGGTGAGCGCTCCGATAAGTGCTACTACCATTGCCGCGCCGGTTAACAATCCAAAGTAAATAGTGGGCATGAACTCCGAAAGAGCCAGTATAGAAAACCCGAGAGTGATGGTTACAGATGTGTAATACATGGCTTTACCGATGCTTCCGTGGCATCGGTCCATGGTAGCCAGGTAATCCCGATCTACTTTAAATTCAGTTTGAAAACGGTGTATGTAATGGATCGTGTCATCCACAGCGATCCCCACTGTGATGGCGGCAATGGTGATCGTCATCATATCCAATGGAATTCCCATCCATCCCATGAGGCTCAATACGGTTCCCGCTGCAAGCAGGTTGGGGATGATGCCGATCAACGCCATGGATATACTTCTGAATAAAATCATGAACATGAACATTATTGAGATAAAAACCACACCGATAGTAAGAATTTGTGACCGGTACAGACTCTGGAGCATATTGTTATAGAGCACAACCATTCCAGTAAAGTTAATGGTTTCCGGTGAGAACTTTAAGTTTTCAACAAGATGGGTACGAATTTTTTCTATCAGTTGAGAGCGTCTCAGGGTTGGGTCAGACTCAATCAGCCTCATATTAATATGGATCTGGTTAGCATCTGGAGAAAGGTATGGGTTGACAAGAGAATCTTTAACGTTATCAGGCATGAGCTTGCGGATCAGTGCCAGATCATAATCATCCGGTTTTCGACCTTTGTCCAGTTGGGTGAAGACTTTGATCAATGTGGATATTGACTGGACTTTGCCAACTTCCGGCAGGCTTTCCAGATAGTCGTGGATTTGTTCCACCCGGTCGAGCATGTTTGAGTTGAACCAGTAATTTTGCTCCACTTCTTCTGCTTCCTCAGCAAAAGGGTCATCAAAGTCTTCGTCAAAGACTTCCTCCTTGTTCTTTCCTTCGGCTTCTTTCAGATAGTCAAAATATTTCTGGTCCGGATTCATTACGATGTCTAATGGTGTGGTGCCGCCCAACTGTTTGTCAATCACTTCCATTCCCTGATAGATTTCTGTGTTGCTTTTGAAGTGGTCGATGAAACGGTTTTCTACCTCAAGTTTTGCTATTCCGAGTGCGCTTACAATTGCTATAAGGAGGGAGCCGTATAAGATTGCGTTTCTGTTACGGTTGGTGAATGCGGCAATTGCGAGTGTGAAAGTGCGGGTGCCGTCTTTGGAGAAACCCGGAGGCTCTGGTTGTAACAAAACCAGAGCAGCAGGGAAAAAGATGAAATTCAATCCAAATGCCAGGGCGATACCTATCGTCATGATCCAGCCAAAATCGATAACCGGACGAATGCCGCTGATAATGAGAGAGACGAAGGCAACGATCGTGGTGATTGCCGTATAAAAACAAGGCTGGGCCATTAGGCGGATTGTTTGCCAGACCAGTTCCTTCTGGCTTTGACCCGGGTTGCTATCGTTAATATCCCGATAGCGCACAATTAAATGGATGGTCAACGACATGGTGATAATGAGCAGGATCGAAACAAAATTGGAGGAAATTACTGTTACCCGCCAATCCATCAGCCCTAGAAAGCCCACCATCATTACAACGGTGATAATGCAACAACCCATTGGCAATGAGACCCATCTGAATTTCTTAAAGAAAAGGCTGAGCATCAGGATTAAAAATGCAATAACACCTAGCCCGAATGTTTCCAGGTCGTGTTCAATAAAGCCGATCATGTCTGAGGTAATCATGGGTACTCCGCCAAGAAACATTTCTGCATGTTCGCGGTGCCGATCCATGGTTTCCCGAACGGTTCTTATGAGTTTATCTTCATTATCAAGAACCTGAGCGTGATAATCCCGGAACTCTTTCCGGGCTTTGACAAATAGCAGCTCTTCTTCTTTATCAAGGCCAAATTTCTCCTTCTTTTCGCGCAAGTCATTTCGCCTGTACATCAAAGAAAAATATTTCTCATCGCGCTTAAAGTTAATCCTGACTATAGTGGTTTTTCCATCAGGGCTCATCAACAGGTTTTTATAAATGGGACTTTCAAGAAATTCCTTGCGGGCCAATTCACGATCAACTCCGGGTGTTTCCAGAGTCCGGATATCAGTGTCAAGCTTGGAAATTTCTACTCGTGGACTGTTAAGTAATGGAACATTTAGGATGCTGTCTATAGAATGAACCCGCTCCAGGACAGCAAGTTCATCGCTCAAAGATTTTAAATCGGCCAATACAGCATCGGACATCAAATCCTTGAAAGGAGCATAAGTGATGATCAGAAAATCATCAGAGCCGTAGGCTTTGCTTATAGTTCTGTAATATTGGAGGGAGTCATCATTTTCAAGAACCAGAGACTCAGCAGAAGCATCAAGCTTGAAACTTGAGATATGAGAAGAAAAATATCCGACCACCAGCACAACTATCATCAGGCTGACAAGCGGTTTGTCGATTACCCACTTCCGATAGTTGTTGGAAAATAAATTCAACAAGAAGAGAGTTCCATTTTAAAGAAGTTCGTTTTGGTGCAGGACATTTGCGGTTAAGTAAATCAGTTTGTTGAGTTGGAATGCTCCAACCGGATCAAATACATTAACAGATATTTTGTGGCGTCTTATTGGATGTTTCAGTAATACCCAAGACAAAAACGTGAGTATTCTATACTTATCCCGGGAAATCTCCAACAATCAAAATAAAGCTTCAAAAGTACAATAAAACAATAATCTGCAAGTCATTAAAAAATAAAAAAATGTCTGAAAATTACTGACAAAACGGCACTTTTACTCCTAAAATATCGCATAACCAATATTTTTCTTGTGTTTGAAAGAGGTTCTGTTAGAATTTCTTCATTCTTTTCAACTAAATACAAATGGTCTGTTTGCCAGGGGGAGGGCGCTATGTTTTCTACTTGCAGTGTAATGATTGTAGATGATGACACATTTGCGAGAAGGATAATTCAACATCATTTAACACGATTAGGGTTTAAAAATATTTTTGAGGCCAGCGACGGTAAAGAAGCGCTATCAACAATGCACTCTGCAAGAATGCAGTTGGTCATTGCCGATCGATACATGCCAGTTCTAAATGGTATTGAATTATACTGTGATATGCAGACTAACCCGGGTCTAAAAGGCATTCCTTTTATCATGGTTACTATGGAAGATGAAAAGAACAAAATTGAGGATGCCAAGAAGCTGGGTATTTGCAATTATCTGGTTAAACCTTTTACTGCCGATATGTTTGATGCAAAAATTCATGAGGTTCTGTTACAAACTGCAACAGATTCTGCGGGTGAATAATTTATGGGCTGAATGGTGAAAAATAACCCAGGTTTGTTGGGTTATTGTGCTTTGTATACCAGAATGATTTCCCTTGTGAGTTGATATAGGATTATTATCTAACACATCAATAAACTTCTGTTATTAGAAGTTCCTCTAAAGTTATCTCTCGTGTTAACCTGATGGAGCAGGCTCCCGATCTTCATCAGGTATATAAAATGACTTCCTTCTTAAAACCAGCATTGAAATACTTCTTCGTTGTTGCTGTGGCGTTATCGTTGGGGTATTCCGTTTGGCTTCTACCACATGGGGCAAGAAATAAAGAAGAACCGGTATCGATCACAACCCCGATAGATGCTAAAGATGAGGCTGGGCGGTATCTCCAACAAGCTTCAGAAAATTTTTTCTATCACGAGTTTGATAAAGCCATTGAGAATTATGGCAAGGCAATTATTGCCTTTGAAAAAGAAAAAAAATTTGAAAAAGCTGCCAATATTTATGAGTCTCTTGGTGATTTATATAAGTTTCGAACAAGATTCGAAGATGCTGAAGAGCAATATATTCTGGCCATGAATTACCATCACAAAATCGATAATCCGCTTGGCGAGGCCAGGGCCATGAACCGAGCTGGCGATTTGTTCATGGAGCGTGGTGACCATATCCCGGCAAAGGAATGGTATCAAAAAGGTGTTGCACTGGTTCAAGACCTTCCACCTCATCAGATCCAGGCAGTGTTGTTTGAGAGCTTGGGGCATATTTACTGGAAAACAGAAGAAAATATTCCCGAAGCTATTCTATGGTATACCCGTGCCCGTGATAGCTTTTCGGCTTTGGAAAACCAGTTGGGATATGACCATATGAGTGCAGCACTTAACAAACTGCGTGGTGGCGAAAACCTGAATACTCATTAGCAACAATTAATCGTTCAAAATAATTTTTTAATGTTTCGAAAAAACAGAATCATTTTAGTAAAAAATGCAGGAAAACCCGCATAAATCACCACCCTCCAACAAAAAGATAAATAAGGGAAATTCATACAATTGTGCACTTTTTCATAACTTTAAATCCATCCTTTTCCAGTCAGCAGGAAGTTTTTTTTAAGCAATAATTATTAAAGTCCACTAACCTCAAGGGTTTAACTTTCGTTTGATCTTCTGCTTCTAAAGTTGGCATACAAATTGCTCTTATTAAAGTGTGTATGCCAGAGTTTTGGCTACGTATACGAATAAAATGGAAATACAAAGAAAATCATCAATTTTATATAGGTGAGACGTGAGATTTAATATGAAAGCTTTAAGAAAAGAAGATGCAGATTGGTTCTTGAAACAGTTAAAGAAGGTCAAGGCTTTTTCAATTTTATCTGACGAAGAATTGATGAGACTTGTTTCGCAAATGAGAAGATACGACTTTAAAGCCGGGACGACACTCGTGAACCAGGGCGAATCAGCAAATTTATTTTTTATCGTTCATGAAGGTTTGGTGGAGGTCTCTGTGAAAAAATATTTTTTTATGAAAAAGAAAGTTGCAACCCTTACAGAAGGTGAATTTTTTGGAGAAAGTGTTCTGGTCTCTAACTCCAAACGAACTGCAACCGTTACAGCACTGACAGATGTTTCATGTTTTGTCCTGCTCAAACCCAGTTTTAAATCCACACTCAATGAAAATGCACTTTTCAAAGATAATATGAAGGTTATTTTTGCTAGACGAAAACGCGAACTCCAAAGTGTCTAACTGATTACACCCTCTAGTGCATGAAGTAAGATAGAAATTATTTATCCACACAAATGCTTTAACCATGGAGTTCAACATCCTTTCTTATCCTGTAACAGGGTAGGGATAGTAAAGTTCACAGTGTCCTTAGAAGAAATGTTTGATATTCGAAGGATTAATACCTCTCTACCCCTGAATTAGGGGTTTACAAACAGCCTGCTTTGCCCCATTCTTACTAATACCTTTCATTTATTTGTAGCAAAGCCATTTTTGGAAATGGAGCCAAATGCTATGGGGGCGAACAAAGAAGTTCTCAAATTTCCTGTATTTGAAGATTTTCTCGAAGAAGAAATACAGGAGCTTTTCGATGCTGATGAAAACTTTCTAAATTATCAGGATGGAGAACTTGTTATAAAGCAGGGAGAGTTGGGGTCGGCATTTTTTGTGCTGATTGAAGGTGAGGTTGCAATTACTAAAAACCAGGCTCCCGATATAGAACTCAATAAGCTGGAAGCCGGGGCGATTTTTGGAGAAAGCCCATTAATCACCAACTCGACTCGATTGACCAATGTCATCGCAAAAGGGGAAGTGGTTGTTTTAAAGATGAATGCCGAAAGGTTCAAGGTCTTAAACCCGGCTATCGTTAACAAGTTTCATGTTTATCTTAACAAATTGTTGATATCCCGTCTGAATACCATGAATGACCACCTTGCGGAAGTCCAGACAGGAATAAATAAATTTATCAAGATTTATGAAAGTCATCGGAAAAAGCTGGAAGAAGACCCTATGATTTCCGATGAAATTAAAATGGTTCAAAGGCTTTGGTCTTCTTATTTCAACAACCTGAGAACCAAATGAAGTTAGATTGAAATTAACCTTATAGGAGTCTTTTCCTGATGTGTGAATGGATAAAGGCTAAACTTTCTCCATCCACTCGCGGGCAAGTCCTATTGCCGCGATAATCTGACCTGGGGTCATTTTCTTTTCAATGATGTCAGCATTTCTGCTCCCCACTTTATTACCGTTCACTCCAGCAATGTTGAACCATTTGTGGGCTTCTACATAATCCTGTTTAACCCCTTGACCTTTTTCATACATCAGTCCGAGATTAGACTGAGCGCCGGAAATATTTTGTTCGGCAGACAGGCGGTACCATTTAATGGCTTCTTTGTCGTCTCGAGAAACTCCCTCTCCACGCATATGCATCAACCCCAGGTTATATTGTGCCTGGCCATATCCCTGATTGGCCGCCAAAAGGAAACATCGGATTGCTTCTGCATAATCCCGCGTCACTCCCTGACCTCTGGTATACATCACTCCAAGATTATGTTGGGCCTGGGCCAGTCCTTGTTCCGCTGCAAGCCGGTACCATTTCACAGCTTCGTTAAAATCCTGCTCAACACCCTGGCCTTTTCCGTACATCAACCCGAGGTTGGTTTGCGCTTCTGCGAAACCTTGATCAGCGGCAAGACGGTACCAGCGAACAGCCTCCTCATTGTTACGGGCAACTTCTTTTCCCCGGCTGTAGATCAGTCCGAGATTGTACTGAGCTTCGGCCACTCCATCTTCCGCCAGAGATTTCCATTCGTAAAAGTTCATAGTAATACAATGCTATTTTTTTGTATTGAAATAATGGTGCTTAAACGTTGCCTTTTTTTCACTAAAGATTAACTCAAAACATTCATGCCTGACCCCACTAAGTATAAGGGGTAGATGAAATTTGCCCTTTCTTATTATCCAATACTATAATCTTCTATCTCCGTTTAAGTTGGCTATAGCAGCTTTTAGAACTTGATAGCATATCTTAGCCGTATGCTTGTCCGGATGAAAATTTGTTGTCAATTGTTGGTAAGGGTGAATGTAGTTTCTAAAATCTCTCAATGACTGACTGAATTTTTTTATATCTAATTTTAGGAGACCCAATTCACATGCTGTGTCAATGAACTGGGCCAGCGTCCACTCGTGAAATGGCTTTACCTTTCCATTTTTATCTTTTGGACTAGCTGAGGCTTGATTAAATTTTTGCGGATATCTGATTGCTACTCCCAATAAAATTCCTTCAAGAATACTGCCGCATAAAAATATTGAACCCAATGAAGCTCCTGAATTTAAACATAAACTAGCTTCCTTCAAACGGTTGTCAAGAATGGGAATTAATGAGGAATCAATATTTAGGTTTTCTAAAGAAATAGATCCAAAGTCTTTATCGAGGAACTCTTTTTCTGAGTCAAATTCATCAAACTTTTTACCGATTAACCTGTTAGTAATGTTTTGACATGTAATAAAATTAGCTTCTTCAGGGGAGTTCTTAGCTATGTTACTTTGATATTTGTAAACTTCCAGTAGTTCAGATAATACCTTTCCAATAATTGGGTCAGACTCCACTTCCCAAAATGCTCTTAAACGCTTTGCTTTGGAGCCACCATTAAAGGAATATTTTGTGCTATAGATATCAACCTTCACTGTTTGACGAAAAATTTCAGCAAAGGTGTCATTAGTGAAATCTAAAACATAACCACTAGACATTCCAAAGAGATCTTCAAAGCGCTTTTTCTCTACAGTTTTAAGACTATTCACATTTCTCTCTTAACGAGGATTTTTTTTAAAAGGGAGATTCGTTTATTCTAAACTCAATATATGAGGTTGAATTTTACTTGTTTTGATTAGGATAATGCAACTGATGACTATGTGAAGAAAGATAGAGGCGATCCTTCGACAAGCTCAGGATGACTATTGGAAAGCCTGAATTTCCCGTCATCGCGAGACGCTGAAAGCGGCGTGGCGATCCAGGTGTTCACTGGATTGCTTCGTCAGTGATAGTTCCTCGCAATTGTGTAGGTTACGTAATTCGTTGACAAGAATCAGCAAATTGTTTT
>CAYFNV010000040.1:0-21692 GCA_964344595.1 uncultured Nitrospina sp. | reverse complement strand
GATTTAAAAACATTGCTAAAAATGACCCCTTATGCAAAGGTCTCTGTGAAGAGGCCCAGATTCGGAAAGCCACATCTTTATTGAATACAGTAACCGCTTCCATTTTGGCTAATTTACGGATAATTTTATCCTCGTGATTGATTGCGATCCAAAGGAAGCTGGCAATCACTAATGTCCAAGCCAACAAAAACACCGCAGTAACCCGACGAAGTACTTTCCGCTCATAGCTGTTTAGTTCCAAACCTTCCTGCTTTTCAAGGTTTTGCTGGTCGGTGGTCATATTCTCAAAACCTCAGTATCTTTTCCTTAAATTTTATAAAAAAAACTACTGCTAACACCCTCTTCATGAATGTTTTGACAAAATAACCTTGAACCATTACAACATTATAAGGGAAAATTGTATTTTATGCTGTCAAACTGCATTATCCCAGACCCAATGATTAAAGCAGTACGAGTAAAAAACACGGGAGCAATTCGGAACTCTAATAACAAGTTGGCAAAGGCTATTACCTTCTCAATTTCGTGGAATCAAAAGCACCGACAAGAATTTTAGTTGTAGATGATGAGAAAGAATTCTGCTCAATCATAAGTGAATTCTTTTCTGAAGAGGGATACACCGTAAGGGTTGCACATACTGGAAAAGAGGCCCTTGCTGTTCTGAAGGAATTTAATGCCGATGTAATATTGCTGGATAAAAAAATGCCTCAAATGGATGGTCTAGAGTGTTTAGTTAAAATTAAAAATATTACTGCTTCGCCAGTGATTATTATTTCGGGATCAATCAGCGCCAAAGGAAAAGAAACCTGCTTAAACCTGGGAGCATATGATTTTATCTCCAAACCTATAAACCTGGATAATGTATTAGAAAAGATACAATCTGCCCTTAATAATAATGAGTAATCTGGGCAGTCATCAAGATTCGCTATTTATTACAAACCAGATCTCCTGCCAGTCATCCTAATAGATTTTTTTTCGCAGTCCAGTTTTTATCACGATTTACCTTCACAGAAACGATGATATATACAATCCTTTAATTAGTAACACGGTGAGGTGGGAAAGAATCAAATTTGTAAGGTTATTCTATCAACCTACTGATTAAGAGTTAGGGCGTTAAACTGGGCAGGTTAGCTTCAAACTCAGGGCTATGATTTGACAGGAGTTTTGCTTTCCAAGCTTCGCCCAAACCCTAATATACTGGCGCGAAAGCTTCTGTTTTTTATACGGCCATATTTTTTCAGGATCAGGCGTTTCATCACCTCTTTACATTCCTCAGGGGTGATTTCGCCTATTTCCAGCTTTTTTTTAAGGAAAGTAATATTTCTTGCCTCTAAAAGGGAACGCAAACCGCTTCTCATGGCATTATCCTTATTGTTGCTTTTTACGATTGAATTATAAAAGCATACCAGCTTCCGCTATTATTGTAAAGCATTGAATTATAATGCGATATGGATTTCTGGTCCGAATGGATTCAATGTGGGGCAGTATGACGTGGCGCGAAGTTGCTGAAAATTTGATATTCTTTCAAGTGGTAAGCCCTAATAGTCGATGATGAATTATGGAAACATTTATTAAAAGAGTTTATTTAAGCCTTTTGTTTTTATCCGGAATTTTGGTCTCTGGATGTGGGGGGGGCTCTGAATCCGAGAATTCTTTGGAAATTACCGAGGGGCCACCTCAGGTGACAATTACATTGCATTCTCAGTTGGATCTGGACTATTCACTTGATCCTGATCCTCAAGTGCAAGTTTCGAAAGCTGATAAGGATGAGTTTGCGGGGGTGGATAATGAGTTTATCGCAGGTGTTTATGCAAAGCTGAAAAAGACTGCGATGTTGAGGTCGCAAAAAGGCAGGCAACCAGCTTTTAAAACCGATACTGAATACCAGTCTATTGATAGATATGAGAAAATAGATAAGGAACGTTATGCCATTACTATTAAAAAAAGTCCTGAAAAATCTCAAATAAGGGATACTGTCAAAATACAGGACAAGCCTTTGATCTTTGCTGGAAGAGGCTATAATGTTTCTGCTTTTGAAAAAGAACACAAACCAGCAATTGATGTAGATTACTCCACTCACCTTGTGGCTACCCTGTCTGATCCAACTGGCAGCCACCTCAGAGAGCACTTGGACCCAAACTCGGATTATTCCAAAAACACAAAATTTTTGGTCTACAACTCTACCCGTTCTGCTTTCGGAAAACTGCCTGCTCCTTTAGTTGAAAGTAAACCTGAGCCTTTACATAAAGCTGAATCTGTTGCTCCTTTGGTAAGAAACCCGGACTCGGTTCTTTTATTTCCAAAAGGGGGGAAAAGTCTGTTAGTACTTAGGAAAGCGGAGAAGGAATTTGATCTTTTGACTGGGAATGAAGCGCTCAACAGGAAAGAATTCAAGGCTGATCCCGAAACCAGTAAAAAAACACCCAAAACCCTACAATAAATAATCCGATAATTATTTTTCGGACGAGGCTGACTTGCGCCCCCCTGGGCTCTTCAGGAGAGGGTTGAAACCTGAGTGCTCTTTTTTTTTCCTGATCTGTGTCAGGTGTTTCCATGATATGGCCTTTAAATTTAAGATGACGTCATATATTTTTAAGGAAATGGTAGCTAGCGTCAAGCCAGAGTTTAACTGATGGTTGAAATTATGGTTTTTTGGATTTTGCACAACGAAACCCGAAGCTGTTATTTTTGACTTCGGGGGTGAAAAAGCTTCTGTTGAAGGTAGGAGCGCTCAATCCGCAACCGTATGAAAGACAGTCAAACCAGGACCCCCCTTTCAGCACCCTTTTATCCATTCCGTATTCAGCTCGGGTGACAGGGTTACCTGGATGAGGTAAATAGTAGCTATCAACCCACTCCCATACGTTTCCTGAGACATCATAGAGCCCATACGGACTACGCCCTTCCGGGTAAGAACCAACTGGTTCTGTGCCTGTAGAATGTTTATAGGGGTTATTAGACTTATCCAGAGTCCATTCATTACCCCAGGGATAAATAAGACCCTCTTCACCACGAGCCGCCTTTTCCCATTCTTGTTCAGTCGGCAGACGTTTACCAGCCCAGGAGCAGTATTCATTAGCATCAAACCAACTGACATAAACAACGGGGTGTTTTTCCTTGCCTTTGGGAATGTTGCCCTCTGGCCAGTGAAAAGGATGTGTTCTCTGGGTTGCATCTACAAAAACTTTATAGTCTGCATTGGTGACTTCATTCAAATCGATATAGAACGCTTCTGTTTCGGAAATGTGCTCCGGTGCTTCATCATCCCACCGTTCATTAGAGCCCATGATGAATTCTCCAGCTGGAACATAGGCCATTGTGTTTGGTTCTTTTTTCTTATCCGTATCTGATTTTTCAGATTGATCATGAGGCATAGCCTGAATGAAAGATTTTAATAAAAGGTTTTTATTGCTACTTATTAATGCGGCGTTAGGTGTTGAAAAAGGGGATGATGCAGTTTTATCTGATGATCCTGTATGGCAGGATTTGCATTCAGGTTGAGTATATTTGTTTTTATTGGCTTTCAGAATGTGCTCAGACAGGTGGCAGGAGGTGCTGCATTCTTTTCTCAGTGAGCCCATTTTTTCAAAAGACTCTGAAGTTAATGGGTTACCTAACCACCAGCTTAGAATAAAAGATAGAAAAAAAATAAACTTTAGTACATATCTGGAATTGACTCTCATACTTCATATTTATAGGATGATTCTTTATGAGTCAAAAAAATATTTTGTATGAAAATGATCTGGAGTGGTCGCTTTGATGAAAACTACCTGGAGATTGATTAAGGATGGCTATGGCGATGGCAGATTGAATATGGCTGTCGATAAAGCAATTCTTACAGCCTGTAGTAGAGGCCAGGTTCCAGCTACTTTAAGGTTATATGGGTGGGACAAGCCGACTCTATCAATAGGGTACTCTCAGAACGAAATGAAGGATGTTGACAGGGAGCAGTGTGATCGAAGGAATATTCCTGTTGTTAGAAGATTTACAGGAGGAAGAGCCCTTTTGCACCAATATGAGTTCACATACAGTTTTGTTGCCCCTATCCCACATCCCGGATTTCCCGGAAACTTATCAGGGGATTTTTGTGCAATATCAAAAGCGGTGATTCTTTCGCTGGAAAAAGCCGGAGTCAAAAACCCTGAAATGGTTGGAAAAGAGAAAAGGGCTTCATCTAGAGGTCAGAATCTCTCCCCAGCCTGTTTTTCGGCAGCTAATCATGGGGAAATCAGTGTTAAGGGGAGGAAACTTGCCGGAAGTGCTCAGCGTCGTTTAAATGGAGCTTTTTTACAGCATGGGTCTATCTTGATTGATAAAGATTTTGAATTGGCTCATAGTTTATTACGCTACTCATCAGAAACCGAAAAAAAAAAAGTATTCAAGGACTTTGTTTCGAATACGTTAACTTTAAATGAGGTGTTGCCGACCAAAATTGAGTGGGAAAAACTATGTCAGTGTTTTGAAGATGGTTTTCAGGAAATTTTTCCCGGAATATGGGAATTGGATCTTTTGAAATCTTCGGAGAAGGTATTGGTGGAGAGATATTTGAAAGAGAGTCAATAAATGTTTACAGGTTTTCCTTAATCTCATTTTTTTAAGTTTTTATAAAAAAGTAAACTGTATGACTGCTTTTTTCCCGGGAAATTATTGTTACCTTTGGTTGGATTGTTTATAATGCCCGCTCTTTTAATTCCAAAGAAGATTTAATTTTTTTGTAATTGATAGCTTTGAAAACTAGAGATTGACTTAATTTATCTTGTTTGGAAATAACTTGGTTCTGGAATTGCTCTGGGTTTGTCTTGGTCTGAATTTAAAGTGAAACTTTAAGCAATTGATTAAAGGTTATTGAAGGTTTCCTTTTGAATTGGGTGGATATTCAGGTTTAAATAGGAAATAAAACTTAAGGGAGTGTGGTGCAGATAAAGTTTTGGGGGGTTAGAGGCAGTATTCCTTCAGGAAGCCCGGAAACAGCTGGCGTTGGGGGAAATACGACTTGTGTTGAGATCCGTTGCGGCGATGAATTGATTATCATCGATACGGGTACTGGTGTGCGAAATTTGGGCATGTCTCTAATGAAAGAGATGCCTCTAAAAGGAACAATCTTGTTCAGCCATGTACATTGGGACCACATACAAGGTTTCCCTTTTTTCGCTCCATTTTTTGTTCCCGGTAACGAGTTTCGGATCTTTGGAGGCACTAGTTTGCCAACATCTATTGAGGAAATTTTAAACCAGCAAATGACCCCCCCATGTTTTCCAGTTAAAACTGATTTGTTTGGCTCAAATATTACCTATCATGATGTAAAGCCCGGGGAAATCATTGAAGGAAATAATTATAAAATAACTTTGGCAACTTTATACCACCCTAATGGATGTTATGCTTATCGGATTGAGCATGAAGGGCAAACCTTGGTTTTTTCGACTGATTGTGAACATTATGAAGACAAGCCTAATAAAAACCTGATCGAGCTTTGCCAGGACGTCGATGTTTTAGTTTATGATGCCCAGTATACAGAAGATGAATATTATGGGCGTAATGGTCAGTTCTCACGTAAGGGATGGGGACATAGTACGATGAGAGAAGGGATCAAGGTTGCAGAAGCTGCAAATGTTAAAAAGCTGGTTTTGTTTCACCATGACCCTTCTCATGATGATAATTTTATTAAGCAGATTGAAGCAGAATCTCGCCAACTTTTTCCACAAAGCATAGCCGCCTATGAAGGCTTGCAAATTGACTTGTCACAGGATTCTTTGCCCAAATCCCTTTTTGATTAGAGATTTGGCGCTAGCCTTGCTCATTCTGATGTTTGTGAATGGGTGTGGAGGCTCTCAACAGCATATCGCTGACAACCCCGCCAGTCAGCGTTTTCTAGATGTGACCAGAAAATGGATCATCCCACAAAATTATTCACCCAAAAAGGTTTCATTTCTTCGAGCAGACCAGAATCCATTTTCTGATTTGATGGTCCTTAACAAGTTGAAACCGGGAAAGCCTCAGTTGCAAATCTTCCTGAATCAAGGGGGAAAAAGTTTTCTTCAAAAAAGTATGGGGAAGCTGATTGATCAATTGAAAGAGCCGATCATCTCTTTTACAACAACAGACTTGAATCGCGATGGAGGCGATGACCTTTCCCTTATTCTGCAAGTATCGGGAAAGATATCTACAAAAATTCTTTTCAACAACAGGAAAGGATATTTTTACGCGAGGAATGAAGAAGGTTCTTATCCTCTAAGAACTGGAATAGATAAGGTTGTTGCCGAGGATTTTGATCAGGATGGAGACAATGATCTCTTTTATTTTGGTCAAAAGGTTGTGGATGAAGAAGGAAAGATTGCTGGTAAACAGGCATACTTGTTTATAAATAAAGGTGACGGAAAAATGGAGGACTTGACATCCTTGCTCATTCCTAGTCTGCCTGCTGGAATTAGAGACGTTTCCTTTGCCGACTATGATGGTGATGGGGTTGTAGATATTTTTCTGGTTTATAGAAAAGGACAAAACAGGCTTTTGATTAATAATGGGGTGGGAAGTTTTGTAGACCGAACGGCATCTCATATCCCACGCATTCTGGATGACAGCGAGCATGCCGACTGGGCTGATTTTGATGGAGATGGAGATAATGATCTTATGGTGGTCAACCGATCTATTAACAAGCATTACCGGGCTTATCCCGGAGAGACCATATACTTCCTGGAAAACAGGGGAGGTGCACACTTTAAAAAACGATCATATAAAATGCTTCCCCGTTTGCCTTCCTATAAGGTCTATCTATTGGATGCGAATGGTAACACTAAACCCGATGCCTTGATCTTGACCTCAAAAGGAGTTTATTATTTGCAGGGTAGAGGCCGATGGGGGTTCAGCGATGAAACTGAGAGACGTCTTCCTCGCTTCCGGTTTTTCAAAGAAATGGCATTTGCCGATGCCAACCAAGATGGTTTTCTGGATCTTTTTGCTCTCTCGCCGACTCCGGGCAGGAACCGGCTTTGGCTGAACCGTTTTGATTAAGGAAATACTATGTCAAAATTTAAAAAAATGACTTTTCTTAAAGTGCTCTCGACCGTTGCCTGGGCGGATGGAGAGATTTCCCAGTCTGAAATTAATATTTTTAAAACATTTTACAGAAAATTTAACCTGGAAAAACATGAGCTGGATGAATTAAAGCCCTACCTTTTATCTCCTATTTCAAAAAAAGAAAAAGATGAACTATATCGTCAGATGATTGCAGAGCTATCATCCCCAGAAGAGAAGAAAGAGATCATGGGTGCCTTGGAGGCAATGGTCGATGCGCACAGGAGAATGAAGAATGACGAGAGGGAATTGGTCAACCAGTTTTCTGAGTGGTTGGAAAAATCTTCACATACGAAAAGGTCTTTAGGGAGAATCAGGAACTTGTTGCAAAGGACTATTTTCAAACACGCGCGAGACCTGGACCCGGATATGGAAAAATATTTTAAACGCCGTGTTCTGAAAAAAATTGAACTGAAAAGTGCGCACTCAAAAACTCCTACAAATTTGCCCGAAGAGAGGCTCTATTTTATTTGCCTTGTTGGTACAATGTTGGCAGCAGTTGCTCATGTGGATGACCATTTTGATCCTAATGAAAAAAAAGCTTTAAAGCGTTGCCTTGGAGAACAGTTTTCTTTGAAAGGGAAAGAATTGACCTTGTTGTTCGAGGTGGTTGAAGAACAAGCTCGCCAGGGGTTTGACTTCCATGAGGTTGCAACAGAGTTGAATCGAGTTGCTTCATATAATGATCGTATACATTTAATGGAATGTCTGTTCGAGATTTCTATTGCAGATGGAAACATGGCTCATGAGGAAGCTGAAGAAGTTAGACGAATCTCAAAAGCTCTTCGTATTCCACATAAAACTTTCATTGAATACAAGGTTCGCGCTCTCGATAAAATAAGGTGACTTTAACCTCTATTGCCCAGAGAACTTTATTTTGCAATATACTTGTGATTTCAATTGGTTTTTGCGTATATGAAAAGCTAGGGTGCATTGTAGACAATGACGAAAGAACCCCCCAAAAAAAAATTTTTAGGCATCATGTTTGAATGTTGCAATGTTTACCATCGTATTTATATAAATAAAGAAGGCAATGCCTATGAGGGGCGTTGCCCAAAGTGTTTTGCCGAGGTGAGAGCTTTGATAGGGGAAGATGGTTCAACTTCCAGATTTTTCCGTGCTCGTTGAGTTGCAATGAAACTTGTTTTGCAAAGAGTGGCACGTGCCTCAGTGTGTGTTGATGGTAGAATTATTGCCAGTATTTCCCGAGGCTTGCTGATTTTATTTGGTGCGGAAAAGAGGGATGATTCTGATAAGGTACGCTTTCTGGCCGACAAGGCTTTGAGCCTGAGAATTTTCCCCGATGATCAGGGAAAAATGAATCTATCATGCCTTGATATATCCGGCGATATTTTAGTTGTATCCCAGTTTACATTAGCTGGAGATTGCACTAAAGGCAGAAGGCCGGGTTTTGACAATGCGGCTAAGCCTGAGCAAGCAGAATTTTTTTATAAACAGTTTATAGAAAGAATTTCTGAATCCGGGTTAACTGTTCAAGGAGGTCAGTTCGGAGCAGATATGCAGGTGGAGCTTGTCAATGATGGGCCTGTTACCTTTTTATTGGATCGATAGATTATTTTTCCTTAGATGTGCGAATCCGCTTAGAGCGTTTGTGAAGGTCATAGCCTTTTAGAGTCTCAGGAAGTTCCATGTTGTTGAAGTCTGAACGTTGAGTTTGGTATTTTTCAAAGAAAGTTTTAAGCTTTGCCCTGTTTTTTTTGTATAAATCCATTTTCCCGGTTTTGTGATAAATAATTTCTGCGATAAGTAGGCTGGAAATGGCGTCATAACTATGGTTTTGTGAATCGTAAGCCAGCCCCATCCTGTAATAGGCGTCTCCATAATTAGGGTCAAGGTGGGTGGCCTTTTTTAAAGAGTCGATAGCATTATCTGTGTCTCCCAGATTAAATTTGATACGTCCTGATGAAAAATGTGTTTTAGGATCATAAGGACTTAGTTTGATTGATTCGTCCAACTTGATAAGGGCTTCATCTTTTTTTCCCTGTTTTTCATAAGCCCAGGCCAGACTGTTCAAAATATTGTTGTCTTCTTTATCCAGTTTGTATGCGGTTTCCCATTCTTCAACAGCCTTGGGGAAGTCCTTCTCCTTTGCATATATCACCCCGAGATTGTAATGTGCCATGGCATTGAATTCATCTAACTCCAGTGCCTTCTGGTAGGATGCAATGGCTTTTTTCTTTTTCCCCATTTTTTCATGGACCACACCTATGTTGACATGGGTTTCTGGAATGTTAGGATTCTTTTCCAGTGCTTTTCGCCAGAACTTCATGGCTTCCCTGTTTTTCCCTGTTCTTGCATAGGCAGCCCCAAGGTTATTGAAGACGATATGTGGATTATTATTTCTCTTCTGTCCGATGTTGAGGTAGCGAAAGGCCTTTTTCATATTGCCGTTTTTAAGGTAAATGGATCCAAGGTCGGTGGCAATGTCCGGCTGTGATGGATTTAGTCTGAATGATTTTGCCAGGGTCTTTTCAGCATCCAGAAAACGTTTCAGATAAAACTGGGCGACTCCCTTTTCACGGTATGCTTCTCCATAATCTTCTTTCAAACGTGTGGCTTCAATCAACTGGTTGAGTGCTGCATGGTATTCTTTTTTCTCGATATAAACTTTTCCCAACTCGTAATGACCTGTTGGGTCTTCCGGGTTCTCTTTAACCTGCTTCGAATAAATTTTATATCTTCCTTCTAGCGAGTCCTCTTTAGGGCCACAGGCGAAAAGCAAAAGGCTAAAACCAAGAATGAAAAATCGAAAAATTGTCATGTGGTTTTGCATAAAAATGGACTGACTTGAAAAGCCTGGTTGGGAGCAATTATGAAACAAGAAATGCGGCTATACGCAAAGGATATAGGAATAGATAGGGCTAAAAGGGAATAGCACCTCGGGCGAGTTCCATTAAAAATGATGGGAACAATCCAATAGCCACGACCACTACACAACTGACAGTGATTAATGCTCCCATGCCTTTATAGATCACCGGTTGCGGAGCGTTTTCATCATCATGAAAGTACATCATTACAATAACACGGAGATAGAAATACACGGATATGATGCTGGCAATGACTGCCATAACAGTAATGAGAATGTAGCCTTGTTTAACGGC
This sequence comes from uncultured Nitrospina sp., assembly GCA_964344595.1. Classification (GTDB taxonomy): domain Bacteria; phylum Nitrospinota; class Nitrospinia; order Nitrospinales; family VA-1; genus LS-NOB. Next base: position 11,502 of record CAYFNV010000040.1, on the reverse strand, counting down.
GGCATAAAATACAAATAGTTTTCCGAAAAACCCGGCTGTTGGAGGGAACCCGGCAAGAGATACCATAAACAGACTCATAGCAGCGGCCAAAAGAGGGTTCTTTTTGGCTAAACCTTTAAAGCGGTTTATGGAATTGCCTTCTTGACCTTCTCCTTCCATGGTAAAGACCACGGCAAACGCTCCGATGTTCATGAATAAGTAAACAGCGAGGTAAAATATTATGCTGGCCATTCCTTCCTGGGTGTTCGTGACGATACCGATAAGCAAGTAGCCAGCGTGCGCGACACCGGAATAGGCAAGCATCCTTTTAAGGTCATCCTGAAAAATTGCGGCTGTATTTCCTACCAGCATTGTCAGAACTGATGCGCCGAAAAGAATAGGCATCCAAATTTTTTCCAGTTCCGGCAGGGCGATGAAAAATATACGGGCGATCACTGCGAAAGCCGCTGCTTTGGTCGCAACCGACATAAACCCTGTAATGGGAGTTGGTGCTCCTTGGTAGACATCCGGAGTCCAGGAGTGAAATGGCACCAGAGAGATTTTAAACGCTAGCCCACAAAACATTAAACCCATTCCAATAAAAACCAGAGTGTTCTTGGTATAAGGGTTTTCGTGAATGAGTTGTCCTATCATTCTGAGTTCGGTTGTTCCACTTCCGGCATAAACCAGGGCCATTCCATAAACCAGAATGGCAGAAGCAAACGCTCCGGTAAGGAGGTATTTGACGGTTGATTCTTGTGAGGCCAAAGTCCCCCAGCTTAACTCGGTGTTACTGCTGGGGCCTTCCTTACCGGTTCCGTGTTTAGCGGAAAAGCCACAAAGAATATAAAGGGCAATTGAAAATAATTCCAGCGATACGAATATTGTGATCAGGTTGCCAGACTTGGCCATAAACATCATGCCGGCTACTGACATAAGTAGAAGAGTGAAATATTCTGCTTTGTTCTCGTGGTTTTCCTGTGGATACCGAACGGAACCGAAAACCGCAAATAAAGACATCAGTAGGAATATCAAATTAAGGGTAATAGCGAAACGGTCGTGGATCAAAGCACCACTAAATATGCCTGAGCTATTTCCACTTCCGGCTGTAGGGGCTCCTCCCCAAAGGCCAAGAGTGAACAACAATGCTGCACCAATGCCAGCCAGTGAAATGGTGGATAGACAAGAGAGAGTATTCATACCCCTTTTTAGTCCGGCCAGTAGAATGAAGAAAGCGGTTGCCAGAATGATAAGCTCCGGACCAATTGCCGCCCAGTTCATATCGTCAAAATTAATCACGATTTCCATGGGTATCCTGCGAGGGTTCCTGCCGCTATTTGGGATTATAAAAACCCCATAATAAATCAATAATAATGGTGTGTTTTATAGTATTTCCGTGCTTTTTGCAACCCTGTTTAAACACACGAAATCAGGATAGTACAGGGAGGTGGGATTTTTCCCACAAAAGCACTTGCGAATCGGGCCATTTCCCTGCAAGATGGGCTTTTTTAAACCCTGTTTATTGGAGAGCTTTGTGGAAATTAATGAAGCAAGGGCCTATCTCAATTATCTTCTTACGCTAGGGCTCCGTCAGGAAGAGGCGTTTGGTCCCATGGCACTTGATTTTATTCGGGAAGCAGATTTCGATGCAGTCGGTTTTTTGCCGGAAGAACAGTTCAGTCTCATCATGGCAACGGTTCAGGCTTTGGCTCATGAACCAAAACGATATACTCTGAAATTGGAAATGCTTAATCGGGCAAGGGAACTGGTGGATAAGACCAGTTATAAAAATCCGCATCTGACTCGCCAGATTGAACAAGACATAAAAAAGACTAATGCCGAGATCGGTATATATAATGAAGCGATGCGTCCTGCTAAAACAGGTGCACAGGAAAAACAACGTCTCGTGGTACAGACAGAAGCACCCGACTATTTTCTCGATATTGCCCAAAAGCGGGCTTCTACATATTATCAGGATAAGTTTGGACTCAGTAAGGAAGAGAAAACCGCGCAACATTTTGGAGGTGGACCCAGAAAGTTTGAACCTGATAATCCCAAGGTACATCGTGAATATCCAGGAGCATGTGGACCTTTCATGAATGCGCGTACCAATGCTTTTCATTTGATGATGCCATTCGATATCAAAATCAGCAGAAAACCCGATGACCCCTTGGATGCAGGAATGAGAGCTTATTACTGCAAGATGGGCTACTCCTTTCCCTTGGGGTTTGAAATGGGAAAGATCTGCAGTTTCCATGACGGCGAGATTCTGGATATTGCCATGGATGATCCGAACCTGATATTTCTTTCGGTTTCCCGGATCAAGGAGAAAGAATTCCGGGCTCCAAACTATCCCGGAACGCCCGAAGTCCCGGTGGAATATGCTTATCCCAGAGCGGTTTTGGAACGTACTGGTACTCTTGGTCCTTATGTCCAGGTGGTTTCAAATTTCAAGATCTGGTTTGATGCCAGTCAGACCTCAATTCTCATTCAGGGGGCGCCAGATCTTTATGAATATGGGCTTGAAGGTGGTTCGGGCCTGATGGTTCGCAGTCATGCCGCTGATAAGGTTCCAGCCTATGTCGAGAACACATCTCTTCCCTGGCAAGAGGGGATGAGTTTTAATTTTGTAAATATTCACCTGACTCTCAGTCCGGGAACTGAAACCGCTATAGTTCCTTATAATACTCCGCTTTTCACAGTTTATCCTGTCTTACCTACCCAAAATTTTAAGTGGATGGATGTATCCGAAGCCTGAGTTGTTACTTTTAAGAACCTGTGGGTTTCGGCTTCTGGTTATGCGTTATACTGGTCAGTAAGAAAGTTTTGACACCGGTGACTGATGATTCGATTTGATAAAATTCTAGGCAGTTTGGTTTTAGGGATTTTATTGTTAGCTACTTTTCTTTCCCAGGTTTCCGCTTCTTCCGTTCTTAAGTCTCCAATTCAAGTCACATCCAACCCAGGTGAAGACTTTGCACCCACTGTTTCGGCAGACGGAAAGGTAATGGTTTATGTCTCGGACAAATCAGGCAATCTTGATTTATGGTTAAAACATTTGGGGCCGGGCATCCAGTTACCAGACCAACGGTTGACATTTCACAGTGCTGAAGATGGAAGCCCAGAGATCAGCCCGGATGGAAAACGGGTGGCATTCGTGTCCCACCGCAGCGATCCAAGAGGGGATATTTATATTCTTGACCTCACGACGAAGGAAATTGAACCAGTTATCAAGAAAAGGGGAGAAGAAAGAGATCCTGTATGGTCACGGGATCAAAAACACTTGTATTTTTCATCCCGCTCATCCAATAACGCCCCACCTGTGATTGAAAAAATAGAACTGGGTGGAGCAAAACGAACAGAAGTTTTAAATCCGGGTGGCGTGAACTTATCATTATCCCATGATGGAAGATATTTGGCTTTTGTGACAGGTGAGACGCGTAGCGATTTAAAAGTACATAATCTGGAAACCAACTCTACACAAGTTTTGACACAAGGCTCATCTATTGATGTGTCTCCCCGCTGGTCAATGGATGGCGCGGGAATACTTTTTGCCCGATACCAAAATGATACCAACCATGATGGGCAGTTGGGCATTGATGATAATCCGGATATCTGGAGTGTTGAATTTAATGCCGGACAAGCAGGCAGGTTGCGCCAACTGACAGAAAGCTCCACTTATGATTTCCTTCCACGTTCTCTTGACGATAAGTATTTTTTATTCACCTCATATCATAAAGGAAGTTCAGATATATGGAAATTACCTCTCTCAGGAATCATGGGGTTAGCTAAACCAGGAAATATTGTTGATGAAATATGCTCTGAATGGGTAGCCAGCTATTCCTGTGTGCTGATATTGAATAATTCAGAGATATCTTCCCGAACTCTTTTTCGATTGGCAAAACAATATCTGGGGTTGGGGCATTCAGGTTCCGCACGTCCCATTTTGAACCAGATCCTGAGTGATCAGACAAATGATAAGCTCTATAAGGGGCTTTCTGAAATAGAACTTTTGCTTTTGGGTTTGCAAAATGACCCTTTGAACGAACATGCAGGTTTAAAGGAACTGGATAAAATTGTTGCCAGATATTCAGATGTCAAACAGGTAGAAGCCAGAGGTTTGCTTGAACTGGGAAAGTTATTGCTCGTGTTGGAGCAACCTGATAAGAGCCTGGAATATTTTCAAAAAGTGATTCGTCAATATTCTTCTGAACGCGAAATCGCCGCAGAGGCCGCGTTTTCACTGAACCGTATTTATGCATTTGTTGGGAACAAGGAAAAGCTGGTCGAGTCGTTGGTTCAGGTGATGAGGGATTATCCTGATGTTGAGTACTGGAAACAAAAAACAATAGAGGCAGTTCTCAAGCTCTATGAAGACCATCCAACACTTGAGAAAAAAGTTTCCAGCCTTCAGGCCCTGGTGGAAACAGATTTGCTTCTTCTATCTGCCATGGTGCAAAACCGTATTGGCGAACTTTACTATCAGTCAGCAGAAAACCTGCTTGCCAAGGAGGCATTTCAAAAAACCATTGCCAAAGGAGTGGCGGATGAAGCTTTCAAGGCTCGTTTCGCTCTGGCTAGCATTTATGCCGAAGAAGAAAATTTTGAGCACAGCTTGAGCATTTACCGTGAAATATCTAATGAGACCAATGCTCTTTCAACATATGTTGAGACCGCTCGAAAAGGTTTGATACAAAAAACCCTGGATAAAGGTAACTGGGAATTGCGGGTCGGTGAAGTGAAGCTGGCGCGAAAAACATTTCTTAAATTGATTGAAGCCTATCCAGAAACGGTGAAGGCTCACAGGGGATATCTGCAAGCTTCTGCAGCTTTAGGAAAAAATGAAGTGATGTTTTATCGAAATCGATTGCAGACCAGACAGGGCTCTGCGGTTGAGCATTATGCGCTTGGATTGGCACTCACTTATCTTAATCCTCCTGCTTTGGACGAAGCAGAAATGGAAATTGGTAAAGCTTTGGAGCAAAACTCTCAGGAAGTTTTTTACCACCAGACATTGGGTTGGATCTACGAACAGAAAGAGAAGCTGGGCGCGGGGTTCTTGGAAAAAGCCCTGCATGAATACCAGATTGCCTTGGCGCTTAATAATGAGGACTCCCGAAACGAAGCAGATCTTCTTCTCAATTTAGGCAATGGGAATTATTTATTGAATAACCCTTTGTCAGCCTTTCACTATTATAAAAAACGCGAAGTCAGTGGGGTGCCTTTTCTTAACTCAGATCGAGAGGCTGTTTATCGACAACGGTTTGGTACGGCGGCATTCAAGTCGGGTAATGCTGAAGTTGCGATTGTGCAGTTTAAAAAATCCCTGAAGATTCTTGAAAAACAGAATGCATTAGGACGAATGGCGGAATTGCACGACCGAATCGCTCTGGCCTACCAGGATCATGGAAACTATGCACTTGCGGTGGAACATTTTACCAAAACCCTTGAGCTAAATCGTCAGATGGGTAAAGAGGAATCTATATCCAGGACGCTTAGAAATATTGCTAATAATATTTATTCTGGAAACCAGAAGGAGCGTGATTCAGAGGAGATGGCTCGTGCTCTCAATCACTATTTTCAGGCTGTTGAGAAACTGGATCAATATGGTGCTGAAAACAGGAAGAAAAAATCAAGTGCCTTGATTGATGTGAACATAGAAGCTGGAATAGGGGAGGATATTTCTTCTGCGGCTTACGGTTTTGACAAGGTAGGAGAAAAGAAACTTATCTTTCACTACATAGGAAAAATCTATGGGGACTTCGGCCAGTACAAAAAGGCAATAGAATATTTTAATAAAAAACGGGCGTTAATACCTTCTGGCCTGGATGTGGAGTCTAACATTCCTGTATTACTTGAAAAAGCTCTTCTATTAAATCAAATTGGAAATTATTATTTTCAGTCCTCTGACTATGAATCTAGTAAGAGCTTTTTTGAAAAATCCTTTGACCTTTCCAGGAAAATTAATAATCGACGTGGAATGGTGGTCAACGCGATAAATGTAGGCCGAATTATTCTCGTTCTAAGCTCCTCTAAACCTCTGCTGTCCATGAAAGAAGATATTCTAAAGTCTATAGGAGTTTTGGAGGATGCTGCAAAGGCTGTGACTGAACCTTCTTCTGATTCAGTGTCTTTGATGGTTTTATACAATTATTTGGGCATTCTTTATCATATGGAAGGCTTTCATCTGATTCAGGAGGTGAAAACCTCAAAATCGAAAAAATTAAATGACGAATTTAAAGCGAGCCTGATTGGATTAAAAAAGCAATGGGAAATCATTCAGAAGTCCATACGTAACTTTGAAAAGGCTTTGGCTTATGGCGAAAAAGCCAAAGGGAAAGAGGCGGTATGGCAAAACCTGCAATGGACTCGTTACCTTGCTGGGATAAAAACTGATCGCAAAAATACTTCCCTTAAGGATCGATGGCAGTTTGTTTATTCAAAGGCAAGAAAAGCTGGTGAGTCAGAGCGTCTTGCACTTTTATTAGAGTCGGAAAAGGAATTAAGTCGCCTGCCTTATGGTTGGTTAGATCGTTCCAACCTTACTTTAGTCGAACAGCTTTATGAGGATCTTGTTTTCATTTTATTTAATCAGGAAGAATTCTCTAAAGCGTTCATGTTTTCTGAAAAGGGTAAGGTGCAGGTTTTGCAGGCATTGGCACCTAGGCTAGAATTTACCGATGAAGACAGACAAGCTTATTATGATGAAATTGTCTCTTATTCCGGGCGTTTGAAATCTGCATCTGAACAAGAAGTGGATCCTCTGTTAGACGAATATCAAGAGTTTCTGGAATTGGCTAATGAAGATGACCCTGATCTTGTTGGCTGGATTTCTCCACAGGTCCCATCACTGGAATCCTTGCAAGCATCGTTACAAAATACCTTGTTGCTGAAACTCAAACGGGTTCACAATGAAATTCTGGTTTGGTGGGTCCGTTCCGGCAAGGTAAAGGGTAAACAAATTTCAGGAGACCGTAAGTTATTTAAACTGCTTTCTCCAGATGGTGAAATGACGGAGGAAAGGATTAACAATCTTTCCGACCTGTTTATTACTCCGCTGACGGAGGAATTGGATGATGGGTTGGAGCCTGTAGTTTTAATTGCAGATGGAAAGTTGGAGTTTTTGCCTTGGGCTGCTATGAAACTGGGTGGAAAGCCCTTGATAGAAACCGCACCGTTGACATTCATTTCGTCGCTGTCGCAATGGCAACGCTCTATAAAACTGAAGAACCTTTATAACTCCCGTCTCCTGATACTGGATGAGAATCCACGAAAAAATAGTGAGACAGGTTTTTCCACTGTTTTAAGTCTTCGTGCAGATCAAGCGAACTTGAAAAACTTTTTGATGAACTGGGGAAATTTTGGACTGGTGCAGATAGAGAGTCCTGTTCACGTAAATCGACTCGACCCCAAATCATCTTTTCTCACTTTGACCCGGCAACCCAACAAGTTTCAAAGAATTCCTTTGTCGGCTCTATATCAAAATCCTTTTGAATCTAATTTAATGATGTTGGCAGATGTAGAGCATGAGTCCGATCCGTTCTTGTCGCTCTCAGCAACCAGTTTGCTTGTAGAAGGGGTTACTTTCAAAGGTTATCCCGGTGCATTGCTCCATTCTGGTAAGCCAGATGAAAAAATCCATAACGAGTTGATGAGGTACTTGATGGAAAACCTGCGCAAGGGAAAGCCTGCTGAAATATTGCGAAATGCGCAAAGACAACTTGCGAAAAAGTATCCAGGAAATTTTGAATGGGCGCAATATCGCTATTTTGGTTTTCAAGGAATGAGCGAAGAGGAGAAGAGTGCTTTTGCCAAAAAACATTTTCAGGGCAATTTGGTGAAAGGTGCATCCGCATTCAAACTAAAAAACTGGCCAGTGGCTATAGACCATCTGGAAAAAGCGTTGGTATTACAACCTTTTCTTGCAGAAAAAAAAGCTGCAGGTGATATCTATAAAACCTTGGCACAGGCAGCTTATAATTCAAAGGATTATTCCAAGGCCATTCTCTATCAAAAACAGGTATTACCCTTTTCAGAAGAAGACCCGGAAATGCTTGCGGAGGCGTTTTATTTCCTAGGAATTCTATATTCTCGTGTGGAGAATTTTTCATTAGCTGTTAAACACTTAAAAGATGCTCTTAAAATTTTTGAGGAAAATGAAATCCTTGACCGGTTAGCAGAAAGTTACAGCACGTTGGGAATCGTTGAAGAGAATGCGTTGGACTACGACAATGCCCTTAAGGCATTCAACGCTTCTCTGGCAATCAATGAGGAAATAGGAGAAGACCTGAACCGAGGCCGTGAATTACGTCGAATTGGCAGAATTTATTATCTTCGCCTGAACCGCTTTCAAGAAGCGCGGAAATATTTCAACCAGGCCTACGAATTGTTCACCGAACTGGAACAGGTCGATCAGCAGGTGGAATCCCTTTTAGAACTTGGACTGGTGGCTGAAAAGGAAGCTGATTTCGAACAGGCTCTAAAGCTATATAGCCGCGCCCAATCTGTGGCTGAAGAAATCGACCTGATGTCGGCTCTTGCCAAAGCTTTTTTATATCAGGCCAACTCTCACTGGTTTCAGGGAAACTATCAACAGGCATTTCGATTTCAAAGGCAGGCTCTGGAAATTGCAAGAAAGCTAGACGACAAACTTCAGCAGTCCTTTATTCTGAATACATTAGGATTGATCCACTGGACCCTCAACGACCCAGGTCGGGCATTGGACAACCTGAACCTGAGTCTGGAATTGGCCGAAGCATCTCAGTCACATTTGGATATTGCCACAGCGTACAACAACATCGGCCTTGTTCACAGGAAGGAAAAGCGCTATCCCGAATCTATTGAGTTTTTCAAGAAAGCCTTGAAGATGGATGAACAACTAAAATCAAAGTGGGGCCAGGGCTACACGCATCGAAATCTGGGGATGAGTTTCTTGCGCATGGGGCAGTTGGAAACTGCGAAGATTCATTTCAGTAAGGCCGTAGAGCTAAGTCGTGAAATTGGCAATCGCACTAATCTGGTAAAGGCCATGTTGGAGCTGGGGAACCTGGCATTGGAACACAAGCAGTGGGAATCTGCAGTTTCATTGTTTCGAGAAACTTTTGAGCTTTCCAACCTTATCAATGTTAAAGAAGTTTCCTGGCGAGCTTTGCGAGGTGAAGGATTTGCCTTAATTCAATCAGGAAAAAATGAGCAGGCCTTAGCGTCTTACAAAAAAGCGGTATCTGTAGTGGATGCCTTACGTGCAGCCATTAAAGTTGAGGAATTCCAAAATGGATTCTTGACCGACAAGCAGGATGTTTATAAAGAACTGGTTCTCTTGTTATTGAATATGGGAAAGGTTAAGGAATCATTTCAATATGCGGAACGTGCAAAGTCGAGAAGCTTTATTGATTTGTTAGGAAACCAGAAAATCAGCTTGAAAGATGATGTCAGCCGGAAATTGTATGAAGCTTTGAAATTGCAAAAACAAAAAATCAGGAAAACTGAAGAGTCATTGGCTGCTGCTCGTAGCGGTGGCAGTGAGGAGGAAATCAAACAACTAACAGAAGAGCTTGTGAAGGATAGAAACGGGTATCAGGACTTATTGATTGATGCTAAAGAACAAAGTCCGGAAATTTCCAGTTTTGTCACAGTTGATGCAATAAGTCTTAAACGGCTTCAGGGTTTATTGGATGATTCAGTAGCTTTGGTCGAATACCTGGTGACAAAAAAAGAACTGGTAGCCTGGGTGGTCACAAAAAATAGTATAGAAGTTGCCCGGGTCCCGATAGAAGAGAAAAAATTGAATGATTTAATAGCCGATTACCGAGAACGCATTCAAAAGTTGGCGCCAATTGAAGAACAGTCAAAACACTTGCACTCTATGCTGATTAAACCTTTGAAGCCTTTTCTGATAGGAAAAAGAACTTTAGGGGTCGTTCCTCATGGACACCTGCATTATATTTCCTTTTCTTCTTTGAGGGATGAGGAGGGATATCTGGTTGAAAAGTACCCGATATTTTATTCCCCGAGTGCTTCGGTTATGCAATATACCTTTAAAGGGCTGGCAAAAAGGAATGGGGAAATAAAAGTTCTGGCATTGGGGAATCCGGATCTTGGTGATTTCAATTATGATCTCCCTCTGGCAGAGATGGAAGCCAATGCCATCAAATGGGATTTTCCTACTGTGGATATTTATACACGCGAGAATGCTACCGAGAGCTGGCTTCAGGAACATATTAGCGAGTATCAGGTTATACATATTGCTTCACATGGTGAGTTTGACCCTGTTAACCCTTTGTTTTCATCATTAAAGCTGACACGTACCGAAACATATGACGGTAACTTTGAAGTGAATGAAGTGTTTGGGTTGGAGATCAATGCAGATATAGTAACTTTGAGTGCATGTCAGACAGGTTTGGGAGACATTGTTGGTGGCGATGAACTGGTTGGCCTGAACCGTGCTTTTATCTATGCTGGCACACAGTCAATTCTTTCCTCATTGTGGAGGGTGAGCGATATTTCCACTGCGGTGTTGATCAAACACTTTTATCGAAATTATGGCAAAGAAAATAAGGCAGAAAGCCTGAGAAAAGCCCAACTTCTCACCAAACGACTTTACCCACACCCATCTTATTGGGCAGGATTTAACCTGACTGGTGACTATAGGTAGTTGGCTGGTGGAACCATAAAATATCCGGATGGACAATTATTTATTGTTGTTATATTTGCACACTCCAAAACTCGGTATCCAATTTTTTCTTCAGGTCCTTTGGCCTTTCAGGTTTTTTACCTTTGTTGATGGAAGAAAGTCTTTCTACCTCGCGAAATAGTCTCCAGTGTCTTTCATGCAAAGACTTTGCTGAAAGAACTTTTTTGACCTTGCCCTCAGCGTTATAAATAGTGACAGGGAAAAACATTCTCTCCACCTCCTTTTTTTATGAGGCGATTTCAGCGTCTATATTCATAATTAATATAGGAGCGTAATTTGTTTTTGCACTAAAATTAGAGTCATTTTCATGAATATTTGGATGTTTCAAAAGACCTAATAATTAAGGAGGGTAATGAACTTTTTTGCAATCAGGAGGCCGTTATGAGTTTTCATTTTACCGGACACTACGGAAATTTCAGGCATTGGATGCATTTTGAGAAAGGGCTGGAAGATACGCACCTGTCAAGTTGGAAACGTGTCTTTTTTGTAATATGCATGACTGTTGTTTTCCTTGTTATGTTTGTTTTTCTTTAAAAAATACATAATCTTATGCTTGCTAATTCACAGGGGTAATGTGACTGTCTTATAGTGTGTTTGATTTCTGTTGTAATTCCAGTGCTTATTCAAATTCAAAAATTGTGGAGACAAAGTTTGTTGCTTTTTACCTAAAATCTATTTAACTTGGAAGATACTGTTATGCCAACCCCGCATCTCTTTTTGTGAAGGTTCAACATACTAATATGTATGAGTTTAGGGTGCTTGGTCAGGGCATAGTTGATCTTCCCCTGAAAATGTGGACACATCGAAAAGCGTGTTATTGTGATTATGGA
>CAYFNV010000039.1:0-22294 GCA_964344595.1 uncultured Nitrospina sp. | reverse complement strand
AAATATCTTGGCCGAGAGACCGACTGTCAATGCGAATGGTTCTTACCGCATATAAATGAATCAAATATGGCTAAATCGGACATAATTTGTTAGAATTGCGTTTGCTTTAAATTCAATTTGGTTTAGATCGCGTTGAAAATATTATAGTTCCAGTCTTCAATAACTTTGGTAACTAAAATAGCTGTTTTTTTATATCAGTGCTATAGATGACAGTGCTTTTAGCAAATTAGACCTCTCAATTGCTGGAAGTTTAAAAAGTAAAGGCACATAAATCTATAGTCCTTTTAACATTTTTAATTAATCTTTTTATTAAAAGCTATAAATCTTTTGGAGGAGACATAAATGAGAAGAATTACCTGGTTGATATCTATAATTTTTGCTCTTGGACTGGCAAGTACAGCCCAGGCTGCAGCTCCTCTGGAGTTTTTTAAGGATATTGAGGTCCATGGGTTTGCCAGTTCCTCCTATTCTTATAACTTTAATCAACCCAACGATAACCTTAATAATTTCCGTGTTTATGATGACGATGACAACTCTTTCAAGTTTGACACGGGAGAGCTTGTTATTAAAAAAGATGCAAGCAAAATAGGCGATGTGGGTTTTCGCACAGACTTAACGTACGGATTCAGTAATCCTAAAAATAACGCAGCTGCAGGCGCAAGTGGTGATGTTACTACTGATGATTTTGATCTACAGATTGGATTCGTTCAATACAACGCACCTGTTGGCAACGGACTCTTGATCGACTTTGGTAAGTTCGCCACCCATGTCGGCGCAGAAGTTATGGACGGATACGATGGGTGGAACTATAACTTTTCCAAATCCTTCCTGTTCAATTTCGGCCCCTTCACACATACCGGGGTTCGTATACAATACGCCGTGAGTGACACCGTTGGCGTTTTAGCAATGATATCTAATGGGATAGACAACCAAACAGATAACAACAGTGCAAAAGGATTTGGCGGTCAAATCTCTTGGGCTCCAGTTAATAACGTGGCCCTTTACTTTAATTATTTTGGCACTGCAGAAGATCAAGCAGGTGATACAAACAATACTGATGAATTAAGAAATTTTTATGACGTTGTTGCCGACATTGGCCTCACTGATAAATTGTCCTTAAATCTAAACTATGTGTATGGATCAGAAGACAATGCTAGAGGTACCAACCAGGATGCCGAGTGGTGGGGATTTTCCGGAATCGTTCGCTATGACGTCAACGAATGGTTCTCTCTCAATTTCCGAGGCCAGATTTTCGATGATGAAGATGGGGTTCGAACAGGATCAAATGCATCCCCAACAGTTCAAACATTAACATCGTATACGATTACACCAGAAATTCGAGTCAATAATAATATGGTCGTTCGTGCTGAGTATCGCCATGACAATTCCGATATTAATTCGTTTACTGATGATGACAGTACGGCTACAGATACTCAGGACACGGTTGCAATCAACGCCTTGTTTTATTTCTAATGTCTGAAACTGGAAGTAATAAATTTAATTCTTTATTATAGTATTCTTTTAAAAGTTAAAATTTCCGGGGCCAACTAAAAGTTGGTCCCGGTTTTTTTGTTGAGACGTGTTTGCGATACCAGAAAACAAAATGAAAAAAGGTGGAAAAACATTATCGTATAAAAGCTTTAGCGCAAAACAACACCATACCACCACGAACGGATTGAAAGAGGAAGGCGGAACATAAGAACCATCATCCGCCAATACCTTAGATGGAGGATAATAGCAACACTTAAAACCATGAAACAGACTACAGTAGCCATCAAACAAAAAGCCCGATTCAAGTGTTCCCGTTTAAACATTCAAACAAAGTTAGAAAGAAATGTCCCACTGCAATCGCACACGATTTTCATTAGAGGAAAGAGTATCTGACGCATCGTCAAGAGTCAGATAAGAATAGTCCACAGTGATTTTATTGTTATGACCCGCAATAAAATAATTTGCGGCCACTGTATATTCTTCTCTGTTACTCGTTAGAGTTGTGATATTTGAGTCAGGCTCATCCACAAATGCGTATCTGAAAGCCAGCTCAAGCTCTTCTGGAACTGATGGCATAATTTCATTAAAAAAGTAGCCCACTTGCGCATAGGCACCTTTAAGGTCGTGAGTCGTTTGAGCTTCAGTATCCTCAATATCCTTCCAATGGTATTCCGACTGGATTGATAAACCTTGATACTTCATCGCAAATTCAGCAACCCACTGTTGGATGTCAAATTGATTTCCATTTGCACTAACTTCATCAGTAAAACCGCCCAAATTTCCACATCCGGAAGAAGACCACCTGGTACATGGAGTCTTGGTAGCTGCCCAGCCACCAGCGAGCTGCATAGTAAGTTTCTTATGACGTTTAACGTCTGATTGTCTCCATTTCAAGTCTCTACCCAGTATGTTCCATTGGAGCCGTGCCATTTTCATCATCTGTTCATTGGCATTGTCAACAGCACGACCTTCTCCGTTAAAGATACCGGCGTAATATCTCATATCCATCATAGTGCCTTTGTTCAGGCGTCCCTTCAACATCACACCAACCTGTCGATCTATTGTAAAAATATTGTTAACAATTGAACGCTCTACAAATTGCTGCCTGCCTGAAGAGTCAACACGCTCTCTGTTGTAATTGATTTTCCATTGACCTAAGCGAAATCCAAACTCCTCCCAAGGCTGGACATCAAGCCTCCAGTCAATAATTCGTGCCGAAGCGTTTGCAGAAGAAGCGGTGAAAGTCCTGGATGGTTGTAAATCTACTTCAAAATAATATTTCACCCAGGGTTTGTAGCCATGCCCGCCAATTTTCATACGAACCCGCCGCAACTCGAAATTGCTGGTTTTAGGGTCAGTCCTAAAGTCAGCTGTAGTTAAAGGATCGCCATCACCAGGATTGGCAAACCGCATCTGGGCTCTCCACTGCAAATTAGTAGAAAATAAACCGTCTTCAGATTCAAAATGAAAACCCTTTTTATAATAAAAGGGTTTCTTTGTTCCCTGTTTCTTGACTCCATGGGCATTGAATGCCTCACCACCTGCTGACTTAGGCTGCAAAGCCTCTAGTTTCTCTTCCAAGGCCCTGATTCTTAATTCCTGTTCCGACATAGCTGACGCTTCAAAAATACCAACAAACAGCATCAACGAACACAGTAACCCTACCAAAAACAACTTCCTCTTCATCTCACCCTCCATTTAGTAGTACCTAAGTTTTGATAAAACGAGAGCATATTAAAAATCAATTGTTAGGAAGGTATTCAGAGACTGTTAGGAGACTGTTAGAGTTCTGTTAGCAAAGGTTCAATGAGAACAAGCAGTTATATTTTTGTTAAACCTTAGTAAAGTCTTGGCTAACCAAGCACCATAAGAGATTTTACTAACTATCAGGAAAAGCCAAAAAATTGCGGATTTTTTTAAAATTTTCCATCACTGGAATTTTTTACATTTACCAGCTAACACTTGTCAGATCAAGATTAAAAAGGGATTCCCCACAAACATTTATTTATTAAGCTACTATTTATATCAATCCTTTTGAAGCAATATTGCCAGGGACTAAAATCCTTATCTTGACTATCTGGAAATTTCCTTGGTTTTAAAGCACTCTATGAGCTATTCTTCAAATGAGAGCTTTAACGAATTTACTATACAGAGTCGGACCCATATTAAGTTAATGACTCTTTAAATCTTTTATTTTGGAATCCTTTGCTGACACAAGCCCAGAACCAGATCATTTATCTCATGTTTTTAAACGGAATCCTTTTCCTGGGTTTGAATTTCATTGCCTATTCCCTTGTATTTCCCGGCCCTAAAGGATCCAAACGGCTCGGTTATTTATTCATCACCTGTGCTATTGTAGCCTATCTGGCACAACTGATGTACCAGGGACTACTCGCACTGGATTATCCTCCAGAAAGAATAACCGGTTTGTTGTTAAGCGGGTTTGTGGTTCCAGTCTTTTTCATTTCCCTGGCCTATTACAGAGTTAAACGAAACCGCATGGAAAAAGCATCAACATCAACACCACCTTCAAAGGAAGATAATGAACGCGATTGATCTGAGAAGCGACACACTTACCCAGCCCACTTCAGCAATGCGTGAAGCAATGGCCAATGCCGAAGTTGGAGATGATGTTTTCGAAGAAGACCCAACTCTTAAAAAACTGGAAGTTCTGTCAGCTGAGAAAACTGGTAAAGAATCGGCTCTATTTGTACCCAGTGGTACTATGGGAAACCTCATCAGCGTACTCAGCCATTGTCAGCGAGGAGATGAAGTTATACTGGGAAACAGAAGCCATATCTTCCTTCACGAAGTAGGGGGCATATCTGCCTTGGGCGGAATTCACCCTAGAATTCTTCCCAATAATAAGGATGGCACCCTGTCCTTGCAAAGTATAGAACAATCTGTACGGCACCATGATATTCATAACCCTCCAAGCCGATTAATATGCCTTGAAAACACTCATAATTTCTGCCAAGGCTCACCCCTAACCCCTGAATATATGGAAAGTGTAGGAGCTTTAGCCTCAAAATACGACCTCAAAATTCATCTGGATGGTGCAAGAATATTCAATGCAGCGGCAGCACTGGGAGTTAAAGCTGAGGTCCTGACCAAATATGCAGATTCTGTCATGTTTTGCTTATCCAAAGGGCTTTCAGCACCCGTGGGATCTCTGGTCTGTGGCAGCCGGAATTTTATCCAACGCACCAGAAAAATAAGGAAAATGGTAGGGGGAGGAATGAGGCAGGCAGGACATCTTGCCGCCGCTGGATTGGTTGCCCTGGATAATCTCGTTGATCGTCTGAAAGATGATCATCTCCACGCCAAATTCCTTTCAGAGCAGTTGGCCTCCATCGAGGGCATAGAACTCGATCAAAACAGCGTCAAAACGAATATCATTTTCTTTAGACTGAATCATCCGCAAATTAATGGGGACGTCTTTTTAAAAGCACTGGAAGAAAAGTCCATTAAAATCCTCATGACCGACCCGGGAATCTTTCGAGCTGTCCTGCATCGCGGTGTCTCCAGAGAACAGGTCGAAATCGCAGCCCAAGCCATCCGGTCAATTTTGACCTATGAACGTGAGACCAGTTAGCGATAATGCATTAGCCAACAATGCTGGAATTGGTTCAGCATGAACCCCTGAAACATGTTTGACAGAAATTACAATTGCCTCTAGAATAGGTCAACCTTTAACGTATAGGAAAACTATGATTGCCTTAGAAATGAAAGACACCCTGGAGTTGGTTCGCCAGGCACAAAACGTAGTAAAAAGCCGATACCTGTTATGTATTCTGGTGACCCAGAGAATCCATCAACTGGAAACAGGTGCTCAGCCAACCATTGACGCTAACCCAGAAGATTACTCTTCCCCAAAGTCATACTTTGAGCTTGCTCTGAGAGAAATTATAGAAGGAAATATGGATCTGGAACAAGTTACTGAAGAAGATTAATCCCTTCATGCATTAATCCTTAATTGATAAGAACGGATACCTGTTTTACCTCTAAGTTGGTTTGATTCTATTAATCCCTCTGGGTAATAGGTCCCTTCCCGGCAAGATATACCCCACATATTGTTCTCTCGCCTTAGAATTGATCAGGTAAGTAGAGTCTAATATCAAACCAAGACATAAAAAAAGCCCGCCGATTACTCGGCGGGCTTTCTTATAAAACTGCTAATGACTATTTAGGAAGCTCGTCACGTCTGATCTTCCCTTCGTCATACATTTTACGTGCACGCTTGGTCATCCATATTAACCAACCCTGGAAGCAGACAAAAATGACTGCCATGATGGGAGGCATGTAGTACAGAGACGCAGGCAATGCCGGCTTCAGAATGGTGTAATACCAGGTTGAGATAGCCATATGCTCATCAGCCTCTTTATCTCTACCCGCCCATTGCATGAAACTGACCGGAATAAACTTCTCCGTAGGAATCTGAACATCAAATTCACCATCAGTGGTCAAGTCTCTTTTGAACATGATCTTGACGCGACCCTGTTTGTAAATGGAATCCACAACCTGAACCTTGCCTTCATATTCCTTGGCTGACACAGCGTCAAAACCAAGTCCAACTGTTTCCTCAACACTCGTTTCCAACTGGTAACCCTTGTCATTCGGGGCGTTGGTTGGGTTGTAGTCTTGGGCCAGAAACTTGGCCTTCCAGATATCCACCGGCTTCTTGGAGTCACCCATGATGAAATAGGGCTTTTCCGCACCGAACAGATCCTGAAGTTTAGCCGGCCATTGAATAGCCACCGCATCCGGGTATTCTGGATCTGACGACATAAACCGAAGGTGGTATTCAACCAGATAATAAACCGCATTCTCTTCAGCACTCCAACGGGAAGTAACCCATAGGTCATCCGTTTTCGGGTCGAAGTTCCGCTTACCACGTGTGATCTGACCCGCCATGGCGATGTAATGTCTTCTCGGATTTTCTTTCTGTTCTTCCGTAGGTTCAATAATCCTGTAGTCATCATCTGCTGACTGCCAACTCGGATCATCAATTTTAGGAGAAACCGGACCTTCTGTAAATACAGACTGGATCAGGAAATCCGGTATCGGCTTATTGGTCAGAGGGTCAATTTTCTTTCTCGGACAGAGAGAGTTAACGAACGCCGCAAGCTTCCAGCGATCCTCAACTGTGATCTTATCCTTGAAATTCGGCATTGGAGTACCGTTCAATCCGGTAGAAACCGTGCGGACAACATTAAATGGATTAAAAGGATCACGACGCGCTCCGCGGAAGTTCCAGCACTGTGTCCAGTCTGCCGCAACGATCGGGAAACCCCAGTCGTCTTTCATTGTCGGGTTACCATCACCCCGGCCTTCTCCTCCATGACACTCAAAACACTTATTCTTGAGAAAAATTTCCTTACCAGCGTCAATATCAGCCTGGGGCACACCCAAGTGATAAGGTCCTGTCGTACCCCAAGGGTTCGAACCAAAATCCTGAACAGTCACTTCTTCGTCTTCATCGTCCCATTCCCGATCCTGGACCAAGGATTTAACAAACTGAACAACCGAAACGATTTCATTTTCCGACAAAAACTCACCCCAGGCAGGCATTGCCGAACCCTGAAGTCCGTTTTTAACGGTTTTGATCAAGTCTGCTTCCATTGGGAGCTCACCAGAATCCGTTGTACGGATCTTGAAAGTACCCTGAATGAAGTTTCTGGGCCGGGTGAACAGACGGTCAGCAGAAGGGCCATCTCCGCCCCCCTCAACCCCGTGACACCAGACGCATCTTTTAAAATAGACCTTTTTACCCGCCTCCAGCATGTCTTTCTTAATGGCATCCGGCATACTTTGAGCCAGCGCAGCTCCCGGAACAGCCATCAAAGCCACAGCCAGAAACGAAAAGATCAGGCGTTTGATATTGTTGATGTTAGTCATGTTGTTTCCCATATGTTTTAGGTTTTATTAACCGTAAGTTCATATTTACTCCACCACATTATTCTGCAGTGGAACCTTCCGTACCGAAAGTTCTTGGATGCCATCCTGTATACCAGTATTCAAACAGGATTACTTTCCAGATCTCTTCCGTCTTCAAGTGCTCCTCCCATGGAGGCATTGCTGAAGACCATGGGGTCGACTCATTCGGCAGACCCGGTCCACCTTTAGAAACCCGCCAGAACAAGAATGCTTCCTGCAACATGGCAATTGTACCTGGGTCAATAAAGTTTGCCGGCGTAGGATTGAACACATGAGAGAACATGCCCAGTCCATTCAACTGGTCACCATGACAGTAATGGCAGTTCTGAAAAAAGACCGTGCCACCTTCTGTAACATACTTCATGTACTCTTGTTTATCCGCATCAAGAAATGGGAAACTATCTTTATAGTTATCCTGCTCGTCGATGCGGAAAGGATTGTTGGTGGATTCCAGCGGATAGGTCTTACCATGCACCTTCGTTGTTGCCGGAGGTGCTGGATGTACCGTCCTCAGCTCCACTGGTTCCTGATACGATGGGTAAATAGCATTATAGGTACCGAAACCAACCAAAATTGGCAGGGCTCCCATCACAATAATGCGCGCAAATTTGTATTCACCAACAATCGTCTTAACGATTGGCTTCCTGAACTCCCTGAAAGTCTCTGGATCCTGACTGATAAACAGGAAGGTACCAATCGACCACATCACCATATAAGTGATGAACAGGGTCCACGGGATTGGCGGATACAATACAAACTTGTAGAAGTAAAAGCCAAGACTCCAGACGAACAAGGCCGTCATCGCAATCGGCGGCTTGAGCCTGAGAACCAAATTAGTAATTATCAAATAGGCTACAAACAACAAGAAGTATACGTACCTATTCAATATCCAGCCCGGCTCCTTTGGTGTGAAGATAGGGAAAATGGCGTTATGAAACACCCCCAGGCCGACAACAAAAACTAAAAAACTGATTAATCCTTTGTTCATTGCTGTCTCCTATTTAACTGCCAGCCGGAGCTTCGGTCTGACTAATAAAATCTACAAGCTTGTCGAGAGCCTGAACTGAAAGCATCTCAGAAAAGGTTGTAGGCATTAAACCATCCGGGAATGACTCTCCCGCTTCTTCGTTAAAGACCACATACGCGCCAGGATTCAAAATTGATTCCCTGACATACTCTTTCGTGTTGGTCGCTTTACCCTTATAGTTCGGGTCTTTGATGCGGTTTGGAGCGTTGGTCTTTTCATGAAGAACCGGCCCCAATGTACCCATAGCACCCTCAACACCAGGAATGGTGTGACAAAGCGGACAACCCAGAGTATTGATCATGGTCTGAATATCTTCTTTACCCGTCACAAACACCGGCGCATCTTCATCGCCACCACTATCTGCCTCAGCAGCAGCATCTCCACCGCCTGTATTGCCTGCATCGTCCTGCGGCAGCGGAACGGTTACAGAGGCAAACTCACCCGGTGTATCTTTAGATTGAAGATATGCAATAACCGCATTCACCTCAGTACGGCTCAAGCTGATCGGCGGCTTGGTGATAACAGGCATCGGACTTTTTGTATCGTTGTCCTTACCATATCCCTCAACCACGTAACAGGTTGGGCACATCAAAGATTCGCGAATGTAATCTTCACCGGTCAATTCATCCGGGCCATGCTGTCGCTTGTATTCATCGGGAACCTCATCATACTTACCTTTTACAATTCCAGCAGCGGGTTCCGTTTCGCCGATTGCAACAGGGCTCGTTTTATATCTTTCTTCTTTAACACGGTCGTGACTTCTTTTTTCAACCCCAAAGAGGTTAGGACAACGACCAATATTGTCACCAGGGTCAAAAGTGTGGCACAGAGGACACTGTCCCTTACCAATTGATTTCTGACCGGCAACCTGTTTAGCACCAAAAATAATAACCCTTCCCATTTCAGCGAATTCTTCCATGGTCAGGTCACCCACAACCGCAGCTTCCTTAGGCGGCGGATCACTGCGCTGCTGCGGCAACCAGTTGGTGTAACCCGCCAGCAACAGAGAAACCGTAGTCCAGAAGAAAAATCCCCTGATAATAGGAGGAGATTGGCTTTCAATTTTGTTGCTCTTGAAAAACACCCCCCAAACCAACAACATCAAAATGACAACCCAAAGATATGTTGAAAAGAAGAATATCAACTGATCTTTCTGAACAAGGTCGAACATATGGACGGTCATCAAAAAACATGTGACTGCGAAGATTCCAAATACTCCACCCCATAGGTTGGTGTTTATACCCTCTCTTTCCCTGCAATGTGTGACCACGTTGCCAAATACAAAAACTGCAAATACGGCAAACAGGATCGCGACAAACGAAAATAAAATATCATGTTGCTCTGGTAACATCTTTCTCCTCTCTCTCCTGATCCCTCAGATTACATTGGTGGGGCTCTCGTTCAACAAGAACCCCACCATAAAAGTTAGCAGTTATTGTTGCTGTTGAGCCGGCACCGGAACACCCTCCGGAGCTTTAGTAACAGCCTTTTTACCGGTCAAACTACCTACCCAGAACACAACCACGAATTGAACCCACACAAACAGAGTGTTAAAGGTAAGCATCTTACCCGCCTCACCAATCGTAAGCGTATAAGCGTCAACAGAGTTATCACGAACAACTTCCGTCACGTGCCAGAAAAGGCGAACCGCAGAACGGATATAACCCATGAGACCCATTAACCAGGTGAAGGAAATAGCCAGGAGAAAAATGGCGTATGTTCCCACTTTGGACTGGGTGCCCCATTGAATATCCCCATAAGACTCAGAGTCTTTAAACATGGAAATATTGATCGCCGTACCCGCAAACAGGGTTGTCAGCGTACTGGTAACCTGTGGTACAGAGAGCCCAACCCGCTGGTTAGCAGGGAGGAAATATCCATACACACCCAAGAAGATAATATTAATTGCCGCACCAATAAATATAGCGGTGATCCAGCAGTTGCCCACTGTGGCCCATGGAACGGTAATCTTCTTATTCGCTCTCTGGTACAACAAGAAGCAGAGAACAGTTGTAGTGATCATCAGGTTAACCGCTGTATTCTTGGCCGACATAACACCAAAATGACCAACAACAGGATGCTGCGCTCCGCCCATCGCCTTCAGCTCAGCAGGAGTCATAACGATGGTGTGCGGCGTCATCCACATGGTGAAACAGCAGATCAACAGAAGAACCATGTACTTACAATACTTCATATAACGGTGCGACCCCTTAACCCTCGACATACCATTATGCAAATAAGAGTTTGCACCGAAGAATAACAGACCAATCATTACCGCCTGAATGATGAACAGCCAAGCCATGATTCCACCCATCAGGGTAATACCCATCTGCTGGCGGAATGCATAAACTTCTTTCATCAACCAGTAACCTGCAAAAGGCAGGGGAATCAGACCGAAGATAGCGATAAACATCGCAACATAACAAACCCAGTCATAGTGAGCCCGCTCTTCTTCCGTCTTAGCTGTGAGGTAATGATAAGCAGCATACGCACCAACGATTCCACCACCAAAAACGATGTTACCCAGAATCCGGTGTACACCGACCGGGTTCCAAAGGGTGGAATGAATGACGTGCCAGATATTTCCCAGGAAACGGCCTTGAGAGTCAATCCCACCAGGAGCCTGCATGAAGGTCGCCCAGGAATTAGCCAGATACATCAGAACCGTACCGATGAGATTAAGCAGAACTGAAAGACTACAATGGATCCATTTAAGGAACGGGTCCTCTTTCATTTTGTCCCAGCCATAGTAATAAACGTAGAGAACGCCAGACTCAGCCAGGAACATCAATGCATAAACATGCATAACCGGGCGGAAGATACCTGCCATATACTTAAAGAAGCCCGGAAATAAGGTAATAAACGTAAAAAGCAGGACACCACCGAGAATCGCTGTCCATGAATAAGCTGTCAAACTAACCTTCATCAGGTCATGCGCTAGCCGATCATACTTGGCTGACATAACCGGATCCTCTTCCTTGGTACGAATACCGATAAACTCGATAATCATACAGAAAATCGGAACAGCTAGAACGAAGCTACCAAAGTACAGATGTTGCTGATTGGCAACCCACAAAAGCATCCGGCTGGGAGCGAAAGAATAAGTATTGTAATCCGTCTCACCCAGTTCTGGAGCGGGATGACCGCTTACAGGACCTTTAAGCGGATTACCTTCCCAGTCCTTATAGAAAACGTCCTGGCCCCACTCAATTTCCGGCTCACCTTCGCCTTCAGCGGCCTCTTCAGCCTGAACTTCTTTGGCGAATGCCTCTTCAGCAAAAACCTGCTCTGCGAACACTTCCTTGGCTATCGCATCGCTGGTCATGCCCGGAACCAGATACATGGCCATTGCCAGCATCAGCCCCAGTGAAAATGCCACTATGCTACGTTTGTTTTTCCCCAACATGGCTTAACCTCCTTTTGGATCTGATCAGGATCCGTTGCTAGTAATACGAAACTTTAAAAGGTACCTGTTTATATATGTCAATCTAACTTCGTAAATTCGAGCGAAATCAAAAAAAATCTCAAATCTCAAAACTTTCAGCGTAGGGAACAACACCAAACGCTACTCCAGCCTCCAACCGGAGCGAGCAAAAAAACCTCACAAAACCTTGTAACTTACGACTTTATATAGGTTTTGAAGCCCAATTTAATCACCATCATTTTGGCGCACAAGTGCCCAAAATGATGGTGATTAGAACATAGCCTTTATTATGTGTCAAGTCAAAATCGTGGCTTGGAGCTCTGAAAATATGGTGTTTTTAAGAATTTTTTTTGTCTCCCTCAATCCTCATTTTGACCGAATTTGCATGAGCGCCCAAATCTTCCATTTCGGCCAGCAATGTTACAGTTTTGCCACATTTTTCCAAAGCCGGGCGGGAATAGGAAATCAGACTCGTACGCTTTATGAAATCATAAACTCCTAAAGGAGAAGAAAACCTCGCTGTACCACTTGTTGGCAATACATGGTTTGGGCCTGCCAGATAGTCCCCAATAGCCTCAGGCGTGTAATGCCCCAGAAATACCGCTCCCGCATTCTGAATCTTTTCCGCCCAATACTCAGGTTCTTCCAATGCCAGTTCCAAATGCTCAGGAGCCAATCGATTTGCCAGGTTAACCGCCTCTTCAAGGGATTCTGTCACCAGAAGCCGACACTCTGTGCTTAAAGATACATCTATAATGGATTGACGACCCAAGGTGTTTTTCTGCCTCTCCAGTTCGGCCATCACCTCCCTCGCCAGCCCTTCCTCAGGTGTAACCAGAATTGGCACAGCTTCTTCATCATGTTCAGCCTGAGACAACAGGTCTGCCGCTACATAGGCCGGGTTAGCACTATGATCTGCTACAACCAGAATTTCACTGGGACCCGCTATCATGTCAATATCCACAAGCCCAAAAACCAGACGCTTGGCCAACGCAACAAATATGTTGCCCGGCCCAACAATCTTGTCCACACGTGGGAGAGTTGCCGTTCCAAAAGCCATAGCAGCAACAGCCTGAGCTCCTCCTACCTTATATATTTCTGTTACACCTGCTATGTCCGCTGCAACCAGAACATGTGGGCGAGTTTGCCCATCAGGAAAAGGCGAGCACATGATCACGCGATCCACACCGGCTACTTTTGCCGGAATCGCATTCATTAATACTGAAGATGGATAAGATGCTTTACCACCCGGTACGTAGATCCCCGCTGTTGCCAGAGGCCTTACCTCTTGGCCCAGCATGATCCCCTCTTCCTCATAACGCCAGGACTCCTGTTTCTGACGTTCATGAAATCGACGAATACGTTCTGCCGCTTCTTTCAGTGCTTCAAGCTCTTCCCTGGCGACACCGTCGTAAGCCAGCCGTATCTCTTCCGGAGTGACTCGCAACTGGTCAACAGAAAACTCACATCTGTCAAACCGGTGAGTGTACTCCAATAATGCCTCATCTCCGCGTTCCCTGATATCCTGCAATATCCTGCGCACGGTTTCATCGTGAGTGAACAAATCCATACCAGAACGATTTTCCAACGCATCAATAACAGCCTGATAATCAGAGTCAGTATATTTACTAAGCTTCATATTTTATAAGTCCATTCAAAAAAAATTCTGAGACAAGTGCTAACTATTTATTTAGTGAGATGGAAGGATCTTATCCAGCAACCTCCCCGTTTCACCCGCCTTCTCAAGTCCAGCCTTCTCGATTAGGTCTAAATGTGTTTTGAAAAACTTCAAGTCTTCCGGGCTATCGACATCATACCAAACAGGCAAAAGTTCCAATTCCACTCCATTTTTCCCAAGTCGTTCACATGTTTCACGCAGTACCTTCTCGGTCCCCCATGTTACCCCATCAAAAACTTCGACAACCTTATCCTTCATACCTATTAGATAATACCCACCATCCGTACTCGGCCCGATAACCATATCTTTCTCAGAGTTCAAGGCTCTAGTCAGGTAGGAAACCGGCAACGAAGGGCTGTCTGAACCTATAATCACAACTCTCTCATAACCCTCCGAAAACCTGTCTTGCATGGCCCTGCGCATCTTATCACCCAACTCTTCTCCCTCCTGAACAAAAAGCTGGATATTAGAACCAAGCGTTCCGGTAAAAAAACCCGAATCATTTGAGGGAGCAACTCCCACAAAGCAATCTGTATTTTTTATTTGCCGGATTTTATTGAGGCTGTCATGGAGAAAGCAGGTATAAAGCTTGAGAATAACATCTTCATCCAGAAATGGGGATAATCTCGTCTTTACTTTGCCTAAAACCGGATCACGGGCAAACAGGATCAAGGCATTATTATGATTTTTCGACATCAACAACTCCACTCAGAGGAAAACCCATAAACCTTGGCAGGTTTTCCGCCAGGAAGATTTTTTATAATATCCACAATGAGGGAGCACGACAAATCGATTGACTCAACCCATTAAACTCCATAAAATTAGCAGTGTAACCACAACTCCCGCAAAAAGGATCCACCATTTTACAAGATCTTGACGTTTCACTATTCTACTGGATCAACCAGCATTTTCAATCCCGAATAATGCAAGAGTTCATGCTGTTTATCACCATCAAGCAGAACTTTATCCATATCGGCATTGCATGCATAGTTGCTATTCTCATTGTTTATAAGAGATATGGTTTTGCCTTTATTCTGGCGTTAGGCGCAACAGTTGGGCTGACCGATGCCACCAGTCACTATATACTTAAAGAAATGATAGCCCGAGTCAGGCCCTGTCATGTTTTGCCGGATCTGATCAATACCGTGAACTGCTCAAACAGCTTTTCTTTTCCTTCAAATCATGCAGGCAATACTTTTGCCGCAGCTACTCTTATCAGTCTTTGTTTCAGGAACACAACTCTACTGGCATTTGCCTGTGCCCTGCTGGTTTGTTATTCAAGAGTATATTTAAAAGTTCATTATCCCACAGATGTACTTGCAGGCGCTTTATTTGGGGGAGTGATGGGCACACTGGGATACCGCTATATCTATTTAAACCTCGTTCGACCCTAACGGGGAAACATGAAGAAAATCCTGATTCTTAAGTTCAGCGCGCTGGGTGATATCATCCACACACTTCCCCTTGCCGCCACACTGAGGAGAACCCTGCCTGATTCCCACATAACATGGATGGTAGAAGAACGTTTTCAGGATCTCCTTCTGGACAACCCAGATATTAATGAAATCATCCCTCTGCGTACTAAAGTATGGCGCAAAAACTGGAATGGCAAATCCCTCAGTGAAGTTCTGGATACGATCAAAACCCTTCGACATCATAGGTTCGATCTTGTTCTAGATCTTCATGGCCTCCTTAAAAGTGGCATTGTAGCTAAATTGAGTGGTGCCCCTACCCGAGTTGGGTTCCACCGGAACAACTGTAAAGAAAAATTCAACACCCTGTTCACAAATCTCAAAGCACCCAAGATGAAAGGTGGACTTCATATCGTAGACATAAACCTCACTCTTTTGGAAACCGCATTGGGCTCAATTACAGAAACTAAAAAATTTCCTCTAAGTGTTCCTGGTGAAACAGATAAAAAAATTGCAGATTATTTTGAACAGAACCCGGAACTGACCTCAAGACCAATCATAGCAATCAACTCTGGGGCAGGATTTGAAAGCAAACAATGGGAGCTGGCACGATTTGCAGAGTTGGCCGACCACATATCCAGGGAGTTGGGATTTTCCATCATGCTGACCTGGGGACCAGGTGAAGAATTTAAGGTCCAGCAAATCGCCGCATATATGTCACAAAAAAGCTGGATTGCACCACCTACTTCAATTTTAGAATCTATTGCTCTGTACAAAAGGATGGCACTGCTGGTAAGCTGTGATTCAGGTCCACTTCACCTGGCTGCAGCAGTAGACATTCCAACAGTTTCAATATTTGGGCCCACTGACCCGGTGCGTAATGGTGCTTATGGCGTTAACCACACAACAGTCTATAAAGTGCTTTCTTGCAGTTTTTGCTGGAAAAAAAACTGCCCGTTGGGAACTAAAGAATGTATGAATCAAGTGACCGTAGATGAAGTGTTCCAGGCTGTAAAAAACCACCAGCAAATAAAAAAACAATTACACTGAAAACAGTATTATGCAGGGAGAACAATTATGGGAATCGACAAGGAATTGCTGGCCATTCTGGTCTGTCCAAAATGCAAGGGTGACATCGAACTGACTAAAGAAGAAGATGCGCTTGCCTGCAAAGCCTGCGCTTTGAAATATCCTATTAAAGATGACATTCCCATCATGCTTATTGATGAGGCTCTCCCTCTTTAAAAGCAAATCTGTCGGACAAGTAACAAGCCAACAAATCACTCTATAGCCTTCTTCTCAATCCATGGCTAACCAAGCCCTGCACACACTAGAAAAAAAAGGCAAGCAATTGCTATGGAACCTTATTGGCATCTGTGCGGGAAAAGCTCCCAGCCCACCTAACCTTCCGCTGGACTTTGACAAGATAAAGTCTGTCTTGGTCATACGCTCAGACAGACTGGGTGATGTATTGCTCTCCACCCCCGTTTACGAAACACTTAAGAGTGAATTCCCTCATTTACATATAAGTGCCCTGGTGGATAAAGCACAGGCAGGCCTGCTAGCCGATAATCCAAATATAGACAGAGTAATTTCCCTTGACCCCGGACAACCTTTGGTTGTTTTACGCCAACTAAGAGATGAACATTTTGATCTCTCACTGACTCTTAATAAAAACTTCAGTGCTACCGCCACATTTTTCAGCCTTGCTTCAGACGCAAAAATCAGGGTCGGCTATGACCATAAGGAAAACGAATGGGTGCATAACATCCGGGTTCCGGTGGAAGGTCCGGCACGGCACGAAACCGAAAACAATCTGGAGCTCCTGCGAACACTGGGAATCCAGAAAATAAAAAACCAGCCTCGGCTTTATTTCAATCCTGCCGAGTCAAAAAAGATCGCGGACATCATTCAAAACTTCCTCGGCCCATCAAGCCAACCGGTTGTATTGGTAAAGTCTGGCACCCGCATAGCAAAATGGGGGTGGAAGTGGGAAAAGTTCAAAGTCGTCATTGAAAAACTTATAGATTCAGCCCAAGTCTGGATGATCAATGGTCCCGGAGAAGAAACCAAACTTCAAACAGCCATTGCCAGCATGAAGAAAAAACCCAAACTTCTTCCCTTACTCACCGCAAAAGAACTTGCGATTTTAATTCAGGAATGCGATGTTCTACTTTGCAACCACACCGGGATCATGCACCTTGCCTCGGCAGTTGATAAACCGGTATGTGTGATCTTTAAACACGGAGAAATCAAACGCTGGGGCCCACTAAATCCAAACAGCGTGGTGTTGGAAGAAAGAGACAATGACTCCCTGTCTCCTGAAACAGTCCTCGACACCCTGTTGAATATGCTAAACACAACCCTTTCTTAGATAAAAAGGAAAATCATGAATCAGGCGCCAAAAAACTTGAATAGCCCGGGAACACCAGGATTGATCTTTGAAGAACCCCTAGTATTCGAAATGGGTTCGCCAGGTCGAAAGGCTTATTCCCTGCCTTCTTGTGATGTGCCAGAAGTGGAGATTGAAACCTTACTGCCGCCAACAGAAATCCGTGAGGAGATTGATGAACTCCCGGAGCTTACAGAGCTTGATGTGGTACGTCACTACACCCGACTGTCACAGTGGAATTTCAACATCGACACCAATTTTTACCCATTGGGCTCGTGCACCATGAAATACAATCCAAAAATTAATGAGACACTGGCACGACTGCCAGGCTTCGCTCAGCATCACCCGATGACTCCCGATTCAGACTCACAAGGTAGCCTGCAGATGATGTATGAATTGCAGGAATGCCTGAAAATAATCAGTGGAATGGATCACGCCAGTCTGCAACCAGCCGCTGGAGCGCAGGGGGAGTTTGCCGGTATGCTGATGATTCAGGCCTACCACTCGGCGAAAGGTAATCCCAGAAAAAAAGTTTTACTCCCCGACTCTGCCCACGGAACAAACCCGGCCAGTGCCACGTTATGCGGTTACAAATCTGTTCAATTACCATCAAATGCTGAAGGGATGATTGATGTCGCCAAACTTGAAGCAGCAATGGATGAAGAAACAGCAGCGATCATGCTGACCAATCCCAATACTTTGGGAATGTTCGAAAAAGACATTTTAATAATTACGGAAATCGTCCACAAAAAAGGTGGGCTAGTCTATTGCGATGGTGCCAATCTGAATGCCGTTATGGGCGTTGCTAAAATGGGTGATATGGGAATCGATGTACTACATATCAACTTGCACAAAACTTTTTCAACCCCGCATGGAGGAGGCGGCCCCGGTGCAGGCCCTGTTTGCATAAAAGACATACTTGAACCATATCTGCCTGCCCCTGTTGTGGAAAAAACAGGATCAAAATACAGGCTCAACTCGGACCGCCCCGAAAGTGTTGGCAGGCTGAAATCTTTCAACGGCAACTTTGGCATGCTGCTACGTGCCTATGCCTACATACGCACACTGGGAGCAGAAGGCATCCGGGAAGTAGCACAATCTGCAGTGCTCAACGCAAATTATATCCGCGCCCGATTGAAAGACACATTCCACCTGCCATTTTCAGGACCCACTCTGCATGAGTGCGTTTTCAATGATAAAGGGCAAGGCATCACGACAATGGATTTCGCCAAAGCCCTTATTGATCACGGTTTCCATCCCCCCACTGTTTATTTTCCTTTGATTGTCAAAGGTGCATTGATGATCGAACCCACAGAAACGGAGTCGAAGGAAACATTGGACAATTTCATCGAGGCCATGAAATCTATTTCCCGGAAAGGCAAAGAAGATCCTGACAGCTCGCACGCGTCCCCTTGCCTGTCTAAAGTGTCACGTCCCGATGAAGCACAGGCCGCACGCCATCCAAAGTTACGCTGGTCGAGCCCAGCGTGACACTGGACTCAACGAATTACGTAACCTATACAGCAATGATGACTTTTGCAAAGGTATCCACCTTACAATAAGGATGTAGTGAAAAATAAAGTTATTCATCAACTCCTTGCTTAAAACTCAGGTTCCGTTACAATGACATATGAAAATTTAACCAGAGTAACAATCTTATGAATCAGGAACAGGCATTTGAACTGATTGACAAACTTTCTTTCTTTGACGAGTTCTCCCAGGAAGAAAAGCAGTTCCTCAGTACTTTAGAAAGCCAAATCTATAAGTATGTACCTTCCGATGTAATTATCAGGGAAGGAGATGAAGATTATTCTTTTTTCATACTTCTCAAAGGAGTGGTGGCTGTTGTTAAAAACAATCCCAACGAAGTGGTTCTTGCCAAACTTAAAGCGGGTGCTGTATTTGGAGAGATCGCTTACATTGCCAAGCGAATAAGGACAACCAGCGTCATCGCTGATGGCAATGCTATTGCCCTGAAGATCGACACTAAAAATATAGACAAACTCAGACCCGCGATTCCCACCAAACTGAAAGACAAGCTGATCGAAATTCTGGTAAGAAGACTCGAAACCATGAACGAACAGGCCACTCGAAACGTTTAGCCCACTCGGCGTGGGGCCACCAGCGTTACGCTGGTCTCCACGATATCACCCTGAGTCAGCCGAAGGGTAACGAGTCTTCACTTTGTTTGCGAACAACAATACTCAACCCAAGTAAAAGGGTGAGGAGTTATTTCTGGTTGAGTTTTTTTATTTAAATTTCGGGAAGGTCCAAGCCCTTGCAGATTTTTTTGGCTAAGCGATTGGGAATTTCAGTGTGCCTTGGAATAGTTTCGACTTGACCCGTCTGAGGATTAATCCAAAGGGAATGCGATGCCCCCTCTCTTTTAAGATGACAACCGTATTTGCGTAAGTGCTTTAGAAGCTGGTTGCGCTTCATGGAATGCTGACGATGTCACGAATTGCGTCATCAGGCACCCCCTTCAAACCTTCTTCTCGTCGGTCTTGCAATATCAAGGAAATAGCATCCGCCAAGCTCTGACGGCATTCGTCCATGGTTTTTCCTTGTCCATTTGCTCCAGGAACCTCAGGACAGTATGCGATGAACCAGTCTTCTTCCTTTTCAAAAACAGCAGTGAATTCATTACGCATAGGGTTTAGCATCTCCATATCGTTAGAACATTAATATTTTATTGTAAATATAACTCTAAAACAACCTTCAGGCTTTTCCCATTCTAACCATAGTTTACAAGGAGTTGATAAATTACGTCCTTTGTTATTGATTATCAATTGCTAGAATCTTTTTCAATAGTTTCTGCTTCTGGTCGCTCAATGGCTTCAGAACTCGTTTGTTCCTTAGGTTTGGGTTTTGACTTGGTGCGTTTCTTCAATAGCTTCTGAATATTTTTCTTTGCTTCTTTTAATGACGGGCAATGGCCACCCTTCGACAATGCTCAGGGTGACAATCGCCGGCCCTACGCCTAAACTGGGTCCAGCGTCAAGCTGGGGTTACTGCTTCCATTTGGCGTTAATGGCGAGGGAGCCCATACGAATACCACCCATTCTCAGGCTGGTCAGCAAATCAAGAGACGGGATGAAAAAAAATCCCCGCGCGATAGAAGGGCGGGAAACAGAGTCGGCGTACTGTTCCAATTCATCCGGGTTATTGCTGTAAGTCATTGTATAAAGTCCGGAGTCTGTAACAAAACTGTTTTGGCAATTTGGGGACAAGACCTCCCCGTTTCCCTCAAACCGCTGTGTGAAAACAAAACAGCTTTTCTCTGTATCAAGGTTGGTGGATTTATCTATCAGGATACTGTCTGAAGCATTTGTTCGGGTAAAGTTTTTCGACTCAATTTCCTCAACAAGTTCACCATCGTTTCCAAACATTTCGCCCGCCTGGGTGGCTATTTTCCGGTTTAATTCAGCATTGTTGGAAGTAAAGTACAGCAGGATATCGCCCTCGGTTTCGGGAACGTCTTCCCCACCTATCTCGGTCTGATCAACAGCCCGAAATCCGCTTGGGACCGGCTTATCGGGCGTGAGCCAAACCCAGGTCATGGGTCCAAACCCCACTACAGCGAAATGCTTTTCGTTACCGGCAATTTCGGAAGCCATGCCAGGGGTCTGGGCACCTATCCTGGCTACATTCATGGTGATCAACGGCAAGTCTTCAAAGTTGTAAACCTGAATTAATGTATGTTTAAGTGGAGCTCTCAACACCCCCTGTTGAGCTTGCATGGAGTTCCTCCAAGGGAAATTTATAATTGTCTATCAAACCCCGGTAACTTTAAGCCAGGCAGCGAAGCCATTGCACGCCAGCCCTTCTTCAGGAAGACCTTTGCACAAGTCTGTAACTTTAACGCGAGATGCTTCGACAAGCTCAGCATGACAATACGGTGTTTTTTAGGTGTCATCCTGAGGCTCTCGAAGGATCTTGGGATTGTGCAAAGGTCTCTCCCCAAAAGCAGTCATTTAGTAGGGTTTAGGAAAATTCAGGATCTCATCTGTAAAATAACGTTTCTCACACTGGTCAAGGCTTTTTTTAACCAGGGAGTGCTTAAACGCGCTGTCTATTCGAATCCATCTTTCAGCCAACTCTTCAGCCACACCGCAGGCAAGAATGCTTTCTTTTAAAATTTTAGTTCTCAAGTCAAACAGTTCCTCGGTGATATACATATGCCGGTGAAC
This sequence comes from uncultured Nitrospina sp., assembly GCA_964344595.1. GTDB lineage: Bacteria > Nitrospinota > Nitrospinia > Nitrospinales > VA-1 > LS-NOB. The sequence continues at coordinate 743 of CAYFNV010000039.1, read as the reverse complement.
ATTTTTTGGCATGCCTCCAGAATAAATTTTTCCCCCACCCATATTAGAGACCATGAAATCTGTCTGCTGGTTTTCTATGACTTTCTGGTCAATATGCAGAAAAAAGTTTTTCAACCAAGGGTGTTCATACAGCTTGTCGTAAAAAAGCTTATGAACTTTTTCGAGCACAGGCCTACCACCAATTTCTTTTAGCAGGGTACTATCTTCCATCTTCCCTCTTTCCAAAACTAGACTGGCGCCTGTCTCTCTTTGGTCCGGAACCATGAACCAAATTTAAAGCCCCCATCAGATAATCATCATTCGGTTCTATCAGTCTGGCTACTACATGAAATACTTTTGGTTCCGTTTCATCCGGGTTGCTATCGCAACGGATTATCTCGACCTTTACCTGATTTTTCTTCATCCATTCAGAATGTTCCAGTTCGATCGTTGACATTTCACCTGTCTGAATCGGTTGCGAGACTTCCAGCGAAACACCTTCCACTGAAAGATCCAGAACCTTGCTCTCAACCCACTGGTCATTGATTCGGGTTTTAACAACCATATCCACGAGTGAACGTGGAAATCCTCTCTGATCACTTCCCATACCTGGTTTCTCCCCAAGTTCAGGTACAAATTAGGTTATTCGATCATCCCGACATAATATTTACCACAACTTTCACAAAAAACAAAAAGCCCTTACCCCAAAAAGGAGACCTTTGCATAAGGGGTCATTTTTAGCAATGTTTTTAAATCGGGACTTG
>CAYFNV010000038.1:0-24121 GCA_964344595.1 uncultured Nitrospina sp. | reverse complement strand
GTTAAAATATCTTAGCTGAGAGACCAACTGTACATGCGAATGGTTCTTACCGCAAGTAAAGGCCCTTTTAAAGATTTTCTGCGGCTTCCTGACAATCAATGCATAGCGAGGTTAGCGGCATAATTTGCAGGCGCTTTAAAGTGATCTTTTTTTCGCAAGATTCACATTCTCCATATGTACCGCTATTTATTCTGAATAAAGCATCTTCAATTAGTTTAAGCTCATTACGGTCTCTGCTGGTTAACTGAAAAATCATTTCCCTACCCTCAAGACTTGAGGCAAGATCAATTTCGTTGCTGAAGGTTAAATCCCCGGCATCCCTTTCAACAGACTGTGAAGCTTGAATTAACTTTAATAGCTCTGCACGATTAGTAATAAGCCTGTCACGAATTTTCAGAATAGCAGGATCTAAATTAGGTTGTTCTTGTCTTACCAGGCGTAGCTTGCCAGGTTTGGCAGTAGACTTCGAAGTTTTAGTTTTCTTTTTTGCAGATGTGGACTTTGAAGAAGATTTAGTTTTTTTTGCTGTTTTTTTAGGAGCTGACTTGGCTTTTTTCTTTTGAGATGATTTTTTTGCTACAGTTTTCTTCACAGGCTTCTTCTTGATGGATTTCTTTTTGCTTTTTGCTTTTTTCTTAGGGGTTGCCTTTTTCTTTACAGAAGCCTTCTTTTTGGCAGCAGTCTTTTTCTTAGGAGCAACCTTTTTTTTTGCAGCAGTTTTTTTTGAAGTTTTCTTTTTGGCAGCTTTTTTTGCTGCCTTTTTTTTCGTTGCCATTGCCGAATCTCCTATATTAGGGAACTCTTATGATGAATTCATTCGGGAAGGTAACTCAAAAACCTTTATGTTTTATCCATGGCTGGATAAAAATTCCTAGAACCTTAGCACTTGGATAAATAAAGTACAACATTTTATTTGCCCGGATGGCATAAAAATCTCATTTTGGAGATAAATTTAAGCCAGTGCTATTCTGTTTCGTAATCCACAACAATGGATGATGAGCAGAGCGAACGCATTTTGTCTACAACAGGTAAATGATTTCTGTGTTCTGCATATGCTTTCAATCCCTCCCGATCATCAAATAATGCTGTGAGAACGATATCATAGCTTCTTTCTGAATTTAAAAAATCGGTTCCCAATTCTAAAAACTTCAGGGATTCAATATTTCCTCTCAGGCTGTTGAGGGACTCCAAGGCCTCATTCAGATTTTTTTGATTCTTTTCTGCCAATTTAAACATCACAATATGTTTGACCATCAATAGTTTCCTCTAGTGGACTGCAGTTCAACCATGGTTATTTCTTGTTTGTTTTAGCATTTGGTAAAGAGAATGCTTATATCATTGTTTATGATATAGTGCTTATTTTTATTTAGTGAGTGAATTCTTCATATGTCATGGTGGATGGGCGCAGGTTTGGGTTTTTTACGTGGCGGTCCTTTAGGTGCCGTTATTGGTGGAACCATTGAACATTTTTTAGCTAAAAAACTCCAGAAAAAATTACAGGAAAGTTTGCCTGGCATAGTCCATCAAGGCGAGTTTATATCTTGCCTGGTTATTATTTTGACGCGTGTAGCTGTGGAGTCCGGCACACTTACTCCCAAACAAGTGGCTGTAATCCATAATTTTTTTATGAAAAACCTGGGTTACGGTGCCCCTGATTTGAAATCAATTGACAGGTTGATGGATGAAGTCCAGTCCAAAAAACCGGATATTTACCGATTCGTGAAGGAATACAAGAAGTCTTGCCAGAATAATTACAACCTTTTGCTTCTCGCCCTCTGTTATCAGGTTATATTGGTGGAGAATCTTCCTGACGAAAAAAACCAGGCTCTTATAAAAACAGTTGGACTGGAGTTGGGGTTATCCTACGACCAGCATAATGAAATCAGAGCAAAATATTCACTTGGACCTTTTAAGACTCCCTATAATATATTGGGTCTTCCTTCAGATGCTTCTAATGATGAAATAAAAAAAGCATACAGAAAACTAGTCAGCGAGTATCACCCTGACCGGGTTGCTCAAGAAGATGAAGAGACATTTCACAGAGCCCACTTGAAGTTTCTTGAGGTTCAGTCAGCTTATCAAGAGTTGGAGAAAGTTCGAAAAATTTAAGAAACCGTTTCTTTTTCAGTATTAGTATCTGCTTCTTGAGGTGGGTCCAGCTTACGGATTATCAGAGATTGGATTTTGCGCTTACTAGCTTCTTTGACGGTTAACCGATATGAGCCGACCAGAACCTGATCGCCTGAGTTCGGAATTCTTTCCAAACGGTCAATAGCCAAACCTGCAAGAGTTTCATATTCTCCAGTGGGAAGCTCCCAGTTAAGAGCGTCATTGAGAACACTTATTTCCGTGTTACCTTCAACAAGATATCCACCGTCTGCATAGGGTTTGTATGTTTTCTCTGGTTTGTCGTATTCATCTTCAATTTCGCCAACAATTTTTTCCAGTAGATCCTCTATTGTTATCAATCCGACGCATCCTCCATACTCATCAACGACAATGGCAACATGCAAACCTCTTTGCTGGAGTTCTTTGAGCAGGTCGTCAACTTTTTTACTTGGGGGAATATAATATGCGGGGCGGATGAGACTAGTGATAGGGCTGTGATCGACAGGCTGGTCTAAAAGGTCGAAGGTGTTTAGAATTCCGATGAGATTGTACATCCGTTCATGAAATACGGGTACACGTGAGAAACCGGAATCATTTGCTACTTCATGTGCTTCAATCAGTGTGGCAGTATCTTTTATCGCGCTCATTTGTATAAGGGGAACCATGCAATGCTCTGCCCTTAGCTCTCCAAAATTGAAAATGTTATGAATGATTTTCTTTTCAGTCGGACCAAGATCTACAGTTTGTGATTCCAGACTTAATACACCTCTAAGCTGATCCCTGCTGAAAGTTTTATGTTCTTCATCGGATGCCAGTTGTACACGATTAGTAAACTTTGCTGAAACTTTCGATAACCATGATGTAAATGGTGACAAGATTTTATAGAAAAAAATCAACGGATAAATCATAAATAGCATGATGGAATCAGCGCGATGCTGGAAAACAACTTTAGGAATGATTTCTCCGATAAAAAATATCACAGGAGAAATAATCAGCATGGCCATCCATTCCCCGGAATCTCCGAAGTGGGTGACCATGAAAGCGGTGAATACAGCTGTGCTGGCTACCATAGTGAGATTGGTTCCCAGGGAGGTTGTTGTGAAAAGTCTTTCAGGATTATCCAGCAGCTTTAAGATGGATCTGGCAGCTGAGTTTCCCTCTTCAGTAAGCTGCTTCATTTTTATCCGGTTAACAGAAACCATCCCAATTTCTGAACCGGAAAAGAATGCTTCCAACAGAATTCCCAGCAGTACCAGTATCAGTGTTGTCGCAAAATCCATTAGTCTTCTAAAGTCTCATTGAGTTCTTTGTTTGTTTCTTCCTGGATAGGTGGGCTTATAAGAGTGAGGAAAAGGTTCAAGATTCTTGAGCCCTTCATTTTTTCGACTCGGAATTTAAACCTGTCGACAGTGGTTGATTCACCTGATCGGGGAATCCGGCCAAATAGCCCGAAAACATATCCGCCAACGGTATCGTAATCATCCTCAGGTAACCCGCTTTGAAAACTTTCATTGAATTCTGCCAGGCTATATGCTCCAGCAATGCGATAATTTTTTTCATTCAATTTCTTTAGCGGGAGTTCCTCCTGCCTCATTTCGCTGTCGATTTCTCCAACAAGTTCCTCAAGGACGTCTTCCAGAGTGACCAACCCGCAGACACTTCCATATTCGTCAAGAACAATGGCCATATGTCTGTTTAACCTTCTGAACTCTTCAAGCATTTCCTTGATTTTTTTTGACTTCGGAACAGAAATGGTGGGGTGAAGTATACTTTTAAGGTTTACCTTCTCCCGAGGTAAATGTTTAAGTCGTGTGAGGTCCTTTGTGAACAAAATTCCCACGATACCTTCTTCTTCATTTCCATACACAGGAACCCTGGAGTAAAAATTTTCTATTATTCTGGGCAGAATTTCGTCCAAACTGTTATCAACATCTACGGTGAACATATCTATCTTTGGAGTCATGATTTCTCCCACCGTTGTTTCACCGAACTCAATTACATTCTGGATCAACTCCCTTTCATCAGAATCGATAACTCCTTCCCCTTCTCCGACCTGGACCATAGCTCTAAACTCTTCATCCGTTATAGGGGATTCTTTAAGACCATGAGGCAGAATACCCATTGAACCGATTACCTTTTCAGTCCAGACAGAAAATAGCTTTTGTGCTGGCTGGACAAGCTGTGCGAAAGCTTTTAATGGATATGCTGCAAATATCGCGTAGGGCTGGGCATATTTGATAGAAATACTCTTTGGAATGATGTCACCAAAAACCAGCAGGAGTAAAGTGCCACCACCAATGGCAATGCCCACCCCGAGATTTCCAAAAATACTGATGGCTATGGATGTGACGACTACAGAGATAGCTATATTGACGAACTCATTGCCAATATAAATTGTGATGAGCAGTTCTCTCGGTTTTTCCAGAAGGGAGTTTACAATTCGACCCATGCGCCCTTTATTCTCTGACATCTCATTCAATTGAAGAGAGTTTAGAGAAAAATAAGCGACCTCACAGGCTGAAAAAAAAGCCGAACACAAGAGTAAAAACAATAACAACAGTGAACGGGATATTAATGAATCGTCCAAAAGTTTTAAGAAACCTCAAGCTTGGCATGTACTTGTGAATCGAGTTTGACTATAACTCGATCGGGCAATTTGCAAGTCTGGAACGAGAAACCAAAAACTTTCATTTAAAATGATTGAAGCCTTCTGATACAGGAAGGGCTTTTAAAGTTCCGTTTCTCATTTTCATTGATATTTTTCCGGGTTTGAGGATCTCCCCGATTTGCGTAACAAGCACTTTAGCCTTTAAAAACTGCCTATTTAAATTTTTAACACCATCAGCAGGCAAAGTAAATAGTAATTCATAATCCTCTCCACCATTTAATACAAGTGGCAGTGGGGAGATTGAGCTCCTATCGCAAGTACGTATAAACTCAGGAGATAAGGGCAGACGATCTTCATAAATCCGGGCTCCTACTTTTGAGGATTTGCAGATATGGTGAAGATCCTGAATCAGGCCGTCACTGATATCTATCATAGAAGTGATTTCTGTTCTGGAGCGGCCCAGCATCTCAGCTTCCTTAACTCTTGCTGTCGGATCAAGGTGCCTATTGATCAGGAAACTTTGGTCTCTGCCCCTGGTATTATTTTTTCTGAGTAGTTTCAACCCAAGACTTGAGTCTCCCAATGTTCCGGTCACGAAGATAAGGTCGCCCGGCCTGGCACCCTTACGCGAGAAAACACGTTTTGCCTCTCCTATGACCGATACATTGATGAAAAAACACTTTGGTGATGAGACAGTATCGCCACCAGAAAGTTCTACATTAAAATGATTACATATTTCGTTAAAGCCGGAATACAGTTTTTCGAGAAATGAAACAGAAATCTTTTTGGGTATTCCCAGAGTCACCATTATTCTTTTGGGAGTCCCACCCATCGCTGCAATGTCACTGAGACTGGCTGACAGTGCCTTACGTCCCAGAGTCTCCGGTTTTGTCGTAGAAAGCTTGAAATGGATGTCCTCAACCAGAGCGTCCGTGGAGATGACTTCAAATTTGCCTGATTTGACGGGATAAACCGCACAATCATCACCTATGCCCAGAATAGAATCAGGTGCGCGGAATTTGATGCGCGATGAAAGTTTATGGATGAGTCCAAATTCACCGAGTTCTTTTATTTTACGCATAAACGTTGGTGAAGCCATCAGGGCTCCACTTGATTAGAGAAACCTTATATTACCAAATGGTGAAGTAAAAACCACTCTGGTATTTTGTCATTCTATTGTGGCTTCAATAAGTCGCGTGTTAAAGAATCTATATCGAACTTTTTTTCTATTTTGATGGAAATCTTGCTCCCTTCTTCAAGGCCGGCCTTTTGGACCTCATGTATAAAGCATGTCAATTCCACATGCTCTTCTGTTTCAGGAATCCAGATACTTAGTTCCCGGAATTGGTCGGCTTTATTGGGTGGAGTGTTAATCTCACTGATTTCTCCTTCTAACAGAATCATGTTTCCTTTCTGCAATCGTTTAGATTGCGTTAATTATGCAGAACAACTGGTTTGTCGGCAGAGATAAGTCTCTGGAGTTTCCTGGGCATAATATTCAGGGTCAATGTTGTATTTTTCAAAAACCTCTGGTCTATCTTTAAATGGATTTTCCATAAGAACTCTGAGACGAGTGATTTCTGAGAAATTGGACTCTTTGAGTGCTTTGTCGAGTGCTGTTTGTAAAAGATGGGCTCTTAATATAAATTTTGGATTGCATGCATCCATTTTTTCTTTTCTTGCTTCGTGGCTTATTCCTTCCCTTTGAGCTAGCTCAAGATAGCGGCTTAACCAGGATCTCAGGTCATCATCATTTATACTTGCAGTTTGAGTGGGGTAGTTCGCAAGAAATCTGAAGAAATTAGTGTAGTCAAGTCGGTGGTCTATAAGAAGTTGGTACATTTGCTGAATCAGTTGTGTGAACTCTGAGTCAAGAATTGTGATCCTCAGCTTTTTTCCCATTTCTTCACGATAGCAACGATTAAAAAAAAGTTGGTATTGTTTCATTTCCTCTTCCAGCTTTTCAGCGCTGATCATAGGAATGAGGGCCTCAGCCAATTTATTGAGATTCCAAAATCCAATTTCAGGTTGTTGATTGTAAGCGTAGCGACCATGTGTGTCTGAGTGGTTTGGAGTATGGTTAGGAACAAAACGATCCATGAAACCATATGGGCCGTAGTCAAAGGTGGTTCCGGTTATACTCATATTATCTGTGTTCATCACACCATGAATAAAGCCGAATGCCTGCCATTTTGCGATAAGCTTTGCAGTACGTTTAAGGGTACGTTGAAAAAATATTCTATATCGGTCTGATTCTCCAGCAATATCTGGGTAATAACTTTGAATGGAAAATTCCAGCAAACGTTCTACATTTCTATTTTGTCCGGTGTAGTGAAAAAACTCGAAACTCCCAAAACGAATATGTGAATCAGCTACCCTTACCAGTATCGCAGCCAGCTCCGGTCTTTGCCTGTATATCAATTCCCGAATTCCGATGACCGCTAATGAACGGGTAGTGGGAATCCCCAGTCCGTGTAAAGCTTCACTTGCCAAGTGTTCACGTATGGATGAATTTAAGGTCGCTCTTCCATCAAAACCTCGAGCAAATCTGGTGGGGCCTGATCCCTTAAGATAAATGTCCCACATTTCCAGGTTTTGATTTTGCACCTCTCCCAACAACAGTCCTCGTCCATCTCCCAGCCTGGGGTTATAAGAACCGAACTGATGTCCTGAATAAGCCATTGCCAGGGGCTGAGCTCCTGCTATAGAAACATTTCCACTGAAATGGTCTGTGAAATGCTTATTATTTTCAGCCTGATGATGAAGGCCTATCAATTTCGCAACCGAAGGGGAATAGTCAATCAGATAAGGGTCTGTTACGGGATCGGGATCTTTGGACTGATAAAATTCCGGCCCCAGTTCTATGAAGCGGTTTCTAAAGTTTAAGTTATGATAGTCAGTCAAAGGACAAGAGTTTTAGATCGGATTCAAAATAAAATTAGTTCAATTATGTGGATGGGGAAAAGGGAGAAGAGGATTCTTTTTTTCATTGAATCCTGGTCAAATTAGATATGGTATTTCACAATGTCATAACGCTAATTGACTATTGAAAGCCAAAGTGTCATTTAACACATAGTGGTAAAAATTATTCTACGCTCTGTACCAGCCAGGAATGAGGCCTTTCCGTAGTTGTGTTGAACCAGAAAACTGCGTTGATATTGAAATGCACCAGCCAGGCGGCTGCTTCACCTTGCTGACATATTTTTTTCTGGTAACGGTCTTCAATGGCAGATAACTGGTCGCAGGTGGTGGTGGTCCAGTAATAATGGCCGAGTCCATCGTCAAAGATTGGGTTGATCCAGGCTTTTTTACCACTGGCGTTAATAACCCGCTCTGGGTAGATAAGAGTTTTTAATTCAGGAAGGGTTGGCAAGCGCCAATCTGAGCTTCCTGCAAAAGTTTCCGCTTCTGCAAAAGCTTTGGCATCTTTAAGCTTTAATTTGTTTATCACACCTTTTTTGATCCAGCGTAATTTGTTGACGGTATCAGTTACCGTGCCATCCCCATTGTCAACAAAATTAGGTTTAGCAAGTTCTTCAAGAACGCTTTCACTGACCTTTCGACATTCCTTGAGCAGAGGACCTGAACCAGGGCATTCATTTAGGATCGAAAAGTGGTCCATTTTTTTCATCATTTCACAAATATCAGCCTGCTTACACTTGGCAAAGGAAGGAATCGGCTGAAGAAATAAAATCATAAATGTCAAAAGCACGATCCGCATATTAAACTCCTGGGTCTTAAAAGTTTTTCTGGACAATGAAACACCAGTTTCGTTGATATTAGGTTTATGAGTGAGGATACTATAAATTCCAAACTCACGGTAATAAAAATCAAACTATTAATTGTGTCTGCGAGGTGATTTGCTTTAATCACTGCTTCCAAAAGTGATTCTATGCAGTTCAGTGAAAGCTTCTTTGCCTTTCATTTTAATGAAAAGATCAGTGTTAACAATGCTATTACTGGATGGGTCCAGGTTGATATTGATGACAGGAGTTCCCTGTCTTTGAACGTGGACAGCAATATAATCATTTGTTGGAACCGCTCCTGAGCTGCCGACAAGAACTGCCAGATCAACCGGTTCTTGCATGAACCTTTTGAAACTTCCTTCCTGCTCCGGGTGTCCGATGTACTCTCCATCTCCGAACATGAGAATATGCGGACGGGCGATACCCTTACAATTTTTGCAGGTTGGGTAATTTGAAGCTTTCATTGTGCCTGTATTCAGGTCACAGAGGGGAACCGAAAGTTCATCCCAAAACTGGTAGGTGCAGGTATTGAGGCATTGCAGTCTCCACATAGAACCATGGACCTCCAAAATGCGTTCTTCAGGGCAACCCGACCTTAAATGCATTCCATCAGTATTGGTCGTATGGATGAATCCATCCTGATCTTCAAGCCATTTGTTAATGATTCGGTAACCTTCATGCGGCTGGTTTTCTTCGGCATTTCTCCTTCGCCATTCGTAGAAAGCCCACGCGTGAGGCAACTCATTGCGAAATGCCCATGGACTGGCAAGATCCTGAGCTTCCAGGTTTTTTTCCTTGAAGGGAGGAAAGTTTCTCCAATAGCCATCCTTATCCCTGAATGTAGGGATATTGGAATCGGCACTCATGCCGGCACTGGTTAAGAATAAGGTGCGCTTGGACTTCCTGATCAGGTCCGATGCCTTATGTAGAATCTCAAGCTTTTCCATCCCACTCCTCATAAAACTGGTCAAGAAAAACCTGCATGAATTGATGTCTTCCTTCAGCCATTCTTTTTGCCGAGACTGTGTTCATACGATCCTTTAATAAAAGTAATTTCTCGTAGAAATGATTGATGGTATGACCGGTATTTTTTTTATAATCCTCAAAACTTTGGTGCATGACTGGTCTTTCATCAGGATGATACATCAAACGGTTTTTGTTGCCGCCATAGGCAAATGTGCGGGCAATGCCCATTGCGCCAATTGCATCGAGCCGGTCCGCATCCTGCACCACTTCACCTTCAAGGGTTTTCATGGGAGTGGCAACTCCGGCACCTTTATATGAAATCGTTGCGATAATTTCTATGACAGGATCAATCACTTTGCGGTCCACCTGATTGGACATCAGAAATTGTTCTGCCAATTTCGGGCCTTTGGTGTCATCCCCGTCATAAAATTTCCAGTCAGCGATGTCGTGAAGGAGGGCAGACAACTCAACGATGAGTAAATTTGCACCCTCCTGTACAGCTAGTTTTTTGGCCAGGTTCCATACCCTATAGATATGCCACCAGTCATGACCGGATCCTTCTCCTGCAAGTTTATTTTCTACAAACTGACAAGTATTATTTATAATCGTCATCGCACGATTTATTTTTTAAATAAATCCAACTTTATCGCTGGTGAAGGCCGCATTCTTTATGTTCCGGATTTTCCCACCACCATCGTCCGGCACGGATGTCTTCGCCGGGTTCAACTGGCCGTGTGCAAGGGGCGCAACCAATGCTGGGATAATTTCTTTTATGTAGTACGTTGATAGGTACGTTGTTCTCGATAATATAGTTCATTACCTGTTCTTCACTCCACTCTGCAAGTGGGTTGATTTTGATCAACGGGGGGTGCTCAGCATCTTCCATGACTTTGGCAATGTCTGTGCGAGTGACTCCCTGACTTCTTCTTAAGCCTGTTACCCAGGCTTTTAGTTCATTCAACGCTCTGTTCAAAGGTTCTACTTTGCGGATATGACAACATTCCTTGCGGTTTTCCACACTTTCACGAAATGAGAAAAACCCTTTTTGTCTAATCAAACTTTCAACCTTCTGCTTATCAGGAAAATAAGTTTTAATTTCGAGCCCATATTTGTTTCGTACACGTTCCATCAGCTCGTATGTTTCTTCGTGAAGCCTTCCTGTATCTAAAGTGAAAATGGTGATTGGGCTATTGAGTTTGGCAATCATGTCGATGAGTACCATGTCTTCCACTCCGAAACTGGAAGCCAGTCCGGCTTCGAGGCCGAAATTATCCATGCTCCAACGCAAAAGTTCTTCGGGTGATTTATCTTCAAAATCTTTGGGTTGTATAGTCATAGTGGTGTTGTACTTGACAGGGGAAAAGATAGTTTATATAAAGCGGAGAACCTCCGCAGGTTACAGACAATGTCTTTATTTTGTAGGCAAACAATTTCTCGACTTTAGAAGGACATTATATTTGCCTCCACGGTGAGCGGGCAGAGTATCTCCGCAGATCGAGTAATTTGTTTGTCTTGCAAGTTAATGCTCTCTCGGCTTTATAAGGCTATTTACATCATACTTTTTCATGCTCATGCAGAAAAATCAAGTTCAGAAAACTTATAATAAATATTTCATGCAGAACCCAGGGCAAAATCTATTGCTGAAATTCATTTTATGTGTTTTGTTTTTTGCGATTCCTTTTTCTGGAGAGGCGGGAATTCTGGAACAGGTGGAAAAGGAGTTGGTTGAACTGGCTGACCGAGTTCGTCCAGCAGTTGTTAGTTTGTCCCCCTATGTAGCAAAGGATGCTATAAGGGAAGGACTTCCTAACAAGGGAAGGCCTGCAAATGCCGGGGCTGGTGTTGTTTATGATGCCCAAAAGGGTCTTGTTGTCACCAATAGCCATGTTGTTCGCAATGTAAACAAAATCAAAGTAACTTTTAAGGATGGCAGGGAGATCATTGGTGATGTGTTGGGGGCTGATGAAGACACCGATCTCGCAGTCGTTCATGTGTCGTCCGATAGGCCGCTTGCTGAAGTAGACTTTGGTGACTCGAGTAAAGTGCGTATCGGCCAACTTGTGGTTGCGGTAGGCAATCCTTACGGACTGAACGACACCACCACTTTTGGAATTATCAGTGGCCTCAAGAGGGAAAACGTTAATCTATCCCGTTATGAAGACTTCATACAGACAGATGCCTCTATCAACCCGGGAAATAGTGGCGGTCCGCTTCTAAATATTAAAGGGGAAGTAATAGGTATCAACACTGCGATTATCAATTATGCTCAAAGCATAGGATTCTCCATTCCTTCCAATATGGTCAAGCATGTAGTTAGCCAATTGGTGGAGCATGGTGAAGTGCATAGAGGCTGGCTTGGGGTTGGTATCGACCCGGTGACTGAGGAAGTTGCGAAAAGATCAAAAGGGAAGAAAGGTGTGGGGGTCATCATAAATTCTGTATTTGAGGGCGACCCTGCTCACCGTGCAGGGCTTAAAGTTGGGGATATTATTCTGAAAATTGGTGGATCTGATATCGATTCTCCAAACAAAATGATCCGGGTGATTGGGGCAATAACCCCTGGGCAGACCATTAACCTGGATATTCTTAGGAATGGAAAGACAAGGGTGGTACCCGTTAAGCTGGAGTCAAGGAAGAATAAAAACAGACCATTAGCCACTCTTCCTCCCTTGAGTCCATCCGGACTAGGATTTAGTGTGAAGAACCCGGAAAAGGGTAAAGGCCTGCCTAATGGGGTACTGGTATCAGATGTTAACCCCAAAAGTTCTGCAGCTATCAGGGGATTGCAATCTGGAGACCTGATTATGGCGGTTAATGGCGAATCCGTTGAAAACCAGGTCGAATTTGACAGATTATTAGGCAAAATTAAAAAAGGCGGCCCGGTTTTTCTTTTAGTTTGGAGAAATGATGAAAAGTTTCATTTGGGGCTTGTAAGGTAAAAATAAATTTGATAGATTGGCGCACCCAAAATGCAAGATTTTTGGATGTTCAGACATTTTAATAAAAAGGGGACTTCTTATAAACCTTTTGAAATAAGGGGTTATATTTTTCGACCTGCCATTTAAGGGGTGGAATGGGTCGGTAATAAAAGTTTAGAAAAATCAACATTCATACGGTTTTATTTAGCCATTTTTAGACGCACTACTTAGGAGGTAGAAATGTTTGGTGTCAAAAAGGGGTGGAAAAACTGGTATGCGTTGGCTGTTGTATTCGTAACTCTGGGGCTGTGTGTCCCGGCTGGTGCGGTTACGACTGATCATTCGCATGGCGGTCACAATCTCGGCAACTCTGCAGTCGACAAACCTGCATGGTTGGAAAAGCTTGAAAACCAGGTCGACCACGAAGAATTAATGGGCGGCATGGAAGGTAGACAGGACAAAATGGACCAGACCTTCATGAAGGTCATGGATCAGTTGAAGTCCAAAATTAAAGAACACGCCACCCCGGCATCATCGGGTGGTGGGTTCCATGACTCCTGGGCCGCTCATCAGTTGGGGCAAAGTTATCTCCTCGGGCCTTCGGAAGCGGCTGCCAAAGTTTATAAAGGCGCCCATTGCCCCAGTACTGCTCCCGTTAAACTTTACAATGTATCCGCAATCAATGTAGAAATTACCCTCAACCAATGGGGTGATTACTATCCGGGATACATGTATGTTCTTGACGAGGAAATTGACAGAGTCCGCGCTGAAGAAGAAAAAAATGCAGCGGCTCGTGAAGACGAACTTGACCCGGGTGCAGTTTCCAACGGTTTGCAGGGTGATGCGATTCAGCCTTTTGTTATCCGCGCAAACCAGGGCGATTGTCTTCGCATTAAGTTCACCAACCAGCTTGAAGATGAAGATGCTGGTTTTCAGGTGAATGGTTCTGCAATGATCATCAGTTCTACCGGTCAGCCTGATACTGCGGCTACTCCGGGTGCGATTGTTGCTTCGGGCGAATCTCAGGAATACGAGTGGTACATTCCTATCGACGAGCAGGAAGGTGGTCACATGATCCAGAACCATGCGGGTCGTGATCCTTCTTCTTTGGGTTTGATCGGTGCTATGATTGTAGAACCGAAAGGTTCTCGCTATCTGGACCCATGGACTGGGGGTGAGTTAAGAAGCGGCTGGATGGCAATGATCGCCAATGACGATGCTCGTGACTTCCGTGAGTTCACTTTGATGTACCATGAGGTTGGCGATGAGTCTTTCCGCCCTCTCAACCGCCATGGTGAAATGATCCCTCAGCGTGATCCGCAAACGGACGCTTATCGTCCTTCAGCTCGCGCTATGAATTTCCGTTCTGAGCCGTTTGGTATCAACAACCTGGCTCAACAGGAAAAGAAGTTTCATTTCGAAGACGAATCCTTAGCATATAGTTCCTATACTTTTGGAGATGCTCCGACCACGATCCCTCGTTCTTATCTGGGTGACCCGGCGAAGTTCCGTTTGGTGCATGGTGGAGGTGAAGTGTTCCACTCTCATCATCCGCATGGTGGAACCATCCGCTGGACCCGTTCTCCGCAACGTGAGGTTCAACTTAAAAATATTACCCAGGCCGCTTATGACGGTCCGGTTAAATATCCGGTAGTTCGTACCACGACAGACAGGGTTGACGTTGAAGTTATCGGTCCGTCTGAGGTTCTCGATCTAGAGACCGAGTGTGGATCCGGACTTTGTCAGCGTCTTGCTGGTGACTTCCTGTTTCATTGCCACGTTGCGCATCATTATGTAGCAGGTATGTGGGGCTACTGGAGGGTTTACAATACCCTGCAGGATGGCAACTACCCATCCGGCAGTACTGATGTTATGCGTCCTTTGAAAGAGCTTCCTGATCGTGCGGGAAGAATTCCTAAGGGACAGACTTCCGACAAACTGGTCGGCAGGACCATGGACTGGTTTGGCAAGAAGTTTAAAATTGTAGGTTCCGGCAAAAGTGACTGGAGCAAAGAAACACCAGTTGTTAATGTCAAAGACTGGGTTAAGTACATGCTTCCGCCTAAGGGGCAGCCCGGTCACTTTGATGATCCGATCAAACAGATCAAGTCGTATGACGGTTCTGTTTGGGATTATGGTTGGAAAGGCAACCAGGCTTTATCGGAGAGGGAGACGGTTATTAAATGGCCGAAATACAAATCTCCGCATCCGGGTAAACGCCATCCGTTGCAGTTTGACCAGCATGGTAAACTGGCATGGCCTCATATGAACCCACATTTTGGTAAGCGTGTTCCTTTTGCGCGTAACCATGGTGGAGCTCCCTGGCTGGAGCCGTTCCATATGCAGACGGATCATGGGGTTATCACCTCAACTGAATCTGGTAGTGCGCGCAGTGGTTCCGATATGGAGAACACAGGTGGCGCCAAGCCGGGTGAGCAGGGACGCTGGAGCCTTTGTCCAGCAGGTGCAGGACGCAAGCAGTACAACCTGCATTTTATCAATACTCCAATCGAGCTTTCCGCTGCGGTTGGCAATACACCGCCTATCATCGATAAATATGGTCTGATCTATGTAATTGATGAGGATATGGCGGCTGTGAAAGCAGATCCTAAAAAAGCCTATCCGTTGGTCATTCGTGCCAACGTCTATGACTGCGTAGATGTTCTGCTTTCAAGTGAGTGGGATGACGATGATTTTACCAACTTTCAGATGTCTAAAATCAACATTCATCCGCATTTCTTCCAGTTCGACAACCAGGCTTCAGACGGCGTAATTTCAGGTTTCTCTTACGACCAGTCCATGAGGTCTTATACGCAGTTCACCAAGAAGATGAAAGACGGGCATCATGTGAGTATGCCGATCCCGATGAACGCCAAGCTGTTGAAGGCGACAAAGCCGGGTGACAGCACAATCGAAATCCAGATGGCAGAACATTCGCCCACCTACCATGTTGGAGCAGATATCATCGTTGGTATCGAAGTTCCAAATGGCAAGGATGCGCGCTGGATTGAAAGCATCACGCCCGATCCAAATAAAGAACCGTCTCATGACGGAAAATACACCATCAAGTTTACCGAAGGTATGACGCATGCGCATTCAGCGGGACAGATTGTTACCACCGAATACGTTCGTTATCGCTGGTGGGTAGACGCTGATGTTGGGTTGGTATTCTGGCATGACCATGCGTTCGGCGCGACCACCTGGCCGCACGGCGGAATCGGATCTACCATCGTTGAGCCTTGGGGCTCCACGTATCACGATCCAAAAACCGGAAAACTGATCCGCAGTGGTCCTGTTGCCGACATTCATGGAACCGAGCCTTTCGCCTATGCGCGAAATGGTAGCTTCCGCGAATTGGTGGTTCAGGTTCACGATACTGTTCCGCATACAGCGCAGTTGGTAACCGAAGGAAATCCTCCCGGACTGACGCGTGAGAACGCGATTGCCGCCGGGCAGTCGATTTCCTTTCAGATGCCTTCTGACATGCTGGAAGTTGCTTTCCCTTACCTCAATGGTGGAACGCACACCACAGGTGGTGGATTTAACTTCCGTGCTGCATCGTTGTCGTCACGACTACTAAACAACAAGGATGCGTCCCAGTTGTTTAGCAGTAAGGTTCATGGTGATCCTTCAACACCCATGCTCAGAGCTTATGTAGGTGATAATATTGTTTTCCGTCTCCTGCACGGCATGATGAATGAAACCCATACCTTTGTGGTATCTGGACATGGTTACCGACCGGAGCGTTATGATCGGGATTCACGTGTGACCAACGCACTTCATGTTGGTATCGCTGAACGTTATGACCTGGCGACCACTGCTGGTGGTTATCAGGGTATGGCGGGTGACTATCTCTATTATGATGGTAGAACTTCCAAATTGTCCGAAGGTGAGTGGGGTATCATCCGCGTGCATGACAAAGCCCAGAAGGACTTGAAAGTTCTTCCTGGTAATGAGGGATTCGCTAAGAAAGTTCGAAAAACTCTTTGTCCGAAAGGTGCGCCGGTTAAGAGCTTCAGTGTTGTAGCTATTGACAAAGCTCTGAAGTTCAATCCAAATACTGAGGACGAAATTGAAGTGGACTTTGAGCGTAAACTTCTTCTTGCCAACGCGCAGGGTAAAATCTTCGCGCTGGAAGGTGAAGTTAAGCAGGCTGCTGACGATGGGCATATGCCTCATCCGTTGACCCTGCGTGCCAACATCGGCGATTGTATCAAAGTTAAACTGACCAATCGTTTGAAAAAAGGTAACGCTTCATTGCATGCTAACAACATCGCGTTCGATCCTCTGGATTCCCAGGGCATCAACGTCGGGAACAACCCGGGCGACCAGACGGTAGCACCGGGCAAATCGAAAACCTACACGTTCTATGCGCATGAGGATTACAACATCAACGGTGCGTTGCTGTGGGATTTCGGTAACCTGACGACGAACGTGAGAGATGGACTGTTCGGCGGTATCATCATCGGGCCTCGCGGTTCGGTGTACCGTGATCCGGAAACAGGGAAAGACATCTCCCTGGGTAACTCCTGGAAAGCGGATGTTATCATCGACAAGTCTTATCCAGAGAATTCCCATCTTGAAAACTACAGGGATTTCGCCCTGTACTTCCAGGATGAGGACAACATTCTGGGAACGTCGTTCATGCCTTACCTGCAGAACGTAGCAGGCTTGACGGGCGTGAACTATCGCCTGGAGCCCTGGACCTATCGTGAAGACGAAGGTTGTGAACTGGGTAATATGTTCACGGCTTGTGTTGCAGCGGACTCTGATCCGGCAACGCCAACGATCAAGGCGCATGCAGGCGATAATGTGATGATCAACGTGTTTGGTGCTCATAACGAGCAGAACCAGATGTTCAATGTAGATGGACACCAGTGGCGTCGTCATCTGAATCAGGAAAATTCAGATATGATTGACGTTGAAGAGTTCGGAGGAGGAGAATACATCCAGGCCTTCTTCAATGCTGGTGGAACCTACAAGAACCCCGGCACGTATCTGTGGTTAGATGCCCGTACGCCTTATCAGCAGGCGGGTCAGTGGGGTTATCTGAAGGTCTTGCCTTCTGGTGACCGCTCGATCCTTCCGTTGGGTAAAGCGACGGTTAAAGGGGTGAAAACCGCCTCTCAGCCGGATGAAGCAGAGAAATCTGCTTCTAACGAAGCTGGGGACGATAAGCTGTCCATGCGGTAGTTTTTGAATTTGCGTAGATCTGCGCAAATTGGCAATTCTTGGGACCCGGGCCGTTTAAGACGGCTTGGGAGCCCTTGCTTTTTGCCTATACTGACAATGGCTGGCAAATTTTTTTAAAAAAATGAAAAGGGCCCCTTGATGGGGGCCCTTTTTTACGTTATAACAACGGATTCTTTGTGCTACAATCCCTGCACTCTGGGAATTGGTATTTCAGCGGATTTGTAGATAGACACGTTTTTTGATGTGTGCGGTGTATATTTTTTGAATTCCTAATTAGGAGGAAAAAAAGAAATGAAGAAGATTGTTTTAGGTGTAATGGTTGCTTCCCTGACATTGGCTCTGGGTGCTTCCACGGGTTTTGCAGGAAAAAAGGGTTATAAAGAAGGTTCGGCTGGCGGTGGTTCTATCAGCGGAACGGTTTCGTTGAAAGGTGATGCTCCAGCTCCAATCATGGAAGACTTGAGCAAAGGTAAGAATGCTGAATTTTGTGGTACGCATCCAGATGCAAAAGACGGTATTCGTCCTCGCGTTAAAGTTGCTGCTAATGGCGGAAAACTGAAAGACGCTGTTGTTTTCATCGAAAATATTGAAACTGGTAAGCCTTGGGGTGATGCTGGAAAGTTCACTTTTGATTTCAGGAAATGCGATATTGACCAGAAAATGGCTGCTATCCGCAAACCAACCAAAGCCGAGAAAAAAGCAGGCGGAATTCTGAAAGTCATCAACCAGGATGATGGCATTCTGCATAACCCCCATGGATATTCCGTAAAAGGCGCAAACCGTAAAACCCTGTTCAACAAACCTCTGCCAAGTAAAGGCGATGTTGCTGACGTGACCAAGAACATTGGACGTTTGAAGCAAAAGAAAGATAAGCACTTCTTCCTCCAATGCGATCAGCACAACTTCATGGAAGCGGACGCTCGCATTGTATGGAATCCTTACTATGCAATCACAGGAGCTGACGGTTCCTTCAAGATTGATGGTATTCCTGCTGGCAAATATAAAGTGACTGCATGGCAGCCTTATGTTGGTGAGACCACTCAGGAAATCACAGTTGGTGATGGAGAAGCGAAAGCGGACTTTACGCTGGCTGCCAAGTAAGAATAGTTTAAAAAAATTACAGCATCGGAACTTTTGTTCCGGTGCTGTTTTTTTTGTGCCGAAACTGGTGATTGGTTTAAAGCCTGACTTTTATTAACGCTATTAAGCGATCTTTGCATAACCCCGAGATCTTTCGACAGGCTCAAGATGACACCGAAAAATTACCATTCGTTATGCTGAGGCTCTCGAAGCATCTCGCTTTTCCGGTAGGCAGGCTTTTACAGAGGATTCACTTAAGAGTGAAATAAGTTCCAGGTATAGGGAAAATATTTTTTAAGTGCTAAGTAGCAAAAAGGGGGTCAGGTTAGATTTTCCAGAACTCGTTTTTTGAGAGTTTCAACGACCTTGCAATGTTCCATCTCGGCTTTTTCCAGTAGGAGCATATTGGTTTTTAACTCAAAGTCATTGCAGGAATTGCCAAGAATACGATAGAACTCGGCGGCTACCTGCTCTGCTTCGATAGCAAAGTCGAAAGCTTTTTCAAGTCCTTCAAACTGCGGTAATTCGGCCAGGGTTTCTTCAAGAGAGGGGAAGATGTCGGTTTGAAAGTTCTCCTTAATCAGTTTTTTTAGAGCTTCATCGTTTTCCCAGCCGTAGTCATCATCAGTTTCGAGCATTTTCTTGAAATGAATCTCATGAGCGGCTTCTTCTTTGACCATGAGCTTTAAAAATTCCTGAACCTTTGGGTCGTCAACGTGTTCTGCCAACTGGCTGTAGAAACGCTGCCCCTCACGTTCTATTTTGATTGAAAGCTCAAGCAGTTCTGAGTTGGAAACTACCATTTTAGCAACCCTCTAATTCACTGTCTGAAAATGCACTACAAAAAAATCATACATCGGATTATAAAATAGAATTTAAAAATATGAAAGTATTATCAGGAAAATTGCTTTTTTTCAAGGAAGGGTTAGTTGGTATCGTTTATAAACTTGGTCCTGAATGATTTGACTCTTTCCAGGTGTTCGCTTTCAGATTTTTCCAGAATGGTCAAAAGAGTTTTAATTTCAATGTCGTTACAGGAGTCATGAAGAAGCCGAAAAAATTCCGCTACTATTCGTTCGGCATCCATGGCGAACTCAAGAGCTTTCTGGATTCCCCCTATTTGAGGTAATTGACCGAGGACTTCTTTTACAGGTGGGAAAATATCTGTTTGGAACTCTTTGTCGATAAACTCACGAAGAGAAGGGTTGTCTTCCCATCCAAACTGTTCAAGGTTTTTAGATTCTATAATACGTTTGAACTGTTTTTCATGCAGGGCTTCTTCTTTATACATAAGGTGGAAGAAGTCCCTCACCTTGGGATCGGTAACTATTTCAGCAAGTTGTCTGTAAAATCTCTTTCCATCGCGCTCTATTTTTAAAGAGATTTCCAGCAATTCCTGATTAGTAATGTCCATGGAATAGCCAAACATGTTTGTTCAAGGGGGCGTAAATAAGTGTTAATTGCGGTATTCCACATATTTACCTTTAAAAGATATTCAATATTCGATAATATTCCCGGAAAGAGAAATTTTATTATTTCGGGACTGTAACTCTGGTTTATGGATTTTCTTGCTCAATTTAGAAATGGTCTTGCTGATGGTGAGGATAAGGATTGCTTTGAGAAGCATCTTTCTCCGCATGTCTCAATGCTTTACAAGTCCGCGATTCGCATGTGTGGAAACCCCAATGACGCCCAGGACCTGGTTCAAGAGACATTATATTGTGCTTTAAAAAGTTTTCACCAGGTCCATGATCCGGCAAAAAGCAAATATTGGATGTTTTCAATTTTGCGGAACCTTTTTTTGAAGGACATTGAGAAAACCAAAAAGCGAGCCGAAATTGAGTTTGAGTCGGTCTGTGACAAATTGAGTGACCGGCAGCACCCTGAAGGTGAGTTTCTGCGGGCAGAAGTTAGAAGTAATATTCAGGAAGTTCTGGATAAACTTGACGATCGTCTCAAAACAGCTCTGGTTCAGTTTTATTTTGAAGGATTGTCGTATAAAGAGATATCTGAGTCATTAAGCATTCCTATCGGTACTGTGATGTCTCGTATTGCGCGCGCCAAAGTCTATCTCAAGCGTGAGCTTCTAAGGTCGGAGTCTCTACGTTTGGAAATTGGTAAATATATCACCGATGAAGATTGATTTTGTACCCATAACTAGTTGATAAATAATCCTCTCATTTGACCCTATTCTCTGCTTTTCCCATTTAGCTCTAAATCATTTCATTTTAGAGGTTTAGACAGATTTTGTAGTCTTTTTCTGACAAAGCGCATTTATTTCTCAGGAATCCTCAAATTCTGGGAATAATTCCCGCCCTTCTGTATCTATATATTGATTAGTTCGGGGCTCGGTCCGCCAAGACCCCGTTTTTCAAAGGAGGTTACCAACCTCACTTCAAAATACTTAAAAGTTTGTTGAAAAATTTTTAGCTGTTCTAAATACCAACCAGTTTAAATCGATGTACGAATATTAACGTAAGGAGGAGGCACTTATGAGAAGTAATCCAATCCTGAATCTGGCGCGGAGCATGAGCACAAGGATGTTTCTGGTTCTTGTACTCACAATAGTTCTCGTTTCTCCGGCAGGCGCTATAAGTGTAGACCATGGTCATGATGGTCCACACGGCAAGCATAATCCTGCTGTAGATCGACCTGTTTGGCTCAACAAGCTGGAAAACCAGCTCGATCACGAGGATGTGATGAGTGGTTTGGAAGGCAGCCAGGAAAAGCTGGACAAAACATTTATGAGGCTGATGGGACAGCTTCAAGATAAAGTCAAGGAACATGCCACCCCGGCTTCGTCAGGCGGTGGATTCCATGACTCGTGGTCAGCTCATCAGTTGGGACAGAGCTATCTGCTTGGACCTACGGAGGCAGCATCCAAGGTTTATAAAGGAGCTCATTGTCCGGGTAATGTACCCACCAAGAGGTATGAAATTTCTGCTATCAATGTAGAAGTCACCCTTAACCAATGGGGAGACTACTACCCGGGCTATATGTATGTCCTGGATAAGGATATCGAGAAAGTCCGCGATGAGGAGAAAAGAAACCTCGCAGCTCGTCAAAAAGAGGATGGTCAAGACCCCGGAGCCGTATCTACCGGATTGCAGGGTGATGCGATTCAGCCTATGACCATTCGCGGTAACCAGGGCGATTGTATTCGCGTTAAGTTCACCAACCGGTTGGAAGACGAAGATGCTGGCTTCCAGATCAGTGGTTCTGCAATGATCATTAGCTCTTCTGGTCAGCCTAATACGGCAGCCACAAAGGGTGCGATTATTTCTTCCGGCGAATCTCAGGAATTCGAGTGGTTCATTCCTGTTGACGAGCAGGAAGGTAGTCACATGATTCAGAACCATGCGGGTCGTGATCCTTCCGCATTGGGTCTGATTGGTGCGTTCATTGTTGAGCCGAGAGGCTCTCGTTATCTGGATCCATGGACCGGCGGTCCGTTGGAAAACGGATGGATGGCCATGATCGTTAACGATGACGCTAAAGACTTTCGTGAATTTGCTCTTTTCTACCATGAGGTAGGTGACGAATCTTTCCGTCCTCTCAACCGCCATGGTGAAATGATTCCTCAGCGCGACCCGTTGACGGATGCTTATCGTCCCTCAGCTCGTGCTATGAATTTCCGTTCTGAGCCTTTTGGTATCAACAATCTGGCTCAACAGGAAAAGCATTTCCATTATGAGGACGAATCTTTGTCCTATAGTTCTTATACATTTGCGGATGCTCCGACCACGATCCCTCGTTCATACCTGGGTGACCCGGCGAAGTTCCGTTTGATTCATGGTGGTGGTGAAGTATTCCACTCTCATCATCCTCATGGAGGTTCTATCCGTTGGACCCGTTCTCCGCAACGGGAGCCGCAACTTAAGAACCTGGCTCAAGCCGCTTATGATGGTCCGGTTAAATATCCGGTAGTTCGTACCACGACAGACCGGGTTGACGTTGAAGTTATTGGACCTGCAGAAGCACTTGATCTGGAGACCGAGTGTGGATCCGGACTTTGTCAGCGTCTTGCTGGTGACTTCCTGTTCCATTGCCACGTTGCGCATCATTACGTAGCGGGTATGTGGGGTTACTGGAGGGTTTACAACACCCTGCAGGATGGTAACTACCCATTCGGCAGTACTGATGTTATGCGTCCTTTGCAGGAGCTTCCTGATCGTGCGGGAAGAATTCCTAAAGGACAGACTTCCGACAAACTGGTCGGCAGGACCATGGACTGGTTTGGCAAGAAGTTTAAAATTGTAGGTTCCGGCAAAAGTGACTGGAGCAAAGAAACACCAGTTGTTAATGTCAAAGACTGGGTTAAGTACATGCTTCCGCCTAAGGGGCAGCCCGGTCACTTTGATGATCCGATCAAACAGATCAAGTCGTATGACGGTTCTGTTTGGGATTATGGTTGGAAAGGCAACCAGGCTTTATCGGAGAGGGAGACGGTTATTAAATGGCCGAAATACAAATCTCCGCATCCGGGTAAACGCCATCCGTTGCAGTTTGACCAGCATGGTAAACTGGCATGGCCTCATATGAACCCACATTTTGGTAAGCGTGTTCCTTTTGCGCGTAACCATGGTGGAGCTCCCTGGCTGGAGCCGTTCCATATGCAGACCGATCATGAGGTTATTACCAAGACGGAATCTGGTAGTTCTCGAAGTGGTCCCGATATGGAGAACACGGGTGGCGCCAAGCCGGGTGAACAGGGCCGTTGGAGCCTTTGTCCTACCGGTGCAGGACGCAAGCAGTACAACCTGGTCTTCATCAATACTCCGATCGAGCTTTCCGGCGCGGTTGGAAGCACACCGCCTATCATCGATAAATACGGTCTGATCTATGTTATCGATGAGGAAATGGCGGCTGTGAAAGCAGATCCTAAAAAAGCCATTCCGTTGGTCATTCGTGCCAACGTTTATGATTGTGTGGACCTGCTGTTGACCAGTGAATGGAATGATGATGATTTCACCAACTTCCAGATGTCTAAGTTGAACATTCATCCGCATTTCTTCCAGTTCGACAACCAGGCTTCAGACGGCGTAATTTCAGGTTTCTCTTACGACCAGTCCATGAGGTCTTACAAGCAGTTCACCAAGAAGATGAAAGACGGTCACCATGTTGGTATGCCGGTTCCGATGAACGGTCATGTTGTAAAATCGACCCGGCCTGGTGATAAAACAGTAGTAGTTAAGATGGCCAAGCATTCAACGCCTTACCATGTTGGAGCCGATATCATTGTTGGTATCGAAGTTCCCAATGGCAAAGATGCGCGCTGGATTACGAACATTTCGCCTGACCCAAACAAGGGTTTTGCGAAAGATGATACGTACACCATCACGTTCTCTGAAGGCATGACCCACGCTCACAAAGCGGGACAAATCGTCAGTACTGAGTATGTCCGTTACCGCTGGTGGGTAGATGTAGACCTGGGTCTGGTGTTCTGGCATGACCATGCGTTCGGTGCTACAACCTGGCCGCACGGCGGAATCGGATCTACC
>CAYFNV010000037.1:0-25323 GCA_964344595.1 uncultured Nitrospina sp. | reverse complement strand
CGATGGAATAAAAATCTCATTCCTACAACTTGACTTTTAACACAGTTGCTTCGGGTATCACCTGACTCAGGTAATTCTTCATTCTTTGAATGCTTGTTTGTTATATGTGATTCTTAGGCTGTTGGTAGTGCCTGAAAGAGCTTGCTGGTTGAGCGTTTTGATTTTTGTGGTGCATCCTGTGCAGGTTGAGTCCGTAGTATGGATATCTGAAAGGAAGAACCTGCTCTCGACAATGTTCATTCTTTTGTCCCTATGGTTTTATTTGCGCCATGCTATGAGTGTTGGGTTTCACAGACTCTATTTTTATTTGTGCCTGACTTCATTTTCTCTTGCGTTGTTGAGTAAATCCATTTCTGTCATGCTCCCATGTGTTTTTGTATTGCTGGATATTCTGGTGTTGAAGCGAAAGGTGATGGTGATGGAAAAAATCCCTTTCTTTTTACTTTCTCTTCTTGCTGGACTGGCGACCATTGCTTCGCAGGGAGCTGTAGGGGGTATCAAGGAATATATGGGTGGAAGTTTTGCGGTCTCAGTATTGTATACCTTGCGGACATATTGGGATTATTTGGTTTGTTTGTTTTTCCCTTTTCAGCTTTCTCCCAGATATCTGTTTAGTGGAGTTTCATTGGCAGATATGCAGTCTATTCTGGCCTATCCATTTTTTTTGGGTGTTTGTTTTTTTGTCATCAGAAATTTTCGCTCGTGTCCAATTCTGGTGTTTGCAATAGGGTGGTTTTTTTTATGGCTTCTTCCCGTTTCCAACTTGATTCCTATAAATATTCTTAGGCAGGACAGGTATCTTTATCTGCCTTCCATGGCTTTAATAGTTGTGGTTTCTATATGGTTGGAGGATTTTGGGCAAGGTCAACGAAAAAAAATTCTGGTAAATTGTGTCGTTGCGGGGCTGGTATTTTTTTTGGGGTCATTATCTTTTCTCCATACCTTTGTATATGCCAGTGACCATGCTTTTTGGCAGAGAGTGGCTAACTTGTATCCTCAAAATGCTTCTGCCCAATTGGAGGCAGGCTACCATTGCAAGTTGATTGAAGACGAAGACTGTGCGGAAAGGCGTTACCGCCAGGCACTTGCCATCAATCCTAAACACCCCCGGGCCTTGAATAACCTTGGAGCCTTGATGATCGACCGTGGGAAATACCAGGAAGCTCGTGTTTTGCTGGATAAGGCTATTCTGGCTGACCCGACCGATGCAGTTCTTTATGGAAACCGTATTCTCCTTGCTGAAAAATCCGGTATTGAAAAAGAAAAAATACCAGGATGGAAGAAAAAAGCCAGCCTGTTTAAGCAAATGAAAATGGAAAAGGATTACTTGTTGGGTGAATTCCGGTTTCGCTAGGGCAGTAGGTTTTGTGCCCGGTGGATTTTTATGGAAGGTTCACATATAATCCTCCGGGTGCGGTTGTTTGTTGTCAGTGAACTATTGAATCACTGTACGTGAAGTTCGAAATATAAAGGGAAACCATTAGGGAAGTCTATGAAAGTACAAGTTGACTGGTTGAAAGAATATACCGAAATCGATCTCCCGGCAGATGAGTTAGGCCATGTCCTGACCATGGCTGGTTTGGAAATCGAAAGCCATGAAACAGTGGAGTTGACAGACGGTGAAAAAAGCGAAGTGCTTGAGCTGAACGTGACGCCCAACCGGGGTTATTGTTTATCGCATATTGGTGTGGCCCGAGAGGTATCGGCATTATTGAATAGATCTTTGAAATTGTCTGACCCGTTAAAAACTCTTGCTGAAAAATCTGGAGAGGTAGCGGTTGAAGATCGTGTTTCAGTTGAGAATCAGGAACCGGAACTATGTCCACGTTATTGTGCTTTGGTAATAGAAAATATAAAAGTTGCACCTTCTCCTAAATGGTTGAAAGACAGATTGACGGCTATTGGTCTTCGCCCAATTAATAATATTGTGGATGTCACTAACTTTGTGATGATGGAATACGGTCAACCTTTGCATGCTTTTGATATGGATTTGCTGGAGGACAATAAAATCATTATACGCAGGGCGAAAACAGGCGAGCCGTTTGTCAGTCTGGATGGGACAGAATTAAAGCTTGAACAGGATGCATTGGTCATAGCTGATGGAGAAAAGCCAGTTGCGTTGGCAGGGGTCATGGGAGGAACTAACAGTCAGGTTTCAGAGTCTACTTGCCATATTGTGTTGGAGAGTGCTTGTTTTGATCCGGTTACAGTTCGAAAAGGGTCAAAGAAATATGGTTTGAGATCGGATTCTTCATATCGTTTTGAGCGTGGAGTGGATTGGAATGGCGTTGTTTCTGCCCAGGCAAGAGCAGCTATATTGATGAAGGAGTTGGCAGGCGGAGAAATTTGTTCCGGTAGAGTGGATATTTGTCCTGGGGAGGAAAAACAAAAAACAGTTCCATTAAGAGTCGACAGGGTGAACTTGCTGCTAGGTACAAACTTTAACGCTGGACAAATTTGGGACTTACTTGCTCGCTTGGGAATGGAGATTGCGGAAGCATCGGAAACCATGCAGGTAAAAATTCCGAGCTTTCGACCTGATCTTTTGCGGGAGGTCGACCTGATTGAGGAAATTGCCCGGATTGATGGATATGACAAGGTGGATACGGTGTTTCCAGTAGCACAAATAAGGCCAGTGCAAATACCAGCCCTGCAAAAAATCATCAAAAAAGCGCGGGAAGTTTTTTGTTATGCCGGATTTTCCGAAACAGTCCATTACAGTTTTATCGAAAGTGAGAATGCGACAAATTTTAAAACCGCGTTTGCCAAGGAAGAAGACCGTGTTATTGCTTTGAAAAATCCACTGAGTTCAGAGCACGACACTATGCGTACCAGTTTAATACCAGGTTTGTTGAAGACGGCCTCGCTCAATCTAAACAAAGGACAGAAACCTCTCAAGTTTTTTGAAGTGGGAAGTGTCTACTTTGCAGATGCCGAGGGTAACCGTACAGAAAAATCTGTGTTGTCAGCCATTGTAATGGGACCTTATGAACTCACTCCCTGGAAACAAAGGGGCAAAGAGTATGACTTCTATGACCTCAAGGGAGTGCTGGAAACACTGATTGACCACTTCCATTTGAAATTGGAAATTTCACCCGATAGCAGCCCGTTTTTGGTGCCGGGAAAATCAGTGCGAATCAAAATGGGTGCTAAGGAATTAGGTTATCTTGGTCAAATAAATCTGAATATGGATAATGTTTATGCCCTTGAGATCGATCTGCGGATTCTGGAAGATGCTGCCTCCTCTTCTCAACGGTTTCAACCAATAGCAAAATATCCTGAGACATACCGTGATATCTCTATTCTCGTGGACAGGTCGGTTACATCGCAACAGATCTCAGACTTGATCTATAAAACCGGCAGTCCGTTGATTCAAAAGGTCGAACTGTACGATCATTTCGAAGGAAAGAAAATCCAAACTGATAAAAAAAGCCTCACTTTTGCTCTGTCTTTTCAATCCATTGAAAGGACGCTTTCTGATGATGAAGTAACCCCATTATTTGAAAAAATTGTTCAAAGTTTAGAGAAACAGCTTGGTGCCTCATTAAGGGAATAAGGGATTGTTGACACTCTAATATCCCGGTGCTACGATTCTGCCATGCCTAAAATGGATATTCAGAAATTGGAAGAACGTGTGTCGGCCTTATTGGGAGAATTCCGCCGGCTAAAGGAAGAAAACCTTGGACTATCCCGTAAGGTAGAACAACTGATCCGAGAAAAAGAAGTTTTGATTGAAGAACGTAACTTGAGCCAATCCTCCCAGGATCGTATTTCCCAATTGGAATCCTTAAACCGGAAAAATGAAAAAGACCGCAAGATTATAAGGGCAAAGGTTCAAACCATTTTAGAAAATTTGCAGAAGTTTGATCTGACTTGATCAGGTCTACTACAAGGTGTCCTATTTATGAATGAGTAGAATCACCGATAAGTGTAAAAAAATTTTTTGAATGGACCGAAATGGCGAGTAGTAAAAAAATCCAGATTTATGGGAAAACATACAGCTTAAAGAGCTCTTCATCTCAAGTGGAAGCTGAAGAGGTGGCTGAATATGTAGATTCCAGAATGAAAGAACTGGCTACTGCACGCAGTAAAACTTCCACCCTGGACCTAGCGATACTGGCGGCTCTAAATATAGCGCAGGAACTATTGGAATTGAAAGGCCAGTCTCTGGTTAAAGAAGAGGAGGATGGGAAGAAAATTCAGCAATTGGTTTCAGCTCTTGATAAAGAGCTTCAAGATATTGAAAGATAACATATTGTGTGTGACATATAGGCCTTGAGAGACCTTGGCCTTTGTGCTAGGATGAGATCGAATTTGATGTACTGTCTCCCTGTTGTGTTCGAGTAAGAATTTAATTTCTTGAGCCAACAGTTTGTAAAAGGGGTTGATGGATCGACTGTGGTGTGCAGGCCCTATAAAGGGGGAAGCCTAAAACAGTTCACAGATGCCCCACCTGTCCTTGACAGGTTCAAAAAATGGTTTTTGCGCGGCATGAACGGGGAGACTTCTATAATGCTTAAGAGCTTTAGCGGGCTATAAACTGGCCTGGCCGAGCCTGAATATATATGCCGGTTCTTGTTTGAATAGGAATCGGTCCCCAATTGGGAGTGAAATATGAGCGGAATAGGAAAGTCTATTTCGTTTTTTGATATATCCACACAAGGTCTTTCCTGCCCTATAGGGTGGTGTTTTCTACCTTGCCTCCCCTTTGCCGGTTTCGGTCGGTTTAGTAATGTTTCCCGTTTAAACACAGTTGATAGTTTTTTTTGTGGTTCTGTAACCTGACAATGTCCTGATAATAATATTGGGTCCGGAAAATGGTTTTTTCCTCCATGAAAATGGATAAATTCGCGATCCGTCAGGATATGAGGCGCAAACGTGATGCAATGAGTCTGGATGATGTTTTGAATTCAAGCCGGGCTATAGAAGACAGGTTGTTTGCAAACAAGGAATTTTCGGTCTGCCAGAATGTTTTGTTTTTCCTCTCATTTGGCAATGAAGTTCGAACAGATGAAATAATTATACGTTCCCTCAATGATCATAAGCAGGTTTATGTTCCGAGACTTATAAAGAGGGAAAGGCGAATGGAGGTATGTGAAATAACAGATATGGATCAGGAGTTTGAATTGGGCTCTTATGATATTCGAGAGCCTTCCCGGAAAAACTCCAAAGTGGTATCGCCGACAATAGTCGATGCTGTGGTTGCGCCGGGTTTGGCGTTTGATCGTTCTGGCGGAAGAATTGGTTATGGCGGAGGTTATTTTGACTGGTTGTTCAAGCAGTTACATGATGGGGCGCTCCGATTAGGGGTGGCCTATGGTTTTCAAGTTGTAGGCTCAATTCCTCAGGATTCCTGGGATGAAAAGGTGCAAACGATTTTTACAGAAAATGACACGATAAACTGTTGATTTGCAGCAATGTGGATCAGTAAGTTTTCAATATGAGGTTTTACTATGCATATTTTTACCACCATTAAGGTTAATTTTATAACCCTGATTTTGGGGATGTCTGTTGCTTTGGTGATTGGTTATGCCGTTGGATATTATTTGCGCAAATTGTTTACCGAATACCAGATTAAGGAAGCTGAAGAGCGTAGAAAGAAAATTCTCCTTGAGGCTGAGCAGGAAGCGGCGAGCAAGCTGAAATCCGGCGAGATTGAAGCACGCGAAAAATCCCTGGTGATGAAGGCCGATCTTGAAAAAGAAATGAAAACTGAGAGGGAGAGGCTACGTGGTCTGGAAAATGATCTGGAGAGAAAAAGCAGAGATCTAAAAGCTGAAAGTCAAAAATTTCAGGGTCGTGAAAAGGAGCTCGAAGAGCAGGGTAACAGAGTTGCTGATAAGGAAAAAGCGGTTGAACAACAAAAACATGAATACCAGAAACTGGTTCAGGAGGAGCTGAAAAAACTTGAGGTAATCGGTTCATATACCGCCGAAAAGGCCAGAGAAGAGGTCAAAAACAAGATCATTGATGAAGCGAAGATGGATGCTGCCCGGGAAGTGAAAAAAATTGAGGAAAATATTAAAAAGTCTGCTGATGATCAGGCTCGCAGGCTCATTACCATGGCTGTTCAGAGGCTTGCTTCAGATCATGTGGCAGAAAGTACCGTTTCGGTCGTGGAGTTGCCCAGCGATGATATCAAAGGAAGAATTATTGGTCGCGAAGGAAGAAATATACGTGCCTTGGAACAAGCAACCGGAATTGATTTGATCATTGACGATACCCCCGGTGCTGTAGTTTTATCAGGTTTTGATCCTATCAGGAGAGAAGTGGCGCGTCGCGCTTTGGAAAAACTGACTATCGATGGACGGATTCACCCTGGACGAATTGAAGATGTCGTCAACCGGTGTAAGAAAGAGGTCACTCAACAGATTCAAGAAGCCGGTGAACAGGCGATCTTGAATGTTGGTATTGATAATATTCATCCGGAAATGGTCAAGTTGTTGGGGCGGCTTAAGTACAGGACAAGTTATACTCAAAATGTTCTTGAACATGTGCAAGAGGTGGCTTTTGTGTGTGGAGCGATTGCCGGAGAACTGGGGTTGAATGTGGCCCTGGCTAAACGTTCAGGACTGTTGCACGATATCGGAAAGGCCATCGACCATCAGACTGACGGAACGCATACTCAATTGGGAGTTGATATAGCGAAACGCTATAATGAACATCCTTTTGTCATCAATTCGATAGCGGCCCATCATGAAGATGAGGAAGCAGAATCTCCTTATGCTGTTTTGGTGGCGGCAGGTGATACGGTTTCCGCATCCCGGCCTGGGGCTCGGAGAGAAATGCTTGAAACCTATATTAAACGCATGACCCAACTTGAAGAGATCGGAGACTCGTTCAAAGGCGTTCAAAAAACTTTTGCTATCCAGGCTGGTCGTGAAGTGAGAATCATTGTTATGCCTTCTGGAGCGAGTGATGAAGAAGCCAGCATTCTGGCAAGGGATGTTGCGAAGAGAATTGAAAAAGAGGTGACCTATCCGGGGGAAATTAAGATTACAGTAGTTCGAGAAACCCGGTTTACGGAGTTCGCCCGATGACAAAGGTTTTAGATTGACCTGCCAAACTGTGCCTGGGTTTGTCTCCAGGTTCACTGCCCCGGGTTACCCGGAGCTTCTCCAAAACATATTAGAATTGGCATCGCATGGAAGATTTAGGGCAACTAGTTAAACTCAGACGAGAAAAACTCGATGAACTTAGGGGGATGGGAATTTCCCCATACATCAATCGATTTCAGATCAACACCAATTTATCTTCCCTTGCTGAAAAGTATTCTGAAAAAACCAAAGAAGAGTTAGATGAGAAAAATTCGGTATATATAACTGCCGGACGGATGATGAGTCGGCGCAAACATGGAAAAACTACATTTGTAAATATTAAGGATGCGTCTGGTGATATCCAGGTATTCATAAACAAAACCTCACTTGGTGAAGCCGCTTATGAAACATTCGGCAAATTTGATGTTGGCGATATCATTGGGGTTGAAGGAAGAATTTCAAAGACTAAAACAGGTGAACTGACCCTGTTTGCCAGCAAGGTTGACTTGCTTTCAAAATCGCTTCTTCCTCTGCCTGAAAAATGGCACGGGCTTAAGGATGTAGAGCTGCGCTATCGGCAAAGGTATGTGGACCTGATCGTCAACCCTGAAGTTAAAAAAGTTTTTATAGCAAGAAGCCGTATTATTCAGGCCTTACGCGATTACTTGAACGAACGTCAATATCTTGAAGTTGAAACTCCGATGATGCAGTCAATTCCGGGAGGAGCCACTGCTAAACCCTTTAAAACTCATCACAACGCCCTGGATATGGAGTTGTTTCTTCGCGTTGCTCCCGAATTATACCTGAAAAGGTTGGTGGTTGGCGGCATCGAAAGGGTTTATGAGATTAACAGGAACTTTAGAAATGAAGGGATCTCAACAGAACATAATCCTGAATTTACGATGGTGGAATTTTACACTGCTTATGCTGACTATAACGACTTGATGGGCCTTACTGAGGATTTGTTTCGTTATATTTGTAAACAGGTGTTTCCTGAAAATAATTACTTATTCCCGTATACTTCACAAGAAGGTGGAGAAACACAGGAAGTGATGATAGATTTTTCCCAACCGTTCAAGCGTTGTACCTTCCGGCAGTCGCTGGTTGAAATTGGTGGGGTTGACGAAGAGATTCTTGATAACCCGGACA
This sequence comes from uncultured Nitrospina sp., assembly GCA_964344595.1. Classification (GTDB taxonomy): domain Bacteria; phylum Nitrospinota; class Nitrospinia; order Nitrospinales; family VA-1; genus LS-NOB. The sequence continues at coordinate 17,137 of CAYFNV010000037.1, read as the reverse complement.
AAGCAGTAAAGTTTGCTTTAGAGAAAAAGGTCTCAATCGAGAAAAAAGATCATCACGTGAAAATCCTGGCCAAACTGTTTGACCATTTTGTGGAGCCCAAGCTTGTACAGCCTGTATTCATCACCGATTACCCTATAGAGCTCTCACCGCTTTCCAAGAAAAAAGAAGATGACCCCAGTCTGGTTGAGAGGTTTGAGCTTTTTGTCGGTAGAAAAGAAATTGCTAACGCCTATACAGAGTTAAACGATCCAATTGATCAGAAACAAAGGTTTGAAGAGCAAGTCCAAGAACGCCAGGCGGGTGATGAAGAAGCACATTGGATGGACCACGACTTTATCCGCGCTCTGGAATATGGCATGCCCCCAACTGCAGGGGAAGGCATAGGGATTGACAGATTGGTAATGTTGTTGACCAATAGCCTGTCCATAAGAGATGTAATACTTTTCCCGCAATTAAAAAAAGAATCCTGATTCGGGAAAGCAAACAGGTCATTTTTTAATTCGCTCCTGATATGTCCTACGAACTTTTCGTTAGCCTGCGCCATTTAAAAGCCAAACGTGCACAAAAGTTTATTTCACTTAATACCTGGATTTCCGTTGGCGGTGTTGCCCTTGGTGTCATGGCATTGATTGTTGTAATTGCTGTTATGTCCGGGTTTGGTAAAGACCTGCGAGATAAAATCCTCGGAACAAATAGTCATGTTGTGGTCACTAATATTTCTCAGACTGGAATGGCTGACTATGAGGCGATCATAAATAAAATTATGCAAACGGAAGGGGTGAATGCAGCTGCTCCATTCATTTTGAACCAGGTGATGCTGACTTACAGTAGTAATAGTTCAGGAGTTGTGGTGCGGGGTGTGGATCCGAATCGGGAAGCTGGGGTTTCTGATTTGGAGAAAAACCTGATAGAGGGAAATCTGAATATGTTGGAAGTTTCAGAAGCTTCATCCGGGAAACCACGTAGAGCCGGTATAATTCTGGGGAAGGAACTGGCACATCGGTTGAGAGTGCAACGGGATGATACGGTGTCAATGATTTCTCCCGCCTCAAGAGTAACACCTATGGGTTTGGTTCCTAAAATCAAATTGTTCCAAGTGGTAGGTTTTTTTGAGTCAGGTATGTTTGAATACGACTCGAATCTTGCTTTTGTCTCAATACATGCGGCGCAAAAATTCTTCTCCATGAAAGGACAGGTTAGTGGTATTGAAATTCAGGTGAAAGATATTGAAAAGGCAGATCAGGTGGCCAAAGAAATCCAGGATAGTTTGGGTTTTCCTTATTACGCGAGAGACTGGATGCGAATGAATAAGAATTTGTTTTCTGCGTTACGTTTGGAAAAAATTGTAATGTTTATCATCTTAATCCTGATTATTTTGGTGGCGGCTTTTAATATTGTCAGTACCCTGTTTATGGTGGTTATGGAAAAGAGTAAGGAAATCGCCATATTAAAGTCCATGGGGGCTACCCGGACCAGCATCATGAAAATTTTCAGCTTTCAGGGGCTAATTATTGGTGTTACTGGAACGGTGATCGGTTGTATTGGCGGTTTTTCTATTGTGCCAAACTTGAATGAGATTGTCGGGTTCATTGAAAACCTTTTTGGTATCACTGCTTTTCCAAGTGATGTGTATTATTTAGACAAGCTTCCTTCGGAAATTCAGTATTTTGATTCGTTCATCATAGTAATTTTTTCTGTCCTTATTTGTTTTTTAGCCTCACTTTACCCGGCCTGGAGAGCTTCGCGGATGGACCCTGTAGAAGGTCTGCGTTATGAATGAGCCGAGTGCCAAGAAAACAGAAAAAAAATGCCTGATTGAAGCTGTTGATGTTGACAAAAGTTACACGACTCAACGCGAAGTGATTCACGTTCTTGAGCAGACCAATCTCCAGGTATTTTCAGGCGAAGTGCTAGGGATTGTTGGTGCATCAGGGGTGGGTAAGAGCACACTTCTACATGTTCTGGGAGGGCTGGATAAACCATTGATGGGAAGTGTTCTGTTTAAGGGAAAAGATATCTATAAACAGTCCAATGGTTATCTGGAGAGTTTTCGAAATTCAAATATTGGTTTTGTGTTCCAGTTTTTCAATCTGTTGCCTGACTTTTCCGCATTGGAAAATGCAATGTTTCCCGCCCTCATTAGAAATGAAGATAGACGTTTGGCGAAGGAGAGAGCTGAATTTTTGTTGTGCGAAGTAGGTATGAAGGACAGAATGCATCATAAACCCGGTGAGCTTTCGGGAGGCGAGAGCCAACGCGTAGCTCTTGCAAGGGGACTCGTCAATCAACCGGACCTGCTTTTGGCTGATGAACCAACTGGAAATCTGGACTATCATGCCAGTGACCAGTTAATAGACTTGATAAGGAAACTGAACCAGGAATTTAATCAGACGTTTATAATTGTTACACATAGTCAGAGAATTGCGAAAAAGCTGGACCGGGTGATGGAACTGGTAGATGGAAAAGTGGGCCCGACAAGTCAGAACCTGATTATTTAAAGTCAAATTTTTAAAAAGGGGAAGCCATGAAGCTGGAGAAAATCGCTGAATTGGTTGGAGGAAACTTAACAGGCGATGGTTCGATTGAGATAACTGGTATCCGGGGTATTGAACAGGCTGGAGAAGGGCATATTACTTTTCTTGGTAAAAAAAAGTTTCTCGATGTTTTGAATCGTTCACGGGCTTCAGCTGTTTTGGTGAAAGAAGAGGTGGAGAGTACTGTTAGCCAGGTCATTGTAAACAGTCCCGAGCTTGCTTTTGCACGATTATTAAGGGAGTTTCACCCTGATAAGAGACCTGAGCCTGCTGTTCATGGCAGCGCAGTGGTGGGAAAAAATGTCACAATCGGTGAGCAGGTTACTTTGTCTGCGGGGGTGTGTATCGGAGATGATGTTGAAATAGAAGATCATGTCCATATACATCCCGGTGTGGTAGTTGGAGATCGATGCCGGATAGGAAGCCATACTATTATTTATCCTAATGTGACCCTTTACCACGATACGGAATTGGGAAACCGTGTGATTCTTCACGCAGGGGTTGTGATTGGTGCAGATGGTTTTGGCTATACTCTCGATGAAAAAGGAGAGCATTATAAAATAAGCCAGATAGGTCGGGTAGTTATTGAAGATGATGTCGAGATAGGTGCAAATAGCTGTGTGGACAGGGCAGCAATGGGCATAACATGCATCAAAAGGGGAACAAAAATAGATAATCTGGTTCAGGTGGCACACAATTGTATAGTTGGGGAACATTCTATTCTGGTAGCCCAGGTAGGTTTGGCAGGAAGCTGTACCCTGGGGCATCATGTGGTGCTTGCGGGTCAGGTTGGTGTTGCCGATCATGTTACGCTTGGTGATCAGGTTACGCTTACCGCCCAATCAGGTACATTTAGAAGCATTGAAAGCAACAATGTTTATGGAGGACACCCTGCCGTTCCACTTGGTGAATGGAAAAAATATGTGACGGTTTTGCCAAAACTCCCTGAGCTTGCCAGACAAATTCGCGAACTTGAAGTACGATTAAAGCAAATTGAAAATAAATCGCCCTCCAGTTAGAATAATTATATCCGTGTTGTTTTTACTGAAACTGCGAACAATTTATTTACTGTATTAAATTATGTTTAAGTTCTACCGGCAGATTTTTATCCTGGCTTTTTTATTTATTTTTACTCTGGGTGCTACTTCCGGATTAATGTCAAGAACTTCTGTTGAGAAGTATATCCACAAAAAACTCAAGCGTAACGATAAAATACTCCGTATCAACGAAAAGAACCTGGGCGATTCGGGTCTGGCTGTAATTGCCCAATCTCCACTATTGCGTTCTGTAAAAACTTTGGTTTTGTACAAGGTTAATATCAGTGATGAAGGCGTTCGTATCCTAGCCGAATCACCTAATTTGAAAAATCTGGAAGCTCTTTATCTTGAACATAATTTTATAACTGATAAAGGAGTTGAGTTTATTGCCAAGTCCGAAACATTTTCAAACTTGAGAATTCTCAACCTTTATCACAACCAAATTACTGATGAGGGAGCGAAGGTTATTGCTAGATCGAATAACCTGACCCAATTGGTAGAGTTGAACCTGAACTATAATCTAATTAAAGGACCTGGTGCCATTGAACTAACGCATTCAAATAAACTGCGTCAGCTTCATAGCATCCAGTTGGCTTACAACCCTATTGAGCAAGCAGGTAAAGAGGCTTGGAAACGCTTTCAACTTATGGAGTGGTTTAAAGATCTCCACCGCAATAACCGGTTGAATCAGGTTGGAGAAGCATTGATAGGGGATTTTGGGGTCATGGTCTTGCTTGACTTTCCATATGTTTCAGAGCTTGAGACTCTGGACTTAAGAAATAATAGCTTGTCTGATGAGGCTGTAATAGCGCTTTCCAAATCTGAAAAATTTAAAAAACTGGTTTCATTAAATCTTTCCCAGAATAATATTTCTGATGCAGGTGCCCGGGCACTGGCAAAATCTCAAAACCTTGAAAGACTGAAGACATTAAATTTAAACTTTAATCGTATTGGAGATGAAGGTGCCAAGGCAATCGCCGACTCGCCGCTTTTTGCGAATCTTGAATCTCTAAAACTGGGTCAAAATAAAATTGGTGTGGAAGGGGCTCGAGCCTTAAACGAATCAAGAAACCTGAAAAATCTTATTCATCCAATTTTTGGCTTCTACTAATACCTTCGCTACCTTTTTCTTTAAAATAGGGGTGATTAATGGCAGAAACAAATACTTTGTGTTAATTTCTTGAAACTTAAATGCTTATTATAAAAAACCTATGGTACAGATCCTAGAATTTGAACGCGAAATTTTTGCTTTGGAAACTCAGATCCGTGATCTGGTTTCTATGTCTCACATGTATGACAGTGTTGGCGATATCACTCATGAGATTGCAAAGCTCAAAAAAAAGCTGCGCCGGATGAAGCATGAGGTGTACTCCAACCTTAAGGGATGGGATAAAACCCTGGTAGCCAGACACCCTGACAGGCCCTATACCCTGGACTATTTAAACCTGATCTTTGACGGTTTTTTCGAACTCCATGGCGACAGGCATGGTGGTTATGGTCCTTCGATTGTTGGTGGACTGGCAAAGTTTTGTGGACGATCTGTGATGGTAGTAGGTCATCAGAAGGGAAGAGAGAACGAAGAAAAAATACGACGTAATTTTGGTATGTCTCAACCGGCAGGTTACAGAAAGGCACTTCGGCTAATGCGTATGGCTGAAAAATTTGGTTTGCCAGTTATCACCTTTATTGACACTCCGGGTGCATACCCTGGTGTTGACGCTGAAGAGAAAGGACAGTCAGAGGCAATCGCCACAAATATGTTTAGCTGCATTCAGTTAAAGGTTCCTATCATCTGTGTAGTTATAGGGGAGGGAGGGTCTGGGGGTGCTTTGGCTATTGGGGTTGGCGATCATATTATGATGTTTGAGCATTCTGTCTATTCGGTGATTTCACCTGAAGGTTGTGCTTCCATTCTTTGGGGGGATAAAAGCAAGACCACCCAGGCTGCTGATGCCCTGTGTATTACTGCTAACGATCTTTTGAAATTCAAAGTCATTGATGAAATTATCCGCGAACCTCTTGGCGGAGCTCACCGTAACCATAAACAAGCCGCTATACGCCTCAAGAAATCCCTGAGAAAGAACCTTGAGCGTTTGACCGTGATTCCTTTGGAAGAGTTAATGCAATCCCGGGAAAAAAAGTTCCGTGAAATGGGCGCGGTGGATGAAGAGGGGGTCTGAGATATAAAAATAGGTCTTATAGGCCTTTTTTTTGTAAAATAAAAGTTACATTAATATTATTAGTAAATTTATATTGACTTATTCTCCATATCGCGTACCATAAAATATATTGGCATATCTAATTAACAGCTCCTTTTTTCTCATGCAATTGTTGACAAATTTGGAGGGATAAAGGTTTTGGACGTAAAACAGCACTGTTTTTCCGATGTAGATATTGAAGAAATTATCCAGTTTGATTCTGGGTTAGCATCGTTTCCTGATGTCTACTATGAGTTCAGACGTACTATTCAGAAACCAGATTTGGATTTTGATGAACTTGAACGCGTAATTTTAAAAGATACAAACCTAACGGCCCACCTTCTTAAAATAGTTAACAGTGCTTTCTATTCCTTTTCATCAAAAATAGAAACAATTTCGCACGCGGCCAGTGTTATTGGAACGGAACAATTAAATTATCTTGTTCTTTCAACAGTGGTTATGGATAAGTTCAAGGGAATTCCAGAAGATGTTATAAATATGGAATCGTTTTGGCGGCATAGTATTGCCTGCGGTATGATTTCTAAAAAACTGGCAGAGTACAAAGGGGAGTTGAATTCAGAGAGGCATTTTATATTTGGATTGCTTCACGATATTGGGCGTTTGGTAATGTGTATGACTTTGCCCAACCGCAACTGGGAAATCCTGGTTCGAAGTAATACGGAATGCAAACCCGTGCATTTGGTAGAAGCGCAAGAACTGGGTTTCGATCATGCTCAACTTGGAGGAGCACTTCTGAGAAAATGGGACCTTCCTTTAATCTATCAGGAAGTGGTTGAAAAACACCACAATCCAAACCATGCGTTTTTATTTCCATATGAAACGGCATGTTGCCATTTGGCGGACATCATTGCCAATACCTTGGAACTGGGTTGCAGCGGAGAAAGTAAGATTGTTCCAAAACTTGAAGAGCAAGCCTGGGCCAAGGCCTGCCCTCCCAAAGATATTAATATGGCAGTAATCAGGGATGAAATCGAAGAATCCTTTGACGAAACGGCTAGAGTCTTTTTATCCCGCTAATCAGAGATGAACCTGTTGCCGAAATAGCTGAGCGTATTCTGATTCTGCGGCAATTAAAGTTTCGTGGGTTCCCGCCTCAACCAATTGACCTTCTTTCATAACCAGAACACGGTCTGCTCCTTCCAGAGTAGACAGACGATGTGCAATGATCAAAGTGGTGCGCCCTGCCATCAGGGTGTTGAGTGCTTGCTTTATGTGGCTCTCAGTTTCTGTGTCTACTGATGATGTGGCTTCGTCCAACACCAGAATTGGTGGATTTTTCAGGAAAGTGCGGGCAATCGCAATGCGGTGTTTTTCTCCGCCCGAAAGTTTAACACCTCGTTCACCAACCAAGGTATCGTATCCATCCGGAAGGTTTTTAATAAATGGATCAGCATGCGCTGACACTGCGGCTGATATTACCTGTTCCCGGTTTGCCTCAATATTTCCGTAAAGAATGTTCTCAGCCACAGTGCCGTTGAACAGGAATGGATCTTGGGATACCAGCCCGATTTGCTCTCTAAGATATGAAATCTTCAGTTGTCTGATAGGATGTCCGTCAATGAGAATAGAACCTGACTGGACATCGTAAAATCGCATGAGTAACTTAACAAGAGTGGATTTACCGCTCCCTGTGTGGCCTACCAGAGCCATCTTTTCTCCAGCAGAGATGGTAAAGTCAATATTCTCAACTGCGTGTTTGCCCGGGATATATGAAAAACCCACCCTGTCAAACTGGATTGTTCCCCGAACATTGGTGGAAGGGAGAATGGCATCCGAAGCTTCCTGCACTTCGGGAGTGGTATCAATGATCTCGAACAAACGTTCGCCTGAGGCCAGGGCATGTTGAAGCATGTGATTGACAGAGTGCAATTGGTTGATTGGAGTATAAAACAATGCAAGATATCCTACGAAGGCGACCAGGGATCCAACCGTGATATCCCCAGCCTGCACCAGTCCGACTCCATAGAGGAGGATGAGGACTGTGCCAAGAGAACCAAGAAACATCATTGTTGGAGAGTAGAAAGCCCATAACCGCATGACCTCCAAAGTCCCATCGCAGTAATCCCTGCTCCGCTTTTCAAATTGTTTGGTTTCGTATAGCTGGCGGTTAAAAGAAAGTGTTTCGCGGATTCCTGAAATAGAATCTTGCAGCTTGGAGTTCATTTTTGCAGCCCGCTTACGTACAACATGATACTGGTCATGGGCTTTTGAAGTGTAGACCCAGGCACCATAAACAAGCAGAGGAATTGGGAACAGTGCTACAATAGCCAGTTTCCAATGCATATAGAAAAGTATGATTGTGATTCCTATCAATGTAAGGGTTGCGGTCACGACTTGTTCCACACCGTCAATAAAAATTCGTTCTACATAGTTCACATCATCATTTGCTCGAGACATCAATTCGCCAGTAGAACGGTTTTCAAAATAGTTTAGGGATAAATTTTGTAACGCACGGTAAACATCTGACCTTAAGTCGAATACAACATTTTGTTCGACCTGATTGTTGACCATGATTCGCCGATGGTTGGTGAAGTTCCTCATTAAGTATATAAATGCCAAACCGATTATTGTTCCATATATCCACATCGATTCCCTGTCTTCTACCAGACTGTCAACAACAACTTTTATCAACCAGGGTGGAACAAGATCCAAAAGGGTAGTAGAGATGGCTAAAAGAAGGGTCACCGCCACCCCTTTTTGATATGGTTTTAAATAACTGAGGACTCTAGCGAGAGATTTCATGTTTTCCGGGTTTGGACTGCTATAATTAAAAAACCTCTAAATATTGTCAACACATCAAGCGTTGAATCATTAGAGGTGCCTTTAAGATTATATATAGTAACCTGTACATTACGAAAATCTTTTTGGGGGAAAAATGGAATACAGGAAGTTGGGAAGCAGTGATCTTGAAGTATCGGTAATTGGTTATGGAGCCTGGGGAATAGGCGGAGCGCCTTTCTGGAACAATGAAGGAGATAATAAATCGCTGGACTCAATCCGAAAAGCGTATGATCAGGGGATTAACTTTTTTGATACGGCCCCGGTTTATGGCTTTGGCCATTCAGAGGAACTGATTGGCAAAGCATTGAAACCGTTCCGGGATAAAGTGATCTACGCAACCAAATGTGGACTGCGTTGGGACAAAAACTCTTTAAGCTCAATCCGTAAAGATGCCAGCAGAAACTCAATTCTGGAAGAAATTGACCAGAGCTTGAAACGTCTGGATACGGATGTGATCGATCTTTATCAGGTTCACTGGCCCGATGTGGAAACGGACCAGAAAGAGACCATGGAAACCTTGATGGAGATTCAGGAAAAAGGGAAGATCCGACATATAGGGGTTAGCAATTACTCTGCGGAACAGATTAAAGATTGCCTGCAATATGGAACCATAGTCTCTCTTCAACCGGAATTCAGTTTGTTAGCTCGCGATATTGAAAAAGAAATTGTGCCCGTGTGTCTCGAAAATGAAATCGGGATCATTGCATACAGTCCTTTGGCCTCTGGGGTATTGACCGGTAAGTATGATAAGAATACCAAATTCGAAGATTGGAGGAGTAAGGGAATCATCGGTACGTTTACTGGTGAAGGGTTTGTCAAGAATATAGAAAAAGTAGATCAGTTAAAAGAGATTGCTGGTGCAGAGGGGAAAAGTTGTGGCCAGATGGCGATCAACTGGGTATTGAGGCAACAGGGACTCACAACGGCTCTGGTGGGAGTGAAAAACTCTGAACAGGTTGAAGAAAACCTGAAAGCGGTTGGCTGGCAACCCTCCCAGGAGCATTGTGAAAAAATAGAAAAAATTTTTGAATTGAATTAGTTCTGTTACTGTTTCGCAATTAATAATATTGATGATGGAGAAAGAAAGATTTATTCCCTAAAACTTTTTAGATATACTTGCTTCTCTAGTTAAAAAACCAAAGAGAATGAACTGCAGTCCGTACGCTACAAATTTCGGTTTTTTAAGTCGCTTTAAACTCAATTTTTGAGAATATCACCTAGGAGTTAGTCCATACAATGAATAATAAAAACCGTGCGATCCTTAGCATAGTTATGGGTTCAAAATCTGACTGGGAAACCATGCGTCATGCAGCAGAAACTTTAAAATCACTTGATGTGCCGCACACGGTGGAGGTGGTTTCGGCTCACCGCACTCCCGACAAGCTCTTTCAGCATGCAGAAAACGCTGAACAGAATGGAATTGAAGTGATTATCGCCGGTGCTGGAGGAGCTGCGCATTTACCCGGCATGATGGCAGCTAAAACCTCCTTGCCAGTATTAGGTGTTCCCGTACAATCTAAAACGCTTAATGGCATGGATTCGCTCCTTTCAATCGTCCAGATGCCTGCAGGAATACCCGTTGGAACTCTGGCAATTGGCCGCGCGGGAGCCGTAAACGCAGCGCTCTTGGCAGCCAGTATATTAGCCAATAAATATCCGGAAATTAATACTGCGTTAAAAAACTACCGCAAGCAACAAACCGATAATGTGTTGGCAGACCCTGATCCTCGGGAAGGCGATTAATGAATATCGGTATACTCGGCGGAGGTCAACTTGCCCGCATGATGGCCCAGGCAGGTCAGTCACTTGGACTAAGTTTTATGTTTCTTTGTCCCAATAAAAACGCTTGCGCCGCTTCTTTTGGAACACATCTCTGCGCTTCCTATGACGACGAGCTTGCTCAAAAGCGTCTTGCCGACTGGGCGGACATCGTGACTTACGAATTTGAAAATGTTCCGTTGTCAGCGTTGGAATCCCTTCAACATCAAGTTTTGCTTCTTCCTTCATCTTCGGTTTTGGCGGTGGCAAGAGATCGTCTGATAGAAAAACGGCGTTTTCACTCCCTGGGTATTCCTACAGCAAGGTTCGCTCCGGTCGATACCCTCGAAGATTTGACCCGGGCATTGAAAGACATTGGCCTGCCAGCTATTCTCAAAACCCGTACTCAGGGTTACGATGGCAAGGGCCAGGCTTTGTTGCGGGAGGAAATTGATATTAAAGCAGCATGGGAACAACTAGGTAAATCTCCATGCATTGTAGAATCAATGGTGGCGTTTAATCGGGAACTTTCTATCATCGCGGCTCGCGACCAAAGTGGAGAAATGGTCTTTTATCCAATAAGTGAAAACCACCATCGCGATGGCATACTCCGTTTGTCGATAAGTCGTTTGAATGATCCTTTACAAGATGAAGCCAATGCTGCAATTAGAAAAGTTATGGATGACTTTAATTACGTGGGAGTCATGGCCCTGGAACTTTTTCAGGTAAGTGATCAACTGTATGCCAATGAGTTTGCTCCTCGAGTGCATAACAGTGGCCATTTGACAATCGAATCGGCTGAAACTTCACAATTCGAGAATCATCTCAAAGCCATTTGTGGTCTTCCTTTAGGAAAAACCACATCTTCGAGACCTGCTGCAATGGTCAATTTAATAGGCCGCTTGCCGGATGAGAATCAAATCCGGTTAGTTCCTGGTGCCACACCGCATTTCTATGGCAAGGCAGAACGACCAGGACGCAAGGTCGGCCATATAACTTTGACAAGCGATGATTGTACGGTCGAGGAATTTGACCAACGTTTGGCGGCTTTACTCCAAATGGCTGGCGAATCTGAATTAGCTGGTCAAAAATTCTTGAATATTGCTCTCCTAACAAAGCTGCCCCAAACAAATTAATCGGTTCTGTCGGGTCCTAGCGTGTGGTCTTGCAATAAATCTCACAATATTTCCAAACTTTAATTTTTTGCTGGTTGGAATAAGATAGAAACTGCCGTGAAGGATTTGTGCTCTTTGCTTACTTGTTAAGAGTCGGTGGGTGGTTATTCGAAGGATATTATATCTTGAGCTGGAGGTTCTTGCTGGTTTTCAACCTTCACCATCTCGCTCAGTTCTTTAGAGCTTCTCTGGACCTTCTCGATTAAAATACCAATGGAGGTGGTTTGGGGTTCAAGTTTGTCCAGGGTATGGTTCATGCTGTGGATTATTTCGTGAAAATTAGTCCTTCCTTTCAATTTGGCATCAAGGTTGCGGATTTCTTCATAAAGTTTATTTTCCAGTAAAAGCAGGGTGTGATTCACCTGACTTTGCAGAAGACTGATGTGTGATTCAAGGTTTCTGTGCTGGGCTCTTTGCAGGGTTTGATTTGTATAGATAAATCCAAATAGTAAAACCGCCAGACCGGTATAAAAAAGAATTTTTAGAGTGGTGGTATCGCTCTTTCTTTTTTTAAGGGTCTCCCGGATGTCTTCCAGTTCAGATGCAAACTTTTCCTGAGTGGGGGAGCTTTCTTTTTGTGGAGTCTCTTTGCTTTCTTCGTTTTCCATATTTTGAATCCAATTGATGATTAGAGTGTCGCGTTTACTTTGTTGAGAATATTATCTTCCCAGATACTCCAAGTATAACCGAATGAGCGTATTCCCATAGAATAATGTTATCAGGGTGCCTGTTGCGAGAAAAGGGCCGAATGGTATCATACTTTTCCGTGATTTTTTTTGTACAGCGATTTGGAAAAGGCCGACTACAGACCCAAGGAGCGCTCCAAGAAAAATAACCACCAGCACTTTTTTCCATCCCAGCAAAGCACCTGCTGCCGCTATATATTTAATATCCCCTCCACCCATTCCTCCATTACTGAGCACTGCGAGTAAGTAAAATAACCCGCCTCCCAGAAAAAGCCCGAGCAAAGAATCCGCGTAGCCAATCGTATAGCTTCCTACTATTAATCCCAGAATTATGCCTGGAAGAGTGATCACATCAGGAATGATCTGGTGCTCAATATCGATAGCTGTGATGATGACCAGCGTAGGAGCGACCACAGCATAAACCATAAAATCAAATGACAGCCCAAACTTAAAAAAACCAGCCAGCATAAGAAGAGCTGTTATAGCCTCAATAGCCGGATAAACCGGTGAAATAGGTGTGGCACAGTCTCGGCATTTTCCACCCAGGACGATATAGCTGATGAGCGGTATGTTATCCAGTGGCCGTACATCCGATGAGCATTTTGGACAATGTGATCCTGGGGTTACAACGGACTCTTTTTTAGGCAAACGGTGGATGCATACATTGGCAAAACTGCCTATTGCCAGTCCGAAACAGAATATTGCCACAACCAATAAAGGATAAGGAATTGCTTGAGTAAATTCCATTCCTTACTATTTGCCTCCAAAGTCTGCACCGGAGATTTTTAAAGTCTCGTATATAATATCGGCGGAAAACCCTCTTCTCTGAAGATATTGCGCCAGTCGACGTGCTTTTTTTTGAGGTTCAACTCCACTGAGGGATGCCAGCTTTTTACTCGCGCAGGCCAGTGCAAGATCTTTTTCCGGGTGGGAGTTGTACAGGGTTTCCAAGGCTGTTTCGATGACATGAGAGTCAACACCCTTTGCGGAAAGTTCGTGGCGCAAACGTTTTTTCCCAAAATTTTTTACTTCAACGCGTGACCGGCCCCATTCTATTGCAAAGCGGTGGTCATTGATGTAGTTCAAATCTGTAAGATCCTTAATGGTTGTTTGGATTACAGAAGAAGGGTGCCCCTTTTGTTCCAGATACCGGACAACCTCCTTTTTGCTTCTATCCCTATAGGAAAGGTGTTTGAATGCCTGGGATTTAGCGATTTTGAGGGCTTCTTGATCCGGCATCGGACTTTTTATTTAGTTCAGGAAGTTTTTGTGGCTTTTTTCTCTTTGGCTGAGGGTTCTTCTGGACTTTCCTGTTGATCTAAAGCTGTCAGGCCAAGGGTTTCCCGCAACTGTGTTTCAATTTCTGTAGCCATCTCCGGGTTGTCGACCAGGAACTTCTTGGAATTTTCACGGCCTTGACCAATCCTGTTATCATTATATGAGAACCATGTGCCGCTTTTGGAAATGATATTGTGGGCCACTCCAAGGTCAAGAAGGTCTCCTGATTTCGAGATGCCTTTACCATATATGATGTCGAATTCAACCTGGCGAAAGGGCGGGGCCACTTTATTTTTTACTACTTTGACCCGGGTTCGGTTGCCGATAACGTTTTCTCCGTCTTTCAAAGCTGCAACACGACGTATATCCATACGGACGGAAGAATAAAACTTTAGCGCATTTCCTCCTGTGGTTGTTTCGGGGTTGCCAAACATGACCCCGATTTTCATCCGTATCTGGTTGATAAAGATCAGGCTGGTTTTTGACTTGTTGACCACACCCGCAAGTTTACGCATTGCCTGAGACATCAACCTTGCTTGCAGTCCCATATGGGAATCACCCATATCTCCATCAAGTTCTGACTTTGGAACAAGTGCGGCTACGGAGTCGACAATGATCACATCTATTGCGCCGCTTCGAACTAGAACTTCTACGATTTCCAGTGCTTGTTCACCGGTGTCCGGTTGTGAGAGCAACAGATCGTCTAAATTGACTCCCAGGTTTTTAGCATACTCAGGATCCAGAGCGTGTTCTGCATCGATGAATGCGGCTACCCCTCCATTCTTTTGCGCTTCCGCTATGATGTGAAGAGTTAAACTGGTTTTTCCTGAACCTTCTGGACCGTAAATTTCTATAACGCGACCTCTTGGGACGCCACCAACACCCAATGCATGATCCAAAGAGATAGAGCCAGTGGGAATAACACCGATTCCTTTAAGGCTTTCGGCTTTTCCCAATTTCATTATGGAGCCTTTGCCGAATTGTTTCTCGATTTGAGTGAATGCCAGTTCCAGTGCTTTATCTCTGTCGTTCGAGGCCATCTTCTCTCCTTATCAAATTCAGTTTACGAACGCGGTCCGCTTGTTAACACAAATGTTTCCAGCACAGTATACGTTGCGCCCTCTCGAGTCAACTGGCTCTGATAAAGTTGTACAGATTTGACTTTGAAAGAGGCTATATGATCCATGGAATTGAATGGTTGTGCCAGCAATTTTTTATTTTTGCCGGATTTGATTCTCGCCAAGGTCAAATGTGGATTGAACGGCCTCGTATCCGGCGCAAATCCCAATGGTAATAATTTCTCTTCAATTTTTTTATGTAGTTGGGTCAGGGGATCGCACGGTGTTTGCACGTCCACTGCCAGGATTCTGGGTTTATTCAAATTTGGAAAAACTTTTATGCCACTCAGAGTTAATACAAAATTGCTACTGAAAACTTTGGCCAACGCTCGCTTTGTTTGAAAAACCTGAGATGTAGTACCTAAAAACTTCAAGGTCAGATGAATATTTTCAGGCTTGGTCCATTTTGCATCCAGCCTCAGCTTTTTTAAACGGTTTTGAATATCAGTGAGGATAATCAAAATCTCAGGAGGAACAGAAATCGCGACAAATAACCGTAAAGCCTCCATATGCAGTCCATTTCAGCGTGATGAGTTATTGCCTGTTCTCAATGGATCTGATTCGGCCAACTGATCGCATTATACATTTAACTGGGGTATGCGAATCAAATTTATACTATTATTTTTCCGAGTTTAGTTTGAAAACAGGTCTGCTTTTTTGCTGGAAACCTGTCAAAAAATCATAAGGTGCGAAATTGGTCTTGTAAGTCTTTGTTTTATTTGGTTGCCATAGTAGTAAGATGTAGGGTTTATTTGGTTTGTCTCCCGTCTGCTTCGTGCATTACAACTAAACCCAACTTTATAATCATGGAAAGCGGTTCTAATTGATCCTCTTGATTATTATTCAAGGTAGAGGCAAATCTATATTAAAGATTGTGCCTTTTCCCACTTGACTTTCAACGGAAATCTCTCCTCCGTGTTCCTCGATAATTCCATGGGCTACCGAAAGTCCCATGCCTGTACCGTCACCCTGAGGCTTTGTGGTAAAAAAAGGTTCAAATACTTTTATTCTGACAGTTTCGTCCATGCCATAACCGGTATCAGCTACCATAAACCTATGATGTTTTGACTTTCCTTTATATAGTCTTACAGGAAAAAGTCAGTGTGCCACCTTTTGGCATGGCATATTTGGCATTTTGAATGAGATTAAGAAAAACCTGTCTCATTTTGTCTGGATCATATTCAATGTAGATAAAGTCGCCGCACCATTTCCTGACAATTTCAATGTTGTCCAAACGATATTCCTCTTCAACGAGATCAATAACCTTCTCCACTTCTTTCCTCAAATTTCCTTTTTCAAAACGTCTCTTTTCCTTTCTGGAAAAATCTAACAATCCATGGACAATTTTTTCTATGTGCTTAATTTCGATATCAACCTTGGAAGAGAAATTTTGGATATCAATATTCTCTTTGTTTCTTCTTTTCAGCATCTGATTATGTACAGAAATCGTATTAACCGGATTTAACACCTCATGGCTTACTCCAGCTGACAACTCTCCTATTGCAGCAAGTTTCTGCGCTTCCAGCAGTTGCTTATATGCGTTCTGAAGTTCTTTTTCGGCTTTCTTGCGTTCAGTAATGTCCCTCCATATGGAACGGCTATAAAGGATTTCCCCCTTTTCATCCCTGGTAGAAGACACATTCAAACTAACATCGATCTTGCTTCCATCTTTCCTTTTAAGTTGGAGTTCCGCGTCCTTAACCACTCCGGTCTCTACAAAAGAATGAGATGCCTTCTCAACCTCTGAGTGGCAGTCAGGATGGTAGACATAAAAAATATTTTTCCCTAGAACTTCATTTTCTGAATAACCAAGGTTTGTTAACAACGTTTTGTTGCACCTTACAATTTTTCCAGTTGAGGCTTTCACTGAGACAAACATATCAGGAGCATTCTCATAAAGATCCTGATATTTCAACTCTGTTTCCTTTAGTTTCTGTTTTGTTTGATAGCGTTCCTGAATGTAATTCGTTCCTTTTCGCTTGGAGTAGAAAATTCCAACCACACCTATAGCCCAAATTAAAAAATGTGTCACGGTATGATTTCGGTTATGTTGATCGCGAATTTGAAAATAGGGTCTCATATCTATAGATATCCCGACTCCACCTCTGATATCTCCTTCTTTGTATCCTTGGTGACCGTGACATTTTAAGCATGGTTTTCTCGTGACAAACGGGCCCATGAAACGAAGATGGGTGGTACCATTCTGCTCCCTGAACTCCAAAAACTCACTCTCACCGTTTTCAAAACTCAGTAATGCCTTTTTCTCCCATTCGTTAGGAGCATTGATCGGATTTAAAGGCTTCAAACTGGTGATACGGCTTTTTGGGCCGTACAAATTACCATGCTCCTTCATTAACTGACGAAGGGCATAAGCAGGATTCATTAAAGTGAGTTTTTTCCCGGAAGGAGTGGAAACATCTCTCTCCTTCACTTGAGAAAGGTAGGGATTGGGGGGAGTTTCTTCAGTGGAGGGTACATAGAGACCTCCATGTGAAGAGGAGACCTTTGCATAAGTATAGGTTTTTGTATAAGTTATAATTCGTTATTTTAT
>CAYFNV010000036.1:0-28103 GCA_964344595.1 uncultured Nitrospina sp. | reverse complement strand
TCCAGCCGGAAAGTATTCCTTTAAAGTCACCGCTTCTGATACTGCGGGTAATTTTGTGCCAGCAGAAACATTCGCCGCCGGGTTGGTGACGGATGTCATCTTTGAAAATGGACAAGCTTTCGCAATTGTTAACGGACAAAAACTGGCTGTAAGTGAAATTTCAAAAGTAAGCCTTTAATTAAGCAGTTATGAAAAGAGGAGATCAACCATGTCTTTAATCAGTTCATTATTCACCGGTGTTACAGGGCTTTCCGGAAATTCAGAAGCCATGGGAGTCATTGGTGATAATATTTCCAATGTTAATACGGTAGGTTTTAAAGGCAGTAAAGCCGTATTTAGCGACATTTTCAGCACGATTCTCACTAACGGATCAACAACCAGCCAACTGGGTCGCGGGTCACAATTGCAGGGAACCATTCAAGAATTCAGTCAAGGTTCTTTTGAGGCTTCCTCCAACGCCCTTGATATGGCAATTGATGGATCAGGTTTCTTTGTTGTCAACAATGGTACCGGTAATTTTTACACTCGTGCAGGTCAATTTAGATTAAACGATGACGGTTTGGTTCAAGCTATCACTGGTGAAATTTTACAGGGTTCACAGATCACCAATGGTACTGTCTCCACTACCACTACAAATATTGATCTCGCTGGAGTACAGTCTTCCCCTCAAGCCAGCACCACGTTTACGCTGGGGGCAAACCTTGATGCTTCTTCCAGCTCGACAACGACATTCACATCACCGGTAACCATTTACAACTCAGTGGGAACCCAGGTTATCGCCAGTATAACTTTCTCTAAGGTTGCTAATGCTAACTCCTGGACCTATAGCATATCCACTTCGGAAGGTACCGTAACATCAGGTGCATCAGGAACCGTTACCTTTAACACCTCGGGACAATTGAGTTCACCGACGACTGATCAAACTATTGTCATTGATTATTCTGCGGCCGCATCACCCGCTGCAACGCAAACATTGACATGGGATCTTGTAGACTCCTCCGGTGCTACAAATGGTAAATTGACAGGGTTTGCGGCTGAATCCAATAACAACTCGCTGGTTCAGGACGGGTTCACAACAGGAACCCTGGTTGGACTAACAGTGGGAGACACAGGTATTATCTCGGGCTTATTCAATAACGGGCAAACTGACAGTCTGTTCCAGGTATCCATGGCAGACTTTCTTGCTCCCTCCGGGTTAACCCGGCAAGGTCAGAACCTGTTTGCAGAATCAGCTGAATCAGGACAGCCAATTTTGGGGTTTGCCAGAACCGGTGGTTTTGGAGCAATAGTAGGCCAGTCTCTGGAACTATCCAACGTTGATCTGGCAGAACAGTTTGTCACAATGATACAAACCCAGCAGGCTTTTCAAGCCAGCGCCAGAATCATTACCACGACCGACGATTTACTGACGGAAGCCGTGAATCTGGTAAGGTAAATCAGTAACAGGTTTGATCTTCTCAAGGCCTGGGCTTTTAGCCCGGGCCTTTTTTATTGCAACGATAACTTGCCTGTAGAACCCCGGCTTTGCTACATTAAACATATGAGTCGTGATGAACAAATCCGCGAAGTAAAATCCGCCACCTTTCTACGCTTTAATCAGGTTTGGCAACAAAATTTTCAGACCAATCGAAGCGCCATACTAAAGAACCCCGGTGTCATTGCTTTAAAAAACAAATTCCGCGATTTACCCTGTATCGTGGTAGGGGCTGGACCATCGCTGGACAAAAATATCCGATTTCTTCACCGCGCTCAAAATAAAGCTGTAATTATTTCTTGTGACGCAGCTTTAAAACCATTGATGAGTCATGGCATCACCCCCGACATTGTAGTCTGCCTGGATCCACAGGAAGAAATTTCCCGGTTTCTCATGAATGTTCCTCATAAGGGAATTACCCTTGTAGTCCCTTCTATCGTACACCCTCATATACTTGAGCTCTGGGAAAGCGATGTTCTGTTTTTCAACAAGTTTGCTCCTGATATTCCTACATTGGTTGAAATTCAAAAAGCCGTTCCCCACATCGGTATATTAACTCCTGGAGGAACGGTGTTGTCGGTAACTTATGATCTGGCTTTTCAGGCGGGAGGTGCTCCAATTATATTTGTTGGTCAGGATCTTTCTTATCCCAAAAAAAACTCCCACAGCCATGGCAGCGATGCTTCAGGACAGGGCTTGAAACTAATGATGGAAAAACAAAAGGACAATTTAGTTTTGGAAACAGACATTAATGGAAAAAGTTTACGAACATTGAAGTCCATGTCAGTATCCAAGCAATGGTTTAATTGGGCTTTCACAACCTGGAAACGGGACAATTCATTAAAAGTTTTCAATTGTAGCGAGGCTGGCATATTGACAGATAACTGTACCCTTGAACCATTGACTGAAGCTATTGTCAAACATTGTACAAAAAAACTGAATATCCCCTGGGTATTGAAAAAAGCTCTGAAAAGAAAAAACCGCTAACACAAGAAGTTGATAACAGTAACCACAATTTTAAGCCGAGCGAACTACCAGTTCACGAGAAAAAGTAATTGCTAGTTGGCTCCACGCCTAGTGGCGGGCGCAGCGGAACCCCTGCCAGATATTAAATTTTTCAGGGCGTTCATTAAACCGGTATGTGGTTCTCATATAATAGGCTTTGTAATACCAGTTCCCTCCCCGTAAGACCTTGCTGACTCCCGTTTCGGGGCCTTGAGGGTTGATGGACTCCTGATCTTCATAGGCTCCGCTATCAAACCAGTCTGATACCCATTCCCAGACATTGCCAGCCATGTGATGAATTCCATAAGGAGAAGCGCCCTGGCTCATGCTATCTACCGGTTCCATCACTTTAAAACCAAGCTCTGAGAATTTACGTCGGAAAGTAACACGCGTATTGTCAGGATATTCGTTTCCCCAGGGAAAAATTCTCTGGTCTCTTCCCCTTGCAGCCTTTTCCCATTCCGCTTCAGTAGGCAGTCGTTTACCTTTCCACCTGCAATAAGCATCGGCACCAAACCAAGATACACGGTTGGCTGGAAGTTTCTCCATACCGGGACGAGGTTGATATTTTCCTTGTACATATTCAACCGTTACGTTTGGGGTAATTTCTATAAATTGACCTGCTGAATCTTGATGAGAGTTTAGAAATTCTGCGAAGTCGGCACTGGTAACCTCAAACTTATCGATCCAATAATCGCTGAGCGTAACTTCATGAACAGGGTCTTCATCCATGTCCCCCCATTCATTTTCATTCTCTATAGCAAACCCCATAGTAAAGGAACCTTCAGGGATGAAAACCATGGGAGAGTTTTTTTCAAAATTTGTTGCACACCCTGATAATAAAAAAATTATTACCAACCCTTTCAGGGTTTTAAAAAATATATCGTTATTCATTCTTTGGATAATAGGAAAAATGGAAAGGTGTCACGCGTTAGCTATACTGTAAAAATTCTTAAATCAAGCCAACTTTTTTGTTAACAGTTATTGCCAGTCGAATCCAGTTCTTCACGCTGGTTTAATTTTTTCATGGGACCCATCACAAAACGGCCTGTTTTTAGTTCTGAAGCAACCGCACAAGTAATAGGTTTTGTTTTTATCCAGTTGAACTATTTCTGGCTCGCCTCCTGTTGTATGGTGCGTGGCATCACAAAACGGCCAATGGTTGGACTGCATACAGGTACAAACAGCTATTTCCGAAGTATCGGTTATTTTTATTGGTCCTTCTCCTGACATTATTGAAATCCTTTTAAAAATATTTTTAAATAAAACCTATTACAAAGAAACCGGTTTTATAATTTCCTGGTCTGGCAAAAATACAGTAAACAAAGTTCCCCTGCCAAGAGTACTTTGGACATTCATAGTCCCTCCATTTCGACTAACAATTTGATAAACGGTTGCCAACCCCAACCCAACACCATCTTTCTTGCTGGAATAAAAGGGGTCATAAATATTATTGAGCTGGTCATAAGCTATTCCACAACCTTCATCTTGAACCTCAAGAACCATTCCTGGCTGATTGGTTTTAAACTCACCGCTTTTATAAGAATCAACTTCTTTTAAAGATAAGGTCAGGGTTCCCTGCGACATTGCCTCCAAAGCATTGATACACAAATTCCATACAACCTGTTTAATTTGTTCCTCATCTCCATTTAAAGTCAAATGATCAGATGTTCTATTGAAAACAATCTTTTTTTTAGAACCCAAGTTCTCTTTGTTTTTTAACAGTGTGATGACATCCTGAATAAGTTGGGTCAAATCTATAATAGTATTATTATTTTTTTTTGGTTGAGAATAATTAAGGAAATCTGAAAGAATTCCATTTAAACGATCTGTTTCCTTCATAACTATTTCCATGAGCCTTTTATAAGAGTCTTCTAGTTTAAGACCCCTGGACAGAACCTGAATAGAACCACTCAATGAAGTCAACGGGTTTCTGATTTCATGGGCAAGCCCTGCTGAAAACCTTCCTACAGCGGCCAGCTGCTCTGTCCTCAAAACTTTTTTCTGCATTTCTTTTACTTCTGTGAGATCTTCAAATACCAGAATGTATCCTGCTGAATCGTTAAGGTCAGAAAGGTGGCTGATTTTTATACGAATGAAAATAATTCTTCCATCTTTTCTTTGGCATTCTCCTTCAATTTGTTTTGGAAAATCTGGTTCTTTATTTCCATAGAACAAGTTTTTCAACTCAGTCAAAGGTATCAATTGTTCTATTGGATTTCCCAAGCTTTCTTCAACGGAATAACCCGTAAGAGCTCTTGCGGCAGGGTTGCTCGATGTGATCTTTCCTTCAGAGTTGATGGTGATCAACCCATTTCCCATATTCTGTACAATATTTCGGTTAAAAGCCCTCTGTTCTTCCAGGTTTATACTTGCGCGAGCCAGTTCTTCTTTAACAATTCGCAGCCTGTGCGAAAGAAAGCTGCTGAGATAGGCCACAGTGTAATAAGAAACAATATTCAAAAAAATTACATAAAAAACATAACCACTTGCAAAAGATACCTTAGATTCTGGAAACAAATAAACTGGTGTAATAATGCCAAAATACTCCAGGTCAACCAGCACACCATAAATGATAATAGCCCCTGACGCAGCCAAATAAGCCGCGGCTCTGGGCAACATGACACTGGAAGCAATAATTACGAATAAAAAAAGGAAGGATATGGGGCTATCAATACCCCCTGTAGTGAAGAGAATGCCACCTACGAGAAGCAAATCTCCTACAACCTGAATCGATGCAGTCTCAGTCAGGGTCAGATATTTAAAAAGCACCGCATAAACCAGGGACATGAAAAAACCCACCCCGATTACCGTGCATAGGGGTTTTATTGGCGCGGTGATTCCCAACTGTTCTTGAAAGACAAGTAGCAGACCCAAAAACCCAGTCAAAAAGAAAATTCTTAAGAGCATTATTCTTCTGACTCTTTGTTCTAGCTCCTGATCCTGATTGTGGATTTCACGTGCCATAGTGCGGTTGGTTCCGCTAAAATTGTCCTTCTTCTAAATAGCTTCTCCCATCTTGAATATAGGTAGGTACATGGCAACAACAATGAACCCGACAATGATTCCCAGAAAAACCATGAGCATGGGTTCAAGCATGGCCGTCAAGCCTTCAACTGCCGCATCAACTTCTTCATCATAAAAGTCTGCAATTTTGGCCAACATTTTGTCCAGCGATCCAGAGGCCTCTCCAACATCGATCATCTGAATAACCATCGGTGGAAAAACATCTTCACGGGAAAGAGGAGCTGCAATGGTTTCACCTTCCTTGATAGCCTCAATAGTTTTAAACACGGCTATTTCTACAATTTTGTTTCCAGAAGTACGTGCACAAATATCCAGGCCTTCTATCAAAGGCACTCCACTAGAAATCAGCGTTCCAAGGGTACGGGTAAATTTTGCCACCGAAACCTTACGAATTAACATTCCAAAAACAGGAAGTTTTAAAGCAAGCCTGTCTATTTCAATATTTCCTCGCTCAGTTGCATAGACCTTTTTGAAAACGAAGAAAAAAGTTACCGCTCCTCCTAACATGACCCACCACTGGTTTCGGAAAAAACTACTGACGTTCATAACAATTTGAGTCGGTCCTGGAAGTTCCTTTCCTCCTCCTTCAAACATGGTGGCAAACGCAGGAATTACAAATATCATTAAAAATGCCACAACAACAAAAGCCACTGTGACTATGGCTCCAGGATACACCATTGCAGATTTTACCTTTTTCCTCAGCGCTTCTGCTTTTTCAATATATTCTGCCAACCTGCGGAGGATAACATCCAGAATACCACCTACCTCACCCGCTTCGACCAGATTGCAATACAACGAGTCCCAAATTTCAGGAAACTTTTTCAGAGATTCAGACAGGTTGTTTCCAATTTCAATATTTCCTTTGACCAACAGAATCTTTTCGCCAAAAGTTGGATTTTCAGCCTGTTTTCCAAGTATTTCCAGGCATTGAACCAAGGGCAACCCAGCGTCGACCATGGTAGAAAATTGCCGAGTAAAA
Organism: uncultured Nitrospina sp.; assembly: GCA_964344595.1. Lineage (GTDB taxonomy): Bacteria > Nitrospinota > Nitrospinia > Nitrospinales > VA-1 > LS-NOB. The sequence continues at coordinate 21,618 of CAYFNV010000036.1, read as the reverse complement.
ATAACCACATCACGGGTGGTTATTTTATGAACCTTAGGCCCAAATAAAGCACTCCCCTCGCTTTTTTTCTTAACGGATTCAACACGAATATTCTGCTGTTTCAGCTTAGAGATCGCAGCCTTTTCGTCTTCCGCTTCCACTTCTCCGGATTTCATTTTTCCCCGGACACGCGATTTGTAGGTATAAGTGGGCATATGTTTTTTGGACTATTCTTGTTGTTTCAAGGTATACGCATTAATTTTATTCTTTGTGTTTTCAAGCTCAAGTCCAATGCGGGTTAATAGATGAGTTGTATTTCTCAGACGTTTCACCAATGCCAAAATGACAGGCTTCATATCATCCGATAGTGCGTCCATTGCTTTGTCAAAAAATTCCTTTCCTATGACACCAACTGTCACATCTCCCACAGCTGAAATATTGGCACTCCGCACTGTTTCCGCAATCAAGCCCATTTCTCCAAAAACTTCCCCTTCTTTGAGAGTTCCAATGGTCACAATTTTTTTATCGACTTTTTGTGTAACGCGAACCTGGCCTTTTAGAATCACATAGGCATTGTTGCTCATAATTCCTTCTGTAACTATGATATCGCCATCAGAGTAATGTTGGTGAATGGGTGTATCTTGTAGACTCATGCTTTCCCCATAGCGTGAAGAGTTTCTTTGAACACTTTGTAAAACATTTCATTTTCAGAAATCGATTTCTTTAATATATCTCCCAGTTTATCCAGATCTTTTTCATTGATAACAACATTGGCGCTTTTCTGAAAGGCTTGCATATTACTTAAACTCTTAAAGTTCTTCCCTATTAATGCGAGAAAAATGTTTCTGCGCGTAACCATAGGCATTTCAATCAAGGTTTGATATACCGGATTGCTTTCCAAGGCTTTGTTTCCATAGTTTTCGTGCAGTGCAATAAAGTGGAAATGGGTAAATTTCATTTTATGCACGGCATGCTCAGGTGATTGAGCGTATTGAATTTTAAACTCTCTGCTTTCCAGTGCTTCGGTCCACGCAGATTGGTTTTTTGCATCCAACACCAGTGCCAGTTGGTCATTTTCGTCATATATGACCAGTTCATCATCATCTTCAAATTCTTCATGCTCAACAACCATGCTTTGTGTATCTATGGCCTCTTCAGGTTCAGACACAGAAGGAGATGATGGCTGCTCGGCTTTAAGGTGCTGGTCAACTTTGATTTTGTTTTTACAGCCCGGACAAGTGATTGAAAAAGCCTGGTCCTTCGGCAGTTTTTCATCAGGAATATTCATGGACTTTTGACAAGAATCACACACTACTTGCATCTTGGTTCATCCTTTCCTATTTTTTAATGTTTGCCCCATACTCGTCATCCATACCAAGTTCTTCGATATCTGTGGTTTTTTCACCTTTCGACGACTTGATGGTATCAATTCCTCTACCCACCACAGCTTTGCGTGAAGCATATGCCAGAGCGGTTTCTTCAGTGATGAGACCATCCTGATACAATTTCATTATATGCTGATCGAAAGTCCACATCCCGTATGCATCACCATTAGTGATGATTTCGTAATATGTTTTTCCTTCTGATTCGCCATTAATGATCGTGTCTTTTACCCGCATATTGGAAGACATAATCTCAAGCAGAGCCACTCGTCCTCCGCCAACTTTGGGAAGCAATCGTTGACAAATGATCCAACGAATTGTATCAGCAAGACGAATACGTATTTGTTGTTCCTCTTCCTGGGAGAACATACCCACAATACGGTTAATGGTTTGCCCGGCATCAACCGTATGCAAAGTACTCATTACCAGGTGACCCGTTTCAGCTGCACTAAGACCTATTTCAACCGTTTCCCGGTCACGCATTTCACCAACCAGAATAACTTTGGGCGCCTGACGAAGAGCAGCCCGAAGTCCACTTGAGAAAGCATCATAATCTCCCCCCAATTCTCTTTGGTTAAAGGTGGCCTTTTTATGTGGGTGAACAAATTCAACAGGGTCTTCAAGAGTAATAATATGCATGGATTTTTCCTCGTTCATCTTATTCAACAGCGCCGCAAGTGTGGTTGATTTTCCACTTCCGGTTGCACCTGTAACAAGGATCAGTCCGTTTTTTTCTTCCGCAGCTTTAGCAAACTGGGGCGGAAGTTTTAAGTCCTCTATTGATGGGATTCGTGTTTCCAGTTTTCTTAATACAATCGAATAATTTCCGCGTTGAGAAAAGATATTCACCCTAAACCGGGCTTTGCCCACAAGAAAATAGGAACAATCGCAAGAACCTTCCCGAATTAATATTTCTGTCAACCTTCTGTCAGAATTGATCAGGTTCAAAGCAAATACTTCTGCCTGGAAAGGTGTGAGTTTCTCAATAGGAGGAACGATAGGAACAGCTGTTAATTGGCCAGACGATTCTACCTGGCAAGCTTTTCCCACGGTTATATTTAAATCGGAAATATTTCCGAATGCTTCCAGCATGGTAGTTAAAATATGATCAACTTCGGCTTTTCTCATAGTTCACTCATAAAAATTCTGGTGGTGTGCTTAAGTACTGAACAAACCGTTCTTTAACTATTGCTTTGTCATACGCATCTTCAGGGCTAACTTTTTTGTCTTCCAAAGCGGTGAGTATCGCATCATCCAAAGACTGCATGCCATATTTTTTGCCCGTTTGAATTGCTGAAGGAATTTGAAAGGTCTTACCTTCTCGAATCAGGTTGGAAACTGCTGGAGTTACAACCAAGATTTCCAAAACAGCCATCCTGCCTTTTTTATCGATACGCTTGAACAAATTTTGGGCCACTACCCCTTTCAAAGATTCTGAAAGGGTAGTGCGAATCTGAGATTGCTGGTGTGCAGGAAAAACATCAATGACCCGGTCAATAGTTTTTGCTGCACTCTGGGTATGAAGTGTTCCAAATACCAGATGACCCGTGGATGCGGCTTCCAAAGCCAGTTCAATAGTTTCCAAATCACGCATTTCACCAACGAGGATGATATCCGGGTCTTCCCTCAAAGCTCCCCGTAATGCGGATTTGAAACCCTTTGTGTGTACCCCCACTTCCCGATGGTTCACAATACAGCTTTGGCTTTTATGAACAAACTCAACCGGGTCTTCAACAGTAATGATATGGCTTTTTTTGTTTTTGTTGACGTAGTCCATCATAGCCGCAAGTGTTGTAGACTTGCCACTTCCAGTCGGCCCGGTAACCAGAACCATTCCTTTATGCAACATGGAAAGTTTTGTGATTACTTTAGGGAGCCCAAGTTGCTCAGCAGTCAGGATCTCACTTGGAATTTCTCTGAATACTGCTCCCACACCCCATTTCTGCTGGAAATAATTTGCCCGATATCGGGCCAAGTTGGGAATCTCATAAGCAAAGTCCACATCCCCAGTTTCTTCAAAATCTTTGATCTTGTTTTCAGGGGCAATTTCATACAACATTGCTTTAAGTTCATCATTATCCAGCGCTTTGTATTTGACTCGCTCCATGTCGCCATGAACCCTGAGTATGGGTTGCGAACCTGCAACAAGGTGCAGATCTGAAGCGCCCTGCTCATTCATCAGCTTGAAGAAAGCATCAATTTTAGCCACAGTTTAATTTACCAGTTCAGAGTTAATAATAAAGTCTTTAACAACCTTGTCATTACTTTCCGGCAAAGCTATATCCTTACCGTTTAATGATAAATCCACTCCTGACTTATTACCCACGGTCAACCGAAAGACATCATTCGCCCAAAAGGTCTTTGCAGTTCCTGCGGGAAGAATAAAATCCTCTTCACGAAAATCGTCTATGGTCATATTAAACCACGAATTTTCCTTAGTAGAAATTATAAGTTTCAAAGGTTTCTCCATCTCCCCAGAGTCTTGAAGTACAAGATCAGACTGCGAATCATTTACTTTGTTCTCACTCTGCTCTGTCAACCCTGGTTGAGGCAATACTTCTTGCGGAGCCTGTTGATCGGGCAAACTGTCAGTTTTTTCAATAGTATTGGTCTCGGTAGAACTTCCACCGCCAGCATCCAATGTTTCTTCCTTAATGATTTTTTGGGGTATGTCGAAACTAACAGGGGGTTCCGGTTTGACTTCCTCGATCTGCTTTTGATCAGAAAAAAGTTTTGTCTTCTCCGAGTCATCTCCTTTTGTCATCAGGGACCCAATTCCAAATAAAAGACCAACAAACGCAAGAGTTACCAAACCAAACAATAAAAAGTTTTTGGGATCCCCTTTAAAGGAGGATTCTGGGGCGGGAAGATTTTCCTGGTTTTTCAATTCCACAGACTCTTTGTAGATATTCAGCATTTCCTCTACATCAGAACCTATGGTGTTGGCATAGGATCGAATATATCCTTTTATAAAGACTTCTCCAGGGAGTTCATCAAATGAGTTTTCTTCCAGAGCTTTAAGAAAACGAATATGAATTTTAGTGGCTCCGGAAATTTCTTCCAGAGGAACTCCTCTTAATTCGCGTTCATGTTTTAAATAGGAACCAAAATCTTCAACCATCGCTTTTTATTCCGGACGAACCAGTTCAATATATTCTTTAGATTTTTTGGCCAGGCTTCCTCTGGGAGAATAAAGAATCACTTTTTGAAAATGATCTACTGCCAGATCCTTATTTTTTTCTTTTAAGTACAATTGTGCTAATTCAAAATGGGCCTGCGAAAAACGAGGTTTCAAAGACAAAGCCCTTAACAAGAAGTCCTTTGCTTGATCAAATCGCTCCTGATTTATATAAGCCAAAGCCAGATTAAGCCTGATTCCCGCATTATCTTTTATTTCAAGAGCCTTTTTCCATTCGAGTTCTGCCTCGTTCTTTTTCCCTAGATTGTAGAAACACAGTGCAATCCAATTATAAATTTGCTGGGGTTGCAGGGTACTAGGCCTGGCCAAATACTCCCGAAAGTATTGTATCCCTTTGTCCCATTGCCCCTGTTGCATGTAAACCAAACCCAGTTGCCGATAAGAGTCTTTCAAATCATTGAATAATTTAATACTTTTTAAATACTCCTGTTCTGCTTGCTTCAGATCTCCCTGGCTAAAATAAGCCTCTCCCAAGAAAAAATAGTAGTTTGGTTCCTCAGGGTTTAGCTCCTGGGCCTCTTTAAGCAAAGCCACTAATTTATCTTTTTGGTTTAATGAACCTGCCTGCAGTGCCTCCTTGAATTTTTTTTGGGCTAACGTCTTATTATCATCTGGTTTCAGTTCAGATGTAGCGCAAGAAGTAAAAAAAGCCAATATAAGCAATAAAATTACAGCCTCACACCTTTTTTCAGACAATAGAGTCTTAACCGGTAAAAAGCTCATAAGTTTATAACTTTTATATTGTTACCTAAGTACACTGGAAACCGATTGTACCAAATAGCCAAAATTTTCTCAACTGGGTAAGTGACAAAGAATCAAAGGTCAAGGCCATGAAAAACAAAAAATATTAAAAATTTTTTAAAGAAAAGCACTTATTGGACCGATAGAGGTTATGATTAGAATTGTCCAATAAAACCATAGTCATTGCCCAAAATTGGCATAAGTTATTATAAATAATATAGTTATTTGTTTTTTTATATATTATTTTAAGGTTATATGTAAGATGGGGCTTAATGGATATTGGTCAAATTGGTAGAATTATATTATTGAATTATATATACTATTTAGTATCTAAGGGGACGTGTTTATTGCGTGGTCCTTTGAATATAGAGTGGTTAAGCTCAATACAAATAAGCCTGTTAACCAAAAATTTGAAAGGAGGCGCCTGGAAAAACTTGTTTTTAGATGTTCCTAAAATAGATATCACTTTCAATTGAAGCATATATACAATAGGAGAGAAGTATAATGAAAACTAAGCTGACAAAGCGATTTTCGAAATTAATCGCGATTTTAGCCTTTCTGGCCCTAGTGGCAGGAAACGCTTTTGCGATAGAGAATAGAAGTAGAATTGTATCTCCTTACTGGCAATCCGATTCAGGATCTTATACCTTTATTGCTGTGAGTCACACCTCACTTTCCGGTATGGCATCTCAGATTGGTTTAACCGTTAATGCCCTCACAAACGACAATAGTACTTTTGGTTCAGCAGTGAGCTTCACCGTCACTTCAGGATCAACGACCAGGGTATTTCTCGTCAGCACAAACCACGCAACGGTGAATCCGACCAGTATTCCGACAGCACAGTTCATTAGTGGAACCACCAATTTTACTCATGGACATGTTCGTATTGATCCTATAGCTACTGACCCAAATACTTTGACGGGTTCTGATCCCCTTGGGGCTGGTGATGGATATCGTGATACTACGATGCTGTCCTTCTGGGGTTCGGTAGTTATAGAACAAAATACTACGGGATTTGCCATGGAATTTATTGGCGACATGTCTGATTCACAAGCAACATCACAGCTTGTTGATAACGCACAAGTCGTGGGTCCTGCGGCACCGTAGCTTTAATGTTCTAAATTCAACTTTTGAACTGGAAAAATTCACTAAGGAGATAGATCCATGAAGAATATAAAACGATTAATCCTGTTTGCGCTCTTTGGGTTGCTGTCGATTGCCCAAACAGCCTCAGGGCAAACCCAGGCGGATGATACTCGGGAGAGTACCCGTTTGGCCATCTCGCCTTATGCGCAAGCTGTTCCCAATGATAGTTACACTTTCATGGGAATCAGCCATCCTTCTCTGGATTCAGCCTTAACTCAAATTGGGGTTGTGGTTGAAGTTATTGGCATGACAACCACAGTTAATAATGCCTCGGGACGGGCTCAGGTATTCACGGTAGACGCTGGTGAAACACACCGGATTTTCGTAGTGAACCAGAGCCATAGCACTATTAACAGCTCAAACTCTTCATTCACAGACAGCCGTACCCATCTGATTCCGACTGTTGACTCCGCTCAGTTTGGTTCCATCCGGGTAACGACTGTGAGTGAGGCTCCTACAACTGCAACAAGTGTGGGAGGAGTGAATAAATATGAAAACCTCGCCCAATTAAATATTTGGGGTGTCGTTTTCGTAGAGTCTGGCGGTACCGGTTTTGCCATGGAATTCATTGGCGACATGCAGGATTCTACCGTAGGTGGCGACCTTACAACTGGAACCGGGTTTGCTGCTCAAGGTGGAAGGGCTGATGGTTTTGTCCCGGCTGGTCGAGGTATCAACTAGACCGGTTGTTAGAATCACGTTTTCATCTCAGGGGCCAGCCACAATGGCTGGCCCCTTTTTTTCACCTTATTGTTCAAAGGATCTGGACTATGAGACGATCACTTTTCCTCGTTGTAATTTCTTCTTTGTTTTTTGCCTGTTCCTCTCAAGATATAAAAATTGATACAAAGCAATCCCAATCACATTACAAGTTAGCATTGGAGATGGCCCAGTTGAACTTGTTCAAGAATGCTCTGGAGGAGTTTGATCTGGCCATTAAGTTTAATCCCGAAGATCCAAAAGTATATAGAAAAAAAGGCATACTCCTTTTTGGAATGAAAAAATATGAAGAGGCAAAAAAAAGCTTTCAAAAAACTATTCAACTAGACCCAAAAGACGTACAAGCCCATATCAATCTTGGCATGGTTCATTACACATCAGGAAACAAAAATGAAGCTTTGAAAAGCTGGGAACACGCTGTCAATATCAATCCTGACGACAATGATTCCAAAGCATTGAACAATATCGGAAATATTTACAAAACAAAAAACGATCTTCCGAAAGCCATTGAATACTATCAAAAAGCCATTAGCTATGAACCCACAAACTCTACCTATCTGAACAATTTGGGAGACAGTTATCGCCTCAAAGGAGACTTGGAAAAAGCAGAAAAAACGCTGTTACGGTCCCTGGAAGTTGATACTAATGGAATGCTCACTCATTTCAATCTGGGAATCCTTTATCAGACTAACGGAAAGTTTCAAAAAGCTATTGACTCTTTTCAAAAATCATTAAACATTAACCCTGCTTATTCAGAGGCCTATTACCAGCTTGCAAACACCCACCTTAAAACCAATAATAAAGAATCAGCCAAACATAACCTGGAAAAAGCAATTCAGGCCGACCCGGGTAATTTAAAATTTAAGGAACTTTATGATAAAACGTTTTCCTCATAAGTAATTGATGAAAATCATTTGGGGGATGTTCCTCTCGCACCTTCACTTCCAGGCAGGAATACTTGCAGTCCTAATTTCTCCGGATGTACAATACCGGGATGAATAATTTTGACCCCAAAACCTCAAAAGAAAACACTCTCTCGGCTTCGGAATTAAAAACTGTCCTGTCTGACCACAAGATATGGCTGAAAACTAATGGCCGCGAAGGTAAACCTGCTAATCTGAAAGGTTTTTATTTAAAAGGAGCTGTGCTGGTGGGTGCTGATCTTAGCAACGCAAACCTTGAGGAGATCAATCTGTACGGAGCTTATCTAAAAAATGCCAACCTTGAGAACTCTAAATTGCAGGGAGCTAATTTACGTGGGGCTAATCTACGCTGGGCCAATCTAAAAAATGCTGATCTAAAAAATGCCAATCTCGTCCGTGTTGATTTCCTTCAGGCTGATATTAAAGACGCACGACTCGAAGGAGCCAACCTGAAAATGGCTGAAGGGCTCACTCCGGAACAATTGGAAGAAGCCCATACAGATGAAAAAACCACTCTCTAACGAGAGTGGTAAGGAAAGTATTGCTGGAACAATATAAATCTTTCTCTGACAACAAGAGGTTTGGTCCCAACCTCAGTAGCTATTGAAAAACTATTTTGGCAGAATCTACCATTCCTTTTAAGCTGGATGTTGCATCTGCAACGGCGGTGGCTTCATAGCCACAATGGGCCGTGCAATCTGCACATTTTCGATTATTCTGATGCCCATAGTTTTCCCACTCTGTGGTTTCCATCAATTCTTTGAAGGACTCTGCATAACCATCGTCCAAAAGATAGCAGGGCTTCTGCCAACCCAATACAGAATAGTTCGGGTTACCCCAAGGGGTACAGGAATAATCTTTTTTTCCACGCAAAAATTGTAAATATAATGGAGAATGGTTCAAGTCCCACCGCCCTTTTTTATTTTTCTCCAACAATTTGTCAAAAAATTCAAAAGTGCGTCGACGGGCAAAAAAGTGATCCTGATCGGGTGCATCAGGATATTGAAAAGCAGATGCCATAGTCACACCATCTATCCCTAGAGGAACTAAATAATCAAGGAACTGCTCTGCCATTTCCACACTTGTGTCATCAAAAAAAGTGGTTGCGCTGGTAACCCGAAATCCTTTTTTCTTTGCTTCTTGGACCGCCTCAATAGCCAGCTTGAAAGTTCCTTTCTGGTCAACAATGCGGTCATGCTCCTCTTCCATACCATCAAGGTGGATAGAAAGTGTTAAATAAGGTGATACCGGTAACTGATCCAAATAATCCTTTAGAAGAATTGCGTTGGTACATAAATAAATAAAACGTTTCATCGCAACGAGGCCTTTGACGATTTCCACGATTTGCGGATGCATCAATGGTTCCCCACCCGCAATAGAGACAACTGGCGCACCACACTCTTTGGCAGCCTTAAAACACTGCTCTGGGGTCATATTCTGTTTCAAAATTTCATTGGGCTTTTGAATTTTTCCACAACCAATACATTCTAAATTACAACGAAATAAAGGCTCTAACATCATCACAAGAGGATAGCGTTTGTTTCCCTTCAGTTTTTGCCGGAAGATATAAGTTCCTATTTTCAACGCTTGCATCAGCGGAACAGACATAAAATAAAAATCCAATTTAATTGTTTAATGAAAAAATAATCGATTGCACCAACAAGATTTCTTGTTAGAATTTTATAACTAAAGAAACTTATTATAAAGCCAGAGTGTTTGGGGAATAAAGAACTTTATCCCTGACAGAAAAATGAAACCCGTAGATTGGTTGCCATAATATACATAAATTGGCAATAGATCTTAATAGCCGGAAATCAATCTTGAAAAAATCCCTTTTTTTTCTTGTCTTTGTCTTGGTAGCAATAGCTATTGATGGAACTTTGGCAAAAGATATATTCGATTATGGGATTCATTCTCCTTCAGGCTGGCTAGGGCTGGCTTTGGTCATAGGTGTTTTGCTCACTCTGTACTGGGCGGAAACCACCAAAACTCACCCAGACAAAAACAACCATGAGTGAATAAAACTATTGATTAGTTCTAAACCGTTTTAGCGGTTTCGCTTTTTTGCAACAGACTTAATAGCGCAAAGGGTTCTGCCTGCCAATCAATCCCGATCCAAATTGTTCCATTGCCACCGTGTGCTACATTCTTTTTTTCTCCGGCACTGGTTTCCATAGCATTTATAGAAAATTTGTGTTGCCCAGTTGGTGAGATATATTCTGCTTCATCTCCCAACTCGATTCTGTTTTTCACATCTACCTCCATCCAGCCTGGTCTTTCATTTACAACCTGACCACCAAAAACCTGGGGCTGATCATTTTCCTGTGGAGAATCAAACCGCTCTGTATCTCTGTTGGAGGGAGAAATTAGAAAAGCAGATGTAAAACCCCGATTGGCTGTTTTATTAATTTCTCCTAGTAAGTTCGGATCAAAAGACCTTCCTTCTGCAATATCATTGATGGCTTTTCGATAAGCCCTGGTAACCATGGTCAAATAATAAATTGATTTCGATCGGCCTTCTATTTTAAATGACATAACACCTGATTCACAGAGAGGTTTTAAATATTCCACCGCCCTCAGGTCTTTGGAGTTCATGATATAAGTACCATGTTCGTCCTCATCAATTGGCATCATTTCTCCATCCCGTTGAGTTTCCTCAATGGCATATTGACCCTTTAGCGGTTGATATTGCTCAGTTTCATTTCCTGTTTCCTCGTTGATGTTAAATTCCCATCGGCAGCTGTTTGTGCACGTACCCTGATTTGCATCACGATGATTAAAATAATTGGACAACAAACATCGTCCCGAATAAGCAATACAAATTGACCCGTGTACAAAAGCTTCCAACTCTATACTCGGAACCCGTTCATGAATTTCTTGAATCTCCTCTAAAGAAAGCTCTCTCGATAAAATAATCCGTTTCACCCCAAGGTTGTACCAAAATTCAACAGATGACCAGTTCATAGTATTTGTTTGCACCGACAAATGAACTGGAATATGGGGAAACTCCTTAAGAGCAAACTGAATCATTCCTGGGTCAGCCATGATGAATGCATCGGGTCCTAACTCAGCATGTTGGGCCAAAGATTTTTTAAAGGATGTAATTTTCCTGTTAGGCGGAAGAATGTTGGCAGTAACATAAATCTTCTTACCCATATCGTGGGTATAGGTAATGGCCTCTTCAAGCAAATCATTTTTGAAGGGATTCTCTCTGGCCCGTAATGAAAATTTTGGGATGCCTGCATACACTGCGTCCGCACCATACGCCAAAGCATATTTTAATTTTTCCGGGCTGCCAGCAGGGGATAATAGTTCGGGAATCATAACCTCATTACCAATATGTGAAATTGAGTTATTCAGCTTACACCAAAGAAGTGATAAACCGCAATAATCTCAAACCAAAATGGATATTTTAAATATATTTGAAACGCAAAAGGAATGTTAAATATGGTCTTTCAAGTGTGAGGAAGCCTTGCCCTCTTGCAGTTCCTCCACAAGAGACAAGGTAGCTCGAAGCCTTTTTGCTAAAACCTTGAGTATTGGCATAAGAGCTTGAGGATTATGTTGAGCCAGAGAATTAAATGCTTCCTGAGTCATGATTGAAATGGCACAATCTTCCAAAGCCACCACCGTGGCCGAGCGAGGAAAACCATCTATCAACCCCATTTCTCCAAAAATATCGTTTTCTTTAAGTATTCCTATAATTTGCTTTTCACCATTTGGCCTTTTCTTAGAAACCTCAACCCGACCAGAATCTATAATATAGGCACAATCACTCAGAGTTCCTTCCTGAATAATTTCTTCGCCTTTTTTGAAGTTTACTGTTTTCATATCAACAACCCAACGAGTTTGTTACCAAGCATATAATAACCCAGTAGCACAACACTATGAACATGGGGTAGCTTATAGACCTTTAGTGTAATTCTTTAAGGATATAATTGCAATATAAGCCTGAGCCATGAAAAGAACTTTTCAAATTACATAAAATACTACAACAAAACAAAAAGGATCTGCATTTTGACATTGCAGATCCTGCACAATCCATTGAAAATTACCAAAACTTGATCAATTGGACTTCGAACCAATACCTAAGCTTTACCTAAAGGTTTTCATGTAAAACTTTTAGTACCTTCAAGATCTTCAATAGTATTCAACGTTTTTCTCAAACGTTTTGCAAGAACTTTTAGAACCGGCATCAAGGCGCCAGGATTGTGCTTTGCCAGTGAATGAAAAGCCTCCTGCGTCATCACCGATAATGAACAATCTTCCAAAGCTACCACGTTGGCAGACCGAGGCAGGCTGTCTATTAAACCCATTTCTCCAAAGATTTCATTTTCTTGCAGAGTGCCCAGAGCTTGTACTTCACCTGAGCTCAAGGTTTTGGAAACTCTTACGCTTCCTGACTCAATAATATACGCACAATCGCTCAAGGTACCTTCTTTTATGATCTGAGCACCTTTTTTGAAAAATAGTTTTTTCATTTTTTCTCCACTTTTATTGACCTAGAAACAAGGAGAATTAGGAGTTATTGAGCAGCAAAATACCATTGAGAACAACAAAACCAGAGCCACGATTTCAAAAAGAATGAATAAAATAGAACAAAAAATGAAGGGCCAGTAAGAATTACCAGCCCATAGTGTTAACAAGGTTAAACAGATTTCAACTAGACAGAGCAAAGGCTCTTTAAAAGAAGTTGCGACTAAGAACCTATAGATACTGCCTCAGGCTCTACCCGCTTATTTTCAAGCCTGTTAACCAGCTTCAAGGTTTGCCTCAATCTACTTGCTATAATCTTTAAAATCGGCATTAAAGCTTTGGGGTTTTGCTGAGCAAGGGAATTAAAAGCTTCATGTGATATTTTTTGAATTCTACAAGCATCAAGTGCCTTGACAGTTGCCGACCGGGGAAGACCATCTATCAGCCCCAGTTCTCCAAAAATATCTCCTTGATTGAGGACACCCAAAAACTGTTGTTCACCGTTGGGAAGAGACTTGAAAACTTCAACAGATCCAAATTCTATGATATAGGCGCAGTCGCTTCTTTCACCCTCACAAATAATGGACTCGCCTTTTTTATATTTCAAAGTTTCAACTTGATTTGGCATTATAGCTATTTACCCGGAAGTTATTTAGCCAGGGTTTTAGCAAATCCACTATCAGTTGAACTTTGAGAACCCGATCTTTGCGAATTCGGGACGTTCGGGGAGAACATATATGCCACCAAACCCGCAAAGATCAGGAATATAACTATAGCTTTCCAAGGCGAATTTTTTCCGGCCGCACCTCGTTTTTTAGGCACAGAAGACTCTTCATTCCGTTTCGAAGTCTTGGCAGATTTTTGTGATTTGATTTTCGCTTTGGATTTCATTGTTGCTGCTGTCATTATTTCACCTCAATAAACTATCTAAAATATTATCTATCAAACATATAAAGCATAAATCATGCCAACTCCCCACAAACAGGGGGGAAAACTTCTAAGTGTTTATAAAAAAGGTTTTTATTAAAAACGAAGGGCGGTAACTTGAACCAAATCTCGTGAGAAATCATCTCATAATGAGATAAAACTGTATCATTTTGATACTATTTGAGACGATGAGACAAAAATTTACTTAATTATTAGAGCGATATTTTTTAATTTTTCTATAAAATGTTGCCCGGCTGATTCCTAATTCCTTCGCAGCTTGTGGAACTTTTCCATTAGCCCGGCTTAGAGCTTCCATAAAAGCCCGCTTCTCTATTTCATCAAAGGTTGATGAGTCGGGTGAGGGAACAGAGTGAGGTATCGGCTGTTGAATAGGGGCAGGGGTAGCAGGAAAAACAAGTTCGGGGTTTTCCTGGGCAGGGATGAATCGGTTATCTTCACCCACATATCCCGCGCGAAACTTTTGAATCTCAGGTGAAAGGTTTTCTATTTGAACCGTATCTGTTCGAGTAGAAACCATTGTTCTGTATATTTCATTTTCAAGCTGGCGCACATTTCCCGGCCAAGTATAACGAACAAGAGCTTCCAGCGCATAGGAGCTTACCGTTGTGATTTTTTTTGTAATGTCCGATTTATATTTTTTAAGAAAATGGTTAATCAGGATAGGAATATCATCTGTACGCTCTCTAAGCGGAGGAATGGATATCGAATAAACCACCAATCTGTAATAAAGATCTTCTCGAAATTTTCCCTGCCGGACAGCCTCTTCCAGATCTCTGTTTGTCGCAGAAATAATTCTTAAATCCACATGTATTTTTTTATTGCCACCCACCCTCTCAAAACTTTTATCCTGTAAAAAACGCAAAAGTTTTACCTGCATTTTAGGAGGCATTTCTCCCACTTCATCGAGAAACAAGGTACCCCCATTAGCGACTTCCAGTTTTCCAATACGTGAATCATCGGCGCTTGTAAAAGCTCCCTTTTCATGACCAAAAAACTCGGCTTCCTGAAGCTCTTCAGGTATAGCGCCACAATTTATCGCAACAAAATCTCCCGTCTTGTAGGCACTGTTAAAGTGCAAAGCCTTTGCCACCAACTCTTTTCCTGTACCACTTTCCCCATTGATGAAAACATTGATGTTGATTCCTGAAACCTCATCTATTTGGGCAAACACTTTTTTCATGGCGTCGCTTTGTCCAACAATGTTTTTATAGGAATAAGTTTTTTTCAACTCTCCTTGCAAACGCTGGATCTTGTTGACCATCGTATGCATTTCGATGGCCCTGTCTACATTGGTTTTCAGACGAACTTTATCCACTGGCTTCGCCATATAATCGAAGGCTCCTATTTTCATGGCTTCCACAGCAGAATCTACCGCATCATTATTTGTCACCACTAAAATAGGAATATCCCTGTTAGCCAGTTTTAAACGTTTGAGAATATCTAATCCTTCTGACATGTTGATGTCTAAACAAATTGCTCCGGGGTTTTCATCCAAGGTATTCAGGCAAAGCTCTCCATTATCAAAAACCTTTACCCGATAACCCTGGTCCTGAAGCCACCCCGCCATCATGTCTCGATGGGGTATGTCGGTGTCCACAACAAATAAAAGTTCGTTAGCTGGCATGATTTTAATTAATGCTATGGTTTTTCATCTGTTTAAATGGATTGCTGATTGCGATCAACTTATCCCAGGGTAATCATTATTCTGTTTTACATCTTTTGGAAGCCCTGTATCCCAGAGTTTCCGCTTCAAGAAGGTTCCCAAAGCTAAGATATCCCTTGGTATCTTTAGGATAGCCCTTACATTCCGGCCATTCATAAACCAGGGTTTTGGGGTTTCCCACCAGGCCATATAACAAAAACAGATCATAATCCATATCTTCTGGCCTGGAAGGGGGGGATGGAAGCCTTTTTTCCCGACGGAACTCCCACGGTGGAATCGGTTTCTCCTGAACCCAAAGGCCCAACTGTTTTTGCCACGCCTTGTATTCCAGTTTTTCAAGAAAACTGCTATGCGGATTCTTAACCCTGTAATGCCAGGCCAGCCCGGCTTTAAGCATTTCCTCGTTCAATAGTTTACCATCGGGTAAAAATACTTCTCCTATTAAACGTCCATATTTGTCTTTAAACGTATAGTTCACGCGCACCGTTTTGTTCAAAGCCAAATCCGAGGCAAGTCTGCGAGACGGCTTGCCAAAAGGCTGGCCTATTTCTGGAGCGTCAATATCCGCTAAACGCACCTTATATAATTTGTCCCGTTTTGTCTTGACGGTCAACGTATCTCCATCACGAACCAGAGTCACTTCGCCGTTTATCTTCTTCAACTCCGCCTGCGGAACCAGAAACAACATCAGAACTAATAAACCGGTCTTTATTCCCATATTAAAATTCTACACCCTCTAGCGAGGGATGCAAATAGCAATACTTCCTCCTATAACCGGAGGGTCGTCTCGGCCTTTGGGTCCGCAATTATTCCCCTTCCACAAGAGAGGGGAGGCTTCTTTCAATCATAAATGTTACATCGTCATTAGCATTAGTGTAAGTGATCTTTATTTTGGGGTGCTTGGATTGAAACACGCGAAACACCTCATCGACAAAACCCTGACCCACGGTAGGAATTCCTTCAAAATTCAGATGCACGTGTTTGAACTTTTCCAGTCCAAGACAAATGCGACGGGCCTGCGAACGAGAAACATAGCGTTCATCGCCCAACATGCTCAACTGCACTAAAATATGAGTTTTATCGAATTTTTCGATTCCGTCAGAACCTTCGTGCTGATATTCATTATAAACTTCCTGCATATTTCTTTCTGAATCCAAAGCAATTTCCATTATCAAACCTGTGCCGGGAAATTTGGAATCATCTGCTCTTTCTATAAACCAATCTTCGTCTATATTATCCCTTCGATAAGCCATCCCCCTCGAAAGTATATAAAAGTCATCAAAGGCACGGGAGGTGAAAAATATTCCCTCACCAGTATGATTTTCTCGGTCGGTGGTGAACTTTCCTTTTGAAAGGTGCAAGGCGCTTTCCCGATCATCTTCCAGGTTCAAAGCATTTTTGATTTTACGGAAAATTCCCACACCATTATCTTGAATTGCTATCTCAATGGAATTGGAAATCCATTTTGTACGTATTGCTACCGCTGTTCCCTCTGAGTGGTCAATGGCGTTGTTGAGCATTTCCAGAAATCCATACTCGCAAATTTCCAGAACATTTTTGGGCAGTGTCTTAAAATCCTCCAGAAAATTTTCCTGCCAGACTTTATGTTCCTCCACGACACCATCTCTCAATGAGACGGTTATTTCTTTGTTCTTTTCTGTTTTTAAAAAATATTGCGCCTGCCGGGTGGTGCCGGATTTGATGATCTTTCCATCGCGAATCAGGCGATTCAGGTGCCGGTGGATGGTCGTGCGGCTGCACGCAAAAGCCTTTGAGGCTTTGGCGACAATATTTTTCGGGTGCACCGGTATTTTTGCCAATAAATAGGTGCGGATTTCCTCTGCCTGGTTCTTGACCATTTATGAATCCTATATTACAACTAGTGGTAATAATTATTATAACTAGTTGTAATATGCCTGTCAACCGGGTTAAGTGAGAGGGATTTTTATTAAAAAATACTATATAAGGTATATTTACCTTTTATAACTATACAAATTTTTAATTATAACTATTTAGAGGCGTGTTTATAACTATTGGTGTGGCGGATTATAACGGGTTGCAAACGGGTACGAGCTAGAGAGACTTATTAAGCGGTTTTTCTTGATCGAAAAACAAGGAAAAGTCCACCTGCAAGCAGGAACAAGCTGTAAAAACTGCCTCGGCTGAGGTCAAAAATTAGCGGTGCATCGGGTTCCCTGAACTGCTCACCGAAGACACGCACCACCGCATAGATCATCAAGAATTCGCCGGTCAATCTTCCTGGATAATTCAGAACATCGGTTTTCCACAATCGCCATTGGCTGTAAATCAGCAGCAAAGCTCCTTCCAAACCCGCCTCATATAGTTGCGAAGGGTGGCGAGGTGCGATTTGATCAAAAGGCGTTCCCGGCAGGGCGCTTTGAGGAAAAATCACCGCCCAGGAAACATTGGTGACTTTGCCCCACAACTCTCCGTTGATGAAATTGGCGATGCGTCCCAGCAAAATTCCCGGGGGGACCAGAGGACACAAGATATCCCCTAATTGTAGAAAAGAAATCTTCAGTTTTTTCGCTGTCCACCAGCAGGCCACAATAACACCGATGAACCCGCCATGACTGGCCATGCCCCCTTTCCAAATTTGGAATACCGTCCAAGGTCTGTACAAAGTTTCATCAAGGGAGTAGAACAGGGAATAACCCAAACGCCCTCCAAGTAAAACTCCGATCATCATGGCGGTGATGGTGAAGGACTGTTGTTCAGGGGTGAGGGCAGCTTTTCCATGCTTACAGAAAAGATGTAGCAGCCACATCCCTGCCAGAAAACCTAACGCATAGGCCAACCCGTAATAACGGATGCCAAAGTTCTCTGTAAATTGAATTAGGAACGGGTCCAGATTGTGAACCCAGTAATTGGAGCTTGCCATAGTCTTAAACCTGGCTAAAGACAGCAGAAGTTATTTAGCTGAGAGTAAAACTGCTATTTGGTGTTTGCGTCGGTTAAAAGTCTTGCGGCATCGATAGCGCCATAGGTGAAGATTATGTCTGCTCCTGCCCGGCGCATACTGAGGAGCGATTCTATCAAACAACTTTCATAATCAAGCCAGCCTTTTTCCGCGGCGGCTTTGAGCATGGCGTACTCACCACTGACATGGTAAGCAGCAACAGGTAAAACCGTGTTCTCTCGCGTTAGCCTGATGATATCCAGATAGGGCAGGCCCGGCTTAATCAATATCCAGTCCGCGCCCTCTTCTTCATCCAGCATGATTTCACGCAATGCTTCACGGGCATTGGCGGGGTCCATTTGATAAGTTTTTTTATCGCCCTCTTTAGGGGCAGAGTCGAGAGCATCACGAAACGGACCATAAAATGCCGATGCATATTTCGCACAGTAACTGCAAATTAATACATCCTGAAATCCGGCCTCATCCAGAGCCCAGCGAATGGCCTCAACCCGTCCGTCCATCATATCGGAAGGAGCCACCACATCGGCGCCGGCTTCCGCCTGCGCCACTGCCATCCCGGCAAGGAGAGGCAACGTTTCATCATTCAGAATTATGCCGTCCTTTACCAGTCCATCGTGCCCGTCACTCGAATAAGGATCCAGCGCCACATCAGTAATCACCAGCATGCCCGGAATGGTTTTCTTCAGATCCTTCACAGCACGTTGCAACAATCCATTTGGATTGAGGCTTTCCTTTCCTTCGGAGTTCTTCAATGAATCTTCCAAAGCAGGGAAGAGGGCAACCGCCGGAACTCCCAAATCAAAAGCCTGTTGGCAATCGGCAACAAGTTGGTCTATTGAAAGCCGTGAAATGCCAGGCATGGACGCAATTGGACTGCGTAGATTATTACCCTCCTGAACAAAAGCTGGCCAGACAAGATTGGCAGGACTCACCTGCGATTCACGGATCAATCCACGAATGGAAGGATTCAGTCTGTTTCTGCGCGGACGCTGGGTCATAAAATTACGTTATATGATTGATAATTAGGTTGGTTACACCAAAAGAGAATAACCAAACCCTTATTGCTTTTCAAGTTTTCCTTTTATGCAAAGGTCTCCTAAAGGGAGAGGAAGCAAAAAATCCTTCTCCCCTGGAGGGAGAAGGTTAGGATGAGGGGGACTAAATGAATGTTTTGCCAGAATGGAATTTAAACAACAAAACCCGGTCGAACCTTCGACAGGGGTTCCTGATTTATGTCCATAAAAAAAGGGGAAAACTGACTCCACTTAAGTCAAGAAATCCAATCCAATATCAGGCGGCTTCTCTGTTTACTTACCCGGCGCGAGTTCGAAACGTCGGATTGGGGTGCGGTGCGGAAAGGGTAGTTAACCGCGTGCAAGTGGGAAGGCTTGTGGGAATTCCAAGGATGACCTTGGTGGAACGCCGCACTTTGCGGCAATTTTAGAGGCATGAAGTCCTGAAAAAATTGTCTGACAACAGCGCCTTGTTATACATTATTCTGGTTCAATTATTTTTAGCTCATTATAAGAGCGCATCAATCCTCTATACATGCTTTCAATCTCAGAGCGATACAACAAAACTACTACCTCTATATCATGCTCTACCATATTTTTATTTTCACCATCGGAATTTTCGATTCCAGAATATACAAGCCTTTTAATATCGAGTGCAGAGGAATAAAAATCTGTACATGACTTGACGAAATTAGAAAAACGAGAGTCTTCTGCAAGATAAGATAATATTGGCCCCTCTTCTTTCAAAGAATCATAATCTAGATTCTTGAAATCTCTTATTTGCTCATCAACTCTTTCTAGGGCGGCATTCTTCAACCCCTTTCTATACAGTTTTATGGCTTCATCAAAAGCTGTCTCCAAATAAACTGTCCAGCTTTCAGCATTTTTTCTCAGCTCATCAGAAAGCTCGATTCTCTTAGACAGAATGGTGTTATCTCTATCAATATCCCTCTTATAGATTGCGTACAAAGTACTCAGGCCAGGTATAGCCATAATATAAATACACCTCCAGTGTTATATAATGTATAACTTCTTATTCTACGCAAATCTCCATTTGCCAACGGTTTTGTAGCCGAGAAGGATGCTACCACTCTGCCCATCAGATCAAGCAAATAAAATTTAAGCCGCTCACTATAAAGAAGACCGGCTTTTCCTTGTTCGGATATCCTTAATTAATACAAATATCCCATTAAGTCAAGAAATCCAGTCCAATATCAGGCGGCTTCTATGTTTACTTAACCGGTGGGTGTTCGAAACGTCGCATCGGGGTGCGGTGCGGAAAGGGTTGTTAACCGAGTGGTGGAGGGAAAGGATCGATTGAATCTCAGGGCTGCGTCCGAGCTGCTGTAAACGTCAAGGTTTAGGGTGATGTTCGATAGTCCGATTATTCAAACGTCAGTGACTGAATCTCTCGACAAAGCTTCCCGCCCCACAAATCCTTTCGCATAGCCAGAGATGCATGCCGGAAGGTCCTGTGCGACGGATTGAGGATGAAATCGTGTGTGCTGACGAGAACTTCGTCCGATGCGAAAAGTACCATATTGTGCCACTCGGCTTTCAGTTCGTCCATGAGATCATCCACGGTTGCGAAGTTTCGCCCGTGTTGTTGAAGCATCGCTTTACTTTTTTCAAAGTCCAAGGCGCTCAACATCAGCATGATTATACATTTGTAACGCGCCTCCTTGAACTCCTGTTTCTGCAGAAGAGCAGAGTTGCGGCGCTCCCACAGGATGCGGAAGTAGGTTCCCAGGATACCGCCTATACCAAGAAGACCAAGCACAGCAATTGCATTCTCGATTGTCATATTATGTCTCCATCGAACGCTCAGCATAAGCGGCGGGAAGCACCCTCCGCTACATGCTGTTGTTAGACTCTTCTGCAATTAACTGTAAGCTTATGGGTTGCTTTCGGGGTGTGATGCGGAAAGAGTTGTTAACCGGAGAGGATTATTCAACAGAGATTCAGAGAGTTTTGGCGCGCTTTTTCAGGCTTAAGTCGCAACCCTCAAGTTTGGTCTCTTTCGAACCAGAGGTTTTCGCCCCGCTTCCCGCCATCGCGCAAATCCTTTCGCCACAACTCAAAATGCAAGGAGCCCCGCTACTCACGAGACGGGGTTCCTGCTTTAACACATCAGGGACGCAGAGTTCCCCGTTTATAATTTGGCTCCGGTGACAGGACTCGAACCTGTAACACATCGGTTAACAGCCGATTGCGCTACCATTGCGCCACACCGGAATGGTATTTTTTAAAATGTCTAAAACACTGAAATTTAGTAGTTTTATATCATATTGTCAAGTGCATTTTGCCACTAGGCGTGGGGCCAGTGAGCAATGGCTCGTAAGAGCGAGCAATAAGTTGTCTCGGCGTAAAAAACCACTTCCTGTTGAGTTGCAAGGCAGATTGCCTGCTATATTAAGCCTTTGCAAGCTATACCCTTGTATGTTGTTTAAGAGGTAAATTTATAGTAGTAGACCTGTGAGCCCTGTG
>CAYFNV010000035.1:0-29981 GCA_964344595.1 uncultured Nitrospina sp. | reverse complement strand
AATAAAGGGAGGGAGGGGGTCCTTTTTCTTATTTTATCTTTTGGTGTTTTTGTAGCATGTCAGGGAGCGTTGGAGGACGAGACTCCATTTGGGCCATCCACGACTACGCTAAGAATTGTACCCAGCACAGTCAATGTGACTACGGGCACGGACCTAACTTTTACAACACTAGGCGGATCAGCACCTTTTTCCTGGACCAGTTCCAACCAGAATGTTGGAACTATTATTGTGAACACAGGTGTTTTCACTGGTGGAGCAACACCAGGTACTACAACTATCACGGTTGTTGATGCCGTGGGTAATACGGCAACTGCAACAGTAACAGTTCCGGGTGCGGCTCTAACGTTCGATGTTGCAGGGGCAACGCAACCTCTTGCAAGCACAGACGATGTCATAACAGTCACAGCAAATGGTTCGGGTGCCGGTTTTACTACAAGTATAGCTAATAATAATACTGGATCAACGTTTATACTGTCTCCAACTATTGTGGCTACAGGAACCACGCTTACGATTACTTCTCCGGCTACTTTACCGACAGCCGCTCAGGGTGATCAGACGTTCACGATTACGGTTACAGATATCAGCAATAGCAATACTGGTACTCTGACTTATCTTCTGGTAAACGACGGAACCTAAATCTAAAACTGAGGAAAATATGTTTAAAAATAAATTCGGACCAAAAATCTGGGCGGTTTTTATAATGGTAATTTTTCTTGCCAGCCCGGCTCACTCTGCCAGGATCAAGGATTTATCCAGCATTGAAGGAGTTCGAAGTAATCAGTTGATCGGCTTTGGATTGGTAATAGGATTAACGAAAACCGGTGATAGTGCTGTAAACGTGTTTTTCTCTATTCAGGCGATTGCCAGTATGTTGAAAAAGCTGGGTGTCACAATTCCCACCGCAGAAATTGATCAGTTGCAGTTTAAAAATGTCGCAACGGTTATTGTAACGGCTGAACTGCCTGCATTTGCTAAACAAGGGGATCATATTGATGTAACTGTATCTTCTTTGGGTGATTCTAAAAGTCTCCAGGGTGGAACCCTATTGATGACACCGCTAAAGGGACCTGATGGTGATACTTATGCCATTGCACAGGGGCCTCTATCAATAGGAGGGTTTGCTGTGTCCGGAGCTGCTCGTGGAATTCAGAAAAACCATCTAACGGTTGGGAGAATTGTTAACGGCGGCCAAGTGGAAAAAGAGATTGATTATGATTTTAACTCCAAAAAAGAAATCATTCTGGCCTTGAAGAAAACAGATTTTACAACTGCAAGTAGAATCAGCAAAGCGATCAACAACGATATGAAAGACACGATTGCTTCAATAATAAATGGTGGAGCGGTACAGGTAAAAGTCCCCGAATTGTATGCGAATAATACATCAGATTTTGTTACAAGAATTGAGAGACTCAATGTTATCCCAGATGCAGAAGCCAGAGTGATCATTGACGAACGCACTGGAACTGTAGTGATGGGTGAGAACGTTAAAATTTCCAGTGTAGCTGTTGCGCACGGGGCGTTATTTATCAACATTAAGGAGGAGACAATAGCCTCCCAGCCTCCTGGATTGGCCCCTGAAGGAGCTGATACGGTTATTCTTCCTCGTACAAGGCTGGCTGTGGGCGAAGGAAAAGACAAACTTCTTTTAATTCCCAATAGCATATCCTTGGGAGATGTTGTTAAAGGGTTGAACTCAATAGGAGTCACACCAAGAGATTTGATCGCTATTTTGCAGGCGATCAAAGCTTCGGGTGCTCTGCACGCTCAACTGGAGATTATTTAAAGATTAAATGAGATTACGGAAAAATTTTCCCCATTCACAAGTAAAACCCTCAAGTTTACCCAATTGTATCTTTCTGAATAAAAACAATAACTCATTTAAATATAATGGGTTATTGTTTTTTGCTTTAGTGTTAAAGCCCGTGGAAGGTTTTGGTATGGGGTTTGCAAATTATTATTGAGATTCCTAACGAGGACTATATGGACATTATTAAATCGGCTCAAATCCAAAAAACTCTGTTTAATCAGTTGGCTGAGAAGAACCTGGAGCGTATGCGTGGTCAATCAAAATTTGGTCAAATTGGTTCTGAAAAAAACATAGAAAAAGTTGCCCGGGATTTTGAATCTGTTTTTATCAATAAATTGTTTGAATCTATGAGGAAAGCGATTCCTAAATCAGATCTTTTTAATAGTTCGGCTATGGATATGTATCAGTCCATGACGGATCAGGAAATGGCAAAAAAAATGTCTGAACGAAAGGGGATGGGTATAGGTGAAATGGTTTATAACGATTTAAGCAGATTAAATAAAGTATCTCGAGGTAAGTCCATTTATTCATCTTCCCAAAATATGCCACTAACTCAAAAAACCGGAAATACACTGGGAGACTAAGCTATGAACCGGTTATATAAAAATCTTGAAGATTTGTTAAAGCAAAAATCCAAACTTTATGAAAACTTTATTGAGCTTTTAAAAGACGAATGGAGTTGTGTATCAAGATATTCCTATGACTCTTTGCAGGATGTAATCGCTAGAAAGGAAGATCAAGTGATGCAAATGCAGGCATTGGAGAACAGCCGTTCGTGTTTAATGAAGAAAATTGCAGAAAAACTACAAGTTCGCCAGTCGAGCCTGACCTTAAAAAAACTGATCCAAATAAAAAACAATCCTTATAGAAATAATTTAGCCAGGTGCAGAAAGAAGTTACTTTTTCAGATAAAGCAAATCAACGAATGGAGTGAGAAGGTTAAAAACTTAATGGACCAATCGGCATTGTCATTAAAAAAATCATTGGCGTATATTCATTCTGCTGATGAAAAAGCATCTTCTCCCTATACGGCTAATGGAAGGATGATGGAAGGGCGTGTTGAAGGAAGAATGGTGAGTATGGATGTTTAAAGGGATATTTTTGAATCATTCATTTCATTGAAACAAGTAAAAAGGGTCTGCTTTAATGACTTCGAATATATTTAGTGTATTAAACACAGCAAAACTGGGGTTGCTGTCGCAGCAGTTAGCCATTGAGGTTACTGGTCAGAATATTGCCAATGTGCAAACAGAAGGATATTCGCGCCAGGAAGTCAATTTTGAGTCCACAAATCCCAGAAGTTTCAATTTAGGGCAGTTAGGAACAGGGGTTCGGGTGGCGGGTATTGAGCGTTCCCATGACGAATTCTTGTTTTCCCAAATTCTGGGTGAAGGAGACACGCTTGGACAGTTTCAGGTTAGAAAAGATGTATTTGATCAGCTTGAGTTATTATTGAGCGAAAATAATGGCCAAAGCCTAAATCAATCTTTGAGCAGTTTCTTTGCATCAGTTCAGGATGTTGCCTCTAACCCTACCGGTTTGCCTGAACGTTCAAGTATGCTTGCAGAGGCACAAAACCTTGCATCTGTTTTTAACAACCTTGGCGAATCATTATTTCAGATTCAACAGAATCTGGATTCTGCTATTTCAGTTGAAGTCGAAAAAATCAACAGCCTCGCCGAGGAAGTTGCGTCATTGAACAAGTCGATCCATGCTAATGAACCTACCACATTCAGTGCTAATGACTTGCGTGACAAGAGAGATCAAAAAATAAAAGAGCTCTCTGAATTAATTGATTTAAACTTTGTTGACGAGCAGGATGGTCAAATAAGTTTAACCCTGGATGATGGAACTCCTCTTGTTTTGCAGTCGACAGCCTTCACTCTTAATACATCTATAAATGGAAATAACAAATCCTTCCTGGATATTGAAATTCAGGATGCAGCGGGGAATAGCACAAACATTACATCGTCGATAACTGGAGGAACCATTAAGGGTTATCTTGACATGCGTGATACGGAAGTCGAGGCTGTGAGGGATAAGCTGGACCGATTGGCGGCAGGATTTGTACAAGAGTTCAACGAGATTCATCAACGAGGTTTCGGGATTGATGGGACAACGGGAAATAATTTTTTTAATGCCTTGACCACGACCGTAGAGACCAATATTAACAACACGGGTTCTGCTACATTGACAGCTTCCAATGGAGATCCTTCAAATATTTCCATAGATAAATATGAAATTACTGTGACAGGCTCTAATACGTTTTCTTTGCAAAACCTGACAACAGGAGCCAGTTCAGGAACTTTTACATTTACGTCGGGCTCTACGTTTAACCTTGCCAATGGATTTGCGGTCACAATTTCAGGATCTCCGGCAGTTGGGGATAGATTTAAACTTTCGGTCTCTGAAAGTGCTGCGCGAAACTTTTCAATTGCAAGTGGGGTCTCGTCAAATAGTAATAAAATTGCAGCCGGATTGAATTCAAGCACTGATGGTGAAAATGCACTGGCACTGGTAGACCTTCAATCCAAACTAGTCTTCGACAGCATAACGCTGGATACTTCAGGTTCGGGGACGTTTACATTTGATGAATTTTATAGTTCGATGGTTAGTACGGTGGGCATACAATCCTTTGCCTCGCAGTCAACCTTATCACAACAGGAAGGAATTCTTCTACAGTTGGATGCGAGGAGAGAGAGCATTGCTGGTGTATCGATTGACGAGGAAATGATAAATATGATCAAGTTCCAACAGGCTTATAATGCTGCTGCGAGACTAATAGGAGTCGCGGATGAGCTTTTGGATACAATAATTTCTCAGGTCTAATGTTGTATAAATAGGAGAACCGGAATGGTCACACGCGTTACCAATCAAGCGCAACAAGCCAATTCGTTACAAAACATATTCCGGATAACGGAAGACCTTTTTAAAGCTCAACAGGAAATTGCTTCTGGTAGGCGCATCACAAGACCTTCGGATGATCCGGCAGGTATCCGAGATGCTCTTTTATTGAAAACTAACATTTCCCGTTCAAACCAGTTTGTAAGAAACATTGATAGCAATCGCATATATTTGCAAGCAAGTGATTCTGCTTTGGAGTCTGTAGACATTAACCTGATTAGAGCTAAAGAATTGGCTGTGAGTGAATTGGGTGGGTTAGCCACTGCTGAGACAAGAGGCTTTGCTGCTAATGAATTGGATCAGATAATTTCACAGACTTTTGAGTCGGCCAATATAAAAGTTAAGAACCAGTTTGTTTTTTCAGGGACAGAGTTTAGAACACAACCTTTTGGACAAGGGGCATCTGGAGCGGTATATTTCGGTAATTCGGAAAGGTTTATAATTGGTGTTGGGTCAAACACAAATGCAGATTTCACACTTCCCGGGTCAGAAGTGTTAGGGAATGACTTAAACCCGCAATTAACAAGTTCAACTGGGTTGTCTTCGCTTAATACTGGTTCCGGAATTACACCAGGCTCTATAAGCATCACTGATCGTGCAGGAAACTCAGGAACGGTAAGTGTGACCTCATCAGATACAATTGCCAGCTTGATTTCTAAAATAAACGCCTTGTCTGGAAATGTAACAGCATCAATCAACTCAAAAGGGTCAGGTCTTCAATTAACCGATAGCAGTTCTGTTATCACACAGGCTTTGACAGTAGCAGAAGTTTCTGGAGGAAGTACGGCTGAAGAACTTGGAATTCTTGGGCAGAGGGATGGAAATATATCTGGTTCAGACTTGAACCCAGTGATTACTTCATCGACTTTAATATCGGACTTAAAGGGTGGTGACGGGCTTACACTAAATGAAATAAGTATCGTGAATGGTGCAACATCAGGAACGGTAACATTAAGTTCTGCTACGACAATTGGAGATGTTATAAGTCAGATTAACAGTTCTTCGTTTAATGTCACAGCTTCAATCAATAGTGCAGGAAACTCACTTTTAGTCAGTTCCAATGATCCGACTACTGTTGCAATAGTAAAAAATGTTGGAACTGATGAAACGGCAGAAAACCTGGGTCTCGGCGGTGGTAAAAACGTATTTACAACTTTATTTAAATTGAGGGATGCCCTCAATAAGAATGACGGGTTAGCAATTCTGGCATCCTTGGAAAATCTGGACTCGAGCCTGGCCTCTATCAATAATAACCGGGCTATAGTTGGGGCTTCATTAAGTCGTGTCAATACAACAAGTACTATCCATGATCAGGATATTGTGAATAAATCGCAACAGTTGGCTAATATTGAGGACGCGGATGTCGTAAAAAGTGCTTCAGACCTTGCAAATTTAGAGTTTGCTCTCCAGGCAACCTTGAGCGCAACGGCTCAGGTTCTACAACCTACATTATTAGATTTTCTTAGATAAAATTCAGAAGTAAAAGCAGATTAATTATCGTGTGTTTGAGCGTTCATTACGGATTGGGAGATCAACGATAGCAGTAGTTCCAAAGCCTAATTCGCTTTCAACTTCAAGATTGCCGCCATGTTTTTCAATAATATCATATGAAACGGATAGTCCTAGCCCAGTTCCTTTCTCTTCTGGCTTTGTCGTAAAAAAAGGTTCAAATATTTTTTCAATATCTTCTTTGCGAATTCCCGGTCCTGTATCGGAAAATTTCACGCGCATAATTTTATCTGGAAAAGACACTGTTGAGTTTTTCTCTTGAAAATAAGACCAACTTCCTTCTTTGGAAGTTATAATTTCAGTAGAAACAGTTAGAACTCCACCATCGTTCATTGCAAATTTTGCGTTATTAATAAGGTTTAAAAAAACCTGCCGAATTCCATCTGTATCTATGTGAACCGGAAAGTTATTTGAATCGAATTTTCTGACAGTTTCAATTCCCTTCAATTGCATTTCTTTTTCTACCAGAGATAGAACGGATTCAAGTTCGTTTCTAATATCAGATTTTTTAAATTCCATATTTCCCTTTCGGGAGAATTTTAAAAGGCTGGATATGATTTTGGATATACGTTGGATTTCTTCCATGATGGATTCCAATTCCCGACATAATTCCTTATCATCATTTTTTTCAATCAGAAGAGACTGACTGTGCCCAGATATGATATTCAGTGGGTTTAATATCTCATGGCAAACACCAGCAACCATTCTACCGATACCTGCAAGCTTTTCTGAGCGTAGAATCTGGTTTTGGGCCGTTTTAAGCTTTTCCATGGAAGCCTGAAGTTCTTTGTGGGCAAGTGTAAGGTCTACATGCGATTTTTTAAGTTTTTCTTCAGTTTGCTTTCTTAGACTGGCTTCTTTTTGTAGCCCCAGGGCATATCTGATAGACTGGGTAAGTGATTCTGTGGATAATTTACCTTTAGTAAGATAGTCGGTTGCTCCGGCCTTCATGGCTTCAACGGCAATCTCTTGATCTCCTTGTCCTGTAAAAAGAATGATGGGGATGTCACAACCCTGTTCGCGAAAATTTCGTAATAACTCGATACCATTTATTTCTCCCAACCGGAAATCAAACATGGCCAAATCATAATGGAATGGATTTAGATTTTTGACACTGCTGCCAATTGAGGAGTAATGATCTATTAAGGGAGTTGGTTTGCCAAGGCCTTCATTAAGGAGATCTTTAATGTAAAAAGCATCGTCTTCGTCATCCTCAATCATAAGAATTTTAAGAGGTTCTTGTTTCATTGAGAAGATAATTCAGGAGGGTAATTTTACGGTTCTGAGCCAGTACTTTTGCAGGATTTCTATTGTAGATTTGAAATCTACATACTTAAATGGTTTTTGAATAAATGAGTTGGCTCCTAATTCATATGCCTGATCAATGTCCGAATTAGCCTGTGAAGTTGTTAAAATGACGACAGGAATTTTTTTGCGTTCCGGGTGGTTTTTTATTTCTGCAAGAGCTTCACGGCCATCTTTTTTTAGGCATATTAAAATCAAGAATAATGAGGCTGGGGCTTTTCTCTTCAACTTTATCTGAATGTTCACAAGCATCCAAATAGCTTAATAGTTCTTCGCCATCTTTAGACCAGTGAATATAACCTATGTTATCTAAACCCTTTAAGGCCTCAGTGATTAATAAATAATCGTCTTCATCATCTTCAGCAACTACAATATTGTAATTTTTATGTATATTATTCATCTTTTCAAAACTGATCTTTTTGGAACAGATCAAGAATTATAGGAATAAACTCTAGCCTTCAGACTTACTCTTAACTTCCTGAATAAACTTTTCTCGATCAACTTTTATCTTTTCTATAAACTTTTCGACACTACCATATTTGTTAATATAATGGTTTCTGATTTCATCAGTGGTCATGGCATCTGACCCTTCATCCCCTACCAGGCAACGACCCTTTTTGTCGCAGGTCCAAATGGGAAAATCTTTTCCAATTTCTTCTTTTAAATCATCGGGAATATTGTCTGAATGTGGAAGACTGGAGTAATTTGGGTCCATCCGCTCTTCTATACGATCAATTTCTTTTATCAAGTCGTCGATGCATTCACCATCCCAATCGCCGACATGCTCTTCTCCATCCGCTGAAAATATTTTGTTTTTAAGTTTTGGATCTATCGTTGGTTTGTCTAAAGAAAAACGTCTACCAATTTCAGACATTATTTGGAACCTTAAAATTTATATATATTTTAAATATATCACAGAACCTATTCCCAAATATAATATGTTTGATTTAAAACATTTTACGACAATTGTCTATACTCTAAAAAGGGTATTATTTCGTATGATGGATAATTTGATAATATGGTTTTTGATTAGAAGCTATTGAATATAAATGTCATTTTAGACCATAAATATTATTGCAATTTAAAATCTGATTGCTCTGAAAAACTTACCAGGAAACTTATGTGTTAATGATCAAGTAGGTAGTAAGAGCCGGGCACAATATCCAGGTTATTGTTCCATGACTTTTATTATTGAGTTGTATTTGTTAAAGGTATTATGCTAATTCTTTATTTGGTTTTAGATGCTTCAACCTTAAATTCTAGGAGTTAAATATGGCAACACATGAACAAATAGTTTCTGCTTATGAAAGTTATCTTGCTGAAAATGAAAGTTTTGAAACTAAAAATATAAAAGCTGCGGCAGCCCGTGCACGTAAAGCTTTGGGTGAACTTGGTAAGCTGGCGAAAGTACGTAGAGCCGAAATTCAAGAAAAGAAAAACAATTTATAACAAACTACAGTTTAAGCCCCGCCAATAGCGGCGGGGGAAGGCTAAACCGTTTCCGAAGATCCTCACATTCTTTTAGTAGAACTCGTATCAAGTTTGACATATAAATAAAAAATATACGGGTAGTCCTACATTAAACCTTATAGTTCTAATTCCAGCTTAACGTTAGAATCAATATTGATAGCAGGAGGTATTATAGGTAAGTCGTATAACATGGGATAGTTACCATTTGCATGTGCAAAGTTTGTAAAATGATTTTGAGCTGACTTCCGGATGTCATCGCGAATGACCGAAGGGAATGCGGCGATCCAGTTTCTTTCTGGATTGCTTCGTCACCTTTGGTTCCTCGCAAAGACAGCTGCAAAAGGATTTTTAAATATAAATCCTTGCCGTGGTAGAGCCTGTTGACCCTGTGTGTAAACTGCGTAGCAGTTTTCCACAAGCCAACAGGCAGATCAATGTGGATTCTCCTTTTTTCTAGTTTAGAAAAGTTTTTGCAAAAGTTGAAACGATCTCCGTGAATCGCACAGTTTACTTTATAGTCTAATTTGATCTGATAAGATTTTTAACCTTATTGATGTTTAATCATTGCATGTTGTTTTCGATACCAAATATTCTTGGTGTGTATCTTTTACCTTTCGATCCAATTAATATTCTTCTTCATCGAAAAATAACCCAATAGATATCAATAGATTAGGGCGGTTTCGCAAATCGAGATTTGCAAGCCCTCTCAAAAGAAAAAATAAGATCTTGGCATAATCAATAAAAGATATGTATATCTATTTATCTGAATATAGTGGAAGATGAGAACAATTTAATTTGCCCGACAACCATATGGAAATTGACATTGGTTCATTGCATCAAATCCGTCCATTGGTGGATCCCTGGCCTCAAGATTGGGCTGTTCACATTAATGCAAATTTTTTTAGGAAACATAAAGCCGTTTTAGTTCAGAGCTTATGTTGCTATGCATCGAAGCAGTTATTTGCAAAATCTGTAATTAGATAATGAAGAAAGGTATTGATAAAAATGTTGTCCTTAAATTCAAATTGGTTTCATAAAATAACAAGAGAAACTCAATTCTTAGTTTTTACTTACATCTCAATGATTTTGTTGATAATGGGTTTGATTGGCGTTCCAACTCAGGCTATGGGTAACGAAAATTTGCATCACTGGGGATATGAGGGAGGGACGGGACCTTTGCATTGGGGGGAAATGGAACATGATCATGAAAAACACTTAATGTGCAGGGAGGGGATACACCAATCCCCCATAAACATTCAAAATGTCCTTGGGCACGACAATAAAGAATTAATTAACCATTATTTCGATACATCTATTCAAATCATTAATAATACACACACAATACTTTTGCCTTATGAATTAGGAAGCTATATTGAATGGGGAAATGAAACGTTCGAACTGATTCAGTTTCACTTTCACCATCCAAGTGAGCACCGGATAAGAGGAAAGTCTTACCCGATGGAAATTCATTTTGTACACAAGGCACCAGACCATGAATATGTGATTGTTGCAGTATTAGTCAAACTGGGTAAGCATAATCCTCATTTAAAAAATATCTGGGATAACATACCGGTAGGGATTAACGAAAAAAAGGTCTACAAAAATCAAAAAATTTCAGCAAACGATTTTATTCCTGATTCAAAAAGCTACTTTCATTACACGGGTTCTCTCACTACACCACCCTGTACCGAAAACGTAACCTGGTTGGTTATGGAAGATCCAATTGAAATTTCAAAAAACCAATTGAAAATTTTCCAAGAGCACATTCAACATAACGCACGTCCCATACAAAAATTACATCATCGAATCATTGTAAAGTTACATTAGAAATATAAACAAATAACCACTTCAGACCAACTCGTGTCATTTAATAGTTTTTACAAATTTGTCACAGGATATATTTTTAATAAAATAAATCCCTTTATCCGATGTAAATAATATTGCGTCTATCGTTTATAATAATGGAGACATGAGGAAATACTTCGAACCCAAACCGAAAAATGTTGTTTGATCAAAGCCATGATACGTACAGTGGAACGCTGGTGGAGGCGGGGGGAATCGAACCCCCGTCCGAAAGGTTTCAAGCAAAGGCGTCTACATGCTTATCCTTTGATTTAAGTCTTACTTAGGCAAACTCCCAAGGCAGGATTGGGCCTAAGCCAGTTCCTGAAAATCTCGTTTGGTCCGCCCGGAACATGCGGTCCAAACCAGTTCACTGAGTGACGTCCGACCCGTATCCCGCGAACATGGACACGGCGGACGGTAACCGGTTAAATTAAGCGGCTACAGCTACATCATAATCGTTGGCGATTATGTAAAAGCCGTTTTTTAACGGGCCAACGGCGTCCCGTGCATGCAACCTTTGTATCAGCTCTCCCGTCGAAACCAGATCGCCCCCAAAATTAAGTGAGGTATCAGCTATTATTAATGTACAGTATAACATCCTGGGTTTCAATGGGCTCAGCTTTTGTTTCAAATGAACAACATGATAATGTCTGTCATCCCTTAAATTTGCTGTTTTCTTGCAAATGGTCCACATAGGTTTTATGCTTTTTGCAGATTATGAACGTTTCTGAAAAAAAACTCACGATTCTTTCCCTTCAATACCATTGTTATCCCGATGAATTCGGAGGCGCATGGGGTTTGACTTATGAAGTTAATAAACGTTTAGTGGTTAGAGGCCAGCAAGTGCATTTGATAACTTGCAAGCCTGAAGAATCACTGCCAAATGATGAAATTGTTGATGGCATTTATTATCACCGCATTTCCGTGAAGGATAGTAAGAGTGTAATTTCAATATGGAGAATGGTAAGAAAAAAAGTAAATCACATTCTGAAATCTGGAAATATCGACTTGATACATATTCATAATCCATTGGTTGGTTTTGCGGTTATTTTGATTCCAAAATTATGGAATGTGCCTAAAGTTTGCCACTTTCATAGCTCCTGGTTCGATGAAGAAAAGATCAATCAGGTTGGTACCGAAACTTCAGAAATATCCTGGAAACTAAAAATACAACTTGAGATTATCCGATTGATGGAATGGACGGGTTATGCGGTTTCTCGCAGTATTTTCTTTTTAAGTGAATATTCTAAAAACCGTTTTCTGAAGTACTATCCTTTTGCAAAGCCAAAGCTGACTGTGATCCCTGGCGGAGTGGATACCGAAGAGTTTAAGCCACTAAACTCCATAGATCAGATAAAATCTATTCGGGAAAAGCTACAATTGCCGGTGGACACTCCTCTCCTTTTAACGGTTCGTCGTTTAGAACAAAGGATGGGATTGGAAAACCTGATATGTGCAGCAGGAATTCTTCAACGCAGGAGTCCCGACCTCAAGTTTCAAATTGTGCTTGCAGGAAGGGGGAGCCTGAAAACAAGTTTGGAAAAGTTAATAGTAAAGCAAGGGGTTTCCCACTGCGTTCGACTTGTCGGGCTGGTGCCGCGGGAAACATTGCCATTTTATTTTCGTTGTGCTGATTTATTTGTTCTACCAACAATTGCTATTGAAGGATTTGGACTGGTCACCGCTGAAGCTATGGCAAGTGGCCTTCCGGTAATGGGGACCCCAATAGGAGCTACTGTTGAAATTCTAAGTCAAGTGGACGAAAGGCTTCTGTTTCACAACACATCACCGGAATCGTTGGCAGATGGTATTGAAGGGTTTTTAGAGGATCCAGAACTTTTTCAAGGGATGGGGCCCAAATGCCGTAAAGTGGCTGAAACTCAATACTCCTGGGAAACGGTGGTAGAAAAAATCGAAAAGGAATATATAGAAGCAACGACCTGATGCTGGTCTAAAACCCCTGTGCTTTTACAAAAAAAGAAAACACCATGAACCCTGGTCTAATTTATCCAAGATTGATTTTAATAGTTGTGATTGGGTTGGTGTATAGCAACACGTTCCTGAACTCCTTTCACTTTGATGATATTCCTTCTATTCTCGAAAAACCCTGGATTCGAGGTTTAGATAAAATTCCTCAATTCCTGAATAGGGAAGGGCTCTTCCAACGTCCTCTGGTTATTCTAAGCTTTAATATAAACTATGCAATCAGTGAATTTGAAGTGTGGAGCTATCATTTGTTCAATATCTTGCTCCATGCGATAACGACGCTACTGGTTTACATGTTTGTTCAAAGGGTTCTGAGTTTTCTTAAAGATTTTTCATCTGAATCGGGTATATCCAGTTTGTCTTTTTTTATAGCCGTGGTTTTTGCGTTACATCCCCTCAATACCCAGTCTGTTACCTATATATCGAGCAGATCATCGATAATGGTTACTGCATTTTACCTGGTTGCTTTGATTTTGTTTTTTGATGGATTCAAAAGGTGGAAGCAAACAGGGGAGAAAGGCTGGGGCTATTTCATATGCTCGGGAATATGTTTTTTTCTAGGAGGTTTATCAAAAGAGATTATTGTGACATTTCCAGCAATGTTATTTCTCTTTCATTATTATTTTATAAATCGTGAAAGCCCTAAAGCCTGGTTTTCTACTTATTCCAAATGGATTTTCCTTTTGTTTATCCCCTTGCTTGCATATGTGGGTTACAAACAGCTTTTTGCGGGTGGATTGTTGTCAGCTTCCAATGCTTATCTAAAACCAGGTGCCTGGTTTTTAACGCAAACCTCTGTAGTTCCTTTCGAATACTTAAGAAAAATGTTGTTTCCGTTTAACATGAATATTGATATTGATTTTCCAGTACTTGACAACTGGTTACAACCAGCGAACTGGATGGGAATAGCCGCGTTGGGTGTTTTTCTATTTTTCTGGATAAGAGTTTCGACTTGTGTGTCCAAATTTGATGAAGTAGGAAGGAGATTAGCGGGTTTTGGAATAGCCTGGATACTGCTCACGTTATTACCAACATCCAGCTTTATTCCCTTGCTGGATGTAGCGGTAGAGCATAGAACATATTTGCCCATGGTTGGATATGCTTTTATTGTTGCGGGATGTTTTAGCAGACTAAAAGCTGGGTTTGAAGATGTCTCTCCAATAACCTTTATTCCCACAAAAAATCTAGTCAATGGTTGTGCGGTGTTAATACTGATTTTATTTTCTCTTGGGGTAGTAACTCGAAATGAAGATTGGAAAGATGAGGTTACTTTATGGAGTGATGCAAAAAAGAAATCACCCAATCTTGTGCGCCCCTATAACAATGTTGGAGAAGCCTATGACAAACTTGGAAAGTATGATGAAGCTATAGCTGAGTTTAAGGAAGCGCTAAAAATAAACCCGAACTATTTTTTTG
This sequence comes from uncultured Nitrospina sp., assembly GCA_964344595.1. GTDB lineage: Bacteria > Nitrospinota > Nitrospinia > Nitrospinales > VA-1 > LS-NOB. The sequence goes on along the minus strand of CAYFNV010000035.1, from coordinate 15,739 downwards.
GACTGAATAATCTGGGGAATATTTATGGAAAGCAGAGAAAGTTGCCCGAAGCGATTGAATATTTCAAAAAAGCCCTGAAGCAAAAACCAGACTATAGTCCTGCGCATTATAATCTTGCCCGTGCATTGCATCTTTCCGGCAAGCGTAAGGAGGCGGCAGAGTCGTATCGAAAATCTATTAAATCTAACCCCTATTTTGAGCAGGCTTTTTATAACCTGGCTTATTTAGCTATGGAGCTCAGTTTGTTTGATGAAGCGCTTGAGAATTTTGAAAAATTCCTGGCCATGCAACCCAACCATTCGAAAGCGCACTTTGGGGCGGGCAATGCATTTATGATGAAAGGCCAATTGGACTTGGCTTTGGCAGAGTATCGAAAATCGGCCCAGCTAGACCCTTCATTTGCGTTTCCGTATTTGAATATTGCCAATATTCAAATGCAGACTAAAAATATTCCTGCGGCAATTGAAAACTTTGAAAAAGCTTTAAGCATCAATCCGAATATGCCAAATGTTCATATGAGTTTGGGAATGGTCTATCATCAATTCCAGAGAAATACTGAAAAAGCCTTAGAGCATTTGAAAGAATCTCTTCGGTTGGACCCAGAACAACAGAGAGCAGAATTAATACGATCTCTGATGCGGGAACTGGAAAACAAACAACCTACCTAAGGAAACAGAATTCGGTTTCGGACCATATGCGGGATACCAAAACGCATATGTAACAACTCAATTTTGACATCTTTTCCGCCCGCTTGAGGGCATTCGTCATATTTCATTGTAAAATAAGCAGTTTCCGCATCCGCAAACTCGTTGAAGGCCTGGGTTACTGTTGAAGAGTCGTCAACAGGCAGATAATCTTCCAGCTTTTCATCCCAACTTCTGATTGCCAGCAGGAAATAGTCCTCTGTTAATATTTTCTTGTCATTTTCTACGGTTGTATTCATTTTTTCCTCCTTTCAGTATCAATATATAACCTCCTGAACCTCAAGTCACGAACTACATTAAGGGCATCTCTAAATTTTGTCATTGGCCATGAGCGACCCTTATGAAATAAAGGGTCGCGAGTTGCCACAAAGTAGAATCATTGAATTATGAGAGGTCCCCTTAAAATGCTTGTTAGGAAATAGACTTTCAAATTTTAACCGAAAAACTTATAATAAATGTGTATTAATTGAGCCTAAAAAGAGTTTATTTTATTAGTTTACATTGAATCTTATTTGTATATTATGGTCTATATATTATCACTGGACTGAACTTCTAATTTTAGAAAGGAATTTTATGCAAAGGTTGATCTGGACCACAATTTTTTTAGTTATCTTTTCTCTACCTGCATGGGCTCAAGAGTCCTTTGATAATATGTACTGTAGTGACTACCATAGTACACGTGTAAAAGTGGTCTCTGACTCATCGGCCAGGAAACTTTCTGAATCCAGCATGACGGCAGGCGGAGGATCCGTAATACGAATTAATTCAGGTCAGCTCAATGACCTATCTAGTAATGCGCGTTCTTTCGCGGTCAATTTTTCATGTGCCCGCTTGGTTCTGGGGCATCTGGTTAAAGGGGCTGAAGGCATCCAGGAACATTTTGATCAGATTGAAAACGCTGATTGTTGGGCGGTGGGAAAACTTTTTTACGCAAATCGCATTGATAAAGATGGAATTACTGCTCTTGAAGAAGAAATTAACCAGTTGAACCGAAAGCAATGGTCCCATTTCCCTGGGCCAGTTCGAGTAGTTTCCCTGAATGATACCTGTAAGCTAAAGCCTTTTTAATTAGCATTAAATATATTCATAGCGTTCTAAAAAAGCCGCCTCCGGATCCTGTGGTTTCCGGTCGCGGCTTTTTTCTTTGTAATTCCCATTAAAGCTTCCCGAATTTTTTCATTTTTAATATAGCTTGTAAGGCTGCAATCATTTATCCGACCTTATAACGAGATAATTTTTCGTTTGTACATAATAAAAGGGGTATATAGATGAAGTTAGCCATGAATTTTATGAAATCTGTTTTTTCCATGAAAGCCCCCTGGCCTTTATGGGTGGGTATTTTAATGGCATTGAATATGATGGGGCCGTTATTTTTTATTCATACCCTGGAGGCTCAGGCAGTTTTGATTTCTACCTTGGCTGGGGCTATGCTAATGATGTTCCTCTTTAGTCGATATGGATTTGTAAGGCTTCTGGGGTTGGGGCATATTTTCTGGGTTCCGTTGGTGATCTGGCTTGGACTTCGTATTCCTGACTTAACACTCGATACACCCTTTGCTATTTGGCTGATTTTGGTGGTCGGATTTAACTGTCTTTCACTGGTAATGGATGTGTTGGATGTTTCCCTTTACATTATGGGCGACCGAAAACCATTAGCCGGCATATCAGCCGGGGGCAGACTTCAATAGCTTGTTGAGCTGAGAGGCCATTTGCTTGCAAGCTTAAGTTATTGCCAGTTGCCAGCGGAGGTACTCCGTCGGCTACGCCGGGCGGTAATGGTTTTCCAATTTTTGAACCCCTCGTGCCAGCAAAAGGGTTAGCAGTAGGTAGGTCAAAGCTACATAGGTGTATGTCTCAAAATAATTGAAATGTTTGGTGGCATATTCGTTGCCGACACGAAGTATGTCGGAAATAGCAAGCACCGAAACCAGACTGGTATCTTTCAGCATTCCCAGAGTCTGGTTTCCTATAGCAGGAATGATGGTGCGCAAGGCTTGTGGAAGGACGACCTGAAACATCGCCTGCTTTTCATCCATGCCAAGACTTCGCGCCGCCTCGCCTTGTTCTTTAGGAACCGCTTCAATTCCAGCGCGGAATACATCGGCCATGTAAGCCCCATAGCTAAAGCCGAACCCCGCTACTGCCGCAACCAGCGCTGGCATATGGATGAATTCCCCCAACGCATAATAAATATAAAATAATAATACCAGCAAAGGAATGCCGCGTAATACCTCGGTGTAAAAAGAAACCGGGACTCGGACAAATGGGTTGTCAGAGAGTTTCCCCAGTCCCACTAATAATCCGATAATAATTGCGCTTGCACTGCCCAGTAAAGTAACTAAAAGCGTGTAAAACACTCCATAGGGTAAAAGCGAAAGCAATTCGATATAACCACCGGACTGCTCTTTACTTGTGAAAGCTTCCTGTGCCGGCAAATAAACCAGAAACACAAAGCTCATCAAAACTGCCAGATTCCACGCCCAGCTTTGGGAGTTCTTTTTCTTTGAAAGATTTTGTGCCTTTAGCATAATTTGTGGTTTGGTTTATGAAGCGCAGTATTTATATACATTATATAAAAGAAATTAACTTGATTTTTTATACGTCCTTTTGCAGTGACATTTTTCTAATTATACCAAGGAAAAAGCGAATATATGACGAAAATTTATTAATAAATATGCAGCTTGTTAATAAAATTTTTGTTTACTTAGCCTAACTAGCGTTTTTTTATAAAAACTAGCAAAATTTAGGTTTAGGTGTATATTGTTGGAAAACCAAGAAAAAACCTTAACTGAAACACTGTAATACTGTAGGTTTATCAATTTTGGCTGTTTACTAGCGTATAACTTAAGAAATTCATCAAAAAATAGCAAACTACTAAATTTTTTTCCAAATCTTTAAAAAATGGCTACTTACAACCCTTTTAACCCAAATTCAACGGTAACACCGACTTTATTTGCTGGCCGTACTGACCAAACTCTCCAAGTTATTAGAAAGCTCGCTCAGGTAAAAAGGGGTATGTCATCCAATTTCATTTTTCATGGAGAAAGAGGAATTGGGAAAACAGCCTTGGCAAGGTTGATTCGTCATATTGCGGAATCTAGTGACCCTGGTTTGGAAAATCTGAATTTTCTTACAAGTTATTACACAGTGGAAAAGGGTCAGCATTTCAGAACAGTTTTGCAGGCAGTATTGAATCAACTGACAGACAAATTACCTAAACCTTCAATTGAGCGGCTTACAGAAAGGTTGGGAGATTTGTTTAACAAGGGAAAGTTTTCCTTTGGAGCGTTTGGAATGAATGTTGCCGTGGATTCAGGTCAAATGGGGTTGCCTTTAGAAGATAATATTGAACAGTATTTTAAGGACCAAGCAGTTTCAGTTTTGACCAATATTTTGTTAGGGCTTAAAGAAGTAAAGGAACAAAAAAAATATGATGGTTTATTAATTGTTTTGGATGAAATTCACAATGCCAAAGACATTCAGGGAATCGCCCAGTTAATTAGGAGTATAACCACGACGCTAGATATGAATGACTTGGGAAATATTTCATTTATAATTATTGGGTACAGTGAAGCCATTCAAAGTTTTTTCGAAGGCGATCCTTCGGCCAGAAGAAGTTTTGACTCAATTCTCCTTACAGGTATGCCTCCTGGTGAAGCCAAAGAAGTTTTAATAAAAGGTTTTGAGGAAGCAAGTATAGATTATGATAAAGAAGAGTTGGATAAAAAAGTTAAACTTGCAGGTGGATATCCCCATTCATTGCAGGTTCTAGGACATAATTTAGTAGAAGTCGATACAGATAATTATATCGCCTATGAAGATTGGAAGCAGGCCATTCAAGAAGCTGCTAAGGAACTCCAAGATAAAGATTTTTTAAATCTATATAACTTTAAAGGGAAGCAAAAAATGCGTGAAGAAATAATGAATATTCTTGCGTGGTCTTCGGTTCCCGTTCCCAAATCGGTACTTGCTAAAGAATTCCCTGGTAATATTCATTCAAAGTCTTGCTTACCCGAACTAAAAAAATCTGGAGCCGTAAAGGAAGACCCTGCAACGGGCGATCTTTCCCTGCATTCGAGTTTGTTCATGTCAGCTATATTACTGCATACCACTACAAAACCTGGTTTTACCAATGAAAAATGGTGGAAAATAGGCCAAAAGATATCCGAGATTTTAAATCCTGATAAAAAAGGAGAATAAGGTATTTATTCCGGGACCTGGGCAGCCTGGCCAAGATCCCACTTCCTGTGGAGCCGTGAGACGGTTCCGTTTTTTATAACTTCTTGTAATGCAGAATTAATCCTGGTTTTAAGTTCTGTGTCTTCTTTACGAAAAACGATGGCGTAATGCTCATTTGTCAGGATTTCTCCAACCATCTTGATTTTTTCAAATATAGGTTTGTTTTGATTCTGGTAAAAAAGAGTGCCAGTACTTTCTCCCAATACCGCGTCAATTTTTCCGTTAATTAGATCGTTCACAGCATGTCCGTATTGCTGATAGCCTTTTTTGCGAATGGCAGGATCTTTTTCCAGATAAAAGTAGGCTGTGGTTCCAACTTGTGCGCCAATTAAAAAATTATTCTTTTTCGCGTCGGCAAAAGAGTCTATCCCATTCTGGTTTTTACGGATTACCAGAGCCAGACCGCTTTTGAGATAGGGTTCGCTGAAGGCCATGCGTTCTTTGCGTTCTTCCAGAACGGTTACAGAACTGATGACCATATCGAATTTTTGGGTGATGAGTCCGCCAAACAATCCGGCCCATTCTACATTGACCAGATGAATATCTATTCCCGCTTCTTTTGACACGGCTCGAATAAGGTCAGGCTCAAACCCCGTTATATCGTTACCGACACTCATGAAAGACATAGGCACCAGAGTGGCATCGGTCGCTACCAGATAGGTCTTTCCTTTGGGGGAATTGTCGCAACCTGCCAATAAAAATACAGTGATTATTATCAGGAGTTTTTTCATAGCCCGCTGGCCCCATGCCGAGTGGTAAAGGTATCTGATACGGCGAATAAAATCCTGACCTGGTCGCCAATGGAACTTTGGGGACTATGTGTTTTACGATGCTGGGTTGAAAGGGTTAACATTTGCCCGCCAGAAAGTTCCAACTGGTAGCGGGAATGGCTGCCATAAAAATTTATTCCACGTAAGATACCCTGCAAAATGTTAACGGGTTTGGATTGGGGTCTACCAGTATCAAAATATATTTTTTCGGGTCGTACATAACAGGTGATGTCTTGATTTTCTAATCCGGAAATTTCCGTAAGGCATTGGATATTTCCGGTAGATCCCAAAGATACTGTTATCTGGTTTCCGGTTGTTTGTACTACTGTTCCATTTAGACGGTTTACCTCACCGAGAAATTCGGCAATGAAACTTGTCTCGGGTTTTTCATACAATTCAACAGGTGTGCCAACCTGTTGCAAGCAACCCTTATCCATTATTCCCATGCGGGTGGCCAGTCCCATGGCTTCTTCCTGATCGTGAGTGACAAACAGGAAGGTGATTCCCAATGCTCTTTGCATTTCAACAAGTTCTTCTCGCAAGTGCTGACGCAGGCTGAGGTCAAGCGCTGATAGAGGCTCGTCCAGCAAAAGTATTTTAGGACGATTGATAACAGCACGCGCAAGGGCCACTCTTTGAGCTTCACCACCGCTTATCTGGCCAGGATAAACATCTCGTAGATGCTGAAGATGAGTGATTTCAAGAAGATCATCGATTTTTTTGGCGGTATCGGATTCTGAATGTTTGCGAATTCGTGGACCGACTGCAATGTTATCGTATACGCTCATGTGAGGAAACAGGGCGTAGTTTTGAAAGATCAGCCCAACAGGTCTTTTTTCAATGGGCAAAGAACCGACATCCTGACCTTCAATAGCTATGGTGCCTGTATCTGGTGTTTCGAATCCTGCAATCATTCTTAGCAAGGTGGTTTTTCCGCAACCGCTCCTTCCAAGCAGGGTGAAACGTTCGCCTGCCTTTATCTCCAGAGAGATGTTTTTCACTACGGCATTACTGCCAAATGATTTACTGATAGAATCCAGTATTACCATCTGTTAAATAACCTTTTATATTGAAGCCTATGAAAGAGTTGCAAGACGGTTGCATTTTATATAAATTCCACCTTGAATAACACAAAGTAATTAAGGAGAAATATGCGTGTACTGGTAATAGGGGGGGGAGGAAGAGAGCATGCATTGGTCTGGAAAATCAGCCAGAGCCCAATAGTTACAGATATCTATTGTGCGCCGGGCAATGCGGGGAGCGCCGAAATATCCAATAATGTACCAATCGCTGCAGATCAAATTGATCAGCTGCTGGAATTTGCCGAGACAAATGAAATTGGGCTCACAGTGGTGGGACCCGAACAACCTCTGGTGATGGGGATTGTAGATCGATTTCAGGAGAAAGGGTTGCGTATTTTTGGCCCGACAGCCCTTGCCGCAGAACTGGAGGGAAGCAAAGCATTCTCTAAAGACCTTATGAAAAAATATGGCCTGCCAACGGCTGAGTATGAAACCTTCACTTCACGCGAATTAGCTCATAGATATGTTGATCAAAAAAACAGGCCTCTTGTTGTTAAGGCCAGCGGTCTGGCTGCTGGTAAAGGTGTCATTCTCTGTCAAAACAGGGAAGAGGGTTTGAGAGCTGTGGATACCATTATGAAAGAAAAAACGTTCGGCGAAGCGGGCGAAAAGGTTGTGATTGAGGAATTTCTTGAAGGTCAGGAGGTGTCGGTGTTGGCTTTTTCAGATGGTAATACGGTACTCCTCATGGATTCAGCCCAGGATCATAAAGCCGCTCTCGATGGTGACAAGGGACCAAACACCGGTGGAATGGGGGCTTATTCCCCGGCTCCGGTTTTTACCGATATTCTGCGACAAAAGGTGCGTGACAAAATAATGCTTCCTCTGGTTCGCGCAATGAAAAGCGAAGATCGGTCCTATAAGGGAATTCTATACGCTGGATTGATGCTGACGAAATACGGACCAAAAATTCTCGAGTTTAATGCTCGCTTCGGTGATCCGGAAACACAACCGCTTCTTGTAAGAATGGAAAGCGATATCGTTCCACTCTTTGAAGCCTGTATTGACGGTAACCTCGATCAATATGAATTGAAGTGGAAGCCGGAATCTTCTGTTTGTGTGGTGATGGCAGCAAAAGGTTATCCAGGGTCCTATGGAAAAGGAAAACCAATTACAGGTCTGGAAGAAGCAGGGAAATTGCCAGATGTTGTGGTCTTCCATGCCGGGACTAAAGGCGATGGCAATAAAGTTTTAACCAATGGGGGTAGAGTGCTGGGAGTCACAGCTACCGGACCGGATACATCTTCTGCTATTAAAAAAGTCTACGAGGCTGTTGAAAAAATCAAGTGGGATGGAATTCATTATCGTAAGGATATTGGTCACAGGGTAAGTCATTGACCTTGGAGTTCTATATCAAATGGAAAGGAAACCCGGTGACCCGGTTCTCCAAGCTCGTTGAAGTGACTTGTTAGAAAACCGGTTAACCCCCAAGCTCTGAGGTTTGTTACCGGGCCTCCCAATTTATTTTTGCGAAGGATTCTCTTTTTTTAACTTTCTGTTCTTTAAATATAAACTTTTCTGGCATTCATGAGAACAGTATTTTGATCGCGGATGACGTGGATGAAATTCCCTTCCACATACCACGCATACATTGTTATAAAATTTTGTCGAATAGGTTTTTTCTTTTTGCGGTTCCCTTAATTTTTTTATAAAGGAAGCCGCCTTCTTAGTGGATTTTTGTTCGAAGAAGCTTTTAGCTTTTTTTGAAATCGCTTCGCTTCCCCGCAAAACCTTTTTCAGCTTTCCCTTTTTATCAAATATTTTGCATTCATAAGCCATAGCCCTATACCTTTCTAAAGGTGAAATCAGGGCACTTTTTTAATCAATCAGGTTTAAATTGATAGATGTCCCAACTCGAATATTTATCAAACTTTGTGTGTGCCTGAGAATTAAACTGGAATACTTTGATCCAGCAATGGGTTTTGTTATTTTTTCCGGGTTCAACTGAACCAAGTGGGGTCGTGGTTTGAAATAAGTGTCTTTTCCTTTTTCAGCAGATTGAAGAACCATTTCAAAAAACCTACCTTTTTTGTGAAAGCAGTCCCGGATGCTATAACATTATTTTTTTGAGTTATCTTTTTAAATCTCTAATCAGTATTTGCTGCATATTGGGGTTGAAAATTTTTAATATGATCCGTTAAAAATGTTGCAAATGAATCCATGGAAAAAGGCCAGGCGTATTGGAAGTCGATATCAGGATACTTCGTTTGCAAAGCATTTAATTCTATAGGGATCTCAGTTTCTGAATGAGATCCTCCTCTAGTTATCATGGTCGAAACCAGAATTATTTTTGTGATATTCTGCTCGACCAATTCATCAACTGCATCTTCTATAGCTGGATGACAAATTCGTTGTAAGCAATTTTAAGAATATAATCACTCAGTAACGGTTTCATATGCGCGGCCAGGTTTTCGAATCCCGCTTTATATGGATCGGACTCAGGAGTTCGCTTCCATTTCCTAATGGTGGAGTCCAGTTCTTTTTCCTGGGCAGTTATCGCGATGCCAGAATGAACTCTTTGTTTGTGAATCTTCATAAAACTATCGACAATCTGTTGAGGAATGTCTTTTGGTAAACCGCCATGCCCCACTAATAATACTGCTTGAGAAATAGTTTTCATTGTTGTCACCATTTATTAGCTTAAACTGAGGGTGCTTTCGAAATCCCCCAACCAATCGTTAAAGTCATAAAAGTTTTCCATTTTCAGGATACCGGGTAAATTTTCCGGAGTTCCTTTTCCCCCGGAAATAATTTTTATTTTTTTGTTCAGTCCCTCCTTGATTTGAATCAGCCCTTCCTCTGGGTCCTGAATTTTATTACCTTGCGAAATACTTATGCAGAGCAATTCAGCATTGTGTTTATTTGACGTGTCAATAATGTCATTAATAGGAGTATCAAGGCCCAGATAAATGATCTTAGCGTTTGAGAGGCTGGTCACTACCGCTGACATGAGTAGTCCTAAACTATGTGATTCTCCCGGCAAAGTTACCATTAACGCTGTCCAACCCTGTTTCCTGGAGTTGAGTTGTCTCCATTTAGCCGTTAGAAAACTTTTTAAACATTCTGTCGCAAAATGTTCGTGAGGAACAGTCAGCTCGTTTGTTTCCCAACCAGTCCCCACTCTTTCAATCAGGGGAATGGCATAGTCGACTATAAACTTCAAAGGACCAACACGATTCCATTGTTGATGAAAATCCTGCAGAAGAAAATCATCATCGTACTCATGTATCCCTTTGACCCAACGTTCAACCAGCATTTCTTTGGAGGAACTTTCAGATTCTTCCGTTGATGAAAGACTCGAACCGGTTTCAATAAACCCTTTCAAACCCAATAACCCCTGTAATTCTTCAAGGGTTCCCGAAACGACCTTGCTGGCCCGGTATCCCGACTCCAGGGCTTTTGCAATTGCCCGTAGCCTTGGAACATCTTCTTTGGGATACCGGCGATGTCCGGATGGCAATCGTTGAGAGAGGGGTGTGCCGTATCGCTTTTCCCACACTCTCAACGTGTGCGTGGTAATTCCTGTTAGCCGTGAAAGTTCGCCTATTGAAATAAGATTATCCATGTTGTCAGTTTGGGTCATAAAAGTTTTGATCCTTTGTATTCATAAGCACAAGGTTAAATATTGTCATCAGTCGTTTCTTTAATTAACTGCGCAACATCTAAGTTTGTAGCATGGTTAATGACCTTCAACCCGCCAGAAGTTCTTTCAACAAGAAAACTGTGGCCAGAAATTGAAAGCTGAAACCGGTTGCCCACTTTGACTTTGTAATCATTCAGCATGTCCTGTTCAATGTGAGTTAATCCAACAAAAAGGTTGCCCCTGCCTTCAAACATATGTTTTACGATTTTTGAATTGGTGGTGAGTCCGAAAACCCATTCAACGGGAAGTCTTTTATGATCGTGACTGACATGAGAAAGTTCTTGAGTAGAAACTTTTGAGATGGATGAAACATTTCTTATTGGAAGAATGTCTTCGGTTGTTGTCAATTCAGCTTTGGAGGCATCAACAATTTTCAACCCTGCAGATGTCCTCTCGAAGATCACATCAACATTTCGAACCCTGGCTTTAAATTTGTTTCCAACATTGATTTCATAATGATCAAATTTTTTCTGTTCAATTGGATTCAATCCAACGACGCCAGATGGTTTGCTTGAATTGAGGTCTCTCTCGATTTTTGAATTTAATTTTTCAGAGAACTTCCACTTAAAAGGAACCGTGGAGTGGTCGTGGTTGGAATGCGCCATGACATTGGCTGAAGTAAAAATTGTCATTGCTGTGATTGCCAGAGTGTTGAGTACGATTCGACGTGATTTCATTTTTGATCTCCTGATTAAAATTATAAATTAAAATTTATAACCTTGTATAAGTTTAATATTAGATAATATTATAGATTTGTCAATAGATAATTAGACAAATATTTAAATTTTGTTTAAATATTTTTGTAAAATGTTGAAATATAAGGGTGATTTTTTAGAAATTTTTTTAAAAAACTGCTTGAGAGGGTAGGTAAAGCAGCAGATCTGGCAGTATTTTGGACCCTGGTTAGGAATATTTTCGGGTGATTCCTGAAGTATAAATGGGGGTACCAGGAAAACCGGAAGTGAGGGTTAAAGAGTTTGTGATTGGTGTGGGTGTGAGACTGGTCTCAATTAGCGTGCTGTTGGTCACACAACTTACTAACCGGATTTATGAGGACGGGAGTAATTACTTTTTCTTGTGGCAATAAAGCCTCGGGCATTAAAAAGTGGTTTCTCTCAGGGCACAGCGTCACTCTGGCGCCTGATGAACCCTTAGCAGTGGGAAGGAAGGTAACTATTTATTTATCAGCCGAGAAATCTACTTTCTAGTCAACAAAAGTCATTGCTCGCTGGCCCCACGCCTAGTGGTCAGTCTAGTTGGGGTTCTTTGTTTTCAACTTCAACATCTTCCATTTGTTTGTTGAAGAGTTTGTGTGCGAGATACCAGCATCCCCACGAAACAGCAACAACGGTACCAATGCCAACACTGGCCCACAGTACAATGTTGTTGGAAGAAGACATGCCGCGCAAAAACAAGAACGCGCCGAGAGGCAGGGCCATCACGAATCCGAAACAGGAAAGCAGCATGGAACTACGGGCATAATATTTTGGACGCACATCAACATTGAGTTCCGGCAAATATTTTTTGTTCTCAGGCAGAGCGGCATCGAGCAACTCGATTTCACCGGGACATTTAGGGCAATATTGTCCACCCCAGAACGCGTTTTTACACTGCAAACAAAACTTGACCATCGGTTTCCTGTCTTTTTTTGGTTGGTCTTTAGCTTACCTCATTTATAATTGATCCACAACCGGCTGTTCGCCGCAGGGGCAATGAAAAATCTAAAGTTTTTAATGAACTCCTCTTCCTCGAAGTACCCGTTCAGGGCATGAAAGCTTAGGAATGGGATACCACAAGGGGCTGGGGTGATTTGCACAATGACAGATAATAAGAAACTGGTTGTATTGACTCACGGTGGCGCGGGCTCCGACCCGGCCAATGCCGATGGAACTGCCATCGCCGGGCAAATGTGCATGATGTCCCTGCAAACGGGTGAGCCTGTCATCGACGCGGCATGCCATGCTGTTGCTTCACTGGAAGACGATGGTCGCTTCAATGCCGGGGTTGGATCGCATAAACGCCTCAACGGTAAAGTGGAGATGGATGCCTCATGCATGGACAGTTCCGGTACCTTTGGTGCTGTGGCCGCGTTGGAAGGATTCAAAAATCCCATCAACGTGGCGCGTATTGTCAGCCAGTCTGAATACCGGGTGTTGGCGGGTAGGGGGGCGGCAGAGTTTGCCCATAATCAAGGGTGTCAACCCATAACTCCTGATGAAATTGCCAACACCGGTAAAGATTTTTCAACTACCGACACGGTTGGCTGTGTTGTCCGGTCGGGAGACGAATTTGCTGCGGCGCTCAGCACAGGCGGTATAGATGGTGCCATCCCAGGGCGTGTCGGCGATGTCCCGTTAATCGGGTGCGGATTGTACGCGGGTCCGGATGGGGCTGTTGCCGCCACTGGTGAAGGTGAAGCCATCGCCATGAAGGTAACAGCTCTTCGCGCATACCAACTCATCGAACAGGGAATGGACCCGAAATCCATCGTCCCCAAAGTGATAGGCTGGTTCAAAGAATCCACCGCGTTTGGAATCATCGTCGTCAGCAAACTCGGGTTCGCAGGTGGATCGAACAAAGACATGGCCTGGACCGCCAGCGAAATGGTCACTCCCGTGACAGGGCAATAAAACGAAGAACAGAAGCCCTGGGGCAGATGGGATGTAATGCCCAGATAACTTGTTTCTTGCCTGTGGAGGTACGCCTTTCATTGGCACCACGCCTAGTGGACCCGTGACGGGGAATTAATATATAGATTAAGACGAGATAGCGGGTTTTTTGCTGGTGGACCCGTTGCTGGGGCAGATGGGAAAAATATTTTGGGCAACTGGGCAAAAGCTCTTTAAGCCGAGGTAACTAAATTTTTGCAGATGGAGCTATTGCTTTTTGCCAGTGGCGGTTCGCCACTTAGATGCTGTCGAGTTTGACCATACGTTTGGCCGAAAGAGTTTCCAGCCAGCTTTTGAAAGCAGAATTTTTTTCCAGTAATCGTTGAAACGTTGATTTGAGAAGAACAAAACAGACAAGATCCGTCTCGGCGGTTACTGTTGCGATGCGAGGCGCGTAGGTGAGAAAGGCCATCTCCCCGAAGAAGGAACCGGGACCAATAGTGGTGACCTCTTTTTTAAGAACGACCATCTTATTTTTTATCACCTTTGCTTTACCCTTATAAATCAAAAAGCAGGCATTAGGGTCATCCCCTTCTTTAAAGACGGTGTCTTCAGGTTTATAACTCAGCTTATACATCTCTTCGATCAAAGTTTCACGTTCTGTGTAGCTCAGTCCGGTAAAAACCTCGACCTTTTTAAACACATCTTTGATCCAGGCAAACTCTGTTTTGTTAATCTCTTCAGCCATCCGTTTACGTACGTTAAAAAATTACCAGATTTCAGGCAAAGGCAGGTTGGCAAATCGAAAACCCGCAAAATGAAAGTTTAGCATAACCCCAGCGTTATGAATACATTGAGTTTATAGCAGTTAGAGGAGTTTTATCAATATCGGTTATGCAGGTATTTAAATGGGGGAAGCCTATGTGCCAGGTAATTAGATATTAGGAATTTATTTAAAAACCCTGCACCGGTTTCCACTGCCAGGGGGGTTGATTTTTACCAGGCAGAGCGTGTAAAGTACGTCATTTCCCATCAGTACGAACAATAGGCCAGCGTAGCTCAGGGGTAGAGCAACTGATTCGTAATCAGTAGGTCGGCGGTTCAATTCCGCCCGCTGGCTCCATATAAAACAATATTTTGCAGTCACTTAGATCAATTTGTTGTAATTGAAAATCCGTGTTTTTTGACGTCATTTTGTCATTTGTAACCCTCCATTTTTCAAGGATTTTCCCTCATTTGCATGAGTTTTTAATTCTCAAAACATCTATTACTTCTATTATTTAAACGGTTTTCCGATTACTCAACCTACTGATTATTGATCAGTGGCACGCATAGGATATTCTTATTAAAAATACGATTTAACTCGCTGATTATTTACTAAGAGTTTCATCTTTTTATGGATTAGGATTCTTAAAATGTGAGGTCAAGAAATCTTGCGACATCAATTTCTATAAGAGGAAAAATGTTGACAAAAATATTTTGAAGAGTAAAAAACTATAGGTTCAAGAATTTTATCGGGATGACTTACTTTGTTATTGGGAAAGATAAAGTGAAATTAAACTGGTAAACCCTCGTATAAAAATGAGCAAAGATGCCTCTTTAGTAGAAGATGACTACCTTGATATTCTCAACCTAATAGAGATTCTTCATACCTGTGAGACTCGAAGTGATTTGAAATCTTTTATGGTTTCTGAGCTTCTTCCCATGTTTAATTTCGACTCTGCTCTTTATGGTTGGACAGACCCGGAGATTCTAGAACCGCAACTTGTTGATGTGATAAATTTTCCATCCTCCATGTTGCCGACTTTGCAGGATTGGATTGCAGGTGAGCCTGTTGCAAAGAAGGGGTTAGCTCATAACCGGGCTGTTGTTGCTTGTGATGTTGATCTGGATAGAAAAGAAGTCGCGAAATATACTGAAGATTATGTAAAGCGTAAGTCTATAAATGACAACGAGTCAGTTTACATTGAAAATGTACATGCTGCTTTAGTAATGCTCGATCTTCCAGACCTAAGTATGGGGATAGGGTTTCATCGTTCCAATTCCAATAAGCAGTTCATTTCGCACAAAGAAGTAAGAATGCTGGAGTTGTTGCGTCCTCACCTTCTCCAATCCCTCAAAGCCATTACTCTTTCAGAAGAAATTTTCAGTTATAAAGCTCTTATAGAAGAAGAGCTAGGTAATTCTAAAACGGCTACGGCTCTTCTTGTAGGGAACTCAAGAATTCTTTATAGAAATAAAAAGTTTGAAGAATTATTTTCCCTTCAACCGGGGCAAACTCTTCCAAGGGACTTAATTAGACTAGTAGAAGGGGAGCTTTCTAGAAACAGTCCGCCTTTTGACCCTGAAGATCCACAACTGGATATGGCATTTTATACCCTTCCTCAGGGTAAATTCAGGTTGAACGTGACATATTTGAAACGTTGTAGTGTGGGTGAAGGAACTTCCCTGCTCATCCGGTTAAAACCTGTTGTAGAACCCTATGCTAAATTGAACTGCTTATTGCAGGAAACAAAATTGACCGGAAGAGAGATCGAATTATGTGTTCTTGCGGTAGATGGCATGATTAACAAAGAAATTGCAGACCGGTTATTTATCAGCCCTGCAACCGTCAAAACCCACCTTAGGAATATTTTCAAAGGTTCATGACTAGTTAAAGCCTTAGAAAATGGTTTAAACTTCAGTCATGACA
>CAYFNV010000034.1:0-30417 GCA_964344595.1 uncultured Nitrospina sp. | reverse complement strand
CTCTCTACATAACAATTCCTATCAACGAATTATGTAACCTTTACAGCAATGACGATTTATTCTAATCTCTTAAATGCTACCGTTTTTGTGTAGTTTTGTTTATGATCGAATTTGTTCTCATTATCCATTTTATTGTTGTCCTGTTTTTTACTATAGGGTTCCCGATTGCGCTTTTTTATAACCACCGCATGTTTCGCATCATCCACGCAAGTTCCCTGGCAGGTGTAACTTTGCTAATGGTCATGGGAATTCCCTGTCCCTTAACCATCTGGGAAGAGGTTTTGAGAGAGAACCCGCTTTATGAAGGATCGTTTATTGCGACTTGGATGAATCGTATTATCTATTTGGAGGGTGTTGATACAGCAGTTGTGATTTTTATGGCCGTAGGTTTTACAGTTTTAGTCGTGTCATCCTTTTTCTGGAAACCATTAAAGGGAATTGGCAACAAGTAAAACCATTAAGCAGAGGTGGCTTCGGTTGAATCTCGCGATGCTGGTTTGTCGATAGCTGAAGAGTCTTTGCATTCGATGTCGCCCCAGTCGTCATCGACGAAGCGGTCGGTCATGGTGTGCAGGTCTTTTTTGTTCCGCTGGATTTTTTTCAGGAGTAGTTTGGTTTCTTCATCCGGGAACAAATCGTTGAGATCACTTTCTTCATCCGGGAACACTTCGTTCAGGTCAATGGTTTCCGGAAAGGGAAGTTCGTTTTGAGGTGCGAATATCTTCTCTTCGCTATCTTCAACTTCGTTTGCTGTAGATTCCGGTTCCTGATTAGGTTGGGTTTGTTCTTCGCTCATAGGAGAGTCTCCAAATAATACAGTTACGTATATTACTTAAAAGTATTCGCTAAATCAAATCCATCCAGAAGCTTGAGTGGAATTGTATCGCTGGAAATGAATTGATTCCTTGGCTGCGGGGCCAGCCTCGCTTCGCTGGCTAAAAGCGGGCCAGCCAGATACCCAGGAACAGTGCGATGGCAACCATCCACATGGTCATTTTGCTCAGGCCAATCATTCTTCGCAGTGTTTCGGGCACCTGTTTTTTATTTTGTGGACTCAGGTCCAGATCTGATATATGGACTCTCAGCGAAAAGGTCACATACATGCTGGTGAAAAATGCTCCCGCCACAAACACCATCTTGACACCGAACAGGTTATAGTAACCGGGTTTTAAACCAACTTGTGCCGAATAGTTTTCCAACAGGAAATAAACCCCTGTCCCAATGAGTAACAGCAGACAAGCGAAAACCGTTGGTGCCATCAGGTCGAGGATTTTATAAGCCGGTGAATTTTCATCGCGTTCAGACTGGCCTTTTTCAACAACAGGCAGGTATATTTTCAGGCAATAGACCAGGCTGCCCAATGCGACTCCTGCCGCCAACAGGTGGATGAAAATGATGATGACATTTGTCATGAAAAACTTTCCCGGGTCTAGCGTTTACGGTGTTCGAGGTAATGGATGAGCAGTCGTACTCCAAAACCGGACGGTCCTTTTGGGATGTAGGGCTTATCGTATCCCCATGCGGTGCCAGCAATATCTATATGGGTCCAGGGCTGGTCGCCGGCAAAGGCTTTGAGAAACGCTGCACCTAGGCTAGTGCCAGCGCCGACACCCGGTGACGCGATATTTTTAAGATCGGCGATATCGCTTTTAGTGGCTTTATCAAATTCTTCCCATAGAGGCAGTTCCCACACTCTTTCATCAGTGGCTTCACCGGATTCTTTTAACTGCTTGATCATTGCCGGGCTGGTTCCAATGATGGCTGCGGCCTGATGACCCAGTGCCATAATCACGGCACCGGTCAATGTCGCGAGGTCGATCACTTCTTTAGGCTTGTACCGTTGAGCATAGGTCAAAGCGTCTGCAAGAACCAGTCTGCCCTCTGCATCAGTGTTAAGCACTTCGATAGTTTTTCCAGACATGCTTTTCAATATGTCGCCGGGTTTGATGGCCGATCCGCCGGGCATATTTTCTGCCGCGGCTACTATACCGATTACATTGGTTTTTAGATTCAGGTTGGCAATGGCCTGCAAGGTTGCAATTGTCGTGGCCGCACCGGACATATCCATTTTCATTTCGTCCATGCTTGCACCCGGTTTGAGGGAGATGCCCCCAGTATCGAAGGTAATACCTTTACCCACTATTACAGTAGGGGCTTTACTTTTAGCCGCTCCGAAATATTCCATCACAATTAACGCTGGAGGTTCGTGGCTTCCACGTGAAACACCTAGCAGGGCACCCATGCCAAGTTTCTCCATTTCTTTTTTACCCAACACCTTGCAGGTTATTTTGTTTTTGCGGGCCATTTTTTTTGCCTGGTCTGCTAGATAAGTTGGGGTGGCGGTGTTACCGGGCTGGGAGATTAAATTTCTTGCTGTATGAACAGCCTCAACAATTTTTTTTGCACGGTTGATAGCTTTTTCTAGTGTTGTTTGTCGGGATTTTGTAGCCGGTATGAGGGTCAGTTTTTGCAAACGGCTTGGAGGATCGTCTTCGCCTAAACTTTTGTAGTCATCAAAATGGTACAGGGCCATACCTGCACCTTCGACTACGGCTCCAGCGAATTCTCCATAGCGAGGTCCTTTGGCAACTTTATCGAAACAACTTTCATTGAGATAAAAGGAAACGGATTTGAAATTGGTTTTTTCTGCCAGCTTTGCCGCGGTTCCTGAAGCTTTGCAGATTATTTCGGGGGTCAGGTTCTTAGTTTTACCAACCCCTACCAGTATCAAGTTATCAGCACTAAGACAACTTGTGCTGTTTAGTAACAGGGTCTGATTGGGCTTGCCCAGAAATCGTTTGTTTTCAAATGCCAGTTTGATAGTGCCGTTGAGGGTGGCATCAATCGTTTTTAATATGCCGCCAGGTTTTTTTTCTTCCGGGCAGGGGATAATCAGGCATTCGGTTTTATGATCGAGAAGAACATCAGTATTTTGATTAAATTTTATCATCTGATTCATATAAAAAAGGCCTGCCTTTAAGAAAGGAGAGGCCGATTGATATTAAAAAATTTGCACTGAACAAGTCTATATTCATGCACTCTGGCAATCAACCTCAATTTTCATATTCAATGCAGGGTTTGCGATTGTAAACGCGACAATATTTTTTGAGAATTTGCGGATCACAAAAGGGAGTGAACAAATTTACTCAATTTGCGCTAAATGCCGGTATGGGCATGGTTCTTGATCAGAGTTACAAACCCTTTGTTATAAAAGACCTAAACGTCATTGTTGCTGTGGAGGTGCTATAAATCACAGGCTCTATTGCAGATGATGCAAGTTGAAAAAAGAGTGTTTATAAAACTGTCCAAAGTCTTGCAAAATCAGGTGCGAAGCTGGGATTGACAATCTGTGTCAGGGTCACTAGAATGGCTGGAATTTTCCTGAGTTTTGTGAGACATTGCATAATCTGGTGGGGTATGTTTTTTCCGACTGGATAATCGGGAATATTAAATTTGGGTACCTCTAAAAGCTACAGTTTGCTATGAGCCACCCCCGTGTTTTTTTGGGGAGGCGAATTGCAAAGCATAAAGTTTTTATAGAGCCCCCCGTTGAAAATATTTGAATAACGGAGATCGTTCATGGAAGTCGTCGAAGAACAGGGCCAGGCTGTTGCTGAAAAACAAGGCCAGATAAAAATAACCGTTTGCATGAGTCTGAGTGGAATTGCAGAGGGAAGTGAGGCGGTTTATGCCGAATTTCAGAAGCAGATTGGTGAAATGCAAGCCAATGCCACGCTTGGTGAAAGAACATGTGAAATGGGACAGGTCGGGTGTAGAGGCTATTGTAGCCGCGATGTTCTGGTAGATGTTTATGTTCCAGGTCAAGATCGTGTGACTTACGAGAAAGTCAAGCCGGCAATGGTTAAAAATATTTTGAACGATCATATTGTAGGCGGCAAAGTATTTAAAAAGGCTGCCTCCAAAGAAGATTATTACGAAACTCTGGGTAAGCAGACACGTGTGGCGTTGGAACACGGAGGTGCAGTAGATCCCGAAAATATTGATGATTACATAAAGGTCGGTGGTTATGAGTCTTTGAAAAAAGTTCTGACTACTATGAAACCGGATGAAGTTATTGCCGAGGTTAAAAAGTCTGGATTGCGTGGTAAAGGCGGTGGTGGTTTTGTAACCGCTAACAAGTGGGAAAAAGCCGCGAAAGCTCCCACTGATGAAAAGGGCACCCGTTACATCATGGTCAATGGAGATGAAGGCAATCCGGCTTCGTATATGGACCGTAGCGTAATGGAAGGTTGTCCACACCAGGTTCTGGAAGGTCTATTGATTGGAGCTTATGCCATAGGCGCGACTGAAGGAATTATATACACCCGTTCTGATTATGCTATTGCCGTTAGACGCCTGAATATGGCTATCGAACAGGCCAGGGAGAGAGGTTTTCTCGGCGATAATATAATGGGCACAGATTTCAGTATCAACATTCGTGTGCATGAAGGGCTAGAAGCGTTTATTGGCGGTGAGTCTACGGCGTTGATGCAGTCTGTTGAGGGAAAACGTCCTTTCCCGAAAGCGCAACCTCCGCACTCCTGTGAAGCTGGTTTATGGGGCAAGCCGACTGTCTTGAACAATGCCGAGACCTGGGCCACGGTTCCCAAGATAATCAAGAATGGCGCAGACTGGTATGCGGCTATGGGTAATGAAAATGCCCAGGGTTGTAAAATCTGGGCGATTTCCGGAAATATCAAGTACAACGGTTTGATGGAACTTGATATGAAAACCACCTTCAAGGAAGCCATTGATGATTATTGTGGAGGTATCCAAAAGAAGAAAGATCTCAAGGTGGTGCATGTTGGTGGCGTAACGGGTGGATTTCTACCTCCGGAAAAAGCTGACACCCCAACAGATTACGAAAGCCTGCTTGAAGCCGGTGTGTTGATGGGGCAGGCAAGTTTTGCGGCCTATGATGAATCGGCTTGCGTGATTGACCTATCGCTTTTTTCGATAGGGTTTAACGAGGGCGAAACTTGTGGTAAATGCACACCATGCCGAATTGGTTTGACGCTGATAAAAAACAAACTGACCGACATCGCAGAAGGCAGGGGCAAACTTGAAGATCTGGACAAGCTTCAGGCATTGTGTGAAGAAATCAGCCAGACTTCGTTATGTGGTCTGGGTGAAACAGCACCAAAAGCGATTCTGACAGGATTGAAATATTTCCGCAAAGAATATGAACGGCACATTGTCGATCAAGTGTGTGACGCAGCCCGTTGCGTAGGTTTGTATCGTTATGTAGTTAAAGAAGAAGATTGTGTCGCCTGCGGTGCGTGCATCAAGCCCTGTCCAACAGGGGCAATAACAGGAGGTACCCGTAAAGTGGCGGCGCATATTGATATGGACTTGTGTATCAACTGCAACGCTTGTTACCAGGCCTGCGGATTTCTGGCGATTGCTTAAAATAAAGGGCACCTCTAAATATTGCCTTGGGCCATGAGCGACCCTTATGAAATAAAGGTTCGCGAGTTGCCACAAAGTAGAATCATCGAATTATTAGAAACCCCCTAAAAAATTTATTCAAGCCTGTCGGCTTTTGACGACAGGCTTTTTTTGTGTGGAGACCCTCCTCTGACGACCTGCAATACCGCTGATTACGGGCAAAAGCTTTCTCTTTATTAACGAGCCATTGATTTTTGCAGGTGAATCCTTTTCAAATATAGAAGTTCCATAGCATTGTTCTTCAATCCCTGAACATAGGACTTAACCAACAGATTCTGTGCTGAAACGAAAAGTGGAATCATTGGAACTTCTTTTTCGGTAAGCAGGATCTGGGCTTCATCGTAAACCGCCTTACGTTTTTGTGGATTTTTCAGTGCGGAACCGAGAGCAATGAGCTTGTCATAACGGGGATGAGACCAGCGCAGTCGATTATTACCACTGGTTTTAATGAACAGGTTCATAAAGTTGTCTGGATCGGGGAAGTCTGCCCCCCATCCCAACCTGAAAATTTCTGGTGGGTCCAAATCCAACCGGCTGAGAAAAACTTTCCATTCCTGGCTTTCAAAATCTATATGCACATTCAGGTGCTCTTTCCATTGAGCTTGTATAAACTCTCCGATGAAATGGTTGAGATCTCCGGTATTAAAAACAGCAGTAACCTTGGGGAATCCTTTACCATTAGGATATCCTGCTTGCGTTAGTAAGGCCCGGGCTTTATCCGGATTAAACTTGGATCCAATGTTTTCGTTGTAACCGAACATGCCTTTAGGAATCCAGGATGAGGAGGGAATCTCTCCTCCTTTTAGAAATAAGGGAATGCGGGAACGGTCAATTGCATGAGCAAAAGCCTGTCTCACAAGGACATTGTCAAAGGGTGGTTTTTGAACATTAAAACCATAGTAATAGCCTCTTAACTGAGGTTTGTTCCTGTATTCAGGACTGGATTTATAATGGGGAATAGCCACAGGGGGCAATTCCAAATAATCCAGCTCTCCGGTTTCATAAAGGGTCAGTGCGGTGGTGGGTTCCTGCACTACAAAAACCCGGATAGTATCTACCTTAGGCTTGCCCTCGTAGTGGAGCGGGTTGGCCTTGAGAACCATTTTGTATTCGTGTTGCCATTCTTCCAGTGTGTAGGGACCGTTAGTGACAATATTTCCTGGCTCTGTCCATGAGTCGCCATGTTTTGTGATCACATCTTCCCTTACGGGGAAGGTGACCATGAACGTAGTGATGCTGGGAAAATAAACCACAGGTTTTTTCAATCGGACTTCAAGAATATCAGGAGCAAGAGACTTTACACCGACCTTGTCAGGATTGGTAATTTCTCCTGAGTTGTATTGAGCGGCATTTTCAATATCGAAGAGAAAGTAGGCGTATTGGGCTGCTGTTTCAGGTGCCAGCAACCGTTTCCAGGAATACTCAAAATCTGCTGCGGTAACAGGTTCACCGTCACTCCAATAAACATCATCACGGAGAAAAAAAGTGATGGTCTTTCCGTTGTCCGAGTACTCCCATTTTTTAGCTATAGCGGGTTTGGCATTTAGTTCAGAATCGTACTGGGTGAGTCCTTCCATGATATTGGTGAGAATAGTGAAAGAAACACTATCTGTAGCGAGTGTCCAATCCAGAGTCGGAGGCTCGTTCTTTATAGACATGCGAAAAACAGACTCATCAGTTGAAGAAGATGGACTGCAACCAGTAAGTAGAAAAAATACAACTGATAACCAAAATGAATGAATTGCGTTGAGAGTTTTCATTTATTTGTTTTTATCAGTTTTGACCTACGGTTACATCAATGGCAAGTTTAGTGTTTCCACTTTCCAGTCGAATCCCTGTCGTTCCCATATAATAGTAAAAGGTTTGTTATTAATTTTAAAGTTTGCCTTAAAGTGAGAAAAGTCTGTGAAGAAAAGATAATTAATTCGTTCCCAAAGGCTGGGTAAGTTTGGTCCCTCAATTTTTAACGGTTTTGCTTGAGTGGGAGGACTCAATTTTTTTGGTTCAGCAGTTTTTGCAAATATTTTCTTAATCTGGTTGGCGTAGTTATCTGGATAGTGGTAGAGATAGATTAGCCCTTCTGGTGTGGCTATCTGATCTGCGATTTTACGGGTTAATGAGAGAGATTTAAAACTTAATTTTGTATTTTCCTGTTCTAGGTTTTTCTTTAAGGCTTCCTTGACATAATGGTTAAGATCACTCTCAATTTTGTCTCTAAAAGATAGCCAATTAATTTCCTCCATAACAACATCTCTATTGTTGGATTCCAATCCAAAATATAATTTTAATAAGGCCATATAGGGCCAAATTATATATACCAAGACCGGGATAAAAATGGAGACAGCAAGTTTGTGTGTATTTTTAGTATTCTTCAAAAGAATTTTCCCGACAACATTTTTTCTTAATACTTAAACTGATATATTATAGCTATCATTTTCCAGATATAGTTTGAGTAAACTTGTGATTATGAAAAATGAAATTAAACTCTCTATTCTTTTGGAGGTAGTTTGTTAACCGTAGTTTCGATATAACGCAGTAACTTATGGAATTTTGTTAATTTTTCATTTAATTCTTTACTTTTTTCAACACCTTTATAGAATGGAGTTTTTTACCTAGTTCCGGGATAACCATGGCAGAAGATATTTCTTATATCAGGAAATGGATTAAACGAGGTTTGAGCAAAGATAAGAAAACCCTGGATTTTTCCAATAGGGGTATCGATAACGATATTGCCACAGACCTGGCTGAAAATGTTGCACTTCCTGATATTGAAATCCTTTATATACACACCAATAAAATCAAAGATTTGGGTGTGGAGGAATTGGCGCAGTCGGAGTTTTTTGAGCCGCTAAAAGAACTCTGGATGTATGAGAACCTGATTGGTGATGACGGTGCTATGGCTTTGGCCGAATCGGATTCTTTGACCCGGCTAAGATACCTTAGTTTATATACCAATAAGATTGGTGATGATGGGGCTGTAGCTTTGGCAAACTCTAAAAGCTTTTCCAAGCTTGAAAAATTAGACTTGTCTTTTAACCGTATTGGAGATATTGGAGCTGAAGCTCTGGCTAATTCTACCCATCTTAAAAACTTGAAGGAACTACACCTTGATGCTAATCGAATTGGGCTCAGGGGTATGCAGGCCTTGTCTGAACTCTCCGGATTAAAAAACCTGCAGGTATTAAACTTGTCTTACAACCTGATCAATCCTCAGGGATTGGAGCTCTTGCATGAGTCAAAACGTTTGCAGGAATTGAGCGGAGTGAAAACAGACTATCCGGTGGCTGATTAATGCGGACTGAAATAAAAGACCTGAATTTCATCCAGACTCTAAACGATAGGTTGATTCGCAAGGACCCCGTTCTGGACCTCTCCTATGAACGAATGGGAGACGCAGGAATTGTTTTTTTGTGCAGGAATAAAAATTTATCCCATGTGCAAAAACTGGATTTAAGCTGGAATGAGATTACAGACGAAGGACTGGCAGTTCTTGTGGAAGCAGGGCCGTTTTCTGATTTGAGGCACCTTGTTCTCAATGCCAACCAGATTGGTGATGAAGGTGCTAAAAGACTGGCACTTTCAAAAAACCTTCCTAACCTTGCAACGATAGAATTGGTCAATAACCAGGTCTCTGATTTTGGAGCCTTGAGCCTTGTGAAGTCCCAGTCATTGTTGAACCTTGGACTCATAGATTTAGAAATGAACAAGGTGGGACAGCAAAAATTAACCCGGTTTCCGGATGGAACGGTGGTTTCCAAACTCCGTATTCTAAATTTGCGCCGAAATCTAGTTGGAGATGAGACACTGGCTGATTGGGCTCAGGCTGGTGCTTTTGAAAAACTATCTCAGTTGAATCTTGGATGGAACCAAATAACCGATAAAGGTGCCCGCTTTCTTGCGCAATCACCCACTTTAAACAGATTGGAAACCCTGGTTCTTGATTCCAACCATATTGGAAACCCCGGAGCATTGGACATTTCCGGTTCAAAGCACTTGATCAATCTTGCTCAGCTTTATATTCAGGATAATGACTACAGCCGTACAGGTGAAATTGCCTTGCGAGCTCTGCGGTCACGGATTTTGCTTGAAAAGAAGCGGGTGGAAAATGAACTTAATCTTAATGAGCAGAGATTGGATAATAAAGATATAGCTTCTTTAGCACAATATGAAAAACTGGATGGCATCGTTTCTCTTTCATTGAGGAATAACCACTTTGATTACCAGGGCGTGCGAGATCTTGCTGATTCCCGGTTTCTCAAAAACCTGAAATCCCTGAATTTGATGAGCAATGCTGTGGGAGACAAAGGCCTTATTTTATTGGCAGAGTCTCCCAATTTGTCACAACTGGAAAGTTTAAACCTGGAAAATGCTGGTGTAACAGCGTTAGGGGTTCTCGCTCTTTCACAATCTCCGCAATTAAGCCTTTTAAAAGAACTTAACTTAAATGGCAACGATCTAGGAGAAAAAGGTTTGCGAATTATAGCAGACTCCACAAACTTCAAAAATCTGATTAAACTTGGAGTTTCTGGAGTTCCAGTGGGAGATTCAGGTTTCCAGGCTCTTGTTCAGTCTGATACTTTAAGCCAACTTGAATATCTTGAGGTCATGGGCAATAGGATCAGTAGGAAAAGCTTGGACTTGCTGGCTGATGCATCAAAGTTAACCCGATTAAAAAACTTGGATCTTCGACGAAATAAACTTAAAGAAGCAGACCTTGTATTTCTTGCAGATTCTGAAAAATTTCAGACTTTAGAAGCTCTAAAGTTTTAGTATTTTAAAGAATGTTGATGGAGAAAAGTTGGGAGGTAATTTGGTTTTTTTTAACCGGCTTCTATAGCATTATTAAAAAAACTAAAGAGATTTTCCAGCTTTGCCAGGAGTTCTTTTTCTTCAAGCAGGTGAATTCGGAATGACACTGCTCCTGCATGTCCTCCTCCTCCCATATAAAGACCGTCAAACAATTCTTTTATTTTATCTTCTCCAGTGCGAAGATCCACACCGGAAAAATCAACAGCTCTTCTGATTTTGATAAAGATGCAATCATGTCCCTCAGCATTCTGGCCTTCAAAAATAACCATCCCGGCATGTCCTGATTTTTCAGGCACTGAATTTAAAAGTAAGCCCATGATATCGACAAACCAGTCAGACTGAAATGGCTGGCAGGTTCCATGCACTTCTTGATAGGTTGAAGGCATCAGGTTTAAAAACCCGATTTTGCCTTTTAGTTCAACGCGGGAAGTTAATAAGTCAAAACAATTCTGCTGGTCTTCTGTCAGTTTGTTCAGATAATCGAGAATTTGTGTTGGGTCGCCAAACTTTGAAGTTCTGCTATCCTCTTCTCTATCACTTGTAGCTTCTCTCCAGCGTGTAATGTTTTTTAATTGATCGCCAAGCCTTTCCATCCAGCGTTCATAGTCTTCTTTGTAGTGAATTACTTTTCCTCCTACAGTATCGCCGAGTATTCCAGTTATGAGACCAACAACAATATTGCGTTGGCTGAAAGGGTTGGGTCTTTCCAGGTTATTATTGTAGAGGTTTTCCAAAATGTCCCCAATGATCTCGGTGTTGGCATTAGCATTACGGAACAGTTTTATGCCATGGTCGGTCAATTCTTCGCTGTCTGCTCCAAAGTGATGATCAATTTCTATGACATTGGGTTTTTTTGATAATATATTTTCTGATATGTGAGAATAAAACGGAACCAGTTTTGTATTTGCTGTGTCGCAAAAAATGACGGTTTCTATTTCATCCCTGGCAGATTCTATTTCTTCCGGAGTTCTGAGAATACTTATGGAGTTATAGCTGATGATTTGTTCAAAGAAATCCATATTGTCCCCGAGTGGCTCGGGTATCACCAGGAAAACTTTTTTATCCAACTGGTCCAGATAAAGAGCCAAAGATAACATTGACCCTACGGAATCGGGGTCAATATCTCCGCTGAACAAAAAACTATTGCTTGAGTTCATTAAATCAATGGCTTGGCTCATATTGGCATCCCAGGTTAATCCATTGATAGGCGCTTTTTCTTTCATGAGTTTTTCAGAATTATTAATTTTTAATAAATATTATAAAGGCTTTTTCTTCAGGTTTACAATTGAATTAACCATTTCAATGTAAATGAATGAGTTTTCTAAGGACAGAGAACTATAGTTCAAGAATCAAGAATAAGGATCAGCTGAACCCCGGGTCGTCATCAAATATTTCGTTATAATCTTCAATAATCACTTGGTCTGAAGCAGGGCGGCACCAGTCAAAATTAGGGTCATCCTCGTCATTGTCCAAGGATTCTTTTTCGGCTTTGGTCAGCCGTTCCGATAAGTCTTTTATATCCAATTCTGTGAAATCCCGGCAGCCGCACTGACATTCAGACTCACCATCTACAAAATCGGTCTCTTTTTTTAGCAACAACACTCTTTGGCATGAGTCGCAAACATGGCTTTGATATGTGTTGGCTAAATCGTAGGCTATCATGTTTTCCCGGCATTGATTACATATGGCGGGTATGCCGGGGCTGAATTCAGAAATCATATTTTCAAGCCCACAACCCCCGCATTGTATCAACAGGTCGAAGGGGATTTTCAAACTCATGATGGGTTTAGGAATTTGAACTGTCCGGAAATATTTTTGACATATCTCCCATTTTTTCCATGGCTTCTTCTTTGGACATTTTAGTTATATCTATACCCATTTCTGCCAAAGCTCCAGAGAAAGGACATTTGCTGGCTCCACTCTTGGGGGCTTCTCCTTCAGCGGCTGGTGCGGGTTTTTCTGTTTCAATTTTTCCTGCTTCCGCCATGATAATCCAGTGCATGGACTCTATAGTCTGTGCTTTGTCAGCGGTTATTTTTTCAAGGGATTCTTTGGTTTCAGGATGCTTCACCATAGTGGCGGCTTCCTTGTATTTTTCCAAGGCTTTTTTCTCAAATTCAACGGCTTCTCTCAATGCCGCAGCAGAATTAGACATTGTCGGGTCTCCTGACAAAATTAATAGGCTTACTTTATAGTATTTTAATGGAACTTCAAAAATATACCAAATCCTTTTGTCAAATAGCAATAACCTTATCTATCCTGGGATGAACAGGCATCATATTGCGGGAACAGATGAAACCTGACATAATGCGCTCATGAAAAAAATTATCATTATTGGAGGTGGAATAGCCGGGCTGGCGGCAGCTTTCCGTATCCAGAAGGAAATATCAAATGGTGCTCCACTGGAATGTGTCCTGCTTGAAGGCGGGGATCGTTTTGGGGGAAAAATTGCTACAGAACGATTAGATGGGTTCGTTATTGAACGGGGACCAGACTCATTTATCTCGCAAAAACCTGCTGCTATTCAATTTTGTCAACAATTAGGCATTGGGGACAGCCTGGTTTCAACTAACCCGGACACTCCAAACACCTATGTTTACACCGGTGGCAAGCTTGTGACAATGCCAGATGGGTTAAGCTTGATGATTCCCACCAAATTTTTGCCGTTTGCCCTGACCCCTTTATTCAGTCTTCCAGGCAAAATACGCATGGCGTTCGATCTTTTAATTCCCAAAAAATCAGATGAAAGTGACGAGAGTCTGGCTTCATTTGTTCGCAGGAGGATGGGAGAGGAAGCATTAAAAAAAATGGCTGAACCTATGCTGGCTGGTATTTATGCCAGTGATCCAGAAAACATGAGTATTGGCAGCACATTTCCCATGTTCGTTGAGACGGAACGTAAATATCGATCCTTGATTTTAGGCATGCTGGCACGAAAAAAAGCCATGCTGTTGAACTCCAGCAAACGACCAAAAAGTAATTTCAGCTTGTTCATGACCTTAAAAGATGGATTGGGAGAAATGGTTGATGCGGCAATCACAAAATCACCTGACATTCAATTTAAGTCTGGAGCAAGAGTTGAGTCCATTACTGGAAAAGCTGGCAACTGGTCTGTTGGGTTGGAGGGCGGCGGTGAGTATAAAGCACATGCACTAATACTGGCCACACCCGGTCATATAACAGCCCGGTTTCTGGAATCAGCTACTCCCAAAGCTGCAGAACTTTTAAAACAGATCAAATATGTTTCCACCGCAACCGTGACGATTGCCTACAAAAAGGAGGGTTTTTCCCATCCACTGGATGGATTTGGGTTTGTTGTCCCGAAATGTGAGGGCAGAAGTATTCTTGCCTGCACCTGGACATCTTCAAAATTTCCACACCGGACTCCAGATGGATATGTCATGCTTCGTTGTTATCTAGGAGGTGCTTTGCAGGAGGACATTGCTGAAAAAGATGAACAAACTATTGCCGAGCTGGTCAAGCAGGACCTGAAAGAAATTATGGGAATAAAAGAAGTACCTGTTTTTTGCAAAGTATTCCATAACAGAAAATCAAACGTACAGTACCACGTGAACCACTCTGAACGAATTGACACCATCATGCAGGAATTGCAGGAGGGTATTTTCCTTGCGGGAAGCGCATACCGTGGAATAGGGATACCCGATTGTATCCAGAGCGGAACCCAGTCGGCAGAGTCAGCGATAGAATTGATGACAGGAAAACCCAAAGTGGAAACCTAGCATCTAATACCCAATACATATAAAAAAAGGAGTTTTTCATGAAGTGGGTTTCCGCACTTTCCAGACAAACAGATATTGACAGTGCTGTCCAAGAAGCGGCGGAGTCTGTTACAAGACAACTTGGCAAGGATCAAACCGACTTGACTGTTATTTTTGTCTCTCCCCAGTTCAGGGAATTTTATGACAAGGTTCCCGAACTGATAAACCGCTACTTGAAACCCGGATTGATTTTTGGTTGTTCTGGTGGAGGCATAATTGGAAATGGAGAAGAAGCGGAACATCAAGCGGCGATTAGCATCACATGCGCAGTTCTTCCGGGTGTAAATATTAAACCTCTTCAATCCACAACAAATGACTTGCCTGACCAGGATACATCTCCTTCTGTATGGAGAGAATGGTTACAAGTGAATGTGGAAGATCAGCCTCATTTTGTTTTTCTGGCAGACCCTTTTTCTTTCCGGGGAGAAGAATTTCTGGCAGGAGTGGATTTCGCCTATCCCAATAGTAAAAAGGTTGGGGGTCTTGCCAGTGGAGCTCAGTCTCAGGGCGGAAATGCACTTTACCTTGGGGATAAGGTTTATGACAATGGATTAATAGGCATTGCTTTAAGCGGTGATATTGAGATCGATACTATTGTCGCACAGGGGTGCCGTCCTATTGGCGAGCCCATGCAGATCACTCAATGTGAACATAACTTGCTTAAAGAACTTGCTGGAAAACCACCGCTGGAAGTACTGCATGAACTGAATGAATCATTATCTGATGAAGATAAAAAACTGATCCAGACCTCTTTGTTTCTGGGAATAGAAATGGACCCTATGAAAGACAATCCGCAACAGGGAGATTTTCTTATCAGGAATTTGATGGGTGTTGACCGTGAAAGCGGAGCGGTGGCTATCGGGGCTCTGTTAAGGAATGGACAACTGGTGCAATTCCATTTGCGCGATAAAAAGATGTCAGCAGAAGATCTTGATGTGATGTTGACCCGTTACCTGAACCAGGGCAATGCTGAAAATGCCAGAGGGGCCTTGCTATTTTCTTGTCTTGGGCGTGGCCAGTACCTGTATGGCAAAGCTAATCACGATACCGATATGTTCCAGAGTAAACTGGGGAAAATACCTCTGGGGGGATTTTTCTGTAATGGTGAGATTGGGCCAGTAGGCAGGACAACTTTCTTGCATGGCTACACCAGTTCGTTTGGAATTTTCCGTCCACAAGCCATGAAGGGAACGGAGTAAAGGTTTGTGAGGGTCACAATACTGGGTTCTGGTACTGCAGTTCCATCATTGGAGCGCAATTCTTCAGGGGCGCTCATTCAGGAAGATGGCATAAATACCCTGATTGATTTCGGGTATGGAACTTTAAAACAACTCTTGAACCTGGGAATCACCTACCACGACATTGACAGGATTTTTTTCACCCACAACCACCCGGATCATATTTGTGATTTGATTCCTTTTTTATTTGGCGCCCGTTATCACCCCTCTGCAAGGACAAAAGATCTGGAAATCGTAGCGGGTCCCGGCTTTCAGAAGTTCTTTGACGAACTGTTAGCCGCATTCGGGAATTGGCTTACTCCAAAGGAGTATCCTCTTCAAATCACTGAAATTGATGAAGGATCGAAAAAGTTTGGCTGTCATCAGGTTCTTTTTAAAAAAGTCCGGCATATTGACATGAGCCGAGGTTACCGGTTTATGAACCCAGAAGGAAAATCGGTGGCATTTTCCGGAGATACTGATTATTGCGAAGGAATGATCGAACTTGGCAAGGAAGCAGACCTTATGATTCTTGAGTGTGCCATGCCTGATGATAGTAAAATTGCAGGACATCTGGTTCCCTCGTTGGCGGGCAAGCTGGCGAAAGAAGCGGATTGCAAAAAACTTTGCCTTACACATTTTTATCCACCCTGTGATATGGATGTTATCCGCAAAACAGTTTCGGCCCTTTATAAAGGCAAACTGGTTTTAGCCCGCGACCTCATGCAGTTTGAATTATAAGTAGGGTGGCAATTGGGAATGGTTCTTAAGGTGACCCTTCGACAGGCTCAGGGTGACAACATAGGCCCCGCGCCTAGCGACTTTCTCTCCAATCTTCTATGAGATCCACCACAAACATGAATAATCTAAGGAACCCAATAGTGGCAAATATACCCAGCAATAATTGCAACAGGGGAGGCAGGGCAGTGACAAAGCTTTTAATGCTTTCAATAAGTTGTGTTGTGTCCAAAGAATACCCCGCATATGTAAAACAATTATTAATTAAGAGTTAAACCAAAGTGGCGACCAGAATACAGAAGCCTGCAACATTCTGCAACCACTTGAAAACATTCTACTCCCCATGAATTGTGGGTTAGGGGTTCATTCCCTTTTTTTTCTCCGGTATAATCAATAAGGGAACCTCTAAATATTTCCTTTGGCCATGAGCGACCCTTATAAAATAAAGGGGCGCGAGTTGCCAAAAAGTAGAAATATCGAATTATTAGAGGCCCTCATAAAAGCTCAATTGCAAAAAGGGGCGAGCACATGCCGATTATTTCTAAATTTCTTATAGCAGCCTTCCTTGTTTTTTTTCTTAATGCTGCTCCGACTGGGGCGGCGAGTTTTGTTGATAACCAAAACGGTAGCGTAACAGATTCCAAAACGGGTTTGATGTGGCAGCAGGGCGATTCTTTCCACGATTTAAAAAAAGGGCTCAACTGGTACGATGCTCTGGAGTATGTCGCAATAAAAAACTCAGAAAAGTTTGCCGGGCATAACGACTGGCGCTTACCTTCACTTAAGGAACTGAATCGCCTGTGGATATCTTCGGGAGAAGTAAAAAGCAAAGATGAAGAAACTCTTGGATTGCCCAACGGATTTGCTAACGGCGGAAGTTATTATATTTGGACCGGGGACGAGCGCGGTTTAGATCATGCCTGGTATTTTGGTCTCGGCAATAAAGAAAATTACTTTAACCTTAAAGAACTGGCAGATATGGAACAAGGTGTCAAAATGGTCCGCTCCCTTGGCGAGGGAGACAAATAGGCTTGATGTTCTTCCGGCGACCCGCCGGTAGGGAGACTAAACATATGAAACATAAGGTAAGATTTTTAAAATCAATATTAGCTTTATTGTTGTTAGCTGGTGCGAGTTGTTTCGCTTCTTCAGTGATGGCACAGGAACATGAAATGGATCATGGTGCGATGGGTCATTCTGCTCCCGGAGAAGAATACCGGACTGACGAGCAAATGGATCACGGAGCAATGGATCATGGAGCCATGGATCATGGAGCCATGGGGCATGAAGAGGGAGATGGTTTATTCCGTACCCGGGGAGCTCATGATCAACTGGGTCAAACTAAACCAGAAGACATGGACAGCCTTCGGGCTCGTGGGCGGAATATCTATTTGCATATGTGTGTGTTCTGCCATGGAAAAGATGGCAATGGCGGCGGCAAAGCTGTGGAATATTTATACCCATGGCCTCGGGATTTCAGGGAAGGAATTTTTAAATTCCGTTCTACTCCGACAGGCACTCTCCCCAGAGATGAGGATTTGTACAGGACCATCATCAACGGCATACCTGGAACTTCCATGCCCGCATGGAAAGATGCGTTGAGTCCTGAAGATACATGGGCATTGATCAAGCATATCAAAAACTTCTCTCCACGATTCAAAAAGGAACCGCCTGGTAACAGAATTGAGGTTAAAAAGGTGCTTGAATCCACACCGGAGTTGGTGGCCCGAGGTAAGGAGCTTTATAAGGAATTAAAATGCCACCGTTGTCATGGAGAATCCTTAAAGGGGGATGGAGAGCTGTCGGAATCGCTCATGGATGCATGGAAGCATGCTGTGTTTGTACATGACATCACTAACCCACAATATTTTAAAAGTGGGCATAGAGCGGAGGATCTTTTCAGGACCATCACTTCCGGACTCGATGGAACGCCCATGGGTTCCTATATTCATGTTCCTGAAGAAGATCGTTGGGCATTGGTACACTATATTCGTTCCAAACTTGTGAAAGAGTTTAAGGAAGCAGAGTTTGAAACGGATATTTTTTCTTTCCCAGTTGGAGTCGAATTGAGCACCGATCCGTTTAGTCCGGTTTGGGAAGGAGTGGCAACGACAAACCTGGTATTGCGACCATTATCGGCCCGGCGGGATGCGGTGGAGTTCATCAATGTCGCTTCGGTAAATAATGGTGAGCAACTGGCAGTACGTTTGCAGTGGGAAGACCCGACTCATGATGCTTTTTCAGAATTGCATTCAGACGTTTTCCGCGACGGGGTGGCCGTACAATTTGCCCTTGGAGCCGTGACACTTCACACTCACGGACATAATGAGCCGTTTTTTGGTATGGGCAACCGCAATAAGCCGGTGAATATATGGCACTGGAAAGCAGGACTGGAAGAAGCTCTTGAAGCCGAAGATGACCTTGAGTATGCAGGCGGTGGAGTGGATATGGATGCGCTGATTTATGGGGGTATCATGTCCAACCCGGTTGCCAGACTAAACACCACTGGAGAGAACCCGGTTGAAGAACTGAACGCGGAAGGATTTGGTACGGTTACACCACAACCCAACGAAAACCAGAATGTGGAAGGTTCCGGAGAATGGAAAGATGGAGTCTGGACCGTGGTTTTTATCCGCGACATGCCAAAAACCGGTAAATGGGATGTGGATTTCGCAAAGCGCATCGACCCGGCTTTAGTGGCATTCGCAGTCTGGGATGGTGTCAAAGAAGACCGTAACGGACGCAAGGTGATCAGTGTCTGGCAACGCTTCAACATCAAGAAGCCGAAACCTTGAGAAAAGAATTCTTCATTGCCGTTATCGGTTTTTTTCTTATTGCGGCGCCTCCATTAAAAGCGGAAGATCGAGTCGGTCTGGGTGAATTAAACCGTTTGCTCAAGCTTCACATCCCGAAAAAAAATCAGGAAGATCTTGTTGGTCCCTCTAAAAAAGTAAAACTTGGAAGCGAAGAATCTGTTTTCACGATTCCCGGCTTCAAAACCTATGGTTGTGGGGAATGTCATGAGCCGGAACAATTACTGGATAAGTCGATCGACAGGATGCGGCAATCTCTGAACCGTCTGTCTGAATTTTTTCCGGATCTTCCCCCGCCGCCGTTAAAGCAGTTTATCATCCAGTCCTGGTCGGATGAATGGTTGCGTCCCAACCAGTTTGCCCACACCACTTTTGACACGATCCGCATTTCACCTGCCGCGGTTTTGGTGGACAGTCTTGTGTATGGAAACGCCACTCACCTGCATGAATCTTTGCACTTGACTCAGCCGTTTTTGGGGATAGCCAATGAACTCGAAGCGTATGGATTGAATATAAGGTCTGATCCCCGGTTCCTGATTTTAAATTTTCCTTATTTTTCAGATACGGTCACAGGATTTTTCATCCCTGAATTCCGGGAAATTCTGGATCGATTTTTTTCCCGACAGGTGAAAGAGAAATCAACGGTTCTCGGAGAGGATATGGTTGTTCCCAAAGAGGCGCAGTGGTTTTTGATGCCTTTTGATGAAGAGGCGTTGATGAAGTTGGAGTCCGTGATAAAAAAACTGGAACCGGTGTTGCAGGAAATGTCTCGCCTGAACCGGAAGTTTCCTTTGGAAGCTGCTTATCTAGGCGAGCAGAACCGTGCGGTTTCGTTGCTACTTGACATCGCGGCAGTTAAAAACTTACCGCTACCTCCTTTGGATCTGGGCCCGGCGTCGCTCAAGGAGGCATTCTCCATTCTCGATGAGCAGTTCAACAAGCTCGATAACACTCGCCTGGGATATCGCATAGACCGCAAGCACGAAGCTTTGATGACCTTGACCTACCACTTAAGATTGAAGGACCCGGCAGTCCGATTGGGAATCTATTTCCGGTTTTTACAGCAACGGTTTATTGGGGAAGATGGTGAAATAAAACTGGTGGTGCCCGATGAGGAAGATTTTGAAAAATATATCGAAGAGAAACGCCTCGAAATAAAGAAAATGGCAGACTCTCCCAAACTCACCCCGATTGAAAAAACCGGTGCATTGAAAATGCTGGATAGTATTTCTAAACCGTAGGTATAACTAAATCAATGTAAGCTGCTTATAATTTTTAGGTGCCCCTCTTTTTTGCTTTTTTTTATTATTTATTGTTTCGAATATTTCAGTTTCGAATAACTTTAGCTCTTTTAGAAATTCCTTCTGATTTTTTGACTCTCTAAATAACGTTGGAATAAAGCCTGTATTATATTTGCTTGTTTTTATTAATTTTCTAGCCTCTTTTACATAAAAAGTTGCCTTTTCAAATTCTCCAACTTGAGTCAATGCATAAGAAAAAATAAATGCTATTGATGCCGATTCAACGTCAGGGTCTACATTTATTGTATTATTAACATATTCAATAAAAAGTTTTTGAGCAGCTTTATTCTTGTTTAATTTTTTAGCTGCGAAACCTCTTGCGAAATAAAAATAAGTTGAATGGTCATCTTTTAAATTATTAAATACAAATTTATATTCTTTTGCTTCAAGAAGTAATTCAAATGCCCTAATGTATCCATTTCTATTTAACACATTCACCCATTTTTTTAATTCATTGACTTTATTAACTTTTTCAAAGTAATAAACTATTTCATAAGAAACCTGATCCCATACAATATCTCTTAACATAGTTAATCGTGGTATGTCAGAAATGACTTTAAAATCTCTTAGCTGTTTAAGCATTTTAATTGAAAATAGAGATCTAAAGTTTTTTGAGGTACTTAGGTATATATTTTTTTGAATTTCATAGGCATTATTCAAAAGGTAAAAAATATCTTTTCTATGACCAAAATGTTTTCCAAAAAAGATTAATGTTTGGAGAACAAGTCTTTCTTTATCAGGGCTATATCTAATAAAATAGCTTGCAAATTCTTCAATAAACTTCTTAAAACTATTTGGATTACGTTCTTCAATATTATCAGCTAGAATTTGATAAGATTTTAAAAGAGGATCATCATGCAAAACTGGGTTCTCCCCCTTAGCTTCAAAGTGGGCGGGTAAGCTTTCTAGTAATGACAAGCTTGGGTAATGATAAATTAATAAGTCTGGTTCTTTCTCAAAATATTTTTTAAAGTTTTCAACTCTCTTGAAGAACAATTGGTCTTTTCCCCAAGGCAAACCAACCGGAACATTTGAAGCAACCAAAATTGTTTCAATTTCGGCCTTTTTAAAAGAATTAACCACTTTAGAAGAACCTCGAATATTTTGATCATTTAGGGATGTCAAGGTTACAACTAAATTAGCTAAATATTTGGTGCAAACACCTCCAATTTCGGTAATTCCTGTTCGAGAATCAATAAAAACATAATCTGGTCCGTTAAACTCTGAAACAATTTGTCTTCTCAAGTTTTCCAATAAAAGAGCTCCTTGGTTTTCTTTAAATATAGTGGCCCAATTTAACGAATCTAATTTTTGTGAATAACTTGCTTTGCTAGTGTCCCCTGAGCCAATAAACCAAATTTTACCTGGAATATTTAAACCTAATTCTTCACCTGTTAAAGCCCTTGGTGCCAGACTAGGGATATTGTTTGTATTAATTGCTTCGTGCAGGTATTCCAGAATTCCCGGTCTTTGGTCTAATTTTAGATTTTGCCCTGACTCCTTTGTTAATTCTTGAACATATGACCAAACACCAGGTGCTTCTAAATCGAAATCAATTACAACCACTCGATCCCCATGAAATGCACGAATAAGAGCAGAATTAACCAGAGCACTTGTTCTTCCAACGCCACCTTTATAAGAATAAAAGGTTGTAAATAATGTTTTAAAGTTCCTCAAGGGTTTTCCTCTGAATATTAAATTGAAGCAATACCTTGAAATTCTGTTATTTTAAAATATTTCTCGATGTCACTTGTGTTTTTCATAAAGTTATATTTCTCTATTAGTTTTTCTAATTTATTCCCTTGTAATTGTTTTTCTTTATCACAACTTTGGATATCAAATTCTTCTATTAATTCTGGTCGTTGAGAATAAATTTTCAACAGTTTGTAGAAATTATAACTTGGCGTCTTTTTTCCTCTTATCAACTCAGATAAATAAACTTGAGTTATTCTGATTTTTTCAGATAAATCCTTCTGATTTAAACTTAACTTTTTCATTAACGTATTTAGATAAATGGTAGTTTGTTGGTGGACCGAATCTTTTAACGCCTTGTCCAAATTTTTTGTCTCAGATCTTCTTATGGCAAACTCACCACAATTGTCACATGTCATTAAAAACACGTCAAAACACAACATAACACTTGGAAAATCTTTCCAAGGAAAAGTTGCGCCTTTAATATTTTTCTTTTTCACACTACCACCACAATCTAGGCAATGTTTTTGATTTTGCATTCAACCCCCTTCATATTTTTTGATTACTCCTGAGTAGACTCTTAAATCCCAACGCGGAGGATGGAATGAACAAATTTCTATATATTCGTTTCCATTTTCCTCCGCAATTCCTATTTTTATATACCAAGGTATGCCCTTAGCCATTTTGCCGTATTCATCGTAAGTTTTTTTCCCAAATATAGTTTCTAACTCCTTATATCCATGATAGTCATTTACATCCAAATTGCTTAATTCTTCTAAAATGAAGTCCTCCGCGGCATAGTTAGCCATCCTCCTGCCACCATGCATAATTTCTATATGCGTAATAACGTCAGCCACAGCTTTTCTTGCAAAATCATGATTTGCCTTGTCATTTTTTGCAAGTTCTTTCACTTTATTGAGATCGTGAAATGGCTTTGGAGTCTTCCCTTTTTTCTTATCGGAAACCATACAGTATGATTAAATGGATTTTAATAGTATTTCAATATAGTATATATATGTCAATTATTAATTAAACTCAGTTTAATAGCGAATTAGAAAATATTGACCCAATCTATTTTAAATAATCTACCACAGGAAAGTTAAATCGGTATGCCAAAATTGAGGTTTTGGGAGATTTTTTCTGAAAGTCTCCTGATTCCTAACGTTTGAGTTGTTTTTATAGGTGGAAAGCAGAACATTTTTTTGGTGGGTTTATATTGTGTTTGAAAGGGTTAAGGTATGTTGAAAACCTCACATAGCGGATATTTTTAACTTTTTAATCCGAGAATAAAGCGTAGTGGGTTTCATGTTGAGGAGCGCTGCCGCTCCATCGGGGCCTGTGACTTTTCCGTTGCATTGCCTCAAGGCGTTTTCCAGGTTATTCCGCTCTTTGGCTTTCATTTCTTCTTCTGTGAATACAGTGTCTTCATTTGTGGGGTCCGAAGATTTTGGTTTTCTGCTTGGAGGACGGCCAGGTAAATTCATTATTAGTTTTCCACCTTTTGACAGGATGGCGGCCCGCTCCAATACGTTTTGCAGTTCCCTGATATTCCCCGGCCAGCCATAAGCAAGCAGGTCGTTCAGGTTTGCCTGGGTGATTCGTGCCTGCGGGACATTCAGTTTTTGTGAAGCGTTCTTCAGGAAATGAGTGGTTAGGGCAGGAATATCTTCCATGCGTTCACGTAATGGAGGTGCCTCTATCGGGAAAACGTTCAATCTGTAAAACAGGTCCTGCCGGAACCTGCCTGCCTGCGCTTCTTCTTTCAGGTTGCGGTTAGTTGCGGCAATGATACGGACATCAACATGTCGGGTTTTATCGTCTCCCACTTTTTCGTAGGTTCCTTCCTGAAGTACTCGCAGTAATTTGCTTTGCAAGTCCAAAGGGATCTCTCCCACTTCATCGAGAAACAGTGTTCCTCCTTCAGCCATTTCGAATCGACCCGCCCGGTCTTTGACCGCTCCTGTGAAAGCTCCTTTTATATGTCCAAAAAACTCACTTTCATAAAGCTCTTTGGGAATGGAGGCGCAGTTAACTTTGATGAGCGTTCTTTGATTCCGCAAACTTCGGTTATGTATTTCGCGGGCAACGAGTTCTTTTCCTGTTCCCGACTCTCCGGTGATAAGGACATTGGCTTCGGTGGGAGCGACCAGTTCGATCTGGCTTAAGATGGCTCCCAGCGCCGGACTCCTGCCAATAATTTCTCCATAAGCCTTTGCCTCCAGCACTTCCTGGCTCAAATAAGCGTTTTCCAGCTCCAGTTGCTGCTTGAGCTTTCTGATTTCCTCTTCATCTTTTTTGCGTTGGCTGATGTCGTTGAACACCACGACCGCACCAACGCATTTGCCGTTTTTAATCATCGGTGTGCTGGTGTAGTCAACTGGGAATGGCGTGCCATCTTTTCTCCAGAACACCTCGTTCGAAACTTTATAAACTTTTCCTTTTTTGAAAGCCGCGTAAATCGGGCAGTCCAGATGAGAGTAAGGAGTTCCATCAGGTTTGGAATGATGCACCATTTTGTGCTGACATTCGCCAATCATTTCTTCCGCAGAGTAGCCGGTCATTTTCTCAGCAGCGGGATTGATGAAGGTTGTGTAACCTTCGGAGTCCAACCCATATATACCTTCGCCCGCAGAGTCGAGAATGAGTTGAGTGGGATATTTCATGAGTTCTGTTCAATGACTGATTAATTTTCCCTCCATTTTACACGATAATTCAAATTTATATTACGAAAATTTATAAATTACGAAATATAGAATTTTTTCGAGGTGCTCTCAATATTTATAAATTTAAGTAAATAAAGGGTTTAGTTTCTCACCTCTTGTTTGGCACGCTCCCTGCTATACCCAGCTTAAATATTTATTAATTTGTAAACTGGAGATTTGTGATGGATGAGAAAAGTAAAACGGCGTTGGTGACAGGCTCTTCCAGCGGAATCGGACTCGATGTTGCCCGGGGGTTTCTGGAAAAAGGATTCAACGTTGTGCTGAATGCCAGAGATGAAAAACGGCTTTCGGTAGCAGCTGGTACTTTGGGTGATAAAAACCGCATTGCCCTGGTTCCGGGAGATATTGGAAACAAGGAGACTGGTGAAAACATGGTCCGTACGGCGGTCGAGTATTTCGGGAGTGTCGATGTGTTGGTTAACAACGCCGGAATTTTTGGTGTGAAACCTTTTGTGGAAAATATGGAAGAGGATATTGACCGGTTCATTCATATCAATCTTAAGGGAACGTATTTTGTGAGCCAGGCTGCGGTAAAGCAAATGAAGAAGCAGGGTGGCGGAAGTATTGTGAACATAGGAACGGTGTTGGTCTTCCATCCTACTGCGAGTTTTCCTTCAAGTGCCGCTTTGATCACCAAGGGGGGTGTGCATGCCCTCACTACCAGTCTTGCGAGCGAACTGGCTGCTGACAATATCCGTGTCAACGCGGTTGCGGCCGGGACGATCCGGACCCCTTTATGGGGTGACATGGATGTTGACTCCTATGATGGAACAACATTAATGAACCGTGTAGGAGAGGTGAGGGAAATCACAGAGGTGGTGTTCAACCTTGCCACTTCCAGTTTCGTGACAGGTGTGATCCTTCCTGTTGATGGTGGCTATGTTCATGGCAGGGCTTAATCAATCTTAAAAATAATTTCAAATCAGGAGGCCAATATGCAGAGAATTCAGGCAATTGAAACAGAGAATTCAAGTGGCAGGGTTATGGATATTTATCAGCAAGTGGAAGCCAGTCTCGGAACAGTACCAAATATGATCAAGACGATGGCTAATTCCCCAATAGTAGCAGAGGCATATTTGAATTTCTGGAACTTGTTGGGCGAGGGAGTATTATCTGAACATTTGAAGGAACAAATCTCGCTCCATGTTTCCGAGTCCAATGGCTGTGCTTATTGTGTGTCTGCCCATTGCGCCCTGAGCAAGGGTGCCGGGTTGCGTGACGAGGAAGTGAGGGATGGACGGTTGGGTCATTCGCCAGATGGTAAAACCAACGCCGCTTTAAAGTTTGCTGGTCGCATTCTTGAAACACGAGGGGCTGTGGCAACTGAAGAAGTTGTGGCGATGCAAGAAGCTGGCTATTCGGATCAGGAAATAACCGAGATCATTGCTTTGGTGGTGTTCACTATTTTCAGCAACTACTTTAATAATGTCGTTGGGACTATCAACGATTTTCCCAAGGCTGCGGAGTTGGTTTCAAACTAAATGTTTTCGGGCTCGAAGAATTTTTTGAGCCCGAAAAATTCTATAAAGGAAAAACTCATGAAGACACCAGTTAGCGATATTGCTTTTACCCCTGCGGTAAAGGCTCAACAAGAGCGATTCGGATCGCGTGCCGGTTACGCCAGCATGGAAGAAAATGGAGGTTGGCAAGATGCCGTCTCACAAGATCTTAAAAGCTTTATAGCCGAAAGGGACTCAGTTTACCTGGCAACCACAAGTTCTGAAGGGCATCCATATATCCAACACCGGGGAGGAGAAAAAGGATTCTTGAAAGTGCTGGATGAAAAAACATTGGCCTTTCCCGACTTTTCCGGCAACCGTCAGTACATCACGCTGGGTAATTTGTCGGAGAACAACCGGGCATTTATTTTTTTGATGGATTATGAAAACAAGCGGAGGGTCAAAATCTGGGGCACGGCAGAGATTGTTGAAGGTGACGACAGTTTGACTACCCGCGTGACCAGCTCCAGTTATAAGGCACGTCCGGAGCGTGTTATTACTTTTACTGTGGAAGCCTGGGATGTGAATTGCCCGAAACATATCCCTCACCTTTATAGCGAAGAGCAGGTTAGGGAGTTGACGCAACAGTTGTCTGGCAAATTGCAAAAACTGGAAGAGGAGAACCGGTTATTGAAAGAACAGTTAGAAGAAATAAACATTAAGGTGGGTAATGATTGAGTTTTTCTGAACCGGGTTAGCTTAATAAATTTTAGTTAAGGGACAGGCTCCTTTGATTGGTAGTGGCGGGTTGCTTCTGTAAGAATTTTTTCAGCTTCTTGCAGATTTCCATAACCTCTGGATTTCATTTTCCCTTTGCCTTTATAGTTTGTGAACCATAATTCCAGGATTTCTTTGATTCCGGGAAAACGTTCGTCTAACTCAGAGATGGAATCTGCTTTTATCAGAGGTGAATTAAATTGAACGGCGATTAATTTGTCGTCTTGTTCTCCACGGTCGTCAAGTTTCAGGACCCCGATCAGTTTGGCTGAAGTGACTTCACCCCGGTCAAGGGGAGGACCGAGAAGGATTATATCCAAAGGGTCACCATCGCCTCCTGATTCTTTAGGCAATATTGTTCCTGGTACCATTCCATAATTACCGGGGTACCCGATATATTTCAGAACTCGCGGTTTGCCTTTTTTGAAGTCCCATTTCAAGTTCCCATGTTCTTTGCCCACTTCCCATTTATCCGTTCTTCCTGCAGGAATCTCAACCACTGCATTGACATTTCCTGAGGAATCTTTACTGGGCCAGTCTTTTAAAAAGTTCTTTTTAGAAGAGAGGGTGAATGGGCCTGTATGCTTCAAGCCGGCAGCTACTCCATACGATGAATTGCAGGAGTCAGCTGCTGAAATGACTGGCAAAAGAATATGGATCAAGAAAGCTGCGATAGCAAGTTTCACGCTGTTCTCCAAATCAATGCATGGGGATAAATAATAATGATATTTTACAATACTGGATTTAGGGTTTAATTAGGGAATTTAAAACAGGCTGGTAGTTCTTCAGAGGAAATGTGTATGTCACTTTAAGCCGATAGTATTGTTGTTTGCCGAAGAGAGTTATTGCAATTTACCAGCGGCGGTTTGCTATGTTCATTGGCCCCACGCCTAGTGGCGGAGTAGCCTCCGCTGGCAAATGATAATAGTCTCTTCAGCCGAAATATCTACTTTTGGGCTATAAAAGTTCTTGCTCGTTGCCTCTCTTGCTAGAGGGCTAGAGTTTGCTGGCGGGTGTGACGAGAGCAGGACCTTTAACGTGGTCTTCCAGGGTTTCCCCTTGTACTTTGTCCTGCAGTTTCATCAGGGCATCGATCACCATTTCGGGTCTTGGTGGACATCCCGGAAT
This sequence comes from uncultured Nitrospina sp., assembly GCA_964344595.1. Taxonomy (GTDB): domain Bacteria; phylum Nitrospinota; class Nitrospinia; order Nitrospinales; family VA-1; genus LS-NOB. The sequence goes on along the minus strand of CAYFNV010000034.1, from coordinate 2,553 downwards.
ATAGACATCGACTGGAATGAGTGTATCAATTCCCATAACGGTAGCGTAGTTGTCATAGAATCCACCTGAAACCGTGCACACTCCATAAGCAACCACCCATTTGGGTTCGGCCATCTGATTATAGACCTTGGTAAGGATAGGGGCCTGTTTGTGGCTAATGGTTCCAACGACCATGAGCAGGTCGGCCTGCCGTGGTGAAAACCTCGGAAACGCCGCACCCATCCTGTCAAGATCGTATCGGGGACCGGCTACTGACATGAACTCCATTCCGCAGCACGCTGTGATGAAGGGATAGATAAAAAAAGAATATTTCCGTGCCCAGTTTACGGCCTGGGTCATTTGCGTCACGATTACGTTGTTACCCAGACTCATCTCAGTCTCGGTTCTGTATAGTCCAGCCATGCCTTATGCTCCCAAAATGAGGTTTAAACCGCATCTTAAAATATTTTCGACAAAAAATCCACTACTAGCCGTACGGACAGCGACAATATTTTTTAGGCCGGAATATGGAGGCTGCACTCTAAATTGATGGTCCGCCATATGGGTGTAAGCAATTTCAGTGGGTTGCCTGCTGGACTTAAACCAGTGTATAATCAACATATCATCACAAGTTAGATGCCAAACCGGTAAAATCGGTATTTGGATTACCAATTGCAGGAGAAAGGGAATTATGGATTACAGTGGCAATAAGACCGCCATGGGTCAGGACAGGGCTATGGCTGAAACCGAATCTATTGTTCGGATGAATTTGAGTAAAGACGGCAAAACTCTTGATCTTACTGCCACTTATTTGAAGGAATATGGAGCCAAGGACATCGCCCGCATGGAGTTTTTACGTCCTCTCACACACCTGGCTTTTGGAACCAACCTGTGTGGTCCCAAAGGGGCTAAATACATCGCCCAGTCTGAAGTGCTGGTAAACCTGACTTCACTGAATATGTTTTATAACCGGTTAGGTAATGATGGGGCCAAATATATCGCGGTTTCAGATAACCTCCTGACCCTTCAGAACCTTGTCCTGACAGATAATGAAATCACCGATGAAGGGGCTATAGTATTAGCGAAATTTCTGCCCCTTTTCAGCAACCTCGTGCGTCTTGATCTGCGTCTCAACCGGATCAAGGAAGAGGGTAAAAATGCCCTCATTGAAGCGCAAAAAATGTCCTCCGTTAAACACCTCCTATTGGATAAAGTAGAAGGTTTCCAGGTCAAAGGCTAGCGGCGAGCCGCCGCGGGCAAATGGTCATAGCTCAAATATCTTGTTACAGGCTTACTCGGCATAAAAGTGTGGTTGAACATTGAGTCCAGCGTCACGCTGGTTACCAGCGGCGGTTCGCCGCTAGCCGAGCGGATTTAGTGCGACTTTTTCGTTGTCGAACAATGGAGCGATATCCCTAAAGTCTATTCCTGCCAACTCCACACATTGCCGGATGTCAGAACTCTGGTAAATGATCTGCCACAAGCGGTTGCCCATCTCCTGAATATTTTCTAGCAACCCGCTAATGCCGTGTGGATGCTGAATCACCGAGAACAGGTTAAGCTTTAAGGGTTCCCATTTCTTCTGGGCTTTTAGAATTTCACGATACAGTTCCAGTTCATGCTCAACGAGTGGAAAGTTTCTACGGAGAGGATGTGCTTGGGACGAGTTGGGGAAAAGCGACAGGAACTCTTTTTCGATTCGGCTTGCTTTCCAGCTTGTGAGCAGATATCCGGTCAGGTTACCGTGCAAGACAGAAATGGATTTAACAAGCTGATGCACCCGTTCAACATGTTCCGCGCGCATTTCGCTTATTAACACTGCATTAGAGAAATCCTTGTTGATGCGTTCTTTGATAAGAAAAAGGTTGGCGTAAAGTTCTCTCAGTACCGAGTTTAAATTTGCGATGGTGACCAGGTCATCGGGCTGGCGGGTTTCTTTTAAAGAGACCGTTTCCACTTCCAGTTCTCGTTTCGTGGTTTCAATATAATTGATCTGTGGGATATCGAGAAGGTTGTAGAACACCTCTGGCGAAAGTGCCAGATTGATGTTGAACTGTTCCTCCACATGGTTGCGGATTTTTCTGCATTTGACCACATCCCGAAAGGTTTCGACCGTTTGTTCCAGCGGTTCACCCGTTTCGGCAAAAGGTTCGACCTCCACTTCCGGACCCAGCAGTTTTTGTAAAATTCGTTTTGGGTCCCTCAACGCAAAGTTCCTCTCTATCAATATTCCGTCAATACGGTCGTGAGGTCTTCATTCTATGATGGAACCGGGGGCGGATACAATGCGGGTTAGGGACATAAATCAAAAAAATTGGCCATGATGGCGGTTGGAATTTTTAATGGAAACTGTTACCATTCGTCACGCGCAGGTTTCGGTGGTTCCAATTCCAGCCGAAACTTTTTCAACTGCACACACCTAAGCCGGGGTGGCGGAATTGGTAGACGCAAGGGACTTAAAATCCCTCGAGGGAAACCTCGTGCCGGTTCGATTCCGGCCCTCGGCACTCTCTCCCGAGAGGGAGACCTTTGCATAAGTATAGGTTTTTGTATAAGTTATAATTCGTTATTTTA
>CAYFNV010000033.1:0-36488 GCA_964344595.1 uncultured Nitrospina sp. | reverse complement strand
CCATAATCACAATAACACGCTTTTCGATGTGTCCACATTTTCAGGGGAAGATCATAGTTATATTAACGTCATAATTGCTGGATTCTTTAGTCACCCCTTCGTTCCCCCTTTCTTCTTTCACCGGAGCGAGTACACATCCCAAAGTAATAACCTTCCTTCCTTCTATCCCCGTGTCTTCTTTCTGAGACTCTTCTTTCCTTTTCCATTTTTTACCTCCACCCCCGAATCTTAATAGACTCTATAATTGATTAATATAAGTCGATTCGAGTGTTTATGCCTCCCCTTGACAAGTTCGATAACAGGCAGCATATTTGTCGTTTAATACATGAAGGTAAGTTTCTCCCAGTTTGGCCAGATGTGCTGTGGAAATGGCTTGAACTTCGATTTTCCACCACGAATGAGGGGGCTGTTCTCTCCACACACTCTGGTTATCTTTTTACCTGCCCACCGCTTGATATTCTTTCCCAGTTTCCTCTATTCCAGCGATTTACGTTTGTCGGTCTTTGACAAACTCAGGGCGCCAAAGTTTCTACAGAAACTCCGGGTACGGGTTTGGGTTTTTCTGGTTCGTTGTTGTCTGTTTTCTCTGCCGGAAGATTAAATGCTTCACCCAGCCCGTGTTTCAGCTTGGTATTCTGGTATTTATATTTAGCGAGGGAAAGGTAGGTCTTTAATCCTGCTATGCGGGTCTTGTCGGCAGGATGAGTGGAGGCCCACTCCGGAGGTTCATTATCTCCTTTTACTTTACTGAACCGTTGCCAGAACTGAATCGCCTCCTCTGGATCGTATCCAGCTTTAGCCATATAGATCAACCCTATTTGATCAGCTTCCCCTTCATCACCACGGCTGAAAGGCAGTGTGATTCCATATAAAACTCCAAGACCCAATGCACTCATGATAATGTTCCGCTGGGTATTGTTCCTCAGGCTGATACTTGCACCCATCATGGCTCCACTTAACAGAAGTTGTTGCGACATTCTCTGTGCTCCATGCCGCGCTATCACATGCGCGATTTCATGACTCAATACGGTTGCCAATCCTGCTTCGTTTTTACATACTCGAAGCATACCGGTGTACACCGCGACTTTGCCTCCTGGAAGAGCAAAAGCGTTTTTCTCATCCGATTCGATCAACTTGAACTCCCAATCGAGTTTGGGCATATCGCTAATCTCTGCTATGCGAGTGCCAACACGCTGTAGGACTTGCTTTAAATGAGAGTTGTCGGACTCCTTTTGGTCTTTAAGTGCTTGTTGGTACGCTTGTTTGCCAAATGCGATTTCCTGAGACTGGGGAATTAGAATCAATGCCTGTCTTTCAGAAACCGGTGTGGTAGAGCAGGTGGTCAGGAAAAAAGCCGTAAGAGTTATTATAAAAATTTTAAGCATGCATTAATTATAGAAGCCCATGGTGTGGTTTTCAACCACTGCTATTATGGTAGTTTTTGTATCAAGTCTGGTAGTTGCGTCTATAGAGGGAATATCATATGCTTTGCCTATGAAACAGGATTTATGGGAATATGAATTTAAAGCTCGAGACAAGGGCTATAGGCTTGTCGCCGGTGTGGATGAAGCAGGGCGGGGTCCTTTAGCAGGGCCCGTAGTAGCAGCCGCTGTGCTGTTGCCGCTTGATGTGAGTTTCGAAGGGCTGGACGATTCAAAAAAACTGTCACCTTCAAAACGTGAACAACTGTTCCCTATGTTGCAAGAAATGGTTCACGGTGTGTCTGTAGTTAACGAGGACGTGATTGACGAGATCAATATTCTCCAATCGGCAAGGTTGGCTATGAAACAGGCTGTAGAAAAATTATCAACAGGACCCGATCTGCTTCTCATTGACGGGAACCAGAAAATAGACTCGTCTATTGAACAGTGGCCGATTGTGAAAGGAGACTCAAAAAGTTTTTCTATAGCCGCCGCATCGGTTCTGGCGAAAGTGACTCGTGACCGCATCATGGATGATTATCACAATCTATACCCGCAATATGAATTTTCCCGGCATAAAGGTTATGGCACCAAACTGCATCGGGATTTGATTGCCGAGTATGGTCCCTGTCCGATTCACCGCCGATCCTTCAAAGGCGTTACAGAGTACCTCTGCTAGTGAATGGAAATGGTTTTTACCGCTGGCAATGGCTCCCTTTTGCTTATCGGGTTTTTGCACATTGGCCCCAGGCCGATTGGCAAAATATTTTAATCGTTAACACTTATGCTTTCTTTATCGAATAAAAAATGGTTTCTGGCTGAACCATCTGCAGAAGCGGTGTCCATGCTGGAGAGCGAACTTCAACTGCCAAAAGCAATCGCAGTTCTTCTTGCTAATAGAGGGGTTGTAACCAAGGAGTCTGCAAAGGATTTTTTGGAGGCAGACTTCACCCGCTTGCATGATCCGTTTTTAATGAATGGTATGCAGCAGGCAGTGGACAGGGTGATCCGGGCTTTTGAGAAAAAAGAGTCCATCACTGTTTTCTGTGATTACGATGTCGATGGAGTCACTTCTGCCGCTTTTCTTACTCATTTTTTTCGCGATCTCAATTGTCCGGTCGAAGCCTATTTGCCTGAACGTCAATCTGAAGGTTATGGGCTCAATTCCGATGCTGTTCGTAAAATACGTGAGAGTGGTGCCAAGCTGATGATCACTGCCGATTGTGGCATCACCGGTGTGAAAGAGGTGGCACTGGCGAATGAAATCGGATTGGATGTTATTGTTACCGACCACCATCAAGTGGGTGAGGAAGGATTACCCCCAGCAATCGCTGTTCTTAATCCTCATCGAGCTGATTGCAATTATCCATACCGTTTTTTGAGTGGAGTGGGTTTGGCGTTCAAACTGGCTATTGCTGTGCGCAAGGGGTTGTATTTGGCGGGTTGGCCCAAAGAGCGTCTGCCTAACTTGAAACGCCATTTGGATTTGCTTGCTCTGGGTACCATCGCTGATGTTGCGCCGCTAACCGGCGAGAATCACATTCTGACTTTGCATGGGCTCGAAATGTTATCCGTCACGGCGAAACCAGGACTGGTTGCTCTAAAAGAAACCGCAGGTATTATGGGGAATGTTGATGCACGCTCGGTAGGATTTGGCCTGGGGCCACGTCTCAATGCCGCTGGAAGGCTGGGGCGTGCTGACAGTGGTCTGCACTTGCTGACATCTACAGATTTAAAAGAAGCAAAGTCCTTGGCCAAGGAGCTGGAACTCACTAATAAGGAACGAAAAGACATTCAGGAAGAAACGATGGCCGAAGCGGAATCACTTTTCCGTAGCGAAGTCGATATTCAAAGAGATCGAGTGATTGTGCTGGCGTCTGAGATTTTTCATCCGGGAGTGATTGGCATTGCCGCTTCCCGCATGGTCGACAAATATCACCGGCCCACAGTTCTCATTGCTTTAGAGGGCGATCAGGGAAAAGGATCTGGACGAAGTATCCCAAAATTTAATTTGTTCAAGGCGCTCACGGATTGTGGCGGACATCTTATACAGTTTGGCGGGCATGCTTATGCCGCCGGTCTCACTATAAAGGAGGATCAGGTAGATGTGTTTCGCAATACCATGAATGAGGTGGGGCACCGGTATTTAAATGAAGAAGACCTGATTCCTGAAGTGGGTGTGGATACTGTTTTGTTTTTGGATGAAGTTGATCGGTCCTTTTACAGTCGAATGGCTTTGCTTGAACCCTTTGGTGCTGAGAACCCGGTTCCTTGTTTTTTATCTCTGGGTGTCCAATTTCAGGAAGTTAAACAAATTGGTAAGGAAAAAAACCATGTCCGGTTCCGGGTCCGACAGGGAAGTGGACGGATTGAAGGTGTCGGCTTTGGGTTTGCCGAGGTTTTTGAATCGGTCGATGTTGCAACGGAAATTTTTGATATTGTCTACGAACTCAACCTCAACACATGGAACGGAAGGGAAAAGCTTGAAATAAAGCTGGTTGACTTGCGCCTTGCAGGCGATGCATGAAGCGAACCTTGGTGATGATATTTAGAGCAATAATCTTTTCACTATATCGAAAGGTGCCCTGATACAATAGTTACGGAAAGAATCGCAAACTCACATTTTGCAGGAGGCGATACATGGATATGGTTGTTTGGGGAGTGATTTTATTTTTCCTGGCGGGACTGATTGGTTATTTCCTGATGATTTATAACGGGCTGGTTGCCTTGAAGGAAAATATCAAGAAAGCCTGGGCTAATATTGATGTCATCCTGAAGCAAAGATACGATGAATTGCCCAAGCTGATTTCTGTCTGTGAAAGCTACGCGAAATTTGAGAAAGGGGTTCTCGATCGCCTGATGTCCGCAAGAGAAAATTATCAGCAGGCTAAAAGTGTAAGTGAAAAGGCCATCGCTAGTGGACAGATCAGTGCCGGATTGCAGGGAATCTTTGCTCTGGCGGAAAACTATCCGGAACTTAAAACCAACCAGAATTTTATGCAATTGCAGGGCCGCATTTCGCAGTTGGAGGAAACCCTGGCTGATCGCCGCGAATTTTATAATGATAGTGTTAACAATCACAATATTCGGATCCAGCAGATTCCTGATGTCTTTGTCGCAAACTTTATGCGATTGCAGGAGGCAGAGATGTTTCAGGTCAGTGAAGTAGAAAGGCAGGATGTAGATATAAAAATAGACCTCCCAGAATTCTAATCTCCATGGAATGGATTTATGGTAATGAATCCTGATCTTGTCGTCACTTCGGTGCTGGGTATTGGAGGCGGATTATATCTGTTCTATTCCGGGTTCCGGGAGTTGAAAACCAAACGCACCATCGAAAATATTCCCACCTCAAAAATCAGTACCGGAGCTGTTGGTAGCAATGTTGAAATCAAGGGGCCGATTGACAGCGAAGTCCAAACCTTCACACAGGCACCCCTGTCTGGAAAAGAGTGCCTGTTTTTTTCCATTGAAATTCAGGAAGAGGTTAGATCAAGAGATCATAGTTACTGGAAAAAGCTGGATCAGTTTTATTCCCACGATGGTTTTTATGTCAATGATGGCAGTGGGGCCAGAGCCCTGGTTTATGTGCAGGGAGCCCAGATAAAACGCGAAGACCCCTTTTCAAAAAAATTTCTTACACGTTCCAACCAGTTGGATGAGCTGCCTCCTTCTTTGACTCAGGCACTGACGGAGCATCGGGAGAAATTAAAAAAGTTTAAATGGAAAAACACTTCATGGTTGTTTTCAAATAGAATCCGGTTTCTTGAATGGTGTTTTTATGAGCATGAACCACTTTATGTTCTGGGACATGCCCAGTCCGGTTTCAAAGTCAAGAAAAGGCAAAAACTAAAGCTCAAGCATTTTCTATCAGCTAAAAATCAAATTGAGCAGGATGATTCTCTCAAAGATCGTTTTGACAAGAACCGGGATGGAACCCTGGACCAGGAAGAACTGGAGCGTGGCGCAAAAATTTTAGGATTTCATCATCAAACCAGTCAGGAAGAGGAAGAGGGTAAACCAGAACCTGCCGTTAAAATGATCTTTCGACATACACCACCGCATCCTTTTGTCATCAGCAATATGAAAGAAAGTGCCTTGGTCAAAAGAATGAACTGGGTCTCTGTGTTGAAGTTATTTGGCGGGCCTGTTCTTGTTCTTGCAGGGCTTTTCTATCTGGGGTCCAGTTTTTTGTCTCATTAGCAAAAGATTAGATTGTGCTGAAGATGAATTCAGGTTGTAATTTTGAATGTTATCGCAGGAACTCCAAAATTATGTATGACGAGATTCTTCGTCACCCAAAGAATCGGGCTCCTCAGAATGACAAGATATTGATTCGCCCTGGAAGGCAGATTGTTGGACTGACCATATCTTTGCATGTCATTCTGAACGAAGTGAAGAATCTCTTTTTTCGTGTTGTTAAATCTTATGAAACGTTATTTTGTTTACATATTAACCAATGCATCGAAGACTCTTTACACGGGTATGACTAATGATCTTGAACGTAGAGTTTATGAGCATAAACATAAAATGGTTCCGGGATTTACCAGATGATATAATCTTTCAAAGCTAGTATATTTTGAAGAAACTTCCGATGTTAAGCAGACGATTGTAAGGGAAAAACAAATTAAAGGTTGGTTGCGGAAAAAGAAGATCGCTTTGATTGAATCCGAGAATTATCAGTGGACAGATCTGAGTTCCGGCTGGTTTCAAGAAAGAGATTCTTCGTCATCCCAAGAACCGGGCTCCTCAGAATGACAAGATAAGGGCTTGCTCGGAAAGACAGACTATTGGACTGAGAGTGTTTTGGGGTGTCATTCTGAACGTGTAATACTCTAACCTTAGCCTTCATGCCTGAAACGGGTACAGTGAAGAATCTCTCTTTTCTATAGATGACTACTCAACGCGCACCGCTTCTTTTGGATTGAGTTTTTCTGCCAGTCGGGCTGGGTAAAGCCCGGACAATAAGGATACCCCCCAGAACATGGTTACCATGGCAAGAATGAACAGGTAAGGGAAGTGTACCTGGATGGTCCAGCCAAACGATTGTTTGTTGATCACGAAGATCAGAATGTAGGAAACGATCACCCCGGCGATAAAACCCATTACTGACCCTATCAATCCGAGTATTCCTGCTTCGATCAACACCATACGTTTGACTTGTCCTGTGAACGCGCCGATGAACCTTAGTATCCCTATTTCCCGTTTGCGTTCGAGAATCAGCGAAACCAGTGTGTTGAGCAGGCCCAGCACAGCGACCAGTATGGCAATGATTTCCAGCGAGTAGGTGATAGCGAAGGTTTTGTCGAACACTTCGAGTACCTGATGTTTCAACTCTGAGTTGGAACGGATAATGAGACGATGGTCTTTTAAAGTTTTAAGAACTTCTTTTCTTGTGGAGTCCAGTCGGGTTTTGTCTTGAAGATAAATAACGAAGCTGTTGATTTCTGTTTCATCGTAGTAGTTTAAAAAAGTGGTACGGTCAAGAATGATATATCCCCGTTCTCGGGAGTAATCAAAGTAGATAGCCGCAACCTCCATTTGTGCAGGACCGTTAGGGGTTTGCAAATTGATAACATCTCCGATATTTGTTTTGTGTTTGAGAGAGAATGCTTCGGAGACCATAACCCGATTTTGATTGACCATAATGCGTGCCAGTTCATTAGAGGGAAGGCCGGACTTGATCACCAGATTACCGTATTGTGAGAGAACGGAAAAATCTCCTGTGGCCAGAACTACTGGAAGGTCGTTATAAGTGATGTCCATGGCGCGAAATTGATCGACGGCGGCAACGCCTTTTAAAGATTTCAGTTTTTCCACTGACTCTGAAGGCAGGGTATGCTGGTAGTCTATGTCTCTTCCTCCTGCTACTCGTACAAACAGATCTGCTCTCAATGTCTGGTCGATCCAGACAATTACTGTTTGCCGGAAGCTGTGTACCATGATGGACATGCTGATGACCATCATGAAGGCAATTGCCAGAGATGAAATGGCAAGTGCGTTTCGTCCAACATTTTGTGACAGGTTCATGCAGGCCAGCAGCCCTTCTCCACCAAACCGGTTCTTGAAAAAGAAATGCAGCCGGTCGCGGGTCCATAGCAAAGCAGCGGGGGTTAGAAGGGACAGGCCAAGAATGATTAAAAATACCGAGAGGAATCCGAAGTAGGGGAACTGGTTGATTGGCGGAAGTTGCGTACAGAACGCCGCGAGCACAACAACGCTCAGGGCACCCAGATTTAAGCCACTGCTTCCATGAAACAGCTTCAGATCATAACTTCCACGTCGCATGACGAGTGTTGGTGGTGTGGTGGCAGCATCCCAGGCGGGAATGAGAGCTGATATAAAGCTGAGCACCACTCCTAAAACGAAGTAAGGCCCCATCTTGCTCCATTGAAAGTCCACTTCCGTGACATAGCTGGGTGCATACAGATTGTTGACGGTGAGGGAAACGGCATCCAGCGAAAACTGCGCGAAAAAATATCCCAGTCCAATTCCCAAAACAGAACCGATAGCGCCAATGACTCCGGCTTCAAGAAAAAAGATCAGGGCTATTAATGTAGGGGTTGCTCCAATTGCCCGCAAAGTACCAATCTCAACTCTTCTGCGCACAACTGATAAGGCGATCATGTTATAGATCAGATAGAGCGCAACCAGCAGAGCCACAAAGCTCAAGGCGGTCAGGTTATATTGGAATGCCTGTAACATTTTACCAACCTGGCGGTTCTTACGTTGCGGGCGCTCTACAACCATATGGTCAGGAAGCAGGGAAGCGATTTTTTCCCGCATGGACTCGAAGCTGACACTGTTTATAAACTGAATATCGATACGGTCCAGCTTTCCAATTTTTTCAAACACGTTTTGTGCCGCTGCGATATCCATCATTGCAAAGTTTCCATTCAGAGCTTTTGCAATTCCTTTACTCTCCAATATCGCATTGACATTGAGAGTTTTGACCTTTCCTTTTATCAAGAGCTGGATGGTGTCGCCGGGGGCAAACTTTGTTCCGGGAACGAATTTTTCAGGAAGTATGATTCCAATAGGGTCTAATATGAGTGGTAATAAACCTTTCAGGTCTTCTTCCACCGTTTTAATTGAAAAGTCGCGGATGCCACTGTCCTGCAAAAGGTCGGTGCCTATTATTTCCACCACCTCGCCGCTGGTGGATTCAACTCCATACCCTTCAATTACCGGGTAAGCTTTTATTTCCTGCCTGAGTTTGTGGAGTTTTTCAAAGATGGATTCATCGAACGCCATTCCTTCAACTCGGATGATGGCATCGGTTTTTCCTAAAACAAGGTCAACACTTTTTGTGAAAGACATCATGGTTTGCTGGTTGGCAAGACGAATGCTGAGAAACACAGCGACTCCCACAGCTACACCAAGGATGGTGATTGTTGTTCGAAACGGATCTTTCAATAAAGGTCGCAGAATCAGTGCGGTGAACAGGTCTTTAAAATATAGAAGGAAGCTCACAGTGTTTTGTCAGTCAGTCTGCCATCGCGAATTTCGAAATGACGGTTTCCTATAGCCGCAACCTGAGGGTTATGGGTGACCATGACCACTGTTGTTTCAAAGTCGGTGGAGGCTTTTTTCATGAGTTCGATTATTTTCTGTCCATTTTCTGAATCCAGGTTGCCGGTGGGTTCATCGGCGAGTAGGATGACGGGCTGGTGTACGAGTGCACGTGCGATGGAAACTCTTTGCATTTCCCCACCCGAAAGTTCAGCGGGAAAAGAGTTTGCCCTGTGCCAGAGTCCGACATAATCAATCAGGGTCTTAATACGTTGCTCATCGGTTCTGGATGAATGTGCAAGTAGAAGCGGTAGTTCTACATTTTCCATCACCGTGAGAGTGGGCATGAGGTTAAAAAACTGGAATATGAAACCTATCTCCTTTCGCCTCAGTAAAGTAAGTTCGTGGTCAGAAAAGTCTGATATCTTGCGACCGTTGAGAATGATTTGTCCCTTGTCGGGCAGGTCGAGTCCTGCTAAAAGGTTGAGCAGGGTGGTTTTTCCTCCGCCGCTGGGGCCCATGATGGTGACAAAGTCTCCAGCATCAAGACTCAAGTTTACCGCTTCCAATGCCTTAACCATTTGCGATCCGCTCTGGTAAGACTTGAAGACATCAATGAATTGAATGACGGGACTGACCATGCGTAACAGGATATTAGAAATACAGTTTCACCGCAATAAATCGTGAAGAATCTTCGACCCAAAAGCCATATTTTTATCCGGCACTCAAAGAGTTGGCTCGGCTTGACGAGCTTTTGCTATTTGCTTCCCCCGCTAAGGGTCACTAGGCATGAGACCAACTTGAGTTAGATTTGTTTGTCTGCCATCAGGTTTACTCGGCCTGGTACTTTTTCTTGCTGCCCTCCCTGTCAAGGGACGTTGAACCTGTATGGGGAATATGTTATGGATGGGCCTGTAAATCCACTGCAGTAAATACAATAACGCTTGGCATGTGTTTTTTTCTCTTGGAGTTTTAATATGGCGATATCGCAGAAAGTCACTGGATTCATGGAGAAGTCTTCCTGGATTCGTAAAATGTTTGAGGAAGGCATCCGCCTAAAGAAAGAGTTTGGTGAGGAGAACGTGTTCGATCTGTCTTTGGGCAACCCGGTGATGGAACCTCCCCAGGAGGTTAGAAAAGCACTGATAGATTGCGCGAGTGATGAGTCACCGGGACTGCACCGCTATATGCCAAACGCGGGATTTGCCGATGTGCGAGAAGCGATTGCCCAATCGTTATCTCCCGAATGCAAGGTAGATCTTACGGCCAATGATGTTGTCATGGTATGTGGTGCGGCGGGAGGGCTCAATATAACTTTAAAAACCCTGCTTGACCCGGATGATGAGGTCATCATATTTACTCCGTATTTTGTCGAATACTTGTTTTACGCTGACAATCATGGTGGCAAGGCGGTGGCGGTTCCCACGCGTGATGATTTCCACCTGGATCTTGATGCATTAAAAAATGCTCTGAACAGCAAGACCAAGGCCGTTATCATTAACTCTCCAAACAATCCTACCGGAGTGGTTTATTCTCGCACTGAGTTACAAGAACTGGCGAATATTTTAAAAGCACATTCTGAGAAGCTTGGCAGGGCTGTTTATCTGATCTCAGATGACCCGTATAAAAAAATCACATTTGATGGAGTGGAAGTACCAAACATCATGGAATTTTATCCAAACAGTATTTACATCACTTCACATTCAAAGGATATTGCTCTGCCTGGTGAGCGTATTGGTTTTGTAGTGGTGCACCCTCAATGCGAATCGGTCGAGTCACTCATGGCAGGATTAATCTTCTGTAACCGGGTATTGGGATTCGTCAACGCCCCTGCGCTCATTCAGCGTGTGGTGAAACAGGTGCAGGGGGTAACGGTGGATGTGGAGCAGTATCGCCGAAAGCGGGATTACCTTTATAATGAGCTAACCCGGATTGGCTATCAGGTGGTGAAGCCACAAGGGGCATTCTATTTTTTCCCTAAATCCCCAATAGAGGATGAGGTAGAGTTTGTTAAAAAGCTGGCCGAGAAAAAAGTGCTGGTGGTTCCGGGAAGAGGATTCGGCTTGCCAGGGTACTTCCGCATTTCCTATTGCCTGCCCGATTCGGTCATTGAAGGTTCAATTGCTGGTTTTGAGGCGGCTTTCCCGGCGTAGCTGCCGTGGCGGCAATGGGAAAAATTTTTCCGACCTTACTGGCTATTGCTCAATTGCCTCCCACTCCGGTGGGCCGGTTGATTGGAGAATCTTTTCTGGTAAAATTGAATCTAATCAATACGTAGGAATACAATGATCGTTTTTTAAAGGATGGTTTGTTATGGCTTTGACACAGGATCAAATCAACCGTTACAGTCGGCATTTGCTTTTGCCGGAAGTCGGGGTTGAGGGACAGGAAAAAATCTGTAACTCCAAGGTACTTTTGATTGGCACTGGGGGACTGGGTTCTCCATTGGCTTTATATCTTGCCGCCGCAGGTGTTGGCCATCTTGGTTTAATAGATTTTGATGTGGTGGATCTCAGTAACCTGCAAAGGCAAGTGGCGCATGGTGAATCAACAGTTGGAAAGCTAAAGGTGGATTCGGCTAAGGACCGTATTTCCGATCTGAATTCCAGTATAAATGTCACCACTTACAATACGCGATTATCTTCAGAAAATGTGATGGAAATTTTTGCTGAATACGACATCATCGTTGATGGCACTGACAATTTCCCCACCCGTTATTTAGCCAGCGATGCCTGTGTGTTACTGAAGAAGCCTTATATATATGGATGTATTTTGCGCTTTGAAGGGCAGGCCTCTGTGTTCGATTCCCGTGTTGGGCCTTGTTACCGCTGTTTGTATCCATCACCACCGCCACCGGGTCTTGTACCCAGTTGTGCCGAGGGAGGAGTGATTGGAATTCTGCCGGGAATTGTTGGCCTGATTCAGGCCAATGAGGTGGTTAAACTGATATTAGGTGCAGGCGATCCGCTTGTGGGTCGGCTTTTACTGTTCGATGCGTTGTCTATGAAATTCAGGGAAATGAAATTGCGAAAAGATCCATCCTGCCCGATTTGTGGAGACGATCCCACCATCACCGAATTGATCGACTATGAACAGTTTTGTGGAATTATGCCTGTTGAAGAGTCAACTTCAGATGAGGAAATGGAAATTGGTGTGGAGCAGGTGAAGCAAATGATGGACTCGAAACATGCATTCAAGTTGGTTGATGTTCGTGAGCCTTCCGAGTACGATATCTGCAAAATTGAAGGAGCAACTTTGATTCCGCTTGGCGATATCGAAGCCAGAGATACTTCCCTTTTGAACGGATTGAATCCGAATGACGAGATTGTGCTTCATTGTAAAGCCGGGGTACGCTCGATGAAAGCTCTTAAAGCCTTGGAAGAAATGGGGTTCCGCAATCTGAAGAGTATGCGTGGAGGTATCAATGAATGGTCTGAGAAAATCGACTCTTCTGTACCTTTATATTGAAAAGACCTGTCTTGATGTTACAGGCAGCTTGACGAGGCTTTGATCTACGTATCTTAAGGTAGTGGGTTGACAAGGGAGTATGAGAAGTTTAAGGTTAAACGTACAGATGTGATTTTTTGTTTTAAAGGTATTTTTGTTAGAAAACTGAAAGGGGATTTTATGAGCGACTCCGATGGATCAGAGCGAAGTTTTGAAAAGTTGTCCAAGGCTATCACCGAAGCCGTCATGACATCACCCAAGGTTAAAAAGATTGTTGCTGAAATTCAAAAAGATGAAAATATTTGCCCCAAGAGTTTTATGGTATTGGTCCTCAAGATGGAAGTGTTGACCGATTCGCTGGAATTGGAAGTTGAAGAGGAACTCAGGGAAGAGCGGCCCGCGCCCAAGAAGCGCAGGAGCAAGAAGCCTTCGCAAACGCCGCAGTTCATCGATGGACAGGAACTTTCTAAAAAGGAAATCGAATTTCAGGAGTTTGCCAACAAAAAGTTTGATTCCAAAGAATGGCTCAAGAAAAACGGGCTCATTTTTTAAGGCATTTTTCCCATATCTGGTCACTGCTTTCTGTTCGGCTTTCTTCATGCCCAAAATCGTTTCCTCTGCTGATTTTGAGTCGGCCAGAAAAGAGATGGTCGAAGATCAGATCAAACGTAGAGGCATTCACGATGCCGTTGTTTTGCAGGCCCTTCTCAAAGTACCCCGCCACCAGTTTGTAGAGCCTGAATATTTGGACCAGGCTTATTCCGATTTTGCACTCCCAATAAAAGAAAACCAGACAATTTCTCAGCCATATATTGTTGCGTTAATGACCCAGAGCGCAATGTTGAAATCCGATGACCGTGTTTTGGAAATTGGCACAGGCTCAGCTTACCAGGCAGCGGTTTTGGCGGAAATTGTCAAAGAAGTTTATACCATCGAGATTATTGAGCCATTGGCTAACACCGCAAAACATAAACTGCAAGAACTGGGTTATAACAATGTGACGGTTCGCCATGGTGACGGTTACAGGGGATGGAAGGAAAAATCTCCTTTTGACGCAATCCTCATTACTGCGGCGACGCCCAAAATACCCCGACCTTTGATTGACCAGCTAAAGGTAGGTGGCAGGCTGGTCCTCCCTCTGGGAAAAACAGGATCAGCACAGGATCTGATGGTTTTGACCAAACAGGATGATGGAAAACTGAAAGAGAGATTCATAACTGGTGTGGTGTTTGTGCCGATGACTGGAGAGATTCGCCAATGACAATTTTGGGGCAGGCGAGAAAAAAAGTACGTCAGCCAGCAGTTGCCGGCAGGTTTTATCCGGCTCAACGTGATGCGTTAATCCGTGAAGTGGAAACGCATATTGACCGGGATGGAAAAAAGAGTCAGGCTTTGGGTATTGTCTCACCCCATGCCGGGTTCATGTACTCGGGGGATGTGGCGGGGGCCGTGTATTCCAGGATTGAGATTCCGGATACAGTTATCTTGATCGGACCCAACCATACAGGCATGGGCGAGGCGGTTGCAGTTATGTCGGAAGGTGTCTGGTCCATGCCAATGGGTGATATAGCTATTGACCAGGAACTAGCCGATGCGATTTGTGATGAAACGGTTATCGTGAAAAAAGATGATTCGGCTCACAAGTTCGAACATTCTCTGGAGACCCAGTTACCATTCCTGCAATATTTTAAAAAGGATTTTCAAATTGTCCCAATATGCCTCAGGCGTGTGAAAATTTCTTCTTGTAAAGAACTCAGCGAAGGCATTGTTCGTGCTGTCAAAAGGTTGGATAAACCTGTCCTGCTTGTGGCCAGCTCAGACATGACGCATTACGAATCACATGATGAAGCAAGTGTTAAAGACCGCATGGCTATCAATTGTGTTACGAATTATGACCCGGTGGGTTTATTTGAAACGGTACAATCAGAAAATATCACTATGTGTGGGGTCAACCCTGTAACTGTCATGTTGATGTGTGCTGAAACCCTGGGTGCCAAAGAGGCTGAACTGGTCAAGTACATGACGTCAGGCGAGGTCAGCGGCGATATGGAAAAGGTCGTTGGATACGCGGGAATGATAATCCACTAACTCTCTAGCCAGCGTAACGCTGGTCTCAACTAGCAATAGCTCTTTGCTGCTAGCGATGATAGTCTCGGCTTGACGTGTCTTTGCTTATGGCTTCCCTCGCATGAGGGCGCTGGCTAGCGAGGGCACTGCATCAATTCGATTTCGTATTTATCCGGATCTTCGGTGAAAATAAAACGGGTGCCGTTTGAGGTTTCTATCGGCCCTTCGGTTATTGGGATTCTGGCATGTTCCAGCTTGAAGATGCAATTGTCCAGGTTCTCGACTTCAAAGGCCAGGTGAACCAGATCTTCGGGAACTTCAACCTTTCCGGACTCAGGGAAAGAACACAACTCCAGTTCACAGTCTGTTCCGGGAAAACGCAGGAACACAAGCTTTGAACCACGTGGTGAAGTTTTTTGTTCGATGAGCTCCATACCCAGGACATCCCGGTAAAAGTGAATGGAACTTTCCATGTCCGAAACACGAAAGCGGGTGTGAAGATATTTTTTTATCATAATTGGTAACCTGAGTAGGGCAATGATTCGTTAAGCCAAGACAAATCTTTCTTTACCGGACAGACAACGTAATTGCTATTTGCCACCGGTCGCTGGCTGGTAATTGAATTGGACAACGGGTTTGTATTTATCCATTTGCTCTTTAATAATACCAACCAGATCGTTTAGGCGGTCTTTGGTTTCGGCCTCAAATCTTAATACCAGTACCGGTTGTGTGTTGGAAGCCCGGATTAACGCCCACCCATCGCCAAAGTTGATTCGTACTCCATCAATGTCAACAACTTCATACTGACTCCTGAAAGTCTCTGTCAGTTCACGGACGATTTCAAATTTTTTGTCATCGGGGCAGTCGATGCGAATTTCCGGAGTGTAGGCGGTTTCAGGGAGATCGGCCAGCATCTCGGATACTTTCATACTGGATTGCGCTACAATTTGTAATACTCGTCCAGCGGCAAAAATCGCGTCATCGAATCCGAAATAATTGTCAGAGAAACAAACATGGCCGCTCATTTCCCCCGCAAGTAGAGCATTGGTTTCCTTCATTTTCTTTTTGATCAGCGAATGGCCTGCAGGAGCCATGACAGGAACCCCGCCATGTTTTTCAATATCCTGATACAGGTTCTGGGAACATTTGACTTCTCCGACAATGGTGGCACCGGGGTTTCGCGATAAAATATCCCGTGCGAAAATAGTCAATAGCTGGTCGCCCCAAAGAATATTACCTTTTTCATCCACAACACCTATACGGTCAGCGTCACCGTCAAATCCAATGCCCAGCTCCGCGTTTTCGGAACGGACTTTATCGATCAACCCCGTCAGGTTTTTTTCTACAGTCGGATCAGGGTGATGATTAGGAAAGGTGCCATCAGGCTCACAAAAAATTTCTATGGGTTCCTGGCCAAGTTTCTTCAGGAGTTGTGGGCCTGTTATCCCAAAGCACCCGTTACCTCCATCGACCACAACTTTTACTTTTCTGGAAACATTGATGATAGAGCAAATATGTTCCATATAAGGTTCCAAAACATTTGTCTGGTCAATTTTTCCATAGCCCTTTTCAAAATCATTAGAATCAATCAGCCCCTTGAGTTCCTGAATTTTCTTTCCATATAAACTGTGTTGACCGAGGCTGATTTTGAAGCCATTGAATTCTGGCGGATTGTGGCTGCCGGTGATCATCACCCCTCCATCGGCCTTAAGGTGGTGAAGCGCGAAATAAGAAACAGGTGTTGGGACCATTCCAATGTCCACGACATTGCACCCTGTGGAGTTCAAAGCAAGGGATAAGATTTCGCGGAATTCCACTGAACTGGAGCGGACATCGTGCCCTACCACAAGGGATTTCCCTCCCTGACGTTTGATATAAGTGCCAATAGCTTGACCGATATTTCGTACGGTTTCGGGAGTGAGATCTTTGCCAACGATACCGCGGATATCATATTCACGAAAAATTTGCGGGTTAATAGACATAATAAATTTTTATAATAATAGATGTTGAAAAGTTCGAAAATGCTGAAACAGTTTGGCCGTTTCCAATGGGAGAATACTTCTACTTTCTCTAAAACGCAAGCCGGTGAATTTTTATCGAAACTTTGTTAATTCTCATGAAGTTGGTTCTACTTCTATATCCTCTGAAGAATTTCTATGAGCCAGGATGCTCGAAACCTCAAAGGTTTTATTTTCCCTGAAGATCGTTAAATGTATTTCCTGTCCCGGTTGGAGAGTCAGAAGTTTTCTTTGCAAGAGCGCGAGATTAGTGATTGGTTCTTTTTCAAACTCGGTAATAATGTCATTAACTTTCAAGCCGGATTTTTCAGCGGGACTTCCTTTTTCTATTCCTTTGATAACAATTCCATCGGGTTCCAGGTAGTTTAATTCAGCGGCTTTTTGAGGTGTGATCGGGACAGCATGCGCCCCGAACCATCCCCTTTCCGTTTTGCCAGTGATCAACATGCCCATAACGTCCTTAACGATATTGATGGGTATCGCGAAGCCCAGTAATTGTGCCTGTTCTATAATAGCCGTGTTGATTCCCACCACTTCGCCATGAAGATTTACAAGAGGCCCACCACTGCTGCCTGGGTTGATGGCCGAATCAGTTTGCAGAAAGTTGTTGTAGCGGTCTCTGGCATGTGGAGACATTCTCTCCTTGGCGCTGATCAGTCCGGATGTAACCGAATGTTGGAATCCCAGCGGATTTCCCATAGCCAGAACTACTTCGCCCATTTTTAGCTTGTCTGAGTCTCCAAAAGGTAAAACTGTGGGAGTGAAATCTGGTTCAATTTTAATAAGAGCGGTATCGGTCATTCGGTCGATCCCGATAATTTTTGCCGGGTATTCTTTTTTTCCTTCAGACAGCACAACACGAATGTTGACAGAATTGGAAATCACGTGGGCATTGGTGAGAATATAGCCTTCCCGGTTGATCAGGAAACCGGAACCCAAGCTGAAACCTTCCTCCTTATAAGGAATGGGAACCTGAAAAGGAATGATATCCAGAATGGAAGAAACCAGGGGAATTCGTATTGGTAAAAGATCATTCGGTGCAATACCGAATTTGGCATCACGTTCTTCCAGCCTGATAGTATAAATATTTACTACCGCTTGTTTCACTTTCTCGGTAACACGAGAAAAAGTGTGGTTGTCTAATGGAACCGGTTCGCGGTCACCGGAGGTATCGCCATGATCCCAGAAATTTTTCAGGTTAATATCTGTCAGCGATACAGACTTGAACCGTTTATCAAAAATAGGCGCGTCTTGATTTACCAGGACCTTTTCAGGGTGAGTGGAACGGGAAACCGAGCATCCATATAGCAGGCACAAAAAAATAATGCCGCACAGTAGCGAGTTTGATAAATTCTTGGTCTTTCGAATTAACATGTGTTTTCTGGTTAAAATGGATTTCGTGTAACCCCGCCATCGACAGTAAAGTTGGTGGCAGTAATCCAGCCTGATGAATCAGAAGCCAGGAACAGGACCAGTCCAGTTAAATCTTCCGGCATGCCCATACGATTTAAAGGAACTGTTTTCCCGGTTTGTTCCATGATTTCTTTTTTAACTTTTTCAAAATCGGACCCTGAGCTTCTTGCTTCGTCTTCCCATGATTTACTCCATACCGGGCCGGGGGAAACAGAGTTGACCAGAATTTTTTCAGCTGCCAGTGTCTGAGCTAATGAAACAGTTAAATTTGAGAGTCCGGCCTTCATAGCACTGTAATGGGGAAAAACTTCCTGCGGATTGGAGGAGGCAATGGATGAAATATTTATAATCCTCGCGCAGGTTGATTTTGCTAGTGAAGGAATGCAGTGTCGACTCAGCCGAACGGCAGACATAAGATTGATTTGAAACGAATCTTCCCAATCCTGATCGGTGAGATCATAAAAATTGGCCAGTTTTAAAATTGCTCCAACATTATTGACCAGTACATCGACCTGGCCCATTTTTGTGATCATGTTTTTATAAAAATCTTCGACACCTTTTGCTGTTCCAAGGTCGGCAGAGTAGAAAAAATGCCCTTCACCTTTTATTTCACTGGCCAAAGAAACCAAACGGTCCTGACTCCGGGCGCAACCGGCAACCTTGGCACCTTCTTCAGCAAAGGCGAGGGCAAGAGCCCTGCCGATACCGTCACCGATTCCAGTGATGACTACTTTTCGGTCTTTTAGATTCATGTTAGTATGCGATTTATCCTCTTGATTTTTTCTATTCTATGGAACCCACATTAATTCAGAAAATAGCATCGTCGCCCTCGCTGGTCTGGGTGTTGGCCGCGATCGGTTTTTATATTCCCAACATTTTTCTTGGATTATTCATGGCGTTCATAAAAAAGACAGCCCAGAACCTGAAAATCCATCGTCTCCTGTTTTATACTATCGCGTTCTGCCTGGTGTATTACCTGATCATGAACCAGACCCACGATGAAAACGGTATGCTGGATTATTTGGTCTGCCTGTACTGTATCACACTCGTCCCATTCAGCAAACGCTGGGACGTACTGATACACGCCTTCATCAGCGCGATGGGGCTGATACTCCTGCCTCTGCTGATTGTGTTTCGTATCTAATAATTTTGTTCCCCTTTATTTTGCCTGTCATCCTGAGCTTGCCGAAGGATCTCGGGTTTACCTAATGACCTTTCGTAATGAGGGCTGGGTGATTCACATTTGGAAACCTGATGCGTCACCGCGAACCTCTAAAGGCGGTGTGACGATCCAGACTCAGGATTTACCCTTGCAGGGCACGAGTATTATTGAGGTGATATCACGGCTTCGCTATGCTCGCAAAGACGATCCAAACCTAACAAGTTTGACAGGAAATCGGATAAATGTAAGAATTCTTCCGATCTGGGAAATTAGGCGTTAATTTATTACATAGACCGGGAACACCATCATGGATAAAGAAAACTTATCAGACGAACAGAGAAAGAATATTGAATCTATTCTAGATCAACTGAAAAAAGCGTTGCCCCTACCGCCATCCAAATCGTTTCTCAAAGCTACTGAAAATGCTCTCGAAATATTTATTGAAAGGAATTATTGGCATGTTCTGGTTACTGTGGAATCGGTTTTCTATAATTTGATGGAGTTCGCTAAGGAGCGGGGTATTGTAGACGAGTATAAAGAAATGTGGCGGACTCAACTATTCGCAAACCTTTTTTTGAGAGATTACCAAAGACAATACCTTCTGTTTTCTGAAAGTTTTATTAGAGAACGTGATAATTACACTAAACAACCTCAACCGAATAATTCCCCCGTATTAGAAATAAATAGTGTGGCACAAACTCTATTTAAAGAATCGGCAAATTTGGCAGTAGAAATATTTGGTTCAAAATATATTCAAGGAGAACATTTGATTCTCAGTTTTTTTTCGAAACGATTACCTGAGGTGCAAAACATCTTACTGCAATTTGGAATAGATAAAGAAAAATTGCTTTTTCAATGGGTCCTATCTATGAGGTTGTCGGATAAAGAACTAGACAGTTGGAATTTTGCATTCAGTTATATTGAATGCAATATCGATCTTGGTAAGTATGTTGAGGAAAGGAAGAGGGAACAACGGGCAACTCGAGATGAAATACACGAGATAACAGGGGAAATAGAAGAGCAAGCCAAGGAACTGGAATCTATGAACGAGCAACTTGAAAACGTGGCAGACTCTTTAAAGGAAAAGATGCCAGGTGTTGACGAAGTGGAGGAAGACGCTGAAGAAGAGGCTCAAGAAGATTCTGTCTCAACATTAGTCATTTCGAAAGAGGAACTGGGACGGGCAACTGCGCGGGCAGATGAACCAGCCAGTAAGTTAGGCGATGACCTGTTGGGTCGCAAAGACCTTGTTGAAGCACTGTCTGAAATGATAGCGGATGAGAATCAGGGAACACCATTTACCATAGGTTTGCTGGGACGTTGGGGAGCGGGTAAGAGCACAGTGATGAAAATGTTGCAAGACGTTCTCAATCCTAACAATACTGATCAAAAAAACAAAAAATTTGGTGATCGTTTCATATTTGCCGAATTTAATGCATGGGAGTATGAGCGCACTGACAACTTGGAGGCAGGTTTGGCTCAGGAAGTAGTTCGGAGTTTAGTCGAGCCTTTAGGTTTTAGAGAAAAGTTATGGCTTAGGTATGAGTTTGCCCTAAGGGAGCATGGGCCTAAAGTTCTGCTTTTTCTGTTTTTTGGAGTTATTATTTTAGCGGGTTTTTTTGGAGAGATCGTTTGGGTCTTATCAAACTTAGGTTCCGAAGCAGAAAAAGAGTGGTGGTTTGAAGCATTGTTTGGAGGGGGCTTGTTTTTTTTATCCCTGAAACTCTGGGACCATTATAAAAAAGTTTATGAACACCCTCTATCAGTAGAATTGCGTACTTATCTCAAACTTCCTAACTATGGGAAACACCTTGGATTAATTCCTGTACTAAAAAGACATATTAAGTCTCTATGTCAGATTCGACTGGGTACAACACAAGAAAGAATAGAGAAACGCAAAGAAGCACTGAAAAAATGGGACTGGCTGTCATTAGATAAGAATTCAGAAAATATGGGTTTATCTCGTCGGTTGGTTGTATTTATTGATGACCTTGATCGCTGCGACCCGGCTTCAATTACTAAAACACTTGATGCAGTACGACTTGTTATGGACGTTGAACACGTGGTTGTCATTATTGGTATAGACCATCGGATTGCTTTCCGTGCGGTTGGGGATCATTACAAGGATTTGGCAGACGGCCATCACTCCAAACAAGCCATAGCCCGAGATTATCTGGGTAAAATTCTTCAATTAGCGATAATTCTGAATCAGCCTCAGAAAGAAGAATTGCAAGCATTTGTAAGCGAAGGGTTGTTTCCAAATGTTAAAGAGAATGACTCTTGGGAAGAAGATTACGTAGAAGGCACTACGAATAAGCATGAGAAGATTGAAGAGACAGAAGAGCCTCAACAGGAAGGCGGGAAGAAAGAAGTATTAAAAGAAGAAAATCGGGAAGAAAAACTGATAGAGGATCTGACTCAGATTGACCAACAAAAAGATAAGGAAGATACGAAAAAGGATGATAGACAAGAAAAAGAACCTGGGGAAGAAGCAATAAACTTATGGCACAGAGAAATCAAATTTAAGAAAAATGAACGGGATTTGTTTAGTGAACTGGCAGAGACTTTTGAATTCAGGAATCCTCGTCAATTGCTTCGCTTGCGAAACAGCTATGGGTTGCTGAAACTTTTATACGGAATGGGTAAAATTCCGTTTAATCCCTTCTATGACAAAACAACTTCAATAGAACCCCAGGTGGCATTGATGATCCTTTTATTCTGGAAGGAGTTTGAGGCAAATCATCCTGAACATGCCGCTCAGGTGAAAAAACCACCGAAAAATATTAGTCCAAAACCCATTGTTTCAGTAGTCGCTAGCCGAATGAGTGAGCCGGATATCGGTGGATTAGATTTTTCGTTTACGGGTCTTACAGCTACTGCAGAATTTGTTGAACGTTTTGTTTTGCCTCGTGGTGAAGATGATGAATCTGAAGTTGTAAAGGAAGTTAAGAAAGAGAGAGATAAATCACCCTGACCCTCTTTGAGAAAGAGGGGAATAAGTCAGTCAACGATAGCGGCTTTGACGGTAATATCGCCCAGGACTTTGACCCGGCAACCGAGTTTTTGATTATCTTTGAGCTTGTGGATGTTCTCAAAGAAACCGCGTGGGTTTACGTTTTCCATCGGTTCGATTTCTACCACGCATTTGCCGCACATGCCATGCCCGCGACAGTTCAGAAACTTGTTCAGGCCTTTATAAACATCCGCTTCGTTAAAGAGCGCGGCCTTTCTCAGGTTTGCTCCATAACCGGCTTTTAAATCAATTGTTTCGCCGGTTTCGGTGTTGATGACCTTGATTTTAGGCATGTTAAAGGGGTCTCCGATTTTTTACTGATTTTCAGGAACGCTATTAATGCCCGATATTGGGGGCAATGTCAATTGATTAATTCAGATTGAATAGTTGTGCCCCATTAGAATTTTTTTCTCTTTGAGAAAATCCTGGATTGTCACTGAGGCTTCTTTCGCATTTTGTGCTTCGTCCAACGAGAGGGTCAAGTCGGGTTCTCCCGACGCTTGATCTCCCACCTGCACTTCCACAACTTGATAGGGGTTTGCCAACAGCCTGAGGTCTGCCTGATCTTCCTGATGGAAAGCGTTGCTGGTGGAGATCACCACATGGCCAGCATCAAGAAACAGTTTTGCTACCTCTCCCAACCTCCGAGCCGATTCGCTTTCGCCGCTGTTTTTGGGGTCCTCCAGGTCGGCGCCGACCCCCAGATTGACATTTCTGCGGTCGAGCAGATAACTTTGAAAGTTGTTCTGGAACAGGCTGTGCTCCAGGGTTCTGGCCAGATCACCTTTGCCGGTTTTGCGGTCACCGGTGATGAGGATCAGCGCCGCCCGATGTCCGTTGCGGTAGGCCCTTTCTTCCGGTTTGATTTCGCTTTTAATCCAGTTGAAATCCCTTGTTCGAACTTCGTCCCTGAGTTTGTCAGACTTGGTAGCCGGCGTGTAAGTGGTGATGATGCCGCCACCGCAAACATCATACTCATCCACCAGAACGAACCGTCCAGTAGTGGCCACGGAACCAAACAGGTCAAAGGCTACGGGGTTTCTCGTTTTTAATGTTAATTCGGCAACATCGTTTTTCGCGATGAAGTCCTGACTGGTCAGGGTTTCCAGAGTGGAGGCATCTATGGCTTTTTTGAATTCAAGCACCTCGCATTCAACTTCCTGAGTATTCAATTTGAGGACAAACTTCCTGCCTTTTTCCAGATTGCGCCGACCCATCCAGAAGACGTTTGCATCGAACGTTGTGGAGACAATGGGCAGCTGGTCCATGAGGGTACACACGTCACCGCGCTCTACGAATATTTGTTCATCAAGCGTGAACCCGATGGACTGCGAAGACGTGGCGGTGGTAGGTTGCTCAGGCACGCTCCAGGCTTCTATGGATTTCACCACCGCCTGTTTGTTGGAAGGCGAAAATATCACCCTGTCTCCGGTCTTGAGCTTGCCAGACTCAACCCGCCCGGCGATAATGCGTCGTTCGTCAAATTTGTAAACATCCTGAACCGGAAACCGGAAAGGAAGATGATCTGGCGGTGGCTTTTTCTCAAACTGGTCCACCATGTTTAATACGGTTGGTCCTTTATACCAGGGCATTTCATCTTTCATTGACGCGATGTTGACACCGAGTTTGGCTGAAACGGGAATGAACTCCCGGGCTTCTATCCCCAGTGAGTCAAGGAAGGACGTGTATTCGGACTTTATACTGTTATAGACTTTCTCATTGTAGCCGACCAAATCCATCTTGTTGATGACTACCGCGACCTGGGTGAGACCCAGTAACTTCAAAATATAACCGTGTCGGCGCGATTGTTCCTGAACTCCTTCGTTGGCATCGATCATCAGGAGAGCGGCCTCAGCATCGGCGGCACCTGTTACCATATTTTTGAGAAACTCTTTGTGGCCGGGTGCGTCAATGATGACGTACTTGCGCTTTGCTGTACTGAAGAATATCTGCGATGTATCAATCGTGATGCCTTGTTCCTGTTCCTCTTCCAGGGCATCCAGAAGAAAAGCGAACTCAAACTCTTTGCCTTGTTGCTTACAGATATTGCGGATAAACTCCAGCCTTCCTTCTGGCAGGGTGCCGGTGTCTGAGAGAAGACGTCCGACTAGAGTTGATTTGCCGTGATCAACATGACCAACGATGACCAGCCGTAAAAGACGGCTGGAAAGATCTGGTGAACTACCATTATTTCCCATTTACATATATCCCCGGGCTCTCAGTTTCTGCATGGCATAGGTGTTTTCCTGGTCCTGTGCCCGCCCGGAGCGCTCTGATGTATTTGTTCGGTGTCTTAGTTCGTCCACAATTTCGTCCACGTTTTTGGCTGTGGAGTCAATGGTGCCTGTGCATGGGGCGCAGCCCAGAGATCTGTAACGCTTTCCTTCCGGAGTTGCGAAATAGAGATCAATGATGGGAATTTTTTCCCGTTGTATGTATTCCCAGACGTTCAGTTCCGTCCAGTGCAGGATCGGGTGGATGCGGATGTGGGTATCTTCAGAGAAAGTGGTTTTATACTGGTCCCATAGCTCCGGAGGCTGGTCCTTGAAGTTCCATTCAAAGTTTTTATCCCTTGGAGAGAAATAACGCTCCTTGGCACGCGTGCCTTCCTCATCCCTTCGAATACCCAGGATCAGCCCTGTATAACCTTCTTGTTCCATGATGCATTGCAGGCCCTGGGTTTTTAATGCCTCACAACAAACCAGACGGCCCTTTTCATGGTTCATACCTTCATCCAGAGCCTTCTGGTTTTTACCAACCACCAGATTCAGTCCCCATTCTTTGGCGACCCGGTCCCGGTATTCGATCATTGCGGGAATTTTGAAGGTGGTATCAATATGAACCAGAGGAATTGGACAATGACCGAAAAAGGCCTTACGCGCCATCCAAACCAGAATGGTGGAGTCTTTTCCAATCGACCATAGCATCGCAAGGTTTTTGAAGTTTTTATATGCTTCACGCAGGATGAAAATGCTTTGATTTTCCAGTTCGTCTAAATGATCCATTAATACGGTAATTCCTTATTGTTTAAAGGGGAATTATTACTTTATCTCGAAAGCTCTACACAATCAAGGGGGATGTAGATTGTAGGGGAAATCGGTGAATTGCGCAATGGGCTTGATGCTGTTTTATGTCTTTTTTTAGGAAAAATGCTTGTTTACCACACCGGGGAATGGACATTTCAGACAATTATTCTCATTTTGGGTACAAAAATCCTGGTAAACCTGCATTAAACCCTGATTTTGCTTTTCGGAGTTCAATACCTGGAGCATTTCCTCTTTATTTCCAAAGATATAATGTTTCATGAAGCGGAGAAGTTTGTTTTCGCTGGTATTTTTTCCGGTCTGAAGAAGCGCATTGAGTCCGGTTTCCAGGTTTTTTAATTTTCCCGCACGCGCAAAGATCAGGCCTATGGGCAGTCCGATGTTGATAATGATTTCGCGGGACCGAGCTGAACCAACAAGTTGTTGAGACCTGGAAAGCGTTTTCCCATCCGGGGTGTAATGATTTGACCAATAATCTTTGCTGGTTATACAAAAGAACTCGTTGAAGGTATTTAAAGTTTTTTTATCAGGGGTTTCCTGCCCACAAACAGTGAGAATTTTTTGATAAGACCCTATAAAGTCAGCAAACAGTCCCGATTTTTCGTGGCGTACAATTAAATGGGCTAACCCTGCCAGACGTCTATATGGGTAATTGGCAGGCCTGATGGCACGAAAACACCAGCTTTCTTTATTCAAAGGGGAAGGAGGGAGCCTGTCCTGGTAAAATTTCCATATAGGCATGAGTTTTTTAAACCCCGCTTTTTTTCCAGTTTCTTCATCCAACAATCCCGATACACCAAATAGTAAGGCCTGATGATGCAGCACCTTTTCTTTTTGGGGAACATTTGTTGGAACCAGATTTTTTAACTCGGCCAAGGGTAGAGTGTCAGCCAGCATCTGAAAAGGTTGTTTGTTTTCAGGATAACCCAATGCCTCCGCAACACCCCGGTAAAAAGTCTGCTCATACCCTTTGATAATGACTGAATCGTGGAACCTTTCCATTTTAGTGAACATCCGCGCTTCTCCGGCTGTATCCAGAAGATGAGATAGTTTTTCCTCCGGGAGCTGAGCTAGCGGTTGATGGCAGAGGCCGATATTGCCTGAGTTTAGAGTTGGGTAGTTCTCAAAATCGAGTTCGTTATTCAGTTCAAGAATGCCTTTGGACAAGTAATTTTTTATTTCAAACTGGAAGGGAAGACCACCTTGTTTCTCCATTGGTTTGGGGTTTTTGCCTCGTCCCTGCCACATATAAACATGAAGGATTACTTTGTCGAAATCCGGGTTTTGTGAGTGCCCATGAGCCTTCCAATCGGTGGAGTAGACATGCAGTTCAACATCCCCTTCATAAACCTTTCCATTAACCTTGATGGTGGCATTGGTGAAGTCGGGGCCTTTTCCAAAGTTCCAGTATCCCGGATAAACGATTTCCAGGCTTTGGTCATCACTGGTCTTGAGGGAAGATGTGCAAAACAGTTGGTCGCTCCAAATACAACGGATGACTTTTTCCGGTACGCGGATGGTGTGGTCTTCTTCTTGAACTTGCAGTTGTGTGTATGTCTCTGTGAATTCCAGGTATGACTCAGAAAACGTTGTCGTCATTTCAATTTCCATTCAGTGCCGCTCGGAGTGTCCTCAATAAGGACTCCCAGTTGTGTCAACTCATCCCGGCAACGGTCCGCTTCTACCCAGTTTTTGGATTGGCGTGCCGCGTTACGGTCCGCGATCAACTGTTCGATTTTGTTGACGTCCAGATTCCTGTCCAGGTTTTTGATTTCGAAAAGTTCTTTTTCAAATTCTTCGGGAGTTCTGGAGAATAGACCCAGAATTTTTCCTGCTTCTTCCCAGGCGTTTACTGCAACAGCAAGTTCTTCAAGTGATGATTTGTTCTTGCCAAGAACAGCGGTGTTTAGGTTGCGCAGTTCTTCATTCATGTGAGCCATTACCACGGCTGTGTTCAAGTCATCGTTCATGGCCGCTTCAAATTTTTTTGTCAGCTTATGGCTTCTTATTTTTTCCTGGAAGTCTGGGGTTGATGCCATGTCTAGTCCCTCAATCTTTTTGCGTGCTCCCGCTAATCCTTCGTAGAAACGGGAAAGCACTTTAGTGGCATCGTCCAGGTTTTTTTCCGAAAAATCGATAGGACTTCGATAATGACTGCTGATCAGAAACAGACGCAAAACCTCGGGATGATATTTTTTATAAACTTCACGGATCGTGAAAAAGTTACCCAGTGATTTTGACATCTTTTCTTTGTCGATGTTGACGAATCCGTTATGCACCCAGTAACGGACAGGTTGCTTGCCTGTGCAACCGCAGGACTGAGCGATTTCATTTTCATGATGTGGAAAAACCAGGTCCTTGCCTCCACCATGAATGTCAAAAGTGTCACCCAAATATTTTTTGCTCATTGCCGAACATTCTATGTGCCAACCGGGCCTGCCTTGTCCCCAAGGACTGTCCCAGGACGGTTCATCAGGCTTGCTTTTTTTCCAAAGGGCGAAGTCTAATGGGTCATGCTTGATGTCATTGACCTCGACACGTGCTCCCGATTGCAGTTCATCAATATTTTTTCCCGAAAGACATCCGTAGTCCTTGAAGGATTTTATGGAATAAAAGACATCGCCCTCTGCTTCATAGGCTTTGTCCTGATCAATCAGGGACTGGATCATGTCAAGCATTTCTGGGATGTGGTCTGTGGCTTTCGGTTCCTCAGTGGGTGCAGCAATATTCAGCTTGCCCATGTCCTCATAAAAGGCGGCAATGTATTTTCTGTTCACCTCTTGCCAGTCGATGCCTTCTTCATTGGCACGATTGATGATTTTGTCATCAATGTCGGTGAAGTTACGCACGAAGCGGACGTTGTAGCCGAGGTATTTGAAATAACGGTAGAAAGTGTCGAAGACGATGGCGGCACGGGCGTGTCCAACATGACAGTAATCGTAGACAGTGACCCCGCATACGTACATGCCAATTTGTTTTTCCTTCAAGGGTGTGAAGGCTTCTTTTTTTCGGCTCAGGGTGTTGTAGATATATAGGTTCATGGCGATAAAATATCACCCTCTTGCGAGGGAGGCAAATAGCAATAATTTTTTGGGCGAACAAAAATGTATTTTGGCTAATTAAGTCCGGTCCATATTCATCCCTGTAAAGGGAAAAGGAAGCAACCAGCCTTGCGGCTGGTGGCGATGTGGCGGCGACGCTAACGCGACCGCCTAAGGCTTGGAGACTATTTCCCGTTGTCCGGTTTGATACGGGCTTCGAGTTCTTTGACGTTCAGGCGCAGTTGTGAAACGGCGAATTTGGCCTGGCTGATAAGTGAGCTTTCGGTAACTTCTTCTTTGCTGAAACCGGAAATTTCTTTGCGGATTTTATCCAGTTTCTGTTCCAGCTGGATACTGCGCTTGGAACTGAAGCTTTTAGCGATCGCTCCTTTCAGGCCTTCACCATCATAATGTTTGGTGATGGCCATCAGCATGCGTTTGCGGGAGATAAACTTTTTACCGTTTTTCCAGTCTTCAATGGCTTGCAGCATTTCTTTTTCGATATTGTCTACAATCGCGTTGTAATCGGTCGGATCGGTCATGTCGTGGATCTCACCCGGGACTGATGCGGTCTTGATATCGAAATCAAAGGTCTGGTCCACACCCGTCAGATCGGCAGACTTGAGGTTGGCTTCGACTTCTTCAGGGGCCAGCATCGGGTCCCAGACCTGCATGATATATCCTTCGCTCTTGACGTTATCGAACTGATAGTCTCCATTGGCATCTGGTTTGGTATAGTAACCGTTGGGCACAACGAACAGGGTGCCGATCATATCTTTATGCATATTACACCTCAGCACCACGGGTCCCGCCTGAGTGAATTCTACAGTTTTGAAAGAACCCGATGCCATGGCTCCCAGGTTGAACTGGTTGCTTAAGGACTTGGAATAAATGTTATGCACTTCACGGTCTTCATTGGAGAATGTGACGGTGGACCCAACAAGTATTACCGAATGTTTGGGACTGAACTGCAAGCCGCTCTGGCGTATGGTCAGTTTTTGGGGTTTCTGGTTGGCTGCCCTGAGTTTGCTTTTGGTTTCCAGAAACACCAATGTGTTGGGACCGGGCTTGCGTCCATTGATCTTGATATTGCCTTTTACCGTAGTCGTGTTTTTAACTTTCTTGGACCCTTCTTCCATATTATGGTCAGAACCCTCAGATTTTTTATCGTCACTGACTGCTTTATCAGCAGGGGGAGTTTCAATTTTTGCCTGCTTAACGATTTCAGGGGATTCTTTAGCATCTTTCTTGATTGGTTTCTCTGCTGCCGGATCATAGAGTCCTAACGCCGTCAGCATCTGGATGACGAAAGGTTTTTCAAATTGCTTGTCCAGCTCAATAGCTTTTAAGAAATGTGGTGCGGCGTCTTCAAACTTTTTCTGGATACCCAAAACAATGCCCAGATTAAAATGTCCCTGGGCAAAATCAGGGTTGATGGAAATGGCCTTTTTGTAAGCTGATTTCTCTTCTTCGTACATTTTTTTCCTGCCATGAGATTTCCCCAGCATGTTGTAGGCCATAAAATTGTTCGGAGAAAGCTTTACAGTTTTTTGAAATAACCGGATCGCTTCTTCCGGGTGGTCGGCTTCCAGTTCGTTCATGCCCCAGTTAAAGGTGATTTCTTCATCATCTGGAGAAAGCTCATGAGCCCGGGCAAAGCGTCTGTTGGCCCCTTCAAACTTTTTTGCCATGCGAAGAGCTGCACCCCAGATTGAATATAGCACCGGTGAATTGGGGCTAATTTGAGCTGCTTTTTCAAATTCCATATCTCCCGCGTTGAACTTACCTTCCTCAGTTAATTGCATGCCTTTTTGGATATGCTCCAGGGCTTGCCGGGGCAACTGAGACTGTTGTGGAGAAGGGAGGGAGGTTGCGGTTTTGATCAGGTTGCCCTTGTCCAGATTGCTGGGAAGTTTGAACTCATTGTTTTTCCGGGTTTCCTTCTTTTCCGGTTCTTTTTTAACCACTTGAGTATTCTCATAAGGCTCCAGATTATTTTCAGGTGCTGAATAATGCATTAAGGCCCAAAGGCCAACTCCTAATACACTCACCCATGTGAATATTTGGAAAGAGCTTTTTATAGGACTTTTTCCTGATGACTCAATTTTATTGTTTTTGGAGGTCATAGTTTTTTCAGAGCCTTAAATGAATGACGTTATCATGACAGATCGAATAAAGATCGTCTAAAAATGGTTTTTATTCCTTTGTTTAAGAATAATCAGGTTGAATTATTTTGAGTAATACGATTAAATCATAGCCTCAAACAGCCTGTCAACCGGGTGTGCCTGTCAAAAAGGCGGTTTCTTTGCCAGAATAAGTTGGACGTACCTGAATACAAAAAGCTCTAATGAACTCAACAGCAGAAGATAAAGTCCTGGAAAACGATCTGATGGCTTATTTGAAGGGGAAATCCGGCTATCTACCATGTCAATTGATCGAGCAGGTGCACCGTCAGGGAATGATCCATTCTCAAGATCCAATCAATGCGTCTCAGATCCAGCCTGTGAGTATGGATTTACGCCTTGGGTGTAAAGCTTATCGCATTCAATGTAGTTTTCTTCCAGAAAATGAAAAGGTGGAAGAAAAGCTCAAAGATGTCAATCTTTACGAATTCGACATAAGCGATGGAGGAATATTGGAGAAAAATGCTATTTATCTTATCCCCCTGATGGAAGAATTGGCTCTTCCGGATTCCATATATGGATTGGCTAATCCTAAAAGCTCAACAGGCAGGTTAGATATGTTTACCCGTGTCATTGTCGATGGCGGACACAGATTTGATGAGATTCCGCTTGGTTATCGGGGTAATTTATATCTGGAAATCATTTCCCGATCTTTTCCGGTGAAAGTTCATGCTGGGTTGTCCTTGAATCAACTGCGGCTTGCGCACAAGACATCACAGAGCTTGGACAAGAAGAAGCTGGTTCTCAAATATAAAAAAAATCCTATTTTGTTTGATCGCAACGGGTTTTCCATCCCTGTTGATGAAGTGAAGGTGGAAGAAGGGATCTATGTAAGTGTTGATGTGGCAGGGGATCAACCGGAATCAATCATTGCCTACAAGGCCAAGACAAACTCAACCGTCCTTGATCTATCCAAAACCCGTCATTACAAGGCGGAGGAGTTTTGGGAACCGATTTATAAGAATGTAAAGAATAGGTTGATTCTGGAACCGGAAAGCTTTTATATAATGATGTCAAAGGAGAGAGTATGTATATGGCCTGATTGGCTGGCAGAAATGATTGCCTATGAGCCCAATAGTGGGGAGCTGCGCACGCATTACGCGGGTTTTTTCGATTCCGGTTTTGGATGGAATGGAACCGATGATCTTATTAATCAGGGCACAAGGGCGGTTATGGAAGTGCGTCCTCATGATGTTCCTTTTATGGTAGAAGACGGTCAGACTTTTTGTCGCCTGAAATTTGAAAAAGTGGTGGAACGCCCTGAAAAACTGTATGGTCTGGCCCTGAACTCCAATTACCATTCGCAGGGACTGGCGTTGAGTAAATACTTTGATCCCGACCACTAAGCGTGGGGCCAACGAGCAATAGCTTGGTTTGGCTGGCAATGGCTTGCTCGGCTTAAAAAGCATTTACTAATTGCTTCCCTCGCTAGAGGGGCGTGGGGCCAGCGAGCAATAGCTTGATTTAGTTGGCAATGGTTTGCTCGGCTTAATATGGTGGCTTCGTAAGAGCTAAAAAAATATGGAACGTGAAGAATTAAAATCTATTGTTGAAAATGTTCTTTTGGCGGCAGACCAGCCTGTCACGGCGACCGAACTAAGCAAAATTTTTCTGGATGGAACCGATAAAGAGCAGTTGCAGTCCATTCTTGATGAATTGCAGGAAGAGTATAATTCGCGTAATTTGCAAATTACGGAGGTTGCGGATGGTTACCAATTGTGCACCCGGCATGAATATAATGATTATATTCGCAAGTTTTTGAAACTGGATCGTTCAACCCGGTTGTCTCAACCCAGTCTGGACACGTTGTCGATCATTGCCTACAAACAACCCCTCACTCGTCAGGAAGTGGATGAAATCCGAGGAGTGGATTCCAGCGGTGTGATTAAGACCCTTTTAGAGAAAAAGGTAATTGGTCCCGCAGGTCGAAAGAAAGTTCCTGGTCGGCCTATAATGTATAGAACGACTCAAAAATTTCTGGAATATTTTGGTCTGAAAGATTTGAGCGATCTACCTACTCTGGAAGATTTGAGGGAAGAGCTGGAAGGGGAAGACCCTCCGCTTCAGACTCAAATAGAATTTTCTGCTTCGGAGTCTCCCGAGGCTTCGGCCGGTGAAACCGATCCGGACCTGCCGTGAAGGCAACAGGCGCTATTAAGCTGAAAGCGTGATTGCCAGCACATTACTGTTTTCCCCTTTTCATTTTTATTATGGTGGTTACTTGAATGAAGATTCGTTTGCAAAAAATAATTGCCGATGCAGGTCTTGCCTCGCGCCGTGAAGCGGAAAGGTGGATTGAACTGGGTAAGGTGAGTGTCAATGGAGAGGTTGTGACACGGCTTGGTTCTCTGGCTGATCCGATGAAAGATGATATCAAGGTTCAGGGGAAATTGATTCCCAGGCGTCAGGAGTCTGCTTATGTCATTCTGAATAAACCCACGGGTTGTCTGACCACTATGGATAAGGACAAGCGCGGGAGAACAACGGTGATGGAATATGTCCGGGTAGTGAAAGCCCGGGTATTTCCTGTAGGTCGTTTAGACTACAATACTCAAGGACTGTTATTATTTACCAATGATGGCAAGCTTGCAAAGAAACTGTTAGACCCTCGGTATGCGGTGCCGCGTACTTATAAAGTAAAAGTGTCGGGGGTGCCTAATGAAAAAACGTTGAAAAGGCTGGCGCGGGGTGTGCACCTTGAGGGAGAGAATCAATTTAAGCCTATAGAAGCAAAAGTGCAAAGAACAAGTGGTAAAAATTGTTTCCTTATTTTAACTTTGGTGGAAGGTAAAAACCGCCATATTAAAAGAGTGTGTGAACATATCGGCCATCCAGTGATTAAACTCCAACGCACCCATTTTGCCGGACTTAACCTGGCAGGATTGCCTCTCGGAGCATGCCGGTTTCTAAGTACAAAAGAAATCAAATCGCTAAAAAAGCTTGTTATGACTGAACCAGAACCGATCAAACCACGACAGAAAAAACGAATATGAATATGAAATTCTGGGGGTTTTTATCGATGCATCTGGTGGGTTGCTGGTTTTTCATCACTGGTGGACTTTATAGCAACGAAGTGTTTGCACAACAGAAGATGGGCGATGCTTATGAGGGCATGGCTACAGTTCAGGTACAGGGCGAAAATTATGTGATGGCAAGGGAAAAAGCTGTGAATCTGGCTTTGAAGAATGGTTTGGAAACCGCTTTGAAAGAAATGATGGGAGAAGAAGAGTTTGAGGCCAGCCGAAGAGACCTGCGTAAAATTTTAAGACGTGCTTCCCGATATGTAAAAAGTTATCGCTTTTTGGAAGCAAACGATGACTTGATAAGCAGGACTAGTGATGTGAGGTTGGAAATGCGCTTTTTTGCTTCGGCAGTGAATCAGGCCCTGGCAGGCTTGGGAGTGATTGCTGGACCGGTCAGTGAAAAAAAGGTGGCAGTGTTAATCCAGGAAAAAAGTTTTACTTCTGCTCCGGTGGCTTCATTCTGGGATATTTTCCCAATTTCAGAAACACAGCTTGTTAAAAACCTGATGGAGGAAGGTATTGAAGTGATCGGGCGGGAACAACTACGCGATATGGTTTCGGAAACAATTGTTCTTAACGCTATAAAAGGAGACTTGAAAGCCGCGAGGAGTATAGGGTTGAAAACGGGTGCTGATATCGTTATCGTGGGGACAGCCATATCTAACCTTCGCGAGAAAAATGCTGAAACAAATGATAATACTGTTCAGGCCAATATTAATGTCAAAGTGGTTTCAACTTTGGAGTCCTCATTGATAGCGGCCAAGACAGACTTTTCCACGATCAAACATGAGCAGGCTTTGCAGGCAGAACTGGAAGCTTTTGACAATGCCAGTAAAAAACTTGCAGATTTTCTTGTTCCCTCTTTCCACAGATATTGGGAAAAAGGCGTAGAGGCACCAGTGAAAAAGGCTCCAGAAGCTCCTCCTTTATCTATGTCGGATATGTAAGCATGAATCAGGAAAAAAATAAAAACCTGTTTTATATTTCCTTTGTGGTAGTTGTGGGTGTCTGCGTAGTACTATATTTTTCTCGCCGGGTGGTAGCTCCTTTTTTTATCGCATTTGCGCTGGCTTACCTCATGGACCCTTTGGTTGACCGTTTGGCTTCATTGAAATTTTCAAGAACACTGTCCGTTCTTGTTTTAATGTTGACTTTTTTCTTACTGGCTCTGGGTTCTGTGATTTTGCTGATCTCGATTCTCAGCATGCAGGCAGAAAATCTTGCGAAAAATATTCCTGCCTATGTCGGAATTTTTCAGGAGTGGTTCCGCCCGGTTATGGATTTGATCAGCGGATTAGATCCAGCTAAGGTTGAAGAGTTTGTTAACGAGGGTTTGTCACGTTTTGGAGAACTGCCTATGAAAGCTCTGCAGTTTTCCAGTAAATTTGTCTGGGGTTCGATTTCCAACCTGTTCAATATTGTTTTGATGTTTGCCAACCTAGTGATCATTCCTGTCGTGATGTTTTATTTGTTGCGCGATTTTGATTCGCTCAACCAGAAATTATTGGAACTGGTTCCACCCAGATTTCAGGACAAGACTAAAGACATTATTTCGGAGATAGATCAGGTGCTGTCAAGTTTTGTACGCGGTCAGTTGATGGTAGCGGCTTTGATGGGAGTGATGTATTCGATCGGTCTGTTTTTGTGCGATACCCCCATGAGTCTGTCGCTTGGAATGATGGCAGGGCTGGTCAATCTGGTCCCATATCTCGGGTTGGTTTTTGGTTTTGTACCTTCAGCACTTTTAACCTATATGCACACCCAAGAGTTGATGCCGGTGCTGGCAGTTGCAGGGGTCTTTGGCGTTGTGCAGGCATTGGAAGGCATGGTCATCACACCACGGGTAGTGGGTGAAAATATCGGCCTTCATCCTGTAGCTGTTATCCTAGCTGTTTTACTGGGAGGGGAGTTGTTTGGGCTTACGGGTATGATACTGGGTGTCCCCGGGGTTGCTGTCCTTAATGTCCTCATTTCAAGGGGGATTGTTCAATATAAATCCTCTTCAATTTACTCTTCCTGACATAAACTATTGTTTTTTATTGTCTTTCCGCTTGACCTTTTGTAACGCATTGATTATATTGGTCTTTGTGTAGGGGAACCCTGTGTTCCGCTAACCATCCTGCGGCAGAAAGATCCCTTTCTCTTAAGGAAACTATCTTTCCCGCTCAATTTTCTACCACTAGAACCCCTTTTTTCTGGAGGATTCATCATGAATCGCGTTACAACCCAACCCTTATCCCTGACAAGACTGTTTGGAGCTATTCAGGGTAATCTTGAACAACGTGCTTATAGCCCACAAACCATCAAGGCCTATCTCGGGCAATTGCGACATTTTGTGAGGGGGATAAACCTGACTAATCCGCAAAATGTTTCGTCGGATGATATCAGGGAATACCTGGAAGGTCTTGTCGCTGAAGGAAAGTCAAGGTCAACGGTGGACCAGGCATATAACGCCCTCAGTTATTTTTACAAAGCGGTTTATAATCACGACCTTATTCTGGATGGATTTAAACGTCCTCGTAAGAAAAAGTTGAAGCCGGTAGTCCTGACTGTAAGTGAAGTGCGTAAAATAGCAATCTCTGCGGAAAACCTGAAACACAGATTGATGATAGAGTTGGCCTACACTGCTGGCTTACGTGTTTCTGAACTGGTGGCGGTCAAGGTTAAACACGTGAATCTCGATAAATTGATGCTGTTTGTGCCGGGCATCGGCAAGCTTGAAACGCGTACAACCATATTTTCCGGCAGCCTCAAAGATGCCTTGCAAAGGCAAATTGGCAATAAAAAGCCGGGCGACTATTTGTTCCCCAGCGAACAGGGGGGTAAGCTGACCACTCGCAGCGTTACGAAATTTTTTAAAGTTGCGTTGACCAGTTCTGGAGTTGAAAAGCAGGTAACTCCACATTCACTGCGCCAGTCGTTCACTGCGTTTATGCTGGCTAAAGGGACCGACCGCCTTGCGGTGCAAACCCTGTTGGGTAGGAGAGCCCTCTAACCGGCGAGCCGCCGGTGGCAATGGGCAATAACTTTTTTAGGGAGATCAAATGTTGTCTCGGCTTAAAGTTGTTGCTGTTTGCTTCCCTCTCTAGAGAGACCTTTGCATAAGGGGTCATTTTTAGCAATGTTTTTAAATCGGGACTTGAG
>CAYFNV010000032.1:0-42121 GCA_964344595.1 uncultured Nitrospina sp. | reverse complement strand
ATAAAATAACGAATTATAACTTATACAAAAACCTATACTTATGCAAAGGTCTCCCACCGGAGGAGAGGGGTAAAGGGTTTACTTAGCTTCAGTGTATAGCTGGCCACCTTTTTCCACGAAGCTCTCGGACATTTCTTTCATGCCTTCTTCCAGCGCCTGTTTTTCTCCCACGCCTTTTTGTTCGGCGTAGTCGCGCACGTCCTGTGTGATTTTCATCGAACAGAAATGCGGGCCGCACATGGAGCAGAAATGCGCCACCTTCGCTGAATCTTTCGGCAAAGTCTCATCGTGAAACTCCAAAGCTTTTTCGGGATCGAGTGACAGATTAAACTGGTCTTCCCACCTGAATTCGAACCGGGCTTTGCTCAACGCATCATCTCTCACCCTTGCGCCGGGATGGCCTTTCGCCAGGTCCGCCGCGTGTGCCGCGATTTTATAGGTGATGACACCTTCTTTAACATCCTGCCGGTTGGGCAGTCCCAAATGCTCTTTCGGGGTGACGTAGCACAGCATGGCGGTTCCATACCAACCGATCATTGCCGCGCCGATGCCACTGGTGATGTGGTCGTATCCCGGCGCGATGTCTGTTGTCAAGGGACCCAATGTGTAGAACGGCGCTTCGCCGCATTCCTTCAACTGTTTTTCCATATTCTCTTTGATCATGTGCATGGGCACGTGACCGGGACCCTCGATCATGGTTTGTACTTCATGCTTCCAGGCGATCTTGGTCAGCTC
This sequence comes from uncultured Nitrospina sp., assembly GCA_964344595.1. Lineage (GTDB taxonomy): Bacteria > Nitrospinota > Nitrospinia > Nitrospinales > VA-1 > LS-NOB. The sequence continues at coordinate 41,386 of CAYFNV010000032.1, read as the reverse complement.
ACCGAGCGTTTCCAACTCGGCATACTGGGCTTCGTCGTTGGCATCGGCGGTGGAACCGGGACGCAATCCGTCACCTAGTGAAAAAGAAACATCGTAGCTTTTCATGATCTCGCAGATTTCCTCAAAGTTGGTGTAGAGGAAATTTTCTTTATGATAAGTGAGACACCATTTTGCCATGATCGCGCCGCCGCGTGAGACGATTCCGGTCACACGTTTAGCGGTCATCGGCACGTAACGCAACAGCACACCTGCGTGAATGGTGAAGTAGGAAACGCCTTGCTCGCATTGTTCGATCAGGGTGTCGCGATAAATTTCCCAGGTCAGGTCTTCGATCTTGCCGTCGACTTTTTCCAGCGCCTGGTAGATGGGCACGGTTCCGATGGGAACCGGGGAGTTGCGCAAGATCCATTCACGGGTGGTGTGGATATTTTTTCCGGTTGAGAGGTCCATCACATTGTCGGCTCCGCACCGTGCGGCCCATACCATCTTTTCAACTTCTTCTTCGATGGAGGAAGTGACCGCCGAGTTACCGATGTTGGCGTTGATCTTGACGAGAAAGTTTCGCCCGATGATCATTGGTTCGGCTTCCGGATGATTGATGTTTGCCGGGATGATGGCCCTGCCCCGTGCGACTTCGTCACGCACGAATTCGGGAGTGATTTCTTCCTGCAAATTTGCGCCGAAGGAGTTGCCTTTCAGTCGCTGTTCACGTTCGGCGTCTTCGATCCACTGCTTGCGTTTCTGGTTTTCGCGAATGGCGATGAACTCCATCTCCGGAGTGATGATTCCTTTTTTAGCGTAATGCATTTGCGACACGTTTTGTCCCGGTTTGGCACGCAGAACCTGTTTACGGGTTTTGGGGAACCGTTCGGTATTTTGGATTTCCCCTTCGCGATAGCCATCGTCTTTCGGCAGAATGGTTCGCGCATCGTAGTATTCGACATCTTCCCGATCCATGATCCACGACTGGCGTATGGGTGGCAGTCCTTCGCGGATATCAATGCTGGCGTTCGGGTCGGTGTAGGGTCCTGAAGTATCGTAGACGAGGATAGAGCTTTCGTCATTGTGTTTATGATGGCCGTTGCCATTGCCGTTTCCATTCCCGCTAACCGTTGTAGAGCTGGACAGTGAAATTTCCCTGAAAGGGACTTTTATATCCGGATGCAGAGTTCCATTGACATAAACTTTTTTCGAGTTGGGGGAAATCGGGTCGGTAGAAATTTCGACCTTTTCATCGGTGGCCCCGTGTCTGTTACCGTTGCCGTTACCATTTGACTTTGTCATAACGAGTTGCCTCCAAAATTCTGCGTATATTCAGATGAATGTTTTTTTATATATTTCGAGTCCCAGATATCAGAAATCACGGCGACCCCGAAGGCGCCGTGTTCCAGACATTCGGGAACGCGGTTCAGGTTAATACCTCCCAATGCCAGTACCGGCAGGCGGACAGACTGTGTCACCTGGCGGAGCGGGTCCAATCCTTGCGGCGGACCGTAACCGGTTTTAGAGGGTGTTTCGTAAATTGGACTGAAGGTGATGAAATCCGCATCCTGCTGTTCAGCAAGTTGGGCACCTTCCAATGAATGGGTTGATACCCCAACGATCAGGTTGGGAAAATTGTTTTTGATCTCACTGGCCTGCACACTGGCTTCTGTCAGGTGAACACCGTCTGCTCCAGCCATGATGGCGATATCGGCTCGGTCGTTGATGAACAGTTTGGCCTCATAGCGTTGCATGAGAAGTTTGACCTCAAGGGCCAGCGCCAGCAGATCTTTTGGGTCCATATTTTTTTCCCGCAGTTGCAGGGCGCGCACGCCACCCTGCAGGGCTTCTTCCAGGGCGCCGAGGAACCGGTCCTTGCCCACCCGTTGCAGGTCGGTGATTAGATAAACCCGCAGGAAATCCAGATCCTGTTCTGTATGGAAAGGGCTTGAAGTCATCATAAGCTTACAATTCGATCAGGCCGTCCAGCGGACTGCTGGCTGAGGCATAAAGTTTTTTCGGGATGCGACCCGCTTCATAAGCCATGCGGCCGCACTCCACCGCCATTTTCATAGCCTGTGCCATTTTCAGTGGATCTTTGGCACCAGCTATGGCGGTGTTCATTAAAATACCCGAAACGCCCAGTTCCATTGCGCGGCTGGCGTCGGAGGCTGTTCCCACACCGGCATCAACGATCACCGGAACTTTGACCGCTTCAAGAATCAGTTTAAGGTTGTAGGGATTGCGAATGCCGAGTCCGGATCCGATAGGCGCTGCCAGCGGCATGACTGCGGCACAACCAATGTCTTCGAGTTTTTTGCAGAGGATGACATCGTCGGTGCAATAGGGCAGAACATGGAAGCCGTCTTTGATTAGAAGCTTGGAGGCTTCGAGCGTGGCTTCGTTATCGGGGAACAGGGTTTTTTCGTCACCGATCACTTCTACCTTGACGATGTTGCCCAACCCCGCTTCACGCGCCAGTTCACAGGTCATCACGGCTTCTTTCAGTGAATAGCATCCTGCCGTGTTTGGCAGGAACGTGTATTTTTCCGGGTCAAGATGATTGAGTAAGGAGTCTTTATTTTTATCCAGCTCAATCCGGCGTACAGCGACCGTAACCATTTCGGCTCCGGAAATTTCGATAGCCTGCCGGGTTTCATCGAACGATTTATATTTTCCGGTTCCGACTATCAGTCTGGACTTGAAAGTCTTGTCGCCAATTTTCATGAATTCTGTTTGTGTGTTCATAACCCCAGTCTTAAAAAATTAAAATTAAACACCACCGCCAACAGCGTGGACGATTTCTACTTCATCGTTTTCCTGGATCTGGGTCGTGGCGTATTTGGATTTTGGTACGACATGATGATTAAGTGCCATAGCAAAATTAGGTGCCTGAATATCCAGTTCCAGGATCAGGTCTTCCAGGTTCCGGCTTTTCAGGATTTCACGATTTTCGCCATTAATGATCAGTTTCATAGGATCTATTTGAGTAAAATTTCTAACAGGCAACTTACAGAACCCTAAAACTATGGCCTGATTATGGCCGAAAAACAGGTTTTATAAATCCAGCAAGAAAAACTCTCCAAAAAAGGACAAGGTTTAGTCCATAAAAGCCGTTAAAACATTCATAAGATAAAAGCGGATCAAGACCGGGTGGGGTTCTGAAGGAAAGGCGGGCACAAAAAAAGCCGCATCCCAACCTTCGGGAAATGCAGCGTATCTCGGAAAAATAAAGATGCTCACTTCCCTTCGCTGGAATGACCCAGATCAGGTTCAAAGGGTCGTCCTTTTTCAGGACTCTCAGTTCAAAAACACCCCCAGTGGTCGTGACGGCTCTAGATTATTTCAAATTTTCCACAAGTCAAGAATTATTGACGTAATAATAAAAAAGAGTAATATTCACATTATGTTCCACTCACCTAAATTCCTTGTATTATCTATTGTTCTCCTGCTTGGAATTAGTGGTTGCGCCACGGGTCCGGATACCCTAAACCCCTATTTTGAAATGCCGCCTGAGCGCCTGCCAAAAACAGAATTGGAGCTGTATAACCGCGCTCTGACACAACTTAAAAACAATCAACTGGATAATTCGATTGAACTCTGGCAACGGTTCCTGAAAAACAACCCGAGGTCGTTCAGAGGATATAATAACTTGGGTATGGCGCTCTACTCCAATGACCAGTTGCTTCCTGCCATACAGGCTTTTGAAACCGCCCTGGCCCTGGAACCATTTGACCTGAAAATCAAGGATAATTTGAAACGGGCGTTGCTGTTTCAGGTTACGATTCAGGAAGAAAACAAGGAACTTGAAAAAGCCATCGAGCATCTCGAAAGGGTTAAAAAACTCACCGATGGCGCTCCCGAAAAAGAGAAAGTCGCGCTGAGAATAGAAACCCTTCAGGACCGCATTTACGAACAGGTCAAGAGTGCCAATACACTGGAAGCTTATGAAGAGTTCCTGAAAAAATATCCGGATAACCCAAAAAACTCCGATGAAGCCCGGCGTCTGATTGCAGAAATGAAGCCCAAGGAATCACCCTTGGGAGAGATTCCGGAAATGAAAAGTGAAATGTTACCCGAACCTGCACAAACGACGATTGAGCCTATACAGGAGGTTGTTGTTCCCGAACCGATGGAGACGGTTCCCTCCCTGCCGCCTGTCCTTAAAGAGTCGATAGAAATTGTGGCTGAGACGAAGCAACCTGAAGAGGAGCTTCCTGAGCAAATCGAAGATCCTGTGGTAGAAGAAACACCACCAGAACCGCCTGCAGAGAAACTGCCTCCCCAAATAGATCCTCCTGTCGAAAAGGTTGCCGTGGACCCTGAAATGGAAATGAAACGTGAAAAACCCGCACCTCCAGTTCAACAGGAACCTGAACCGGTAAAAATGGTTCGAATTGCTACCAAAAAAACACCACTCAAAGTGCGGGCTGAACCGGATAGCCGATCCAAAATAGTTGCCTCGTTACCGAAAAACTCTATCGTACCCGTTTTTCAGGAAAGTAAAGACTGGTTCCAGGTTGAGTATCAAAAAGGTAAGAAAGGCTGGATCTCCAAAAAGTATTCCCGACTTGTAAATCGACCCACTAAATTTTAATAACCGACTCCCCTGTTAGCGTATGATTGTCGTGGTTTTCCGGGTTTCCAGTTGACCCGATTTGACGGCATGAATATAATCCCCAACTGGGGTGGGAAATAAAAAATTTATGACTATTGGGAAATTATGACGACGATCAACATGGAAGAACTGGATTCATTGATTCAGAGTGAATGGGATTATCTGGTATCAAAAAAAGGAGAATGGAGCCTCCTTGAAGGAGAGCAGGATATGGAAGTGCTGGAACATGTTTTGCGCTGTATCCTGCATATGGACCTGACTGAGGAAAATCCTGAAGAGTTCCGGGAATGTATTAAAGTGCAAAATCAGGATGGTGGCTGGTCCAAAGAGTCCCATACAGAGAAAACCTCAATGTGGATCACCACTTTTGTAGGACTCAAACTCTGCCGAGGCAATATGGTGATCAAGGACCCGGAAATTCAGTCGACCGTTGATAAAACACTGGAATATGTTCTATCCATGCAGGAAGAAGACGGGCATTGGTCTGACCCTGAATGGTCTCATCTGGATACGACCTGTTCTGTTACATGTTTTCTAACTATTTATCAGGTTACTCAGGATAAAACCGATGACGAGCGTATCAATAAAGCCCGCATCAGAGGTTTTGAGTTCATCAAAAACTGGCAGACAGACTCGGGACTCTGGAAAGATGACACGTTTCATCCCGCCGGGATTGAAACCACCGCGCACTTAATGCAGTACACACTTGTTCCCGCTTACTTCATGGATAAAATCGAATATGCCGGAAAAATGTGTTTGGAAGCCGCAGACTCTTTAGTGGCTGAACAGGCTGAGAACGGTAGTTGGGATAGTGAAAATACCGACCATACTATGGATGCCTGCCGTAACCTGATGCTGGTCTCTGACACCTTTAAGGATAAAGAAAAATATACCCCGGTTATCGCAAAAGGGGTGCGCTGGCTGATGAATATCAAGAATGAGCAGGGATGGGGCGACTTTCCCGATGAACCGAGCAATGTAGAGCGTACTGCAGATGGTTTGGACACCTTGCTTAAATACCGCCGTTACTGCACAGATAAGCCGATGTCCCATTTCTGGGCTTTCAGTAAATAAAGCGGGTATTCAATTTGGAAGCAATCATTTTACTTGCCGGTTATGGCTCACGTTTGGACAGGCAGGACCTTGCTCACAAAGCGCTTCTTCCTTTTGGTGAAGAGACATTGCTTTCGCGTCACTTGAAATGCCTGAAGGCTCTGAAAATTAAAAGAACCCATCTCATTCTTGGCCATAATGCCCCTGCGTTGAAATCCTATGTGCAGGATCTCAACCTGGGTCTACCGGTACATTTCATCGATAATCCGGTTTACCGCACTACCGGTAACACCTTGTCAATGGTGATGGGACTCAAGCATTGTAAGGAAGAAACATTGATACTTGACGGGGATGTTTTGTATCCGCCCGAAGCTTTGTTGGAGTATGTACAAAAAGCTCCACGCTCTTCATTTGCCTTGGTACCTGCAGACATCGACAATGCCGAATGCGCAAAAGTATTATTGAATCCATCGGGAACCATTCATGCTTTCATCACGAAACGTGAGTTGACTGAAGAAGAGAAATCCGGTTTTGGTTTTGGGGGAGAGGCTATTGGATTTTTCATGTTGAGTCAGGAAGATGTCCCGCAGTTTGTCTCTCTTTATGAAAACAACGAATCCACCTACCGTCCTGTTCTCTGGGAAATCCCATTTACAGAGTTTACCCGGAGTACATCCCTGCACCCATGGAATATTGAACAAGCGGGTTGTTTTGAAATAGACACTCAGGAAGATTACCAGACCGCCTTAAACCATTTTCACTCCCATACAGATCAATACCGCCTTCCATGATCATAAAAGCCAACATGCTTGTATGATATGTATGAAAATTCGATAACTGTTAAAATTTATATCAATTTTTAATAAATATATGGCTTTATAATAATCTTTATTCATATATTTTTGAATTTAGAAACTCCTTTAAATTTAGGGAGTTGCTCACATTCAGCCCGATTGCCCTGTAATATTTGCCTGCAATTGGTACCCTTTTTGCTTTTTAACTTTGGTTCCCAAGATTGAGGAATCCGGTTTTGATCCCTCTTCAGGGATTTTTAAAAGCATTGGGGAGATAATTTATTAAGGATTAAATCTGGTGAATGTTATGCAAGAAGTTATTGAGTTTTTATCCAGCAAGGTATTTTTTATTTCATTTGGACAAATAACGTTTATGTTTTTGTCGTGTTTATTTTGCCTGCTCTATGGAAAACATAAAACGGGATTGATATTGTCCTATTTCTTTATTTTTTACTGGGGCTTCGTTTCCAACCGTATTTACTGGCTGGAGTTATTTGGTGACTCAGGAATTGGGCTCCTGATGTATTTTGGCACTGGTACTGCCATAGCATTGATGGGTGTGATCAGTTTTTTTCAACCTGACCACTAGGCGTGGGCCCAACTACAATAGCCGGATTGAACTGACAACGGGTTGACTCGGCTTAACAGACCCAGAACTTATATCCCGAATGGGCGCGGCTCACTCTATAACGAGAGCCTCTGTACGTAACTGCAATGCTTACGTTCATGAGCCGCTAGAGCTCAGCTTTGAAGAGATCGGGTAATTTTGATCAACAGGTCTGTTAAGTTTAAAATCCGTTGTTCAATTTCAGAGTCGGTCAAGTTGTTGTCATCAAATGACTCGCCTGTTGAGTAGACGAACCGAGGCAGAACAACACATCTGAAGTCCAACATCAGGCTATTTGCCAGGCTCATTATTGACATATAGCTACTTTTGCCTCCAGCGGCGCAAAGGAATCCTACCACTTTATCTTCCCAGCTTTTTCCGGTAAGTTCGACAAAGTTTTTAGCGGCGGCATTGGCATAGTAGTTATAAATGGGGACAGAAATTAAAATTCCTTCAGCTTTTTGGACTCGTTCAGAAGCCGATTTAACTTCCGGCATCGAATAGACAGAATCACCATCACATAGGGGCAGAGGATTATCCATTAAATCCATAAAGTCCACTTTAACTCCTGCCTGGCTTAGGGTAGCTTCGGCCCTGCGCGCAAGAATCCGGCTACGGCTTTCAGGATTTAGGCTGCAAGCTACAATCAAATAAGACATTTATTCACTAAGTCAGAAAACTGGTTAATATAGAAAAACATGCTGATTATTAATTTTGCTGATATAAGTTTTATTTCAAAAACACTGCCAGTCAATAAAAAATGAAAAAATTATTTTGGAAAGCGAAAGAACCCAGGCTTTGGAATCAATTTGCCAGGTAAAAAATGGAGACTAATCCGCCTGAACAAACCTTGGTTTATATCCCCAAGGTATGCGGCTCACTCTTTAGCGAGATCTCTGGTTCGTAACGGCATTGCATATGTTCATGAGCCGCAAATCCCCTTTCTTTTCACCACAGATAAGCAAGGATAACTAACTTTCCCTCCCTATGAAGGGTGGGAAAGTTAGTTATCGGTGTCCATCAGTGTATATCTGTGGTTAAATTAAAACTTCCCGGTAATTATTCCATCTAACAGGTTATTGCTAATAAAACCCTTATCCTGAGAGGATCCTTTGCCTTTATCATCTTTTAAAGCGGTTTTTTTTGATGTAGGGGGGACCCTGATTCGCGTTCATCCATCTGTTGGAGATGTCTATGCCCGGCACGCGCGGCCTTTCGGTTATTCGGGTTCAGCACAGGTTTTAAATGAAGGTTTCCGCAGGCAATGGAAGAAGATGGGGGGCATTGAGTCTTTAGGCAATCAGACTGGGGCCGAAGCGGAAAAGAATTTTTGGCGCACACTGGTTTATGATGTGTTTCAACCGCTGGGTGGAATCGAACGGTTTGATGAATATTTCGATCTCATTTTTGAAGCGTTTCGGGAGAAATCCAATTGGCGGGTCTACGAAGATGTGATTGAATCTAATATTCTGGAATCCCTAAAAAAGAGGGGAGTGATGCTGGGGGTCATTTCCAACTGGGATTCGAGATTGAACTCGACTCTGGAAAATATTGGTCTCGCTCAATACTTTGATTTTATTTTGCCATCAGCCGTGGTCGGTTCGGCAAAACCCGATAAAAAAATTTTTGAGGAAGCTTTAAGAATAAGTGGTGTTGAGCCTCATGAAGCCTGCCATATTGGAGATGAAATGCGAACGGATGTGGTTGGAGCCGAAGGTGTTGGAATTCATCCTATCCTGCTGGACCGAGACAACCGTTTTGACAAGGAGGGTAAAGTCACTTCTTTTATGGAACTGGTCGGGTAAATGGTTTAGTGCGGGAAGCAGGGTAGCAGGTTTTATCCCTTGTGCCCTTTTACACCATCCATTTTGGCGTTTTTAAAGCTGGCGTCTTTGGTGTCGGCCGATGTCAGATCCGCTTTAGAGAGATCCGCGCCATGAAATGAAACAGCATTGAGATCGGCTTCTCTTAAATCGCAGCCAACCAGGGACGCAAAGGTCATGCTGGCTTTTTTGCATTTAGTTTAGCCCCGCCCATTTTTGCTCTGCTGAATGATGTGTTTTCCAGGTTGGTGAGGCATAAATCCGCATCTTTTAAATTGGCTTCGCTAAAATCAGCGTGAGCCATATCGGCTTTTCGGAAATTACATTTAGCTAAAAATGTTTTGTTGAATTTAGCTTTTCTCAGCGAGGTTCCGCTGAAATCGGTGGAGGCAATCGTCATGCCACTAAAATCAAGACCCGCAAGGTCCAGACCGGAAAAATTCAAATTGGTTAAATGTTCTACGGTTTTATCGTGAAGTAGTTCTTTAACTTTTGCTACTGTGATATTAGCCATTTCTCCCCTTAATCAATTCCATTCTTAGAACTCTAAATATAACTGGTTGCTGGAATCTTAACAAGAAAATATTGATTTTGCAAAATATCGGGGCTCTTGAACTAGCTGTATTCGGTGGAACGTTCTTTTGATTGCTTCTGTTTTTTTCGATATTCCCATGCCAGTAGAAAATAAAAAGGCAGATACTCAACCCAGGGGATCCACTGGCTAAATGACTGAATCTCCTGATAATCAAAATAAAAGTCCAGATAATAAAGGCCTAGCAGACCTGTCAAAACAATCCATGAACGCTCTGGGAACACACACAAAAATGGCACTACCCAGCAAAGATACCAGGGGTTTTGCACCGGACTCAAAAGGAAGACCAAAGCCATGACCCAGAACAGCCCACGGACATATTCTACAGGTTGCTCAATAAGAGATGCCCCTTTATAAAGCAATTGAATTAACACTCCCATCAATACAAAGGCTACAGTAATCTTGCTTAGAAAAACCGGTAAGGAGTTGGATAATATAACTTCATTTGCCATTTCCCCTGACAATGTTTTGAATATGAAAACCAGAACAGCAAAGATGCTGTCGTTACTTTGCCAGTAAAGGGTAAAGGCTTTAAGCCCTTCAAACATTTTTAGTCCGATTCCCATAAAAGGCAGGTATCCCAATACAACCACACCAAGAAAAAGCATTGTGTTTCCTAATGGAACCAGCAAGGGTTTCTTGCCAATCTCTACCATTTTTTCATGGCAGGATTTAAGGAAAAGGGGTAACAGAATTACAGGATACAGTTTTCCCAAAAAGCCAAAAGCAAGGAAAAGGGTCGCTAAAGTATGACGATGGCAAAGCAGAAAATAAATAGAACCGGTGAGCAGGGATATCCCAATAATGTCCAGATGGGTTGAGTTGAAAGTTTCCTTAATAATTAGAGGGCTCCAGAAATAAATCAGGCAATGGCATTTGTTCAGTCCTAACCGTGTAAGGGTGCCAACAATAAAAACCAAAGTCAGGATATCGAAAAATAAAAACCCTATCCTCAATGCCACAATGCTGTCTGGTTTTACATGGTGTATCAGGCGGAAAACAAACTGGGCCATTGGCGGGTAGATAGTTGGTACATCTGGATGGTTTACCCTTTCCAGATACTGAAGGGATTTTGGAGACTCCCATTTCAAAACGTCCAATTGTTCCAGTTCTCGTTCGTTGCGTTCTACATAAACTTCATAATAGTATTCGGGGTTCTGTATTCTTAACGCCTTGAAGTTGTTTACCTCAGAAGGTGCGTATTCATATGGGTTGATTCCATTCGCGAAAACTTTTCCATCCCATAAATAGCGGTAGACATCGTCTTCCTGAATCTGTTGAGAGGGAAAGATGATGGCACGAAACAGTAGGCCAAACAAAATGATGAGCCAAAAATTTCTCCGGTCATTGAATTTTTTGCGCACAAAAAACCACGTCAAGCCGTAAAGCGCAAACAGGGCAAAATAAACAGCGAGGTAGGTAAGTATAGGTCGTTCCGAGTACCCTTCACCCCAGTTGAATTGGTAAGAGAGTTTGGTCAGGAATGCGTAAAGCAGCAGGCTGGCTGCCCCGGTCAATATTATGGGAGACCGCACTAGGGGTTGCGGGCAAAAGAACTTTGCCCTTCCAGAGTTTTTAGTTTTTCAATTTCCTGATCTGACAAAATTTTATATATATCCAGAATGCTTCTGTGGACATAGGGGTCGTCATTTTTCATTGCCATAGCAGTCCAGTAGCGGGAAAGGGCTTCCTGGTACATTTTTTCCTTTTTATAGAGGTCTCCCAACTTGACATAAATTTCCAAACGGTTTGGTTCCAGAACCGAAACTCTTTCAAAATAACTCAACGCTTCAAGATGGTTCCCTGAGCGCTCATACTCGGCTCCCAACGTCTCCAGATAAGCCGGGTTCTCATCTTCCAGTTCAATGGATTGTTTCAGGTGCTCTATACCTGTAGAAAATTTTTCTCTCTTAATATGTAGTCGCCCAAGACGGTAGTGAGTCAGGGCATGCTTGTCATCAATGCTTAATGCTTTTATATAGCTTTGTTCTGCTTCGGCAAGTTTTCCTTGCCGCTCTTTGAGCTCACCCAACACGCTTAAAGGATGAGCCGAGTCCGGATTTTTTTTTGCTGCGGTTTCAAGTAGATTGAAGGCCTCGTCAGGATTTCCATTGTTGTAATAGATTCCCGCAAGGTTGATGCGGCTGAAAGTGTCTTCGGTGATCTTAAGGATATCCTGATAGAGGTTTTTAGCCTGGTCTGTTTTACCCTGGTCCTGGTAAACAATTGCCAGGTTGTACATTGCGAAAGTGTCGTTTGGGTTTTTCCTGAGGGCTAGCTTGTATTCTTCAATCGCCTTTGCAAGTTGTCCGTTGTCGTAATGCTCAACTCCCCGGTTGAAATTCCCTTCAATGGGTGCTGGAACATTGGCGCAACCAAAAAATAAAGCTGTCACCAAAACTACTGATAAGTTTACTAAGTTTATTTTTGTCATCACAGCCTACTTTACTTTGTCCAGCCGCTTCATACGAATCTCAAGTTGTTCAGGTGCTGTTGCTTCAGCAGGTGGTGTTGCCACTTCATCCGACTTGCGGATCAGTTTCCAGGGGTTTCGTTTCAGGTCTTCTGTCAAAGATTTCAGATTTCGCGATGTTTCGTTCATGTTCTGGAGCAGCAGAAGCAGGTTTCTGCGATTCTCCATCATGATGGAGTTGCCTTGTCCCAGAGTCTGCTCAACACTGGTTGCAGTACGGTCTATGTCGGTGGTGATTTGTTGTGCGTTCGCTTCCATACTGTTAATTAAGCTGGTTACACCCGGTCGCGTGTCTGCAAGCAGGATTTCCATCTCCCGTGTGAGGTTATGCATTTGAGTGATGACCTCGCGGATTTCCGTATCCTTGTCAGTGAACAGTTTGTCAGTTTTTTCTGAAACCGAAGCCACATGATTCAGAGTGGATTGCAACTTGCCGCTGTTTTGTTCAAGCATGTTTGAGACTTTTTCGGATATGTCCAGAGCGTTTTCCATATTGGCCCGCACATATTTCCGGTTTTCTTTCAAAATTGCATCTACATTAGCGAGGGAGGTTCGCACATCTTTCAGAGTAGTCCGGGCATCTGTGACGAGTTCCTGGCTAAGTTGGGTAAACTTGCGGATCTCCAGCACGATTTCAGTTGCCATGTCTCCGATCTTTGCAATCTCGAAAGTATCTTCACCAATTAACTCTTCATTTGGTCCCAAAGGCGGTGATCCTTTGGTACCTGGACGCACATCTATATATAGTCCTCCCATCAAACCTGATGTCTTGATCATGGCAATGGAATCTTTCTTGATAGTGATCTTGGGATTGACCTCCGCCATCACTGCCACCCGGTCATGGCCCTTTTCACCGCCCTTATCATCACCCAGTAGTTCTATATCTTTAACAGAACCAATATCGAGCCCGGCATAACGAACAGGTGCTCCAACTTCCATCCCGCCGGTAAAGTTGAAAACAATGCGCAACATCCTACGGGGTTTGAAGTAATCCTGGATGTTACCCAGCATAAAGATCATGACGATCAAACCCACCAGGCTGATGAAAATAAAAAACCCTGCTTTAACTTCTGAGGAACGGTATTCCATAATCAGGCTCGGCTCATTTCTTTAAGCTCTTCTCCATAATCTGTTACGCTTTTACTGAACGGAATGGGTCCGTCAGGACTGCCTTCTATAAACTGTTTTACTCTTGGGTCGTTGCTGTTGCGTATTTCCTCGGGACTTCCTTCAGCGATAATCTTTCCTTTGAACAGCATGATTATTTTATCCGAAATACGCATGGCGCTGGGTATTTCATGTGTGACCACCACTGAGGTAATACCCATTTTCTTGCTGAGATCGATGATCAGTTTATCAATTACACCAATGGAAATCGGGTCGAGTCCCGCTGAGGGTTCATCATAAAAAACTATTTTGGGATCCAGGGCAATGGCCCGGGCAAGGGCAATTCGTTTTACCATTCCACCGGAAAGTTGAGCAGGCTTGAGGTGCTCTGCCCCTCTCAGTCCCACCATCTCAAGTTTCATCTTTACCATAATCTGTATAGTGCTTTCATTGAGGTCGGTATGTTCCCTCATAGGCAGGGCTACGTTGTCCTCAACAGTAAGGGAGTTGAACAGGGCGCCACTTTGAAACATGATGCCAAATTTTTTGCGCACATTATTAATTGCTGCTCCCTTGAGTTGGGTAACTTCTTCTCCATCAATCCATATTTCTCCCGAGTCTGGGCGATAGGCTCCTATCAAGTGTTTGAGGACTGTACTCTTGCCGCTGCCACTACCGCCAATGATGGACGTGATCTGACCTTTTTCCATATGCGAATTGAAATCTTCAAGCACAGTAATGCGCTTGTCGCCTTCGCCAAAAGATTTTTTCAGGTTCTTGACGGTTATCATCTCAGGTCACAAAGAAAAATAATGATGTAAAAACAAGGTCAGCTATGATCACCAGAATCATCGACACCACCACCGAAGTGCGGGTGTTTTGTCCGACCATTTCCGCGCCGCCTTCAATGATGAATGCCATATAACTTCCCACCATAACAATAATGACAGCGAACACGATGCTTTTAATCAACCCGGTTACAACATCTTTAACCACCATTGCATCCAGAGAATTGTTGATGTAGGTCACCGGGTCTATTCCCAAAGTAGTGATGCCAATCAAAAACCCGCCAAAAATGCCCATCAGGTCTGCCATGATGGTCAAGCACGGGAGCATGATTAAAAGTGCAATAAATCTGGGAGTGATCAAAAACTTTACAGGATTCAAAGCCATGATCTCAAGGGCCAGCACTTCATCGGAAACTTTCATTGTCCCCATTTCAGCGGTGAACGCGGCTCCAACCCGTCCGGCCATGACCAGTGCGGTCATCAAAGGACCCAGCTCACGTAAAATAGCAACACCTACCAAAGCACCCACAAACTCCAGGGCCCCCAACCGGCTTAATTGATGTGCCGACTGAAATGCCAGAATAACTCCAATCAGGAATGCGACCAGAAAAACAATAGTGGTGGATTTGACCCCAACCTCTTCCATCTGCGTCCACACTGGACGCCATTTAATTGGTTTTCCGCGAAGAGGTTCTATGAAAGTGCAATATAAAGTGGAACGGGTGAGATAGTACAGTCCACTGATCTCTTTGAAAAAATTTTCAAAGACGCTGGTGATCTCGAATCCTCTTCTGCCAATAAATCCGAAAAACGATCTGACCATGAGCTTCTCCCCGAACAACAAACCACCACAGGCCCACTTACGTGGGTGCCGGTTGGTAAATCACACTAGTCCCATCCTCTGAAGGATAACTTTGCAGGATAACCCGTCATCGCGAGCGACTGAAAGGAGCGTGGCGATCCAGGTTTTAAACCTGTCTCAAAACCTGTTTTTTAAAAATCTAGATTGCCGCGTCGGCTAAAGACTCCTCGCAATGACGACTTTTGCAAAGCTTTCCCCTGCTAAGGGGCCAGGGCTTGTTCTTTAGTGTCGAAAACTTCAAATACAGTTAATAGACGTGCGATTTCGAACACATCCTTGACGCCGGGGGTCAAAGCCGCAAGACGGAATTTATTTTTGCTGTTGTGGCTCCACTGTAATCCTTCTACCAGAGTGGCGATACCGGAGCTGTCAATGTAAGAGACTCCCGATAAGTCCACGACAACCATCTTATTGTTATTTTGAAAAAGTGGAGTCAGGGCATCCCTCACTTGGTTCGAAGAGCTCATATCAATATCCCCGACAACCGATACAATCACATTGTCCCCGTCTTTATCCGTTTTTAAATCTATGCTCATGATTAGCTTTTGCCCTTGTCTTGAGTCGATGTCAGTTCAGTTTTTAATTTTTTTATCATGGTCAGCAAGGTGCCCTTGGCCCGGTTGGTGCAGTAGCTGACCTCATCCATTATTTCATTCATGAAATGAGTGCCCAGTCCACCCGGTTTTACATCATCCAGTTCACGCGGTTTTATCTGGTTTATATTGCATTGTTTGCCGTAGTCGCGAATCTGGACCTTAAAATCATCTCCTTCGATAGTGAAGGTGGCTTCGATAGGTTGATCGCAGGGACCTTCGTAACTGTGTTTGATAACATTTGCACAAGCCTCATCCACGCAAAGGATCAAACGCCGGGCGGTTTCATCGGGAACCTCATGATATTGCAATAGCTCCTGCAAAACCTTGCGGATCAATCCCAGATATTTAGGATCGCTTGGTATAGAAAGTTTAATGGGTTGGGACATAGTCCCTCTCTATTATTGAATATAACGCACCGTGTTGATTAAACCCCAGTTATTTCAATCATATCACTGGCGTACCGCCAGTGGCAATAACTGTTTATGGCGAGTAAAGGTCAAAGGTGGCAAAAAGGTTCCTGCCTCAGCCTCTCCCCTTGTCAATGGGCGTGGGTGGAAAGGCTGAGCCTTGGGGAAATAGCGGTGAAAAGTAACATCTAAGAGCTACAATATCGGCTAATACATGTGAGTTCATCCATCTGCCTTATTTCGTTTGCTCCAATTACAACGCTTTAAAAGTCAGAGAGGTGAGGTCGTCAAACTGTGGTGCATCACCAATGAACTGTTTGATGGATGATTCCAGGCTTTGGAGGAACTCTTCTGGTTTAGCGGTATTGTTAGCAAACAGGTCTTTTAATCTGTCTGTTCCGAATTCTTCCTGTTGCTTGTTTTTGGGTTCGGTGACGCCGTCAGTAAATATAAGGATCTCATCGCCGCATTTGAGTGTGTATTCTTCCTGATTGTATTGCATGTTTGGAAGAACCCCCAAGGGGGTTCCGCTGGCAGATCCGATTTCCTGAATGGAACCATTGTTTTTCAGTAGAAGCGACAAGTGTCCGCCGTTAGCAATACTCATTTTTCTCGTTTTCATATCGAGCAGGCAGAACACAGCGGTGGTGAACATACCGCGATAAGATCTTTCGCAAAGCGTGTTATTAATTTCTGTTAGAACCTTTCCGGGTTCCGGGTCGAGCTGGGAGATGTAACGAAAATCACTCATCAACCGGGCCATTTGCAATGCTGCAGGTACACCTTTTCCGGAAACATCTCCCAAAACAATACCGAGTAGTTCGTTTTCAAAGGGAATGAAATCATAATAATCACCTCCTACAACCTGGGCAGCATGGGTTTGAGCTGCAAAAGTGAAGTTGGCATGTTGTGGTGTGGTGGTTGGTAGAAAACTTTCCTGAACCGATTGCGCAAACTCCATATCTTTTTCCATTCGCTGGTTTTCCATAAGCACCAGATGCATTCGGGCGTTATGAATAGCCAGCGCGGCGCTGTCGCATAGCAGGAGAAAAAGGTCTAGATCGCTTTGCTGAAATACCCGGCCTCTTTTTTTTCCATGAATCACCTGGCAGACACCAATGATTTTTCCTTTTGCTTTAAGCGGTGAACATAAAATGGAACCGGTTGTGAAACCGGTTTTTTTATCATAACCCGGGTTAAATTTTGGGTGCTTGTAGGCATCTTCAATAATAACTGACTCACCTGTTTTGGCTACGGTACCGGCAATGCCCTCACCCATCTTCAGCCGGATCATGGACTTGATCTCTTCTCCCACCTCACTCAAGGCAATTTGAAATACCAGTTCTTCGGTTTCTTCATCAACCAGCAATAAACTGCAGGCATCCGCAGACATGACTTTTTTTGTAGCGCTCATAATGGTATCGAGAAGGTTGGCAAGGTTCAGCTCGGAATTTATTAGGGAAGTGATTTTGGAGCAGGTTTCCAACTGGTTAATCCGCTGTTCCAGTTGGGATAGTCGTGAATCAATGTCGGGCGATTCTTTATGCGTATTCATGATTCCTGATCAGGAAAACAATTAACACTAATCAGCCAACCTTTCAGTAGCCAAATAAAGCGATTGCACACTGGCCCCACTCCTGCTGGGAGACCTTTGCATAACCCCGAGATCCTTCGAGAGCCTCAGGATGACGGCCTAAAAAAACTAATTCCTGTCATGCTGAGCTTGTCGAAGCATCTCATTTTTCCAACGTGCAGACTTATGCAAAGGTCTCTCCTGCTGGGAGAGGTAGAAATAACTTTAACTTGGCAGTTAAGATAGCTAAAATAGGGTATAGGGTCAAACCATTTCCCCTGGGTCTTAATATTATGAATAGAAAGCTAAAACAAAGATCAAGTGGGAACTGGTCTGAACTCCGGTCGGTTCTTTTTCAGTCTCTTCCAGATGAGATACTTTCCAAATCTAACCAAAAGGAATGGCTGACCTATCATTGGAACCTGGTGGTTGGAAAGGAAATCGCAGGGGTTTCCACGATTGATAATCTGACCCGGGGTGTGCTCCATGTACAGGTGAATGGTAAAGAGTGGGTGCCGGTTTTAGAGCCACTAAAAAAGAAAATTGTTCAGGAAATAAACAGCCGTGCCGGAGACTCTATATTAAACAGTATTGTGTTTAAAGCTGTGGCCTGATAGGCTCTGAAAAAAGGTAATTCAATTAAAGGATGATCAAAAAGATGAAGACCCAAGCTTTTGAAATGAACTCCATTTGCAGAACCACCAAAGCGGTTTCGTATGCTCAGGGAATGTTGTTCATGCTCCTGTTTTTGGCGAATTGTACGACTATGCAGGAGATACCGGGTTCGACAAGCAATGACTTGTCTTCTTCATATGCGGTCAAGTCTTTCGAAAAGAAAAAGAAGCTTTCTCAGAATCTGGATACGCGCGATCCTCGTTCTTATTATCACTATCTGATGGCATTGAAAGCAGAGAAAAACTATCAGCTTGAAGATGCCGCGTTACATTATAAAGAAGTGGTCCAGCATGATCCTGAGGCAGAAAGGTTCCATGAAAAATGGGTCCGCTTGTTGCTCCGTACAGGTCAGTTTGACGAGGCTGTTCGAGCCGGTCAAAACGCGCTATCCCGTTTTCCGGAAAATGAAGAAATCTTGATGATTCTGGGGGATATTTATTCAAGCAAGGGGCAAGCGGAAGAAGCTATCAAACATTATGATCGGATTATCCGTATATCTCCTGAAAGTGCCCGGGCATTATTGTTAAAGGGTGCCCTGTTGGAAGGGATGGAGAAATTTGATCAGGCTTTAGAAGAATATAAAAAAGGAGCATTGGTAGAATCCAAAAACCCTTTGATTCAGTTTTATCTGGGTCGGGCTTATTTAAGAGCTAACCAATTGAAGGAGGCCGAAGAGAGCCTGGATATAGCAGTTTCCCTGAAACCCAATCTTCTGCAGGCCAGACATCATTTGGCCTGGGTGCTGGAACGGCAGGGAAGAACTATTGAGGCGTTGAAAGAGTATGGGCTCTTGTTAAAACTGACACCGGATAATGAATATATTAAAAACCGGGTCTCAAAGCTTCACTCTTCTGGCACCTTGGATCAGAACCCAAGCCAAAGTTTTGAGGCAATTCCTTCTGCGCTGGCTGAACAACCCAATATCCACATGCGCATTGCGACAATTTATTTTGAACAAACTCTGTATTTGAGGGCGTTGGATGAATTCCAACTCGTTCTTGCAAAGCGCGATTACAAGGACCCACATGTTCTAATGGCCCGGGTTTATGAAACCCATGGTCGATTGGATAAAGCTGTTGAAGAGTTTGAAAAACTCAGAAAGCTGGAACCCAAGTCACTGGACATTCTCCTTTATACGGCTCGGCTTTACAGTTTGATGAAAATGCCAGAGAAATCAATCGCCCTGCTGAATGAGGCTGTTGAGTTGGAACCGGAGAATGACCAGCTTCACCACTCTTTGGCATTAGCCTACATGGCCAAAAATGAAAATGACAAGGCCATTGCAACCATGCGAAAGGCTGTAGTATTGAACCCTAAAAAAGATTCCTACTATTTTGAGTTGGGCGCTTTGATGGAAAAATCGGGGGACTACAAGGGCGCTATTGAAAATATGAGACAGGCGATTGAGCTCAACCCACTGCATTCTAACGCGCATAATTTTTTGGGATATATATATGCCTTGGAAGGATATGACCTTGATCAAGCTCTTGAGCATTTAAAAAAGGCCCTGACCATTCAGCCTCGTAATGGCTATTTTCTGGATAGCCTTGGTTGGATTTACTTTAAAAAAGGTGATTCGAAAAAGGCCTTAACTCAAATTCAAAAAGCATTGATCTATACCGAACCGGACCCGGTTCTTTATGACCACCTTGGAGATATTCTGTTCTCGCTGGAAAATTATGATGAAGCCAGTGGAGCATGGAAAAACAGCCTGTTTCTTACCGTCAATGAGAAAGAAGATCCCGGCGGAGAAATGCCGGACCCTCAAACACTGAGGAATAAAATTGATAAAGCGAAAAGGCTTTTGCAGCAGAGTTATTAAGAAAGCCCGTTGAACTCCTACCTGTTAACGCGTGTGACACACCACTCTAATTTTTTCAGGCTCTTTATATTTTTGTTTTTGTGTTCGGGATGCCAGCCTCGTGTTGAACCGGTCGCTCCTCATTTTTTGAAAGATACGCTCACCACGGGTTACATTTTAAAAAAGCATATGGCCCGGGCCGCAGGAATTAAAAACCTCAAATCTTTCACACGCACCAGTTTTCTAAGCTCTAAAGTGTCACAAAGTTTTCGACAAACTTTGCTAATCAATAATAACAGGTCTATCCGGGTGGATACCTATGGTTTGTTTGGCCAGGCTTTAGGAGTTTTTACACATCATGAAGGCAGAACTGTTTTCTTGGATCCGGCAAAAGGTAAAATTTTTTTCGGGGAAGAGGTAGAATCTCTGATGGAAAATATGCTGGGAATACATGTGGATTTTTATGAACACCTTAGAATATTTGTTGGCCATATACCAAGGTTGGAACTTCTTGAAGTTTTAGATTCGCGCCTCAACTCAGATCGTACAAGGTACATACTGCAATTGACCGATCGACTGCGAGGAGGAAATGTTACGCTGCAGTTTTCTGCCATGACATTACTGCCGCTTGAGATGACCCGTAAGTTGGAAGGGCGCACAGTCTATAAAGTACAATGGCAGAATTACGCCAAAGTTGGAGAATATGATTTCCCCCATCTTGTGACTTTATCATTCCCGGAGAAACAGGAAACCATTCGGGTGAAATATAAAAACCCGGTTATCAATCAAGGGTTGCCTGTGGATACTTTTCAGCTCCCACTCCTTTCTAATTAAAGTTAATGACGGCATCAACTTCTGCTATTTCTTTCAGGACTCCCGCAAAAGTAAATTTGGGGCTTCATATTCTTGGTAAGCGTGAAGATGGTTTTCATGAGCTGGAAACCATTTTTCAAATGGTGAACTGGTGTGATGAGGTGAAAATTGAATGTCTTTCACGCGGTTTGGAGCTGGTTTGTGATCTACCGGATATTCCTAAAGATGAAGGAAATCTTGCTATCAAGGCCGCTCATATATTGCAGACCCGTTTTCCTGAACGATGCAAAGGAGCCCGAATCCATTTAAAAAAGAATATTCCGCATGGAGCGGGGTTGGGTGGAGGTAGTGGCAATGCTGCCGGAGTGTTGTTGGGACTTAATTATTTATGGGGTCTGAAACTTACAAGGCAGGATCTGATTTCGATGGCTTCTGAACTTGGCTCCGATGTGCCTTTTTTTCTGGTCTCTCCTTGTGCCATAGGAAGGGGTCGCGGAGAAATTCTCGAACCGGTTAAAACCCCGATTAGGTTTTATATTTTAATGGTTTATCCCGGTTTCGCCGTATCAACCGCATCGGTTTATGGAAATCTAAAATTGAAGTTGACAAAGAGGGAAAATAATATTAGCATTTTGAAAAATTTTCTTTTGCAGTCGGAGTTTGCCCAATTGGGGACAGCGTGGTCCAATGATTTGGAAAGCGTTGTATTTCAAGAACATCCGGGCCTTTCTGAGTTAAAAAAGAAGATGCTTGCTTTGGGAGCAAAGGGGGCGCTTCTCTCAGGAAGCGGCTCCACTGTCTTTGGTATTTTCGACAATCCCGAAACAGCCAACAACGCATATGACCGTTTGGAGGGAGGAGACTTCAGGCTGTTTTTAGCTGATAGCGTTGTCAGTTTATCCGAATTATATCCTGAGGAAATGTTGTACTAGCGATCACCTTTACCTTTAGTCTTGGGGGTATGCGGTGGTTATTTATTTGCCTTTGTGCCCCAAAGGGGGGGATCAAATTTAGAGGTTCTCATTTTCATGTTTGAGGCGGGAAAGAATGGAAAAGTAGAGAGCCTCTGCTAAGTAGATGCGGATTGGGTTTTTATACTTGGGGCGTCGTCAAGTGGCTAAGACACAGGATTTTGATTCCTGCATTCGGAGGTTCGAGTCCTCCCGCCCCAGCCAGATTTTTTTTGGGGATTTTTTAAGGAATGGATAACGGTAACGGCAAGTTGCTTGTTTTTTCAGGCAGGGCTAATCCGTCATTGGCGGAAGATATTTGCCAGTATCTCAAAGTTACATTAGGGCAAACGGTGATTCGGGATTTCTCCGATGAGGAGATTTATGTACGAATCGAAGAAAATGTTCGTGGCGCGGATGTTTTTGTTGTTCAGCCGACTTGTTATCCTGGCAATACCAATTTGATGGAATTGCTGATCATGATTGATGCCTTACGCCGGTCATCAGCGAGAAGGATTACAGCTGTAGTCCCCTATTATGGTTATGCGCGTCAGGATCGTAAATGCGAACCCAGGGTGCCGATCACATCCAAGCTAGTTGCTGATTTATTAGAAACAGCAGGTACGGATCGGGTGTTGACCGTTGATCTTCATGCGGGACAGATACAAGGGTTTTTCAATATTCCTGTGGATCATTTGTTCGCAATGAATGTTTTGATTGAATACATTCGAACACTTGATTTGCCAAATTTGATTGTTATTTCACCTGATGCGGGTGGTGTAGAGAGGGCCAGAGCCTATGCAAAAAGATTAGACGCGTCTCTGGCTATTATTGATAAACGCAGGGATATACCGAACGAAGCCAAAGCCATGAATATTATTGGTGATGTTAAGGACAAGGTGGCGTTTATTGTAGACGATATGATTGATACAGCTGGAACCCTAATGGAAGCAACTGATGCGTTGTTGGGAGCTGGTGCCAGTGAGGTTCATGCCTGTTGTTCCCATGCGGTTCTTTCAGGTCCTGCGGGGAACCGGATCAGCAACTCACCGCTTAAGTCAGTGGTAACGACGAACAGCATTCCCCTGGGAAGCGAGTTGGAGAAAAATCCAAAAATAAAGGTGCTGTCGGTTGCTCCGTTACTGGGAGAAGCTATTTTAAGAATTCACGAGGAAACCTCGGTCAGTTCGTTATTCGATTCAACCCGAGAATAAAAAAATCAGGCTTATGCGTTTAGCCCAATACGCGAACGCTTACAGCTTTCATTACATTGATGGGAGTACAGAATGTCAGTATTAGCGGGAAAACTAAGAACAGAAACCGGCAAATCGGCGACACGGAAAATTAGAAATGATGAGGCCATGCCTGCGGTGATGTATGGGTTAAAAGATAATATCAGTATGATCGTTAACCCCAAGGAATTAAAAAAGCTCATTGAAGCAAAAGGACGCAATGTCTTGATCGAGCTCAAGATTGAAGGTGATTCCAATCGCAACGTTGTATTGAAAGAGTTTCAATCTCACCCCTTGAGGTCAGGATGGTTGCATGCGGACTTTCTTGAAGTGGATGTTAGTAAAAAAATCCGGGTCAAGGTCCCTGTTGTTTTGGTAGGAAATTCTCCGGGTGAAAAACAAGGCGGGCTGGTCAACCACATCCTGCGTAACTTGGAGGTAGATAGCCTTCCCACCAACATTCCTGAAAAAGTTGAGGTGCAGATGAATGAGGTGGAACTCAATCAGGTTGTTCATGTTTCCGATCTTAATGCAGGGGAAGGTGTAGAAATCATCAATGATCCCAATGATGCAGTGGTGACGGTTCATGTTGAAAAAGTGAAAGAGGAAAAACCGGCTGAGGGTGAAGAAGGCGAAACTGATGTAGCCGCTGAACCGGCAGAAGCTGCTGCGAAGAAAGAAGATGGTTAAAAGTATACGGTGTTCTTGATTTTAGGTCTGGGCAATCCCGGTCCGCGGTATGAGTTAACAAGGCATAACGCGGGTTTTTGGGTGGTGGATAATCTGGCCGATAAATATAAAATTCGGTTGGATCGCCATAAATACTTCTCCTGTTATGGAATAGGGGAAGTTGGCGGGCTGGAAGTTATTTTGGCAAAACCGATGACTTACATGAACGAAAGCGGAAAGGCGGCCAAGTCGTTGCTTTCCGCTTTTAATATTTTCCCAGACCACATGCTTGTGGTGCATGACGATATTGATCTTCCCCTTGGAAAGATCAAAAAAAAATTCAAGGGTGGGGACGGTGGGCAAAGGGGAATCAGGTCAATGATTCAGTCTGTACGGACCGGAGATTTTGCGCGGGTTCGTGTGGGTATTGGCAGACCGGAAGATAGGGATGACATTGTTGACTATGTGTTATCCCCTTTTGATGAAGAAGATTCAGGTCTGGTTAATGAAACTATGGAAGAAGCGGTGCAAACGATAGAAGCGGCACTTACGGAAATAAATAAACGAAGTAAATCTACGGAGGATTGATAAGAATGTTTACGGAAAACAAAGGGGAAATGATCTTTATCGGATTTGCCATGGTCTTGTACCTGGTGATGGCCGCTTTTGATGCATCTCAGAAGTTTGTTTATCTGGCAGTCTTGTTTGGTTTGTTCGGACTTGTCATTGCCTGGAAACTTTTTGAAGGTGTGGATGATGAGCCGGCAGGCAACGAAAAAATGACAGAAATTGCTGATGCCATCCATGAAGGAGCAATGGTTTTCCTTTCCAGGGAATATAAGATACTGGGTTATTTTGTAGGGGGGGTATTCCTCCTACTATTGGTTTTGATTTCTGTGCAAAGTGGATTTTGGATGGGTATATGGACTGCAATATCTTATGCGGTAGGTGCAGGTTGTTCCATGCTAGCAGGATATTTTGGCATGAACGCGGCGACTACCTCCGGAGTAAGGACTTCTCAGGCCGCTGTGGATGGAGGTCAACCCAAAGCACTTAATATAGCCTTCAATGGCGGTGCTGTAATGGGACTTTGTGTGGCCAGTCTAGGGTTGGTCGGTGTTGGTGGTTTGTTCACCCTGTTTGGCCGAGGAGAGTCGATCGGCGTGATCAGTGGATTTGCCATGGGCGCCAGTTCCATTGCTTTGTTTGCCCGTGTTGGTGGCGGAATTTATACCAAAACCGCGGATGTGGGTTCTGATCTTGTGGGCAAGGTGGAAGCAGGAATCCCGGAAGACGACCCAAGAAATCCCGGTGTTATTGCTGATAACGTAGGAGACTGTGTAGGTGATACGGCAGGTTTGGGAGCGGATATTTTTGAATCCTATTGTGGTTCCATGATCGCTACCATTGCTATTGGTGCAGGAATGGCTACGATGAAGTTTGAGTACATGGCATTACCGGTTCTGGTGGCCATGGTTGGTTTGGTGGCGTCTATTCTTGGAATCCGGGCAATGAGTGCTTTGGGAAGCATGGATCCATCTGCCGCACTTCGAAATTGTACATTTATCAGTGCCGGAGCTATGTTGTTTGCTACCTTTTTCCTGATTAAAGTAATGGGATTACCTTCAGGTGTTTTTGTTGCTTTGTTGTTTGGTTGTCTTGCAGGCATTGGTATTGGACTGATTACTGAGTATTACACAGCTAGCAAACCTGTTGTTCGTATTGCTGAGTCGAGCAACACAGGTGTTGCTACAGTTATGATAACGGGTCTTGCGGTTGCAATGGAGAGTTGTGTTGTTCCCATCCTGATCATTGCTTTGGCAATTTTTGTGGGTGCCGAATTTGCAGGACTTTATGGGGTGGCTCTCGCTGCAGTGGGAATGCTGGCTACGGTAGGTATCACAATGTCGGTGGATGCTTACGGACCAATTGCGGATAACGCTGGAGGAATCTCTGAAATGGCGGGTTTAGGAGAAGACACCCGCAAAATTACAGATGGATTGGACCAAGTGGGTAACACCACTGCGGCCATTGGTAAGGGTTTTGCTATTGGTTCTGCTGCTTTAACAGCATTGGCTCTGTTTGCGGCATTTACTCAGGCGGCAAATATTGATGCGATTGATATAACAAAAACTTCTGTTATCATCGGAGTATTTTTAGGTGGTGTGGTTCCCTTTTATGTAGCTGCTCTCACTATGACTTCTGTGGGAGACGCGGCCATGAAAATGGTTGAAGAAATCCGCCGCCAGTTCCGGGAAATTCCGGGGTTGATGGAAGGCACTGGAAAACCAGATAGCGCCCGATGTATTGATATTAGTACTCAGGCGGCTTTGAGAGAAATGATCGCTCCGGGTGTCGTGGCTTTTCTCATGCCTATTATTGTTGGTTCTATACTCGGAGCAGAGGCTTTGGGAGGCATGTTGATGGGTGCTACCTTGTCTGGTGTTTTGCTGGCTCTGTTAATGTCTAACGGTGGCGGTGCCTGGGATAACGCAAAAAAATATGTAGAAGCGGGTAACCTGGGTGGAAAAGGTTCCGAAGCTCACCATGCTACGGTAGTTGGTGATACGGTTGGAGACCCCCTGAAAGATACATCGGGTCCGGCGATGAACATCCTGATCAAGCTGATGTCTATTGTCTCCCTGGTGATGGCACCGTTCTTCATATAAGAAACAAAGTTTAAAATGAAAGGGATGGGGGGTTCCCCATCCCTTTTTTTTATGAGAAGGAATAGGTTTCTTCATGATTTTTGGAATTCATGATTTTATTAACTCACAGCCTATTTTAGAACCGTTGATGAAACGGTCTGAAGGGTTTGAAATCCGTACTGCTTCACCTGCAATCCTGGCAGATCAATTATCCAGCGGTGAGCTGGACGTGGCTATGATTCCTGCGATTGAATACTTGAAGTGTGCTGACCGTTACCGAATTCTACCTAACATCTCAATAGCATCGAGAAATAAAGTAGGAACTGTTCTGCTGGTCTCACGAGTTCCGCTTGATGCGATCAGTTCCCTTGCGCTGGATGAGCGATCAAGAACATCTGTAGCCCTTCTTCAGGTTCTTTATTCAAAAATATTCCCGGTCGATATTAAAATTGAAAGTCAGGAACCTGATCCTGAAAAAATGCTTGATTCCCATGATGCCGCATTGATCATTGGGGATCAAGCATTAGGATTTTCTAAAGAGAATGCGATTGTTTATGACCTGAGTGAAGCATGGTTTAACAAAACAGGAAAAACTTTTGTTCATGCTGTGATTGCGGTCCGCGAAAGCATAAATGTTGAACTCACAAAAGCCTTAATGGATGCTAAACAGGAAGGGATGCAAAACATTGAAACAATTGCCAGGACCCAGGCCGGAAAAACAGGTTATCCTGTGACTTTGTTGCAAGACTATCTTATGAACAAAATCCGATACGATTTTGGTGATCAGGAAATGGAAGGTCTTGTTTATTTCCAGTCTCTTTGCCATGATAATGACTTGATTCCGCAAAAGTTCCCCTTAAAACTTGTTTAACCACAGACACTCTCGTTGACTTAAGCGGAACTCGTGGTTTACCTTTCCGTGTTACAATTTGCCGAGTATTCTTTTTTAGATTAACTTCTAACGCTCACCTGAAATGCGATTCTGCGTCACTACCGATAAGAAAATGCAGGAAGTTGACCGTAAACGGTTATCGGTTTATGGAAAGTTTTCCTGTGGGTTATTTATCTTTATATTTCTTGCCATTGGTTGTGCCCAAACTGAAAAAGAGCCTGTTTCAAAAGGTCAAACTACCCTGCATAAGGTGCGCAGTGCCACGCTAAGAGCGAAGATGCGTTCTTTAAAGATGCTGCTGTTCGATAATATCTATGATGAACTGCAGTTTGATGAGGAACGGGCCAGGCAGGTTGGAAACATAGCTGAGATTGCAAATTCCATTGCTGTTACGGCGATGGATGTTTCATCCATTTCACAGGATCTTAGTCTGGATGCCGAAAGCGAAACGCTGTTTCGCGGTTATGCACAAGATCTTAAAAACCAAGCCATAGCTTTGCAGGAAGCCACCCGCCAGGAAAGAAGTGATGTGTATCCGTCTATGATCAAGTCCATCATAAATATTTGTAACCGTTGTCATAGTAGATTTCGTTAGGCCTGTTCAACGATAGTTTGAATTATCATGAGTCAAATTTTTAACCCAAGACCCAGATTATTTAAATTTTCGCCATTCCTGTTGGCTCTGCTGATTTTTGCGATTTTACCTGCCCCTTGTTCTGGAGAAAAAAAGTCAGCAGGTGAAGAGGCCAGAAAGATGAGAGAACTGGTGTATCAATTAAAGCACCGTATCGAAATCCTGGAACGACAGCAGGAAAATAAAAAGAATGTGTATACGAATCCAGATTCCAATGCAAAAGAAAAAAGTCTACAACTAAAGGAAAGTGTACAGAAGAGTCGTGAAGCACCGTTAAAGCCAGATAAGGTTTTGCTGGTGCCTGAGAAAGATAATGTCGAGTTTTCCTTTGGAGGACAAATTCTTATTGAAGCTGTTAGTAATTGGCCGGGTAATCCGGATGTGTCCGAGTTTGACCTGTCTCCTGCTGGTGTGCCCACAGGATCAGGAGGTGAAAATGGGCAGTTCTTATTCAGCGCAAGGGAAACACGATTGTGGTTTAAAACTTCCGGGATGACAGAACTGGGACTTTTAAAGACTCTGGTGGAAATAGATTTCAAGGGAAGTTCGGGAAATGAACGGGTTAATAATTCCCATAACCCACGTATGCGTCATGGCTATGCGCAACTTGGAAGCTTCACTATTGGTCAGACAGAATCAACTTTTGCTAACTTGCTGGCATGGCCCGATACCATTCCCGATGCGATTGCATATATTTCCAATCGTCAGGCTATGGTTCGTTGGACCAGGAAACTGGATTCAGATACCAGTTTACTGTTATCCTTGGAAAATCCTGAAACCACACTGACCAATGCATCAGGCACAAGAGTTACTCCTGCTGATGATAGGGTTCCGGATTTGGTAGTCAAGACAATATGGTACAGCGATCGCGGTTCTCTTGCCCTTTCTGGTTTGTTACGTGAAATCCGAAGTGACGGTGCCGTTGTAGGTGGTGTCGAAGATAGTGAGGTCGGCGGCGGACTTTACTTCTCAGGTCGTTTGAAGACAGTTGGCGGTGACATGGTAAGGTTTGGGTTGGCAGGAGGTAATGCCATCGGGCGTTACGCCAGTAACAACTCTTTTAACGACGGAAGTATTGATGCGAACGGAAATATAAAACTACATATGATGTATCTTGGCTATCTTTCCTACCAACACTGGCTGAATGATCAATGGAGGCTCGCCGCAACCGCCACCCATATCCAGTCCGATAACGACCTTGGCCGGGTACCGGATAGTACTGTTGAGCATGCTCAGTCTTTTCATCTGCGCCTTTCATGGTTGCCACTGTTGCGCACAAACTTCAGTGTGGAGTATGCACATGTCCGCAGTGAATTGGAAAACGGACTTGATGGCGAACAAAACCGGCTTCACTTCAGTGTCTTGTACAGGTTCTAACTTGTTTGCGACCAATATTTTGATGCGCGGAATATTGCGAAATTCTTGTCAGGCTATCTTTCTCTTCAAATAATCCCAGCACCAGTTAAAACCCTCTTTAATCAACTCACCAAACTTCTGAACAGAAGATTCGATGAAGTCGAGATAAGCTTGCGAAGCCTTACTGCGCTGAGGGACTTCTGGATCAGGTATTTCAGGAGTGGGAGGAGGAATCGTTTCAATCACAGGCTCTCTGTTGAACTCTGTTTCTTCGGCAATTTCCTCAACCGTTTCAGCTTCTTCAGGGATTTCTTCTTCTTGTAGTTCTTCCTCAGCAGTTTCCTCAGTCAGGGCTTCGGGGGTTTCTATTTTTTGTGGTTCTTCTTCAACTGTTTCCTGGGATTCTTCAAGGCTTATCTTTTCTTCTTCATTTTTGACTCCCGAATTATTGCCTGAGATATGAGGTGTTTGCTTGGGTTCTGTGACATTACCGCTGATATGGGGTGTCTCATCAGGTTCTGACGAGACGGTATCAGGTTTGGGAATTAGAGCCTCGACAACTTCCTCAGGTTCCGGAGTAGGGGTCTCGACAACTTCCTCGGGTTCGGGTTTCTCAATTACCTCTTCCACAAAGGGGGGTGTTTGGGTGATCAATGCAAGTGGCTTGGATGGAGCCGATTTTGGGAAAACGAGGTTTAAAATTTCAGGGGGAATGAGGTTGTTGAAATAGAGATAACTGCCCGAACCTGCCAGAACAAGGATCAGGAATAAAAAGGCTTTCCCTGCTCCGGATTTTTTTTTCTCCTCTGGAGGCAGAAACTCCCCTTCCTGTTCCTCAAACTTTGAGTCGGACTCAACTGAATCAGAGTCTTCAGGTGAAACAGTTTCCTCAACTTCAGGGGTATGATCTTCGTTTTCTGGAGAATCCTCTGGTTTTTCCGATTCAGTATTATCTTGCATAAAAAATCCGGCGGCTTTGTGAGTCCTCTGCCCCCGGCCGCTGACCGACTAGTGGATGATTTTGTTTAAAGGGTACTCTACAATATCTTCAGCGCCGGAGTTTTTAAGGTCGGGAACAATATCTCGCACAAGTTTTTCTTCCAGAATCACGTTCACAGCTACCCAGGTTTTATCGCTGAGCTCTGAGATAGTGGGTTTTTTTTCTGCTGGAAATATTTTAACAATTGCATCGAGATTATCTTTCGGGGCATTAAGCATCAACCCAACCTTACCGTTTGCGGCCATGGCTCCCTGCAACATCAATACAAGACGGTCTACTTTATTTCTTTTCCACGGGTCCTGACTGGCTGCTTTATTCATGATAAAGCGGGTTGTGGATTCCATCAGTGTATCGACTATGCGCAGGTTGTTAGCTTTAATGGAGGACCCGGTTTCGGTAACTTCAACAATGGCATCCACCAGCTTGGGAGCTTTGACTTCCGTGGCTCCCCAGGAAAACTCAACATTTGCAGTCACTCCTTTGTCTTTCAGCCAATCGGTGGTCAGATTCACAACTTCAGTAGCGATACGTTTGTCTTGCAGGTCTTTAACAGATTGAATGGAGGAATCATTGGGAACGCATAATACCCAGCGAACAGGCTTTGCGGAGACCTTTGAATAAACAAGAGGTGCTATCTCTTCAACATCGGCACGGTTTTCGAGAATCCAGTCTTTGCCAGTCAGTCCGGCATCCAGCACGCCATCAGCGACATAACGGGCTATTTCCTGTGCACGGATAAGCATGCATTCGATTTCTGTATCGTCAATACTGGGGAAATAGGACCGGCTTTTGATTCTGATGTCATAACCGGCGCGTGCAAAAAGTTTAACTGTTGCCTCTTCCAGGCTTCCTTTGGGAATTCCTAATTTTAATACGTTACCACTCATGGATTGGCTTCTTTCTTAAGAAAATTTTTTAAAGGGTGAATTACTTCTTATATACTTTTTCTGGATCGAAAACTTTTTCTTCAATGATTTTTACATCACCGTCGACTTTTCTAAAAAAACAACTTGTGTAGCCTTTATGACAGGCGGCTTTTCCGACTTGTTCGACTTTCAGAAGAACCGTGTCGTCATCACAATCAACGAAAACTTCTTTAACAATTTGAACGTTACCGCTTTCTTCACCTTTCATCCATTGCTTGTCGCGTGAACGGCTGTAAAACCAGGCTTTTCCAGTTTCCAGGGTTTTTTCCCAGGCAATGGTGTTCATGTAAGCAAGCATCAGGACCTTTCCGGTTTCCGCGTCCTGAATGATAGCTGGGACCAAACCGCCCATTTTATCAAAATCCAATTTCATAAAAACTTCTCCAGTACGTTATGACGCAATAAAAATGCGCTAATATTTGCAACTATTAAGGGATTTAGAGTTGAAACCTTGAAACTTCCCCAGTATAGAGAAAATCTGGCACAATTGTTCTATTGGGCAAAAAACCCAAAAAAACTGGTTCAAGGTGGAGTTCGAAAATTTAAAATATAATTGATTTTATGTCAACCTTATAATAGCCTGTTTGAAATCGAATTAGTTGTTTTTTTTGTTTGTTTTACGGCATTTCCCCATTTAAATTGGGGGTGTGTACGGTTAATTTTAATTTAAAGAGGTTATATGCCTTCTATCACTCATTTTGAAATTTATAAGCCCGCTGAACCGTGCGGTTATACCGGTGAAAAGCTTCGGGAAGTCATGGAAAAAATTATCTCCGAAACGCTCACTCCTGATGGTAAAGACTTGAGTTTGAAGGGCTATTGCATTGGCCAGAATGGTATGACGATACTCTGCCGCGACGAACGTGTTGCCAAAGTAAGACGGTTGAACCTCGGGGGAAACCGCATTGGCGATGATGGGGTCAAGCTGTTGGCAGAGTCGGAGCTGTTTTCAAAGGTCAATTGGCTGGAACTAGGTGGTAACGATATCAGTCCTGAAGGTATTCGTTCTCTGGCGAATTCGAATACATTAAAAAAGGTCAAATCTCTAAATCTCTACCGGAACTATATTAAGGACGAAGGGGCAATTATTTTTGCCAATGAGAACCAGTTGGAAAAAATTGAAGATTTGGATCTGGCTCAAAACGAAATCGGGGATGATGGTATTTTGGCCCTTTCCCAGTCGAAAAAATTTCCTGAACTGGTAAGTATTGCTCTGGATAATAATTTTTCATCTACTGAAGGAAAAGAAGAAGCCAAAGTAGGCCCAAATTTCAAAAAACTGCAGTCCTTAAACTTGTAATTCATAAAACCATGTCAGAAGCCAATAAAGAATATGGCAAAGGCCATTTCCTGATTGCCAATCCTGTTTTGCCAGACCCGAATTTTTCCCGAACAGTGGTATTGCTTTGCAACCATGATGATCAGGGATCATTTGGTTTGGTAATTAACCGGACAGCGCCCGTGAGCGCTAAAGAAATTTTTGCTGAGATGGGTGTCCCTGATTCTCCCTCAGGTAAAATTTATATTGGTGGTCCCGTGTCTCCTTCGCAGGTGTTTTACCTTTGCCATTCAAAAACTCCTTTGCCAGAGCTGGATGTCATTTGTGATGATGTCTATTTGGGGATGAGTTGGGAGCTTCTCGATAATTTAATGACGCGGTTAGAAAATCCGGAAAAAAATATCAGGTTTTATATGGGTTATTCTGGTTGGGGCGCTGGTCAGCTTGCAGGCGAGATGACCCGGCTCAGTTGGCTCACTTGTGAGGCACAAAGCGAATTTGTGTTCCAGGAAAATGAAGATGAAATCTGGGCAAGTGCTGTTAAGTCCATGGGTAAAGATTATGAATACCTGATTAAAGCTCCCGTTAATCCTCAATGGAACTAACCAGCGTGACGCTGGATCCTGAGAGCTATAGGTTTGTTCTGCAAGCAAAAGGTTAGCTCGGCATAATACTTTTACTAATTGCATCCCTTGCTAAAGGGCGTGACGCTGGACTCAATTAGCAATGACTATTTTTGGTGAACGGGGGATATATGCGGATTAAGGAGCATTTCCCCAATTCCTCCGGGTGCAACCCGGTGACTTCACTTCATCAACCTCCGGCATCCCAGCAGGTTTATAAATCTACGATTCCATCTAAATATCATGGTTTTGCTGTGGAGCAGTATTTTGCGACACGCTTTACTTATCAGACTCGCGAAGCCTGGATTGCGCAGATTTTAAATGGCGATATCTTGTTGAATGGAGAGAAGGCCCAGCCAGGTCGTATCCTTCATGAAGGAGACCGCGTCATCACTCATGCGGGTGTCCGTCAGGAACCTCCTGCCGACCGAAGGTTGGAGGTTATTTATCAGGACAGGAATATCCGTGTGTTCAATAAGCCTGCGCCCATTCCGGTGCATCCGAGTGGAAGATATTTTCAAAACAGCATGACCGAAGTCCTTCGGGAAATTTATCCAGAAGAAATTCCCCGTCCTGTACAACGCTTGGACACAACAACTACTGGATTGATTGTGTTTGCCCGCTCCAAGCAGGCGGCAGGTTTCCTGATGAGAGAATTTAAACAGCAGCGGATAAGAAAAGAATATCTGGCTCTTGTAAAAGGAAAACCTGAACAGAAAGAGTTTACCTTGGACGAACCGATAGGAGTGCGGGCCGGGGCTAAACGGGGCGTGGGTGATGGCATCATAAAACCACAAGCTGCAACAACGCAAGTTGAATGGTTATCCTCTAACGATACTCATTCAATTTTAAAAGTGGTTCCATTGTCCGGCAGAACCAATCAGATTCGTGTTCATTTATCCAGTCACGGTCTGCCAATTTTAAATGACGAGGTCTATGGTGAGGGAGAAGGAGAAACATATGAATATGGACTGCATGCCTGGAAGTTAAGTTTTCAATGTTTCGACCGGTTTTTTGAGTTTAAGGCATCCCCTCCTCCCCATTTTCATTCTTTTTGAGCAGGGTTGGAAAATTTATGAACTTAATGCAGTCACCTCTTCACTCTAATGCTCCTTTGGCGCAACAATCATTGATAACGCGCGCCAGGAGCCAATATTGGCTTGCACCCATGGCGGGAATCACCGATGTTTGTTTCCGACAATTGATGGATGAGATGAAGGCCGGAGTCTTGATTTCAGAACTGGTGTCTGCGAAAGGTCTCTTTTTCAACTCTGAAAAGACCCGGAAAATGATGCGCATACATAAAAACCCGGGAACCATAGTGGGAATACAGCTTTTTGGTGAGTCGGCGGAAGACATTGTAAAGGCAGTGAATGTTGTTGAAGAAACTGGCGCAGACTTTGTAGATATCAATATGGGTTGCCCGGTAAAAAAGGTGATTAAAAAAGGATGTGGTGCGGCATTGATGCGTGATCCAATTCATCTGGAATCTTTCCTGACAACTATTAAGAAAGGAATCCGTCTGCCTCTCA
This sequence comes from uncultured Nitrospina sp., assembly GCA_964344595.1. GTDB lineage: Bacteria > Nitrospinota > Nitrospinia > Nitrospinales > VA-1 > LS-NOB. The sequence goes on along the minus strand of CAYFNV010000032.1, from coordinate 7,081 downwards.
CCGTTAAGATGAGAACGGGATGGAATGAAAGTGAGCTGACCATTCATGAATGTGTCGAGGCGGCTTACCAGTCTGGCTGCGAATGGGTGGCCATTCATGGTCGTACTCGAGCACAAGGTTATGAAGGTAAAGCGGATTGGGACCTTATTGCGGAAGTCAAGCACAGGGCAAAACTACCGATCATCGGAAATGGAGACATCCGCAGTGCTGACCAGGCAAAACAGAGACTGCAGGAAACCGGAGTGGACGCTGTGATGATTGGTCGTGGTGCATTAAGAAATCCATGGATTTTTAAGGAATGCGATGGTGTTTCTGGTGAACGTGCCTGCTTTGAACTTCTCAATCGTTACCTGACCGGATTGCAGGAAAACTACGATATACGATCAACTCTCATTTTTTTGCGCAAGTTTGCGTCCTGGCTGGTGTTCGGTTATCCCGGCGCGGCAAAGTTTCGGAAAAAGATGTTCGAATGCCAAACTGCCTCCGAAGTCATGCTTCAGGCAGAAAACTTTTTCAGCCGGGTTCAACACCTTCCCCCCCCTCGATTCGAAGATGATGAGGCGTTCATGATGGGTGGACACGGCTAACACCAGCGTGACGCTGGACCCTGAGAGTAATGGCTTTTATAGGCTGGCAATAAGTTAATTTGGCTGAACAATGCCATAGCTATGAGCCTCCCTTGCTAAAGGGCGTGACGCCCCGGCCAGCGGCCGGTGGTGGATAAAACCCCTGGGGTTGGCTTGTCATGCTGAGCTTGTCGAAGCATCTTCTTTTTCTTGAGTTTGTTGGTTGGGTGAACGAATCCTTTTTTAGAGAATTATCATTGAATCAGAAAAAAACAACTTTCAAAAAAACGCGTCCTGACAGCGTACGCAAGAAGTATAAGAAACAGGAAGAGTATACACTCTATGGATGGAACTCCTGCATGAGCGCGTTCAAGGCAAGACCGGAAAGTCTCTTGCGTGTTTTTTTCAGCCGTGCCCGTTCTTCTGAATTGAAAGAGGTCAAAGCGTATTGTGGAAAAAATAAACTTCCGTATCGCGAGCTGGATCAGGAGTCCCTCAATAAAGTTGCGTCAGGGGTTCATCATGAAGGTGTGGTCATGGTTGTCAAACCGGTTCTGCCGGAGTCTGTTCATCGCCTGATTAGAGGGAAAATGCCGGACCAGGGACTTGTTGTCGCGTTAGACAGCATTGACAACCCACATAATCAGGGAGCGATCTTGCGGTCCTGTGCATATTTTGGTGTGGAAGGTTTAATCATCCCCGGTAATGGAAAGTCGATTCCCTCTTCTGCGGCGAGAATGGCGGAAGGTGGACTGGAAGAGGTCCCGGTATTTAGCAGTACAGACCTGCCTTCGGCATTACGTGACTGCAAGAAACAGGGTTGGTTTGTAGTAGGTGCTGATACAGACGCGAAAGAAACTCTCTTCGATGCTGAGATCAAGTTTCCCGCAGTCGTGGTGATGGGGAATGAGCAGGAGGGCCTTTCAAAACGGGTCAAACAAAAATGTGACAAGGTGGTTCGGATTCCGGGAAAGGGATCCCTTCAATCTCTCAACGTATCGGTCGCGGCGGGAATTATTCTTGCCGAAATCGATCGGCTTCGATCAAACAAAACCAGCTGACTCAAGAACGATATTTTTCTGAAATGACTCTATGACATTCTTCGCCAAACTCCACCCCATGATCGTTCACTTTCCGGTGGGATTGCTGGCAAGCGGAGTGGTTTTTGAAATTTATGGTTTTCTCCGCAACGATGAGGTGGCACAAACCGCGGGCCGGTTTAACACTCGTTTTGGGTTCTGGTGCCTGTTCCCGGTTCTGCTGGTTGGATTTCTGGGAATGCTCAGCCTGGAAAATACGGAAAAGTTCAGGCACTTTTTATCCCGCCATTTGCTGTTCGCGTTCACCACTACCGGTGTCTACATTTCAGCCATGCTTGTTGCAAAGTATTTGCGCCAACCCTGGGGCAGGATTTTATATTTATTGGTCATTGCTGTTGGGGGAGTTTGTGTTCTTGGCACCGGCTACTTTGGGGGAGAACTGGTTCACCGTTTCGGGGTTTCTACAGAGGGTATCCGCTAGAAGACCAGGTTGTAACCGGAAAACATACAGTAGACCATTGCCAGCAGCCCTGCTGAGTAAAATCCGAGAGCGGTTCTCGAAAAGGTGTTGGTGTAAGCGTAGCCTGTGGAGAATCCGTAAAGGATGGTAAACAAAAATGAGTAACCCTGGTGCCCTTCAACTTCAACAACGCTGAGCAGGTTGATGTCAACCGAGACCATGCCGGAAAAATCGGCAACAACAGATGCGAATAAACCCAGGCTCAGGTTAAAGGCTCCTGCGGCTTTTAGTTTGTCATCATTTTTTTTGTGGGCCAGAAAAAGCAGGGCCAGTCCGGCGACAAACAGGGCAGGAGGAAAATGGGAAATAAAAGGGTGAAACGATACGGAACTGATCATTGGAACTCTTAATAGAGGAAGGCAGGAAATTATCTGGACGTGACGACTTCTATCTTGCAATGTTTACCCATTGCTTTCTGGCCCAACGCCCAGTTGCTTTCGTTGGCTCGACGCCTAGTCGCTAGGTCTCTTTTTTTCTCAGGTCGCCCGCAATATCCAGGTCGGCTTCTGTAAGGTTGACATCGACATCAACTTTTGTAGCGGCACTGATATCCTGTTCTAGAGAATCCATGTTGACAGTTTGTTTGAGACCTTCCGCCTCATCCATGACCTCTTGTTTCAGGCCGCTGAACGTTCGCTGGAACTCACCCCAACCCTTACCAATGGCTTTTGCAAGTTTGGGAAGATTTTGCGGACCAATCACCACAACGGCGATGCCCATTATTATCATCAGCTCAAAAAATCCGATATCAAACATTCGTGCGCTCCGTAATCTTGTCCTGAGTGCATTTATTCTAGCAGATTACAGGCATAAATGCATTGTGTTTTAGTTCATCACTGACCTTGAATAATAGGTGGTTTGGGGTAGTATAAGATGAGTTTATGAGAATTATTCGAGGCACAAAAAATATAACCGGTCCGATTCCCTATCCTGTCATGGCGATAGGTAATTTTGATGGGGTGCACGTGGGGCACCAGGCCCTGTTCCGCATAACGGCGGAACTGGCCAGGGAGAATGAGGGCACCTCCATTGCGTTCACCTTCGAACCGCACCCGTTGAAAATCATCGCGCCGGAAAAAGTCCCCCCTCTGTTGACCCACTTTAAGAAAAAGATGGAGTTGATCGAGTCGTTCGAAATCAACATGGTCATTTGCGCCGACTTCACAAGAAAATTTGCGGACCAGCAACCGCGCGACTTTTCAAAAAACATCCTCTTCGAAAAAATAGGGGTGAAGGAAGTCGTGGTCGGATTCGACTACGCATTCGGCCGTGGCAGGGAGGGAACCATTCCCTACCTCAAAAAGATGGGTGAAGAGTTTGGGTTTAAGGTGCATGTGGTCGATCCTTTCCAGGTCAACGACCAGACTGTGAGCAGCTCTCATGTGCGGGAACTGGTAGAAGCGGGAGAAGTGGAATCGGCCAGTCAATTCCTTGGCCGGAACTATTCCATAACAGGTCCGGTTGTTTCGGGTTATAAAACCGGACAGGCCATTGGTTTCCCGACCGCCAATATTGATACCAGCAAGGTGCAGATACCGGGCACGGGTGTGTATGCGGTGCGGGTGGTTTATGAAAACAACTCTTATGATGCGGTAGCGAATATCGGGTTCAACCCAACCTTCAACCGCGACCGGTTAAGCGTAGAAGTTCATATCTTTGACTTCAACCAGGTGATCTACCACCATGAAATTGAAGTCCAGTTCGTGACGCGTATTCGCAGTGAAAAAACTTTCAAGTCCGCTGACGATCTGGTCGTTCAGATTAAGCAGGACATTGATAAAGCCAGGGAAATACTCAAACATTGAAAAAAACCCGACAACTATTAATCGGACTCGCCATCGCCGCTGCCGCACTCTATTATACCCTGCGCAATGTCTCAATGGACGCGTTGATTGATTCCTTCAAAGACATTGAGCTGATTTATGTTCTGCCTGCAATTGGAGTAACTATTGTCAGTTATGTGACCCGTGCCTACCGCTGGCAGGTTTTGCTCCGTCCATTCAAACAAATACCAGTTAAAGATATTTTTGCCCCGCTTATGATTGGGTTTATGGGCAACCTTCTACCCGCGCGGGCGGGGGAGTTCCTCCGCGCATATCTGGTGGGCAAAAAACACGGCATCACCTTTGCCGGTTCTTTTTCAACCATCATTGTCGAGCGATTGTTCGACCTGGTTATTCTATTGATACTGTTCGCTTGGGTCTTTGTATTCCATGCGGATATGTTTGATCCGCAACTCACCTTTTCCGGGGTGTCTGTTCAAACCATGGTGTCAGGGTTCGGCAAGTTTTCCGCGATCGTGGTTTTGGGTTTGCTGTGTTTCATGTTTCTGCTGGCTTATAAAGAGAAGCAGGTTAAAACCTGGGTCGGCTGGCTGGTGAAACCCGTTCCAGAAAAATGGCGGGAAAAGATTTTGTTCATGCTGGAAGAGTTTGCGTTAGGATGCAAAATAATTAAAGACCCCGGTGCGCTCACAAAAATTGTTTTTTTCTCCGTGTTGACGTGGGTCGCACTGATATCGGCCTATTATCCCTTATATTTTGCTTATGATTTGCAGGATAAAACTCTGGAGTCCCTGTTGTTGTTAGCTGTCATGATTTGTGTGCTCATAACAATTTTACCCACACCGGGGTTTTTGGGGTCGTTCAACGCGGGGGTTTTGATAGCCCTTCACGAAATCAGGGGAGAGGCTGAAATTGCCGCGGTCAGTTTCGGCATGGTTGCCTGGGCGGTCGGGTTTATCGTGTTAATAGGTGGCGGGTTGTTCTTCATCTTTAAGGATCATATGTCGGTGCAGTCCCTGATCAAGGCAGAGGAGGAAGCCGAGGCGGAGCTGGAACATACCGAGATCGAAGGCCACAAATTATAGAGAATTAAAGATTAAATCGTTGGGATTAATAGACGTTTTAATTCCGGGGGAATTTGCTATAATGCGGCTTCAAAACGGACCCAGCAGATTGAAAAGAATGCCGAAGTGGCGGAATTGGTAGACGCGCATGATTCAGGTTCATGTGTCCGCAAGGACGTGGAAGTTCGAGTCTTCTCTTCGGCACCAAATTTTCAAAGTTAGTGCACACATGATCCTGCATTAGGAGTACATAAACTCAATTAGTTCTTTATAATTGGATTGGTGGCGCGCTTTAAAGATTGCGTTCAAATAGGAAGTTCTATGCTTTTTGGAATCTGACTTTAAATATAAACCCCACGTGGGTATTTGAAGATTTTCTCGTTCACAAATATATTCAGCAAGTATCCTGCCAGTACGACCATTTCCATTTGCATATGGATGGATAGTTAAAAACTGTTCGTGGAACCGAGCAACTAATTCTCTATCATCAGAGAATACTTTATTGTTTAACCAATAAACCAAATCCTCTTCCAGTTTGCGGACGTTTTCAGAAATATATCCTGGATGACTGAAGTCTGGAATCGAAAGCTCATGGGTGCGAAACTTTCCTGCCCACTTCCACACTTTACCAAATAGTTTTTTATGAAGACGATTCCAGAATAAATAGTCCAAATACTTGCCTTTATAATCTTCAAGCCAGACCAGACCTTCCGTCATATTTGCTTCTTCAAACTCATCTAACTCATCACTCGTTTTAATATGTCCAGGAATAAGTTCTTTTTTGAATTCTTCAGGGAGAGGGGTGCGGCCATCACGATCCTTAAATAGAAATTTCTTCACCAAACCTTTCCCTGGTTAATTAATTTCTCTGCCAACCGTCGAATCCTATCATTTAGTTTGGAGGTAACTTTTTGATCTTCCAAAGACATATGAAGATCTGCTTTCTCTAAAATTCTTTTCGCTTTTTTGTAGGCTTGTTTTTCTACAAATTTACGCATGTTAGTTTTTGGAACAAATGAATAAGTTAGATCACAATTCATTGCGGAGGCGACTCTTTGAAGAGTATCTAAGTTAAGATTGTTTCCTTTAATCTCTCGACGTTCAGCCTGGGCGATTGTTGGAATTGATACACCCGTACTATCTGCCAGATTACTTAAAGTCATACCTAGGGCTTCCCGGTACTGTCTAATCATGCCTGTCTCCACAGACCTCCCAGGTCCCCACTGAAGATTTTGTTTGCGACGTTCAATTTGTTTCAGAGTTAAATAGTCTGGTTTTCTCATGGCGTTCTCCTAAATAAATTATGTATTAATACATATAAAAAATCAATTTATTTTTGTATAAATAAATAATTAAAATAGGTAAAGTTTATTTATTATTAAATTTAGGAGATTAATTACTAAATTATGTATTGCCTATCACTATTATCTAAATAGAACAAAATTGTACTTTTTAAAGAGATATTTGGTTAAGTTCAGGATGTTATAAAAAATTCAATGGTCGGATGGGCACACCACTCCGGGGTATGAAACTTGAGGTTGGGGATATTACTCATGATCCCGAATTTAGGGCCATTTTAAAAAAACTTATCGAATGATCCTCACTTCCGCTCTCTACCCAAAGCAGACATTGGTAGCGCACAAATCATCGTAATTTTTAATTAAGTTAATTATGATGAAGATAGTTTGAATGAGACAGATACTAAGATTGGTAGAATTATGGCCCCACCGCATAAGACTTTTTTAGAGGAATTAAGAGAGTGTATTTCTTTGCAGGAAAAAGCAAACTATAAAATTGCTTTTTCTCCTTCCGAAGCCATAAAAAAACTACAGGAAGTAATAGAGAATCCGCCTGAACTGGATGACCTTGGAATCGGGTTTTTTACAGGGGAAAAAATTGTCGGAGCCGTCAACGAAGATGAGGTTTATATTGCTAGATATAGATCCTTTTTCCATCAACAGAGAAAATATGGGTATTTTAGAGGAAATTTTATTCAAGAAAATGGAAATACTTTTTTAAAAGGATCCTATGATTATTTCGCAAAGGGTTTACTTGGGTAAGTAGAGAAAAGCGTTTACAGATAGAGACCCTTCCAGGAGAAGAGTCA